>NZ_JBQEPJ010000001.1:0-872312 GCF_052045715.1 Microbacterium sp. 22179 | reverse complement strand
CGGCGCCTACCCCTCCACCCCCTCTTGGACTGAGAGAAGCACGTCCTCCCCCCCGGGGGGAACGGCCGCGCTTCGTCTATCTTCGTCTGTCGGGGCTCAGCGCGGACGCTGGGCGCGCACCTTGGTCGGGTCGATCCCCTTCGGGATCGGCAGCGACGACAGCGACTGCGACACCGACTCGATGCGGCGGATGACGGCGGCCATCGTGGCCTTGTCGATCGCCTTCGGGATCTTCTTGATCGTCTTGGCGAGGTCGGAGATCGCGACCTCGTCATCGCCGTGTCCGACGTAGAGCACCGTGACGGGCACGCCGTTGGCGACGCGCTGGGCCTTGCTGCGCTCCTCGTTGATCAGACGGGTGAGGCGTCCGCGCGCGCCCTCGCCGACGACGACGATGCCGCCGCGGCCGACCGCGCGGTACACGGCCTCCTGGGTCTTGGGGTTGATGCCGACCGGGGTGTCGGATGCCTGCCAGCGGCGTCCGAGGCTGGTGCTGATGACGTGGCCGGTGGCACCGGGCATGCCGTCGATCTTCGTGTACATCGCCGAGGTCGACAGGCGCGTCATGAGGAACATCGCGGCGAGGACGCCGAGCATGAGTCCGGTGATGCCCCAGAGCAGAAGAGTCCACCACTGCAGCGGGGGGATCAGGTACCCGACGACGAGTCCGATGAGGATGCCGCCGATGAGGATCGCGAGCTGCGCCCAGGGCAGCCAGGGGTACGCCTCCTTGGTGAACCTGAAGAGGGACTTGA
Source organism: Microbacterium sp. 22179 (assembly GCF_052045715.1). NCBI lineage: Bacteria > Bacillati > Actinomycetota > Actinomycetes > Micrococcales > Microbacteriaceae > Microbacterium > Microbacterium sp. 22179. The sequence continues at coordinate 871,557 of NZ_JBQEPJ010000001.1, read as the reverse complement.
TCTGGGAGAAGAACCCAGGACGCTTCTCGGGTTCGGGAGTCTTTGCCATAGGGACAAGCCTACCGAGTCCCCGGTGCCGCTGATGCCGTCGTTCGCGCCGAGCGGAGCGCGATCGTCAGGGCGTCGACCGCTCCTGCACAGAGCACAGATCGTGCGGATCCATCCCCATCAACCCGTTTCCCGCTGTCGTGCCCCTGGCAGTGCGCTGTCATGGGGACATGACAGATGACGCAGTCGGCACCCCGACGCCACCGCTCGTGCCGGACGCGCACCGGGTCGTCCGCTCGCTCGACGCGGCGGAGACTCCGTTCGGCGGACTGCTCGTCACCCGCGGGGAGGGCGTGGCGGTGCAGGTGGATGCCGGGGCGCTGGCGGGATGGGCCGGCTGGGCGTTCGCCGGCGCCGAGCACGTCGCTGCACCGCTCGACGTCGTGCGGCGTCGCGACGGGCACGACGTGCTGCTGCCGTGGTGCACCGAGAGGGTGACGAGCCTTCTCGCGCGTCGACACGTCGTCGACGAGCATCTGTCGCTGGGGGAGTGCAGCACGCTTGTGGCGAGCGTGCTACGGGGGATCGACGAACTCGGGGAGCCGGGGGCCCGCGAGAGCGGCACCTGGTGGGTCACCGGGGAGGGACGCCCCGTGTTCGTCGTCGGGGAGGGCGAGGCCGCGTGCGCGGCCGCGGCGCGTGTGGTCGAGCTCGTCGCGGAGGGGTGCCGCGACAGGGGAATGGGGCGCGTCCTCGCCCAGGTGCAGATGGGGCTGCATCTGGGCGCGGACCAGCCGCGCGTACCGCAACGTCGGATCGAGGAGTGGGAGGAGGCTCTCCTGCAGATCGCGTCACCGCGCCCGTTGCGGTGCGACGTGCTCACGCCCGAGCGCGCGCGAGACGTCGCCCGAGCGGCGAACGCCCGTTCGAGCGAGCGGCAGGCACTGGGGCGCCGAGGAATCGCGGGGACCGGATCGGTGGAGTCGCGTCGGGCGAGAAGGGCGGAGCGGCCCAGCCTCGTCGGTGAGGCGCTCGAAGCGCTCCGGGGGAGCGTCGCGGAGGCGGTGCAGCGCGTCGCTCGTGCGCTACCGAATCGGGACCGGCGGTCCTCGGTCGGACGCTCGGCCTCTCCGTCAGCGAGTGGCACACGGAATCGAACCGACGAGCGCGTCGCGCCCCGTTCACGTCGTCGGAGCCTTCTGATCGCCGCTGCGGCGGCGGTCGCGGTGCTGGCAGGCGGCCTGCTGTGGCCCGGCGGCGAGTCGGGGGAGGCTGCCGAAGGGCACGGCGCTCCGTCTCGGACGGCGCCCGAGAGCGCGACGGCCACGGAGCCGGCGACCGCAGACGAGACGGCGGGGGCTCCGAGCCCGACGCCGGCGGCCGAGGATCTCGGAACGAGCACCTCCGCGTCCGACGAGACGGCGGTTACGGCGGCTGCATCGCTGCTCATCGGAGCAGCCTCCTGCGCCGAAGCCGGGGCCTCATCGTGTCCGGACGTGATCGCCGAGGGATCGACGGTCGATGTCGTGGAGCTGGGCGAGGTCGCCGGCACCGAGCCCGCCATCTCTCCGGTCGACGAGTACGGCGACGTCGCGGTGATCCGTGCGGAGTCACCGGCGGCACCGCGCATTCTCGTCCTCGTGCGGATGAACGAGAAATGGCTGGTCCGCGACGTGTACGACGTCGCGGACCAGCCATCATGAGGCGTCGGTCGTCAGGCTCCGAGCTGAGCGGCGAACTGCGCCGACTCGAGGCGGGCCTTCACCGCACCGAGGAAGCGGGCTGCGTCCGCGCCATCGATGATGCGGTGGTCGTACGAGAGCGCGAGGTACACGTACGAGCGGATCGCGATCGCGTCCGAACCACCGACCTTGACCAGGCCGGGGCGCTTGACGACCGTTCCCGTTCCGAGGATCGCCGACTGCGGCAGGAAGACGACGGGGGTGTCGAAGAGCGCGCCGCGCGAACCGGTGTTCGTCAGCGTGAACGTGCCGCCGGCGAGCTCGTCGGGCTTCAGCTTGTTGTCGCGCGTGCGGGCGGCGAGATCGGCGATCTCGTGCGCGATCTCCGCGATGTTCTTCGACGCGGCGTCGCGCAGGACCGGGGTCAGCAGGCCACGCTCGGTGTCGACGGCGATCGAGAGGTTCTCGGTCGCCGGGTACACGATCTGGTCGCCGTCGACCGTGGAGTTCACGATCGGGAAGGCGCGCAGCGCCTCAGCGGCGGCCAGAGCGAAGAACGGCAGGAACGAGAGCTTGTCACCGGTCTTCTGCAGGAACGAAGCCTTCACGCTGTCGCGGTAATCCGCGAGAGCCGTGACGTCGACCTCCACGACGGTGGTCAGCTGCGCGGTCTGCTGCATCGAGGCGACAGCGCGCTCCGCCAGCACCTTGCGCAGGCGCGACATGGGCTGGGTCGTGCCGCGCAGCGGCGACACCTCCAGCGGAGCGGGTGCGGCGGGAGCCGCGGCGGCCGGAGCGGAGCCGACCGACTCGGCGGCCTTCAGCACGTCTTCCTTGCGGATACGTCCGCCGACGCCGGTGCCGGTCACGGAGGCGAGATCGACACCCTGCTGCGAAGCCAGGCGGCGCACCAGCGGGGTGACGTACAGGTTGTCGTTCTCGGCAGCGGGAGCCGGAGCAGCAGCGGGAGCCGGAGCAGGTGTCGGAGCCGCAGCAGGTGCCGGAGCCGCAGCAGGTGCCGGAGCCGCAGCAGGTGCCGGAGCAGCGGCCGGTGCGGGGGCAGCGGCCGGTGCCGGTGCAGCCGCGGGCGCCGGGGCGGCGGCCTCGGGTGCGGGAGCGGCGGCCTCGGGTGCGGCCGGCGCAGCGGTGGGAGCGGCGCCCGATCCGATGCGGGCGAGCACGGCACCGACAGAGATCGTCTCGTCCTCGGCGGCGAGGATCTCCTGCAGAACACCGGCGACGGGCGACGGGATCTCGGTGTCGACCTTGTCGGTCGAGATCTCGAGAAGGGCCTCATCGACGGCGACCTCGTCGCCGACCTGCTTCAGCCAGCGGGTGACGGTGCCCTCGGTCACGCTCTCGCCGAGTTCGGGCAGGACGATGTCCTTGGCGTCACCGGCCGGAGCTGCGGCGGCGGGAGCGGCCTCTGCGGCCGGAGCGGCCTCCGCGGCGGGAGCGGGCTCCGCGGCGGGAGCGGGCTCTGCGGCGGGAGCGGCGGCCTCGGCCGGAGCGGCCTCGGCAGCGGGAGCTGCGGCTTCGGGGGCGTCGGCCGCCGGTGCGGACGCGCTGCCGTCACCGATGCGGGCGAGCAGGGCGCCGACCTCGACGGTCTCGTCCTCGGCGACCAGGATCTCCTCGATCACGCCGGTGACCGGCGAGGGGATCTCGGTGTCGACCTTGTCGGTCGAGATCTCGAGCAGGCCCTCGTCCGCCTGCACAGTGTCACCCACCTGCTTGAGCCAGCGGGTGACCGTACCCTCTGTAACGCTCTCTCCGAGCGGGGGGAGGATAACGGATGTGCTCATGACGGAGTCTCCTTCAGAAAGTTGTTCAAACGCTTGTCTAGCTTAGTGACCCTGGGCACCGGTTGGTGTTCAGAGGGCGTGCAGGGGTTTGCCCGCGAGGGCGAGGAAGGCTTCTCCGAGCGCTTCGCTCTGCGTCGGATGCGCGTGGATGAGGGGTGCGATGTCCTCGGGGTGGGCCTCCCACGCGACGGCCAGCTGGCCCTCGGTGATCAGCTCGCCGACGCGATCTCCGAGCAGGTGCACGCCGAGGACGGGCCCGTCCTTTCGGCGCACGACCTTCACCAGGCCGCCGGTGCCGATGATCTCGCTCTTGCCGTTGCCGGCGAGGTTGTACTCGTACGAGACGATCCCATCCGCGCCGTGCTCGGCGACCGCGGCCTCCTCCGTCACGCCCACCGAGGCCACCTCGGGGCTGGAGTAGGTGACCTTGGGGATCTGGCTGTCGGGGACGTTCACGGGTGACAGGCCAGCGATCCGCTCCGCGACCGCGATTCCCTGCTGGAATCCGCGGTGCGCGAGCTGCAGGCCCGGCACGATGTCGCCGACGGCCCACACGCCCGGAACGCCGGTGCGCAGGTCGTTGTCGACGGTCACGAATCCGCGGTCGAGCACCACACCGGCTTCTTCGAAACCGAGATCGGCGGTCACCGGGCCGCGGCCGACCGCGACGAGCAGGTAGTCCGCGGTGAACTCCTTGCCGTCCTCGAGGGTCACGGTCACGGAGGCGTCGTTCTGGGTCGCGGTCTGGAAGCGGATGCCGAGCGAGTACTGGATCCCGCGGCGCCGGAACGCACGCTCGAGACCCTTGCTCATCGCGATGTCCTCGTTCGGGACGAGATGGGGCAGAGCTTCGATGATGGTCACGTCGGCGCCGAACGAGCGCCACACGCTCGCGAACTCGACGCCGATGACGCCACCGCCGAGGATGAGAACGCTCTTCGGAACCTCGTCGAGGGCGAGTGCGTGCTCGCTCGTGAGGATGCGCCCGTCGATCTCGAGCCCGGGGAGCGTGCGGCTGTACGAGCCCGTCGCGAGAACGACGTCAGCGCCGACGTAGACATCGTCCCCGACGCTCACGCTGCGATCGGCGTTCAGACGTCCCACGCCTGCCACCGTCGTGATGCCCCGGGCCTTGACGAGCCCTTCGAGGCCCTTGAACTTCTTCGCGACGATGCCTTCACGGTAGGCGCGGACGCCCGCGGTGTCGATTCCGTCGAACGACGCCGTCACACCGACTGCGGCCGCGTCGCGCACGTGCTCCGCGACCTCGGCGGCGTGCAGCAGCGCCTTGGTCGGGATGCATCCGCGGTGCAGGCAGGTGCCGCCGACCTTGTCCTTCTCGATCAGGGCGACGGACTTGCCGAGCTCGCTCGCGCGCAGCGCGGCCGCATAGCCGCCGCTGCCGCCGCCCAGGACCACGATGTCGAAGGTGTGCGTCGTCATGTCAGGCCTCCTGTGCCGATGCGGCCGCGAAGGCGACGATCGACCGGACCATCGCCCCGGTCGGGCCCTTCTCGGTGAATCCGAACGGCGCGCTGCCGTTCTCGCCGGAACCGGCGATGTCGAGGTGCACCCAGGGGATGCGCGGAGCGTCCGCATCGTCGGAGACGCGTCCGACGAATCGACGGAGGAACAGCCCCGCGAACGAGGCACCCGCGGCGCGGTCGCTCATGTTCGCATTGATGAGATCGGCGATGGGCGAGTCGAGGGAATCCTCCATGTAGTCCGGCAGCGGCATCCGCCAAGCCGGCTCGTCGACGGACTCGGCCGCCGCGAGGAATCGCGTCACGGCGTCGTCGTCGCCCATGACGCCGGTGTGGCGGTGCCCGAGAGCCATGACGATCGCACCGGTGAGGGTGGCGACGTCGATGATCACGTCGGGGTTCTCCCGGCTCGCGGCGACGAGCCCGTCGGCCATGACCAGGCGTCCCTCGGCGTCCGTGTTGAGCACCTCGACCGTGGTGCCGTCGAGCATCCGCAGCACGTCACCGGGGCGCGTCGCCCGGCCGGAGGGCATGTTGTCGGCGATGCAGAGCCACGCGGTGACCCGCACGGGGAGCTCCAGCGTCGCGATCGCGCGGAGCGCCGCGAGGCTGGTGGCGGCACCCGCCATGTCGAACTTCATCCCGACCATCGATGCCGCGGGCTTCAGCGAGAGGCCGCCCGTGTCGAAGGTGATGCCCTTGCCGACCAGGGCGATGTGCTGCGTCGCGCCGGCGGGGGAGTAGTCGAGGCGCACGAGGCGCGGCGGGCGGTCGGACCCCTGTCCGACGCCCAGGATGCCGCCGTAGCCCTGCTCCGTCAGAGCCGACTCGTCGAGGATCTCGACGGTGACGTCGAGGTCGGCGACGCTGTCGACCGCGCTCTGGGCGAGATCGGCCGGGCTCTGCCACTCGGCCGGGACGTTCACGAGATCCTTGACCAGCGCCACGGCATCGCCCGTGGCCTGGATCCGGGCGACCGACGCGTCGTCGAGCGCACCGTGCAGGATGACGGCGGAGGCCCGGACGGCGGGCTTCTTGGAGCGGTAGCCGTCGAAGCGGTGGCCGCCCAGAACGGCGCCTTCCGCCGCCGCCTCGGCGTACTCCTCCAGGCCGGGTGCCAGCGCCAGCGAGACTGTTTCGAACCCGGTCAGCGAACGCAGGGCGGCGCCCGCGGCGTTCCGCACGGCTTCGGCCGACGGGGTGGCTCCGATGCCGACCACGGCGAACGGCAGGCTCGTCACCTCGGGGGCGTGCACCCGTACGAAGGCGGACGCCGAACCGGTGAAGCCGACCGCCGCGAGGGCCTCGGCGAGTCCGGGATACGACTCGAGCGACGTCGCCGCATCGGCGAGATCGGGCACGACGAGCACTGCGGCATCGGCAGCGCTTCCGGGGAACTGATCGGGGGTGTGCGAGAGCACGGGAAGCGTCATGTCCTCCATCCTAGGCAAGCTGCAGGCGGCGCGGGCGCGGACGGACGGGTGTGTGTTCGCTCTCAGCAAGACCCCGCCAGCCCCTGCGCGCCGCCGTGCTCGTAGCATGGAGGAATGCCCTTCTCCGGTGAGATCCACGAACGAGTCGCGAACGCTCCGGCGGTGCCGCCCGGACTTCCGCTGGTCATGCTGCTGACCGGCTTCACCGATGCGGGCAACGCCGTCTCCGGACTCATCGAGCACCTCCGCGAGACCGCCGACCCGCAGCCCGTCGTGGTGTTCGACAACGACGTGCTGCTCGACTACCGCGCCCGCCGTCCGGTGATCTCGTTCGATCAGGATCACCTGACGCAGTTCCGCCCCGCCAAGCTCGAGCTCTCCCTCGCGACCGACGCCCTCGGGCAGCCGTTCCTGCTGCTCGCCGGGTACGAGCCCGACTTCGCGTGGAACGCCTTCGCCCGCACGGTGCTCGATCTCGCCACCGAGTTCGAGGTCTCCGGACTGAACTGGGTGCACTCGATCGCGATGCCTGTCCCGCACACGCGCCCGATCGGCACCACCGTCAGCGGCAACCGTCGCGACCTCAGCGTCGTGCACTCGGTGTGGCGCCCGCGCACCCAGGTGCCGGCGACGGCCGGCCACCTCCTGGAATTCCGTTTCGCGGAGCGCGGCGATCGCGCCGTCGGGTTCGTGCTGCTCGTGCCGCACTACCTCGCCGAGACCGAGAACCCGAACGCCGTGATCGCGGCGGCCGAGAAGCTCATGGCGTCGACCGGGCTCGTGCTCATGCTCGACGAGATCCAGGAACGCCGCGAGGACTACCTCGCCAAGATCGACGAGCAGGTGATCGGCAACGAGGAACTGCAGCAGATGGTGCACAACCTCGAGCGTCGCTACGACGCCTACATGGCCGGCCGCAACCCCGAGGACGGCAGCTACGACGAGGGCGGCTTCAACGAGCGCGACCTCCCCAGCGCCGACGAGCTCGCCGCCGAACTCGAGCGCTACCTCGCCTCTCGGCCGTCGGGAGACGACGACAAGTCGGGGCGCGGGTGACGTTCGACGCGACGATCTCGGCGCGAATGCACCCGCATCCTTCTGCGTGTGCGATACTGGGTGTCTGACCCGTTGTCAATCGTTCCTTCCGGGGAGCGGACTTGACAAGGGTCTTACTAGTGTCCGAAATGTCCCGGAGGGGCTCTGCCGCTCCGTGAAAGGCGAAACGTGACTCCTGCCACGACCAACAAATCCCGGACGAAGAAGACTGCCGACGACGCCGACCTCGATGTGAAGGCCGAGGTCGAAGAGAAGGCTGCTCCGAAGACCGCCGCCAAGCGCGCGGCCGCGAAGCGCGCTCCGGTCAAGAAGAAGAAGGCGGACGACGTCGTCGAAGAAGACGAGGCCCCCACCGCCGCGAACGACGATGCCTCGGGCGACGACGAGGACGACGACGACAGCAAGCCGAAGTTCACCGAGCCGCTGCCGACCGGCGCGATCGTCATCTCGTCGAACGACGACGAGGACGTCCCGGTCTACTCGACGCAGATCACCGGCGCGACGGCCGACCCCGTCAAGGATTACCTCAAGCAGATCGGAAAGGTCGCGCTGCTGAACGCGGCCGAAGAGGTCGAGCTCGCGATGCGCATCGAGGCGGGTCTCTTCGCCGAAGAGAAGCTGTCGGCGATGACCGCTGCCGAGAAGACGAGCCAGCTCGGACTCGACCTGCAGTGGGTCGCCCGTGACGGTCAGCGCGCGAAGAGCCACCTGCTCGGCGCCAACCTCCGTCTCGTCGTCTCGCTCGCCAAGCGCTACACCGGCCGCGGCATGCAGTTCCTGGATCTCATCCAGGAGGGCAACCTGGGTCTCATCCGCGCGGTCGAGAAGTTCGACTACACCAAAGGTTTCAAGTTCTCGACGTACGCCACCTGGTGGATCCGTCAGGCGATCACCCGTGCCATGGCCGACCAGGCCCGCACCATCCGCATCCCGGTGCACATGGTCGAGGTCATCAACAAGCTCGCCCGCGTCCAGCGCCAGATGCTGCAGGATCTCGGACGCGAACCCACCCCCGAAGAGCTCAGCCGCGAGCTCGACATGACGCCCGAGAAGGTCGTCGAGGTGCAGAAGTACGGGCGCGAGCCCATCTCGCTGCACACTCCGCTGGGTGAAGACGGTGACAGCGAGTTCGGTGACCTCATCGAGGACACCGAGGCCGTGGTCCCCGCCGACGCGGTGGGCTTCACGATGCTGCAGCGCCAGCTGGAGCAGCTGCTCGACTCGCTGTCCGAGCGTGAAGCGGGTGTCATCCGCATGCGCTTCGGCCTCGGCGACGGTCAGCCCAAGACGCTCGACCAGATCGGCGACACCTTCGGCGTGACGCGTGAGCGCATCCGTCAGATCGAGTCCAAGACGATGGCGAAGCTGCGCCACCCGAGCCGCTCGCAGTCGCTGCGGGACTACCTCGAGTGATGCAGGCGAACGAGGGCAAGGCGCTCGAGACCAGCGTCGACGGGAAGACGTTCGCGCGCATTCCGCTGCGCACGCGCGTCGTGATGCCGGACGACGACATCGACCAGGTCATCACGGAGTACGCGGCGTCCGCCGTGCAGCCGGGTGATCTGCTCTTCGTCACCGAGAAGATCGTGGCGATCACGCAGGGGCGCTCGTACCGTCTCGACGAGATCCAGCCGCGCAAGCTCGCACTCTTCCTGTCGAAGTACGTCACCCGCACCCCCTACGGGATCGGGCTCGGCATGCCGGAGACGATGGAGATGGCACTGCGCGAGTGCGGAACCCCGCGCATCCTCTTCGCCGCCGCGGTGTCCGCAGTGACGAAGGCGTTCGGCCGACGCGGCGACTTCTATCGCATCGCCGGCGACAAGGCGCGCGCGATCGACGGCCCCACCAAGCACACGATCCCGCCCTACAACCAGGCGGTCGTGCTCGGGCCGAAGAACCCGCGAGAGGTCGCTGCGCGCCTCAAGACGCTGCTGGGCGGCACGGCGGAGGTCGCCGTCGTCGACATCAACGACATCGGCGGGAACATCCTCGGATCGACCCTCGACAAGGACGGCGAACGTCGGCTCGTCAAGATCCTCGGCGACAATCCGCTCGGCCAGGGCCTGGAGTCCACGCCGTTGGGCATCGTCCGCGAGATCTGATCGGTCGCGAGAACGACACGGGAAAGGGCCCCGGATGCTTCGGCATCCGGGGCCCTTTCCCGTCGGTGTCTCAGAAGCCGATGACCTCGCGGTAGCGCGGCTTGTGTCCGGTGCGGATGCCGGTGACGCTCGGCTTGTTCTCGTACACGCCGGCACCCCAGTTGCCCTCGACGAGCACGGGGCCGTCGGGGGAGACGACGATGTCCCAGCCCACGTACTGCACCTGCGGGACGACGCGCGCGACCTGATCGATGAAGGCGCGCACCTCGTCCATGTAGGGGAGCTGGAAGTCGGCGATCCGGAAGCCCGAGTCGGGGTGCGTCTCGTGCACATGGCCGTGCGAGTCGTAGCCGGCGCCCACGGCGTGGCCGTTCTCGTCGAGCATCGTGTAGAAGCCGCCGAAGGTCATCTGGTCGCTGACCGCCCCGCGGCCGAACTTCTGCGCCATCGCGAGGATGTGCGCCTTCTCGCCGTCGAAGAACGCCGTGATCCGCGTGGTGTTGACGGTGCCGGGGCAGACCGCGGCGAGGGCGTCGTGCTGACGGATGACCTCTTCGATGAGGAGTTCGCCCCTGTTGAGGAGTCCGCGGTGGAACTCGTCCCAGTCCTCGATGTCGGCCGCGTGGTAGCGGTGCACACCGGTGCCGGCCTGGCCGACCGGCTCCTTGGTGACGATCGTGCCGAGACGCTGCGTGAGCTCACGCACGGCGTCGGCATTGCCCTCCTCGACCACCAGCCACTCCCGGTGCAGGTGGGCGGAGAAGTGCTTGTCGAACTCGACCTTGTCCTGGAAGATCCACCGGAAGTCCGGGTGGTCGTAGCGCTGCGAGAGCTGGTTGGAGACGGGGTGGGTCATGTACGTCTCGCGCTCCGCGCGGGTCAGCATCGCGAAGTCGTAGTCGATGTAGTCCTGGAACCCGACGTTGTGCCGTGCCGCCGACCAGAGCATGTCGACGACGATCGCGGGCACGGCCTTGTGGTGCTGCTCCGACGCCTCTTTCGCGCGTTCGACGACCGATCCGACGTCGATGCGTCGTGCGCGTCCGATCAGGTAGCGGATGCGGGGCGCGAGGGAAAGACGTGACATGTGACTCCGAAGGTGAGAGGGGGTTCTCCCCAGTCTACGGTGGGCACCGATCGTCTCCTGGGAGACACCGATAGGCTGGAAACCGTGCGTGAGACGACTTCGAGTGCCCGGCCGCGGGCGATGATCTCCCGCTCCGCTCTGGCCTCCGGCGCTGCCGCCGCGCTCCACGCGGGCGGGCACGTCGCCGACCTGCGACGCGATGCCTGGGGGCATGGCGTGCTCGCGGTCGCGCACGCGGTGACGGCGGTCGGAGCCGAGCGCGTGCTCGTCGATTCGCCGGGCGTGCTCGAGGCGCTCGCTCTCGAGGGAATCGCGGCGACGCTCGACGGCGAGGCCGATATCGACTCGACACTGCTTTACGGCCTTCCCGATCGCGATGGCGTGATGCCGGTGCGCGCGGTGATGCGCCTGCACGGTCTCGTGCTCTCGACCAAGCGCCTGCGGGCAGGCGATGCGGTGTCGTACGGCTACACGTTCCGGGCCGAGAGCGACACCACGGTGGCGCTGATCACGGGCGGCTACGCCCAGGGGATCATGCGGGCGCTCGGCAACCGCGCGTCCGTCGAGATCGACGGACGCGAACGACCTATCGTCGGGCGTGTCGCGATGGATGTCTGCGTGGTCGACCTCGGCGGGGCGGATGCCGCGGTCGGAACCGAGGCGACCTACTTCGGCGGCACGGGTCCCGCTGCCCCCGGACTGGCGCGATGGGCGGAGGTCACCGGGCTCACGATGCCCGAACTGATCACCGTCGCCGGCATCCACGCGGATCGGGGGTGGGAGGCGTGACGCGTCCCGAACTGCGGCTCGACGGAAACGTTCTGCGCGCCAACATCGCGGCGGTGCAGCGGCGCATCGCGCCGTCCGAGCTCATGATCGTCGTGAAGGACGACGCGTACGGCCATGGGCTGCCCTGGGCGGTCGAGACGGCGATCGAGTCCGGCGTGACCTGGATCGGGAGCTTCGACGTGCGCAGCGCCATCGATGTGCGGCGGGTCGCAGGCGGCGGCGCGCGCATCTTCGCCTGGGTCACGTCCACCGACGCGGAGATCGACGAGGCGCTGCTGCACGATGTCGATCTGGGCATCGGCACGGCGGACTACCTCGACCGGGTGATCGCCCGGGCGACGGCGATCGAGGTGCGTGCGCGCGTGCACCTCAAGATCGACAGCGGGCTGCACCGCAACGGCATCCTGCCGGAGGACTGGGCGGATGCCGTCGCCACCGCGCGGGCGGCCGAGGCGGCAGGCGTGCTGGAACTCGTCGGCATCTGGAGCCACATCGCCGAAGCGAGCGATGCCGAGGACGACGAGGCTCAGGCGGTCTTCCTCGAGGCCGTGCGGCAGGTGGGCGACACCGGTGCCGCTCCGGCCTTCCTCCATCTGACGGCGTCTGCGGCCTCGTGGTGGCGGCCCGAACTGCGCGGCACGCTCTCGCGCATCGGCGCGTTCTGCTATGGCGTCCGCTCGGCCGACGGCCCCGAGCTCGACGGCATCCGTCCGGTCGCAACGCTGACCGCCTCGGTGGTCGACGTCGTCGACGGCGATGCGGTCGTCGCGATCGGGAGCTTCGACGGCATCCCCTCGACGCTCGCGGGGGTCGCCGTCGGCACACCGCAGGGTGCGCGGGAGCTGCGCAGCATCGATCACACCCGGAGCGTCGTCGCCGGGTGGCCGGGCGCTGCGGTGGGCGACGTCGTGCGCGTCTTCGGAGCGGGCGAGTGGGGGGAGTCGTCCGCGACGACTCTCGCCGAGCGGATCGACACCGTGGGCGAGGAGATCCTCACCCGGCTGACCTCGCGCGTGCGCCGCGTCGTCGTCTGACGCCGAGACGCGGAACCGCGGGAGGGTATGCAGAAGGCCCTCGACGCGTCACCGCGGGAGGGCCTTCGTGGAGTCAGGGTCAGACGGCCTCGACGAGACGCGCGGTCTCATCGTGCCAGCTCGTCGCGATGGCGCGGAGCTTCTCTTCGTACTTGCGTCCGTGGTGGGCGCAGAACAGGAGCTCGGAGCCGTTGACCTCGGCTGCGATGTAGGCCTGCGCGCCGCACGAGTCGCAGCGGTCTGCTGCGGTCAGGCGGAACTCGACCACGGAGGTCTCACGTTCGGTCGTTGCGTTCATCTCGGTGCCTCCTCGATTCGGGTTCGCTGGGGAGCGTGCTCAATACAACCACGGAGTGGGTGGGAGCATGCCCGGATCACGGCGTGTTTCGCTCACCGCGTACGCGCGCGGCACGCGGTGGGCCGGTCCGGGGAGTGTCGGCGGGCCGTGCGGGGTATTCGAACATAGAATCGGAGATTGTGACCGCCGAGTATTCCGCCCATCATCTCCAGGTGCTCGAAGGCCTCGAGGCTGTCCGCAAGCGTCCCGGTATGTACATCGGCTCGAACGGATCGCCCGGGCTCATGCACTGCCTCTGGGAGATCATCGACAACGCCGTCGACGAAGCCGTCGCCGGCAACGGCGCGAAGATCGATGTCATCCTGCACCCGGACGGCAGCGTAGAGGTGCACGACAACGGCCGCGGCATCCCGGTCGATGTCGAGCCGCGCACCGGTCTGACCGGTGTCGAGGTCGTCTTCACCAAGCTGCACGCCGGTGGCAAGTTCGGCGGAGGGTCGTACGCGGCCTCCGGCGGTCTGCACGGTGTGGGAGCCTCCGTCGTGAACGCGCTCTCCGAGCGTCTCGACGTCGAAGTCGATCGCGGCGGCAAGACCTACGCGATGTCGTTCCATCGCGGCGAGCCGGGCCTCTTCGACGACCGCGACGGCAAGCGACCGGATGCGGCCTTCACTCCGTTCGAGCAGAAGAGCGAGCTGCGGGTCGTCGGCAAGGCTCCGCGAGGCGTCACGGGCACGCGTATCCGCTATTGGGCCGACCGTCAGATCTTCACGAAGGACGCCGCCTTCCAGCTCGGCGACCTCGAGACGCGCGCTCGGCAGACCGCGTTCCTCGTGCCGGGGCTCGAGATCGTCGTGCGCGACGAGCGCGCGGAGGAGAACGTCGAGACGAGATACCACTACGAGGGCGGCATCTCGGAGTTCGTCGACTACCTCGCCAGCGACCCGCCCATCACCGACACCTGGCGCGTGCAGGGCGAGGGGACCTTCAAGGAGACGGTTCCCGTGCTGCAGGCCGACGGCCACATGGTGGCGACCGAGGTCGAGCGCGTGTGCAAGGTCGACATCGCGATGCGGTGGGGGACGGGTTACGAGACCACGACCCGGTCGTTCGTCAACATCATCGCGACGCCCAAGGGCGGCACGCACCAGCAGGGCTTCGATCAGGAGCTGCTGAAGGTGCTGCGCGCACAGGTGGAGCAGAACGCCCGTCGGCTCAAGGTCGGTAACGACAAGCTCGAGAAGGACGACGTGCTCGCCGGGCTCACCGCCGTGCTCACGGTCAACGTGCCCGAACCGCAGTTCGAGGGGCAGACCAAGGAGGTGCTCGGCACGCCCGCCGTGCGCCAGATCGTGGCCCAGGTGATCCGCAAGGATCTCGCGGCGCGTTTCAGCTCGACGAAGCGCGACGACAAGAGTCAGGCGACGCAGCTGCTCGACAAGATCGTCGCCGAGATGAAGGCCCGAGTCTCGGCGCGCGCCCACAAGGAGACGCAGCGTCGGAAGAACGCTCTCGAGTCCTCGACGCTGCCCACCAAGCTCGTCGATTGCCGTACCAACGAGGTCGAGCGCAGTGAGCTCTTCATCGTCGAGGGCGACTCGGCCCTGGGGACGGCGAAGAACGCGCGCAACAGCGAGTTCCAGGCGCTGCTCCCCATCCGCGGCAAGATCCTCAACGTGCAGAAGGCGTCGATCGGCGACATGCTGTCGAACGCGGAGTGCGCATCGATCATCCAGGTGATCGGTGCCGGCTCGGGGCGCAGCTTCGACATCGACGCCGCGAGGTACGGCAAGGTGATCCTGATGAGCGATGCCGACGTCGACGGCGCCCACATCCGCACCCTGCTGCTCACCCTCTTCTTCCGCTACATGCGGCCGCTCATCGAGCACGGGCGTGTGTTCGCCGCAGTGCCGCCGCTGCACCGTGTCGTGGTCATGAATCCGGGCTCCAAGCCGAACGAGACGATCTACACGTACAGCGAGCAGGAGATGCACGCGTTGCTGGCCAAGCTCCGCAAGGCCGGCAAGCGCTGGCAGGAGCCGATCCAGCGGTACAAGGGTCTCGGTGAGATGGATGCCGAGCAGTTGGCGAACACCACGATGGACCGCTCGGGGCGTCTGCTCCGACGCGTGCGCATGGAGGATGCCGAAGCCGCCGGTCGTGTCTTCGAACTGTTGATGGGCAACGAGGTCGCTCCGCGTCGCGAGTTCATCATCGATTCCTCCGACCGTCTGTCGCGCGAGGCGATCGACGCCTAGGTCGCGTTTCCGCGAGCAAGGCTCATCGAGAGGGGCCGACCTCGTCCGTTCGACCTGCGTCCGCGCGGAACACGACGCGAGCGATCAATGCGGCACCACCGAGGAGGCAGAGCAACGCGAGGCCCCAGACAACGAAGCCGAGCCACGGATTCGGATCGATCCACGCCTGAGCCTCGTCCGTTCCCTTGGCGAGCATCCAGGCGAGGAAGACTCCGATGAGAACGCTGCCCGCAAGAATGAGTCCGATCTTCTTTCCCACCCTCCGAGGCTACCCGAGAGGCCGCGCCGCGATGCGGTGAGCGCGGTGGAGATCGGGCCAGCGTGCGTCCGATACTGCCGATGACACCGTCCGTCGGCTGACCCGAGGCGTCGCGTCGCTCCACGTCGCGAGTTCATCATCGATTCCTCCGACCGTCTGTCGCGCGAGGCGATCGGCGCCGAGATCGTCATAGGGTCGGAGCATGAGCACTCTCGACCGACGTCTCGACCGGCCCGGAGCCGTGATCGCTTTCGCCGATGGCGGGGGAGACGGGCACCCGGTGCTGCTCGTGCACGGTGCCGGGATGGACCACACCATGTTCGACGCGCAGGCGGAGGCTCTCACGGCTGCCGGCCTGCGCGTGCTGCGTGCGGACCTCCGCGGGCATGGGGAGTCCTCTCTCGACGAGGGGGCGCGGTTCTCGGCGGACGCGGCTCTCGGCGACATCGCGGCTCTGCTGGCGGAGCGCCGGATCGACCGAGCCGTCATCGTCGGCCATTCGCTCGGCGGCAACCTCGCCCAGGCGTACACGGCCGCCCAGCCCGACCGGGTCAGCGGAGTGGTCGTGATGGATGCAAGTTGGAACGCGGGACCGCTGTCGAGGGTCGAACGCCTCGCTCTTCGTCTCGCCGCTCCGATGCTCGCTCTGGTGCCGTCTCGTCGATTGCCGGGGATGATGGCGCGTGCCTCGGCCGTGTCGGCGTCCGCGATCGCGCGCACCGAGGAGACATTCGCCCGGATGCCGAAGCCGGTCTTCCTCGATGTCTGGCGCGCGACGGTATCCCTGGTCGCGCCCGAGCCGGCCTATCGCTCGCCGGTGCCCCTCGGACTGATTCGCGGGGCCGAGGACCGGACGGGCAACATCGCCGCAGCCATGCCGCGATGGGCGGATGTCGAGGGGATCGCCGAGTACGTCATTCCCGGCGCCGGACACGTCGTCACCTGGGATGCGCCGGACGAGACCTCCGCCGCACTCCTGGGTATCCTCGCCGAGGACCGCTTCGTCGCCGCGATGCGATGAGCGCGGTGGAGATCAGACCAGCGTGCGTCCGATACTGCCGATGACACCGTCCGTCGGCTGACCCGAGGCGTCGCGTCGAGCTCCGGACTCGGGCAGCTTCCGCACGGCGCCGGTGGGGTCGACGGCCTGCGCGGGGCTGGCCCCGACCCAGGCCACCGTGAGCCGGTCCTCACCCTTCAGGAAGGCGTGCGCGCGCACGCCGCCCGTGGCGCGACCCTTCGCCGGGTACTCCTCGAACGACGACACCTTCGCGCGCCCCGCATCGGTGCCGGGAAGGATGCTGTCGGAGCCCGAGACCGTCGCCACGACGGCATCCGATCCCGGGCCGACGACGCCGAAGAAGAGCACGGATGCTCCCGCCCCGAGCTTCACGCCGGCCATGCCGCCTGCGGGGGCGCCCTGCGGGCGCACGGCCGAGGCCGAGAACCGCAGCAGTTGGGCGTCGGTGGTGATGAACACCACCTCGGAGTCGTCGGGTGCGTCCGCGGCACCCACGACGGAGTCCCCGGCCTTCATCCCGATGACCTCGACGTCCGGACGCACCGGAATCGAGGTCGGGACGATGCGCTTGACCGTTCCCTGCGCCGTCCCCAGCGCGATCGGGGTCTCGCTGTCGAAGCGGACGAATCCGAGGATGCGTTCCCCGCGGGTGGTGATCCCGAGGTAGTCGCGCAGCGGAGTGCCGGCGGCGAGCTGCACCGAGCTGGACGGCACCGAGGGCAGGTCGACGGGGGAGAAGCGCACCACGCGCCCGGCACTCGTCAGTGCGCCGATCTCCGCCCGCACCGTCGTCTCGACCGTCGCGAGGATCGCATCGTGCTTGCTGCGGCGCGCGGGAACAGTGAGCTCCTGGCCGTCGACGAGGTCGACCCGCACCGCGCGTCCGGTCGTCGACAGCACGAGGACGGTCGGCGCATCCGCGATCTGCAGGTCGACGGCGCCCTTCGTCGCGCGGGGCTTCGGCGGTGCGGCGTTCATGAGCAGCGTACGGCGGGGGGTGCCGTAGGCGTCTGCGGCCGCGTCGAGTTCGGTGGCGACCGCCCGACGCAGCAGCGCGTCGCTGCCGAGGAGCTCGCGGAGCGCCGCGATGTCGGCGAGGAGCGCATCGCGCTCGGCTTCGAGTTCGATCCGCGAGAACTTGGTGAGTCGACGCAGTCGAAGCTCGAGGATGTACTCGGCCTGGAGCTCGCTCAGATCGAACACGTCGCGCAGCTTGGTGCGGGCCTGCTCGGAGTCGTCGGACGATCGGATGACCTGGATGACCTCGTCGATGTCGAGGATCGCGATCAGGAGGCCCTCGACGAGGTGCAGGCGCTCTTCGCGCCGCGCCAGACGGTAGCGGCTGCGGCGGGTGATGACCTCGAGCCGGTGGGCCACGTAGACGCTGAGCATCTCCTTGAGGCCGAGCGTGCGGGGCTGGCCGTCGACGAGGGCGACGTTGTTGATGTTGAACGAGTCCTCGAGCGGGGTGAGGCGATAGAGCTGCTCGAGCACGGCGTTCGGATCGAACCCGGTCTTGATGCCGATCGCGACGCGCAGGCCGTGGTTGCGGTCGGTGAGGTCGGTGACGTCGCTGATGCCCTGGAGCTTCTTGGCCTGGACGGCATCACGGATCTTCTCGATCAGCCGCTCGGGGCCGACCATGTAGGGCAGCTCCGAGACGATGATGCCGGTGCGACGCGGGCCCAGAGGCTCGATCGAGACCTTCCCGCGCACCTTGAGCGCGCCGCGACCGGTCGTGTAGGCGTCCTTCACACCGTCGAGGCCCATGAGGACTCCGCCGGACGGGAAGTCCGGTCCCGGCACGTACTCCATGAGCTCTTCGGTCGTGGCGTCCGGGTTCTCGAGCAGGTGCGTCGCGGCGGCCACGACCTCGATCAGGTTGTGCGGCGCCATGTTGGTCGCCATACCCACGGCGATACCGCTCGCGCCGTTGACCAGGAGGTTGGGGAACGCGGCGGGCAGCACGGCCGGCTGCTGGAACTGGCCGTCGTAGTTGGGGATGAAGTCGACGACGTCTTCATCGAGGTTCTCGGTGAGGGCGAGTGCGGAAGCGGCGAGGCGCGCCTCCGTGTAGCGGGCGGCCGCGGGACCGTCGTCCAGGGAGCCGAAGTTGCCGTGCCCGTCGACGAGCGGCACGCGGAGGGCGAAGTCCTGGGCGAGGCGCACCAGTGCGTCGTAGATCGCCGAGTCACCGTGCGGGTGCAGCTTTCCCATCACCTCGCCGACGACGCGGGCGCTCTTGACGTGTCCGCGGTCGGGGCGCAGCCCCATCTCGGCCATCTGGTACAGGATTCGGCGCTGCACCGGCTTGAGGCCGTCGCGAGCGTCGGGGAGGGCGCGCGAGTAGATCACGGAGTACGCGTACTCGAGGAAGGACCCCTGCATCTCGCTGGAGAGATCGATGTCCTGGATGCGCTCCTCGACGGGCTCGGGCGGCGGCGTTTTCGGCATGGGGTTCCTGAGGGCGTGCGGGAGCCTGTGTCAGACTGGCTCGGGTGTCCCTCATGCTACCGTCCGAGTCCGCGTCAGCCCGGAGCATCGTCGGGGTGGCGGACGACGTGTTCTCCGCGCTGAGCGGCGATGCCGGGCGTCTTCCCCGAGCGGCGTCGGTCGTGCTCGTCGTGATCGACGGACTCGGTGCCATCGGGCTGCGCGCGCACGCCGGTCATGCGCGCAACCTGACGGCGCAGATGACCAAGCGCGACGTCGCGACATCGGTGTTCCCCTCGACGACCGCCTCCGCATTGACGAGCATTCTCACCGGTGTCTGGCCGGGCGAGCACGGTCTGATGGGCTACCGCGTCGTCGACCCGGATCGCGACCTGCTCGTCAATCAGCTCACGGGATGGGAGAGCGAGGGGTTGGACCCCGCGACCTGGCAGATGGCTCCGACGATCTTCGAGCGTGCGGCAGCGACCGGGCACGGGGCGTTCGCGGTCGGACTCGCCGCCTATGCGCAGAGCGGATTCACCCGAGCGACGATGCGCGGGGCCGCCTTCGCTGCGGAGGCGCGTGCGGCCGATCGCGTGCGTCTCGCCTACGCCCTCGCCGAACAGAACCCCGGTTCCCTGGTCTACTGCTACTTGCCCGAGGTGGACAAGGCGGGGCACAAGCACGGGATGGCCTCCGCGGAGTGGCTGGCCGCGCTCGAGGACGTCGATGCCGCACTCTCCGCGCGCGTGCCGTCCGGCGTGGGAGTGCTGGTTACGTCGGATCACGGCATGATCGATGTTCCCGAACGGCGGCAGATCGTTCTCGACGAGGCTCATCTGACGGGTATCCGGCACGTCGGGGGAGAGCCGCGCATGATCCACGCCTATCTCGACCCCGCAGCCGACCCCGAGGAGGTCATCGCCCGGTGGCGCTCCGACCTCACGGGCCTCGCCGACGTCGCCTCACGGGATGAGGCGATCGCCGCAGGCCTGTTCGGACCGCGGGTCGCGGATGCCGCGGCGGCGCGCATCGGCGACCTGCTCGCCGTCCCGCGGGGGAACGGGGCGATCTACGACGGCACTGCCGCCGATCAACGCGGTCGCGGCATGGTGGGACAGCACGGCGGACTCACTCCCGAGGAGCGTCAGGTTCCGCTGATCGGGCTCGGTGCATTCGCGCACTGAACGCCGTGAGCATCACTCGTCGGTGCGCGCCCCGAAGACGATCTCGTCCCAGGAGGGCATCGCGTTCCGGCGCCGCTTCCGCGAGGAGGAATCGTTCGACTCGGTGGAGTCGCGCGGGGCCGGGGGAGCATCCGTGCGGGGCTCGTCGGACTGCTCCGGCTCGAAGGCGTCCTCGAAGAGCGCGATCAGGTTGCGATCCGGCTCGTCGTCGGTGGTTCCGGCCGGCGGGCTCTGCTCGGCAGTCGGCGCGTCGTCGATAGCCGGCGAAGCCTCGCGCTGTCCGCGGCGACGACGGAGCGCCTCCAGCAGATCGGCCGTCTCGGGATTGGTGTTCTGCGTCTCGGGTGCGCGGTTGATCGCCGCGGCCTGCGCCGCCGCATTCGATCGTTCGGGAGCGGACGGCTCCTCGGCGGAGACCTCGGGGGCCGGCACGAGACGCGGGCCGAACGCTCCGGAGTCGAACCGGCTGTCGTCCTTGTAGGGCGAGGAGGTGCGGTCGGACTCCACGGCGCGCAGACGCGGGATGAGCCCGTCGGGGAGGGACCCCTGGCGGGAGAGCTGGGTGGCGTCGGCGTTCAGGGGCGACAGAGCGCTGCGGCGGGGATCGAAGCTCCACCGCGCGTCGTGATCGACCTCGTTCGCCGTGAACTCCAGCTTGATGATCCAGCCGGACTCCTCTTTCCAGCTCGCCCAACGCTCGGCGGTCGCCGCGACGTCGGAGAGCTTGGCGCGGATGGCCGTGCCGAACGTGGGCTGCGCGTCGGGTTCGACTTCGCTGCCGATCAGCACGGGGACGGCGAGCGCCTGTCCGATGACGTGCTCGCGCTCGGCGAGCACCGGCGCCTCGAAGCGCACGACGTCGTCGACGCTGATTCCGAGTAGCGCGGACACCTCGGATGCGGTGAGCCCGGCGCGGATCTGCGCCTGGATGTCGCGCGGGCTGGCGGCGAGCTTCTGGGCGGCCGGTTCGGCCTGCCGGGTCGCCCTGCGCAGCTCGCGCTGCAGCACGTCGTCGATGGCCAGCGCGAACCGCTCGCCAGACTCGGTCGCGAGCACGAGGACTCCTGCCTCGGTGCCGACGATGGTGACGTTTTCCATGCGAATGCCCCTCTGATGGGTGTGCGTTCATGGTGTCACGCGTGGCCCGGTCCAGGCGGGAATACCGTGGGCGCGCCGCGAGTTTGGTCTGTCGATCGCACCGGCATTTGCGAAATGCCTCTCGGTCATGCAAACTATGGCCGCCGAATACCCGACGGCGCACCACCACTCGCACCATGAATGTGGAGATCTAACCGCATGGCAACCGACTACGACGCCCCCCGTAAGAGCGAAGACGACTCCGAGTCGATCGAAGCCCTGAAGGAGCGCGTTCCCGACAAGCTCTCCGGATCGACCGGAGACGAGGACGCGGACAACCCGTCCAGCTTCGACCTCCCCGGAGCCGACCTCTCCGACCTCGAGCTGGACGTCGTCGTGCTGCCCGCGCAGCAGGACGAGTTCACGTGCATGAGCTGTTTCCTCGTGAAGCACCGCTCGCAGCTCGACCACGAAGAGGCCGCGGGCCCGATTTGCAAGGAATGCGCGGCCTGACGGCTCAGCGCGACGAATCACGCGCCCCGACCCTCGCGGTCAGGGGCGCGTTGTCGTCTGTGCGTGGTATTCGATCGCGGGCGACGCGCTCAGCGCTGCGCGGTGCGGATGGCCGCGGCGAGGCGGTCGGGAGTGCGGGTCGAGATCGTCCAGGCGGTCACCGGGTCGGCGGGATCGTCGTTCGGGACGACCACGATGCCGTCGATGCCGCCGCGGATCAGGTGCCATCCGCGAGCGGGCAGTCCCGTTCCTCGGGCCTCCTTCGCATCGGTGCCCGTGAGCGCGAGCGGAGCGCCCAGATGGGCGACGTCGATGTGTGCACGGCCGGCGCGGAGCACCCCGTCCTCGACCGAGACGACCGGGGTGATGAGGATGAAGAGCGCCACGAGGAGCGCCGAGACGACGGCTCCGGCGACGAGCGCGACCGTCGCGCCGACCGGGACGAAGATGAGTGCCACCATGGGCCCGGCGAGCGCGACCGTGACCAGGAGCCACAGGCTCGGCGAGAGCCGCTCGCGGTAGCGCGATCGTGCGTCGGTGGTGGGGTTCTGCATTAGCCTCATGGGGTGACCGATTCCGTTGATGTCCCCATTATCGCCGCTCAGCCGCCGGTCTATGCGCATCCCGGCGATGCCGGCGCGGACCTGACGGCTGCGGAGGCCGTGCACCTCCAGCCGGGCGAGCGCGCGCTGGTGGCCACCGGTGTGCGCATCGCGCTGCCGGACGGCTACGCCGCCTTCGTCGTGCCGCGCAGCGGACTCGCGGCGAAGCACGGCATCTCGATCGTGAACTCGCCGGGAACCGTCGACGCGGGCTACCGGGGTGAGATCAAGGTGAGTCTGATCAACACCGACACCCGGAGCGCGTACGATGTGGCGGTCGGCGATCGTATCGCGCAGCTGATCATCATGCCGGTGACGCGTGCCGTGTTCCACCCGGTCGACGAACTGCCCGAGAGCGTTCGCGGCGAGGGCGGATTCGGATCCACCGGATATCAGGCAGGGAAGAGCAATGACTGACAACACCCCCACTCCGCAGGAGTCCGCACCGCTGAACCGTGCCGTCGACGGCCCGTTCGACGACTCCGAGGCGAATCCGGTCCGGCCCTACATCGACCTCGGCGGCATCAAGATCCTGCCGCGTGAGGGCCTCAACCTCCGCCTCGAGGTCGAGGAGCAGTCCAAGCGCATCGTCGCCGTCGGTCTCGACTACGCGGATTCCTCGCTGCAGGTGCAGCCCTTCGCGGCGCCTCGCTCCGGCGGACTGTGGGACGAGACCCGGGTCCAGCTCCGCGACCAGGTCAAGGCCCAGGGCGGCCGCGTCGAAGAGCGCGAAGGCTCTCTCGGCAAGGAGCTGCTGGCGGAGGTGCCTGCCGCCGCGAACGAGGGCAGCGGGCTCCGCCTCGCGCGCTTCATCGGAATCGACGGTCCGCGGTGGTTCCTGCGCGGCGTGATCGGCGGTGCCGCGGCATCCGACCCCGACGCCGCCGCGAAGGTCGAGGATCTCTTCCGTTCGATCGTCGTCGTGCGCGGCGGTTCGCCCATGCCGCCTCGCGACCTCATTCCGCTGAAGATGCCGGCCACGCCGGGATCGGCGTGAGCGGGGCGACCCCGCAGGGCGACCGCGAGCAGTCGGCCTCGGAGATCCTCGGCGCGGCGCTCAGCGGAGCGGCGCGTCGCGCCGGTGTCGACCCCGCCGAGGGCGCGAACACGCACACGGTCGTCTGGTCGGCGATCGGCGGATGGCGCGGGATCCTCGAGTCCGTCCTGCCCAGTCTGGCGTTCGTCGTTCTGTTCACGATCCGCCCCGAGCCGCTCATCCTCGCCCTCGGGGTGTCGGTCGGGCTCGCCGCCGTGTTCACGATCGTCCGTCTCGTGCAGAAGTCGCCGCCGTCCGCGGCGATCGGCGGGCTGGTGGCCGCGGGTGCGGCCGCCGCGCTGGCGCTGATCACCGGCCGCGGGCAGGACAACTTCGTGCCCGGGCTGATCACGAATGCCGCGTACGGCACGGTTCTGCTCGTCACCGCACTCATCGGCTGGTCGCTCATCGGCATCGCCGCGGGCTTCCTCATGGGGGAGGGGATGGCGTGGCGTCAGGATCGTCGCAAGCGTCGCGCGTTCCTCTGGCTCGGCGTGGCCTGGTCGGCCCTCTTCTTCGCGCGCCTCGCCGTGCAGCTGCCGCTGTACCTCGCGGGCGAGGTGACCGCGCTCGGCACGCTCAAGCTGATCATGGGGCTGCCGCTGTTCGCCCCGATGGTCGCCGTGACGTGGCTCGTCGTGCGCGCGCTGTACCCGCCGGAGAAGCGCGAGGCGCAGGCGGCGGAGACGACGTCCGAGGCGTGATAGATTTATCTTGACATCAAGATAAATTGCAGGGCTTCTGCCTGGAGGGTCGAAGGCGCAGACTGGTTAGGTCCGCCTTGCTAGCCCCGGCCCCTCCCAGGCGAGCAAGATGGAATCGCCTGTCGCTTCCATCAGATCAGAAGGAGACGGAATCGTGTCCACGGTGAACAGCTTCGGTGCCCAGAGCACCCTGACGGTCGGCAGCACCGACTACGAGATCTTCCGCATCGACACGGTGCCCGGTTTCGACAAGCTCCCCTTCAGCCTCAAGGTGCTGCTGGAGAACCTCCTTCGCACCGAGGACGGCGCGAACGTCACGAAGGCGCAGATCGAGGCGCTCGGATCGTGGGATGCCGCGGCCGAGCCGAACACCGAGATCCAGTTCACGCCGGCGCGCGTCGTGATGCAGGACTTCACCGGTGTGCCCTGCATCGTCGACCTCGCCACGATGCGCGAGGCCGTCACGGCCCTGGGCGGCGACGCGAACAAGATCAACCCGCTCTCGCCGGCCGAGATGGTCATCGACCACTCGGTGATCGCCGACCTGTTCGGTTCCGAGAACGCCCTCGAGCGCAACGTCGAGATCGAGTACGAGCGCAACGGCGAGCGCTACCAGTTCCTCCGCTGGGGCCAGACGGCCTTCAGCGATTTCAAGGTCGTGCCGCCCGGAACGGGCATCGTGCACCAGGTGAACATCGAGCACCTGGCGAAGGTCATCTACGACCGCGAGGTGGGCGGCGTGCTGCGCGCGTACCCCGACACGTGCGTCGGCACCGACTCGCACACCACGATGGTCAACGGTCTCGGCGTGCTCGGCTGGGGCGTCGGCGGTATCGAGGCCGAGGCCGCGATGCTCGGTCAGCCCGTGTCGATGCTCATCCCGCGCGTCGTCGGCTTCAAGCTCAGCGGTGAGATCCCCGCCGGCGTCACGGCGACCGACGTCGTCCTCACGATCACCGACCAGCTGCGCAAGCACGGCGTCGTCGGCAAGTTCGTCGAGTTCTACGGCGAGGGCGTGGCCTCCGTGCCGCTCGCCAACCGCGCCACGATCGGCAACATGAGCCCCGAGTTCGGGTCGACCGCCGCGATCTTCCCGATCGACGACGTCACGCTCGACTACCTGCGCCTCACGGGCCGCAGCGAAGAGGCCGTCGCGCTCGTCGAGGCGTACGCCAAGACCCAGAAGCTGTGGCACGACCCCTCGCAGGAGCCCGTGTTCAGCGAGTACCTCGAGCTCGACCTCGCGACCGTCGTCCCGTCGATCGCCGGCCCGAAGCGCCCGCAGGACCGCATCCTCCTGTCGGAGGCCAAGTCGCAGTTCGAGCAGGACATCCTCGGATACGCGACCCCGTCGACCTCCGACTCGATCGTCGACCTCGAGTCCAAGCACTCGTTCCCGGCGTCCGACCCCGGTCAGGCCCCCGGCGACGAGGAGCCGACCACGCGTCCGGTCCACATCAACAGCGGAGCACCGGCGAACGCCTCCAAGCCGGTTCCGGTGACGACCCCCGACGGCGAGAAGTACATCCTCGACAACGGCGCCGTCACGCTCGCGGCCATCACCTCGTGCACCAACACGTCGAACCCGTCGGTCATGATCGCCGCCGGTCTCGTCGCTCGCAAGGCGCTCGAGAAGGGGCTCAAGCAGAAGCCGTGGGTCAAGACCACGCTCGGCCCCGGTTCGAAGGTCGTCACCGACTACTACGAGAAGTCCGGTCTCGACAAGGACCTCGAGGGTCTCGGCTTCTACACCGTCGGCTACGGCTGCACGATCTGCATCGGAAACTCCGGTCCGCTGATCGAGGAGGTCTCCGAGGCCATCAACTCGCACGACCTGGCCGTCACCGCGGTGCTCTCGGGCAACCGCAACTTCGAAGGTCGCATCAGCCCCGACGTGAAGATGAACTACCTCGCGAGCCCGCCGCTCGTGATCGCCTACGCGCTGGCCGGCTCGATGCACTTCGACTTCGAGAACGACTCCCTGGGCAAGGGCAGTGACGGCAACGACGTCTTCCTCAAGGACATCTGGCCGTCGCCCGACGAGGTGCAGGAGATCGTCGACTCGTCGATCTCGCGCGAGCAGTTCATCAAGCAGTACGCGACCGTGTTCGACGGTGACGAGCGCTGGCGCAGCCTCCCCACTCCCGAAGACGCGATCTTCCAGTGGGACGAGGACTCGACCTACGTGCGCAAGGCGCCGTACTTCGAGGGCATGACCATGGAGCTCACCCCGGTGAAGGACATCCAGGGTGCTCGTGTCATGGCGACCCTCGGCGACTCGGTCACCACCGACCACATCTCGCCCGCCGGAAACATCAAGCCGGGCACGCCGGCCGCGCAGTACCTGACCGAGCACGGCGTCGACCGCAAGGACTTCAACTCCTTCGGCTCGCGCCGCGGCAACCACGAGGTGATGATCCGCGGTACGTTCGCGAACATCCGCCTGAAGAACCTCATGGTGTCGGCGGTCAACGACGGTGCCGTGGTCGAGGGTGGCTTCACCCGCGACTTCACGCAGCCGGGTGGCCCGCAGTCGTACATCTACGACGCCAGCATGAACTACCAGGAGCAGGGCACCCCCCTCGTCATCTTCGGTGGCAAGGAGTACGGTTCCGGCTCGTCGCGCGACTGGGCGGCGAAGGGCACCAGCCTGCTGGGCGTCAAGGCGGTCATCACCGAGAGCTTCGAGCGCATTCACCGCTCGAACCTGATCGGCATGGGCGTCGTCCCGCTGCAGTTCCCTGCCGGTGAGAGCTGGGAGTCGCTGGGCCTCGACGGTACCGAGATCGTCTCGATCGAGGGCCTGGAAGAGCTCAACAACGGTGTGACCCCCAAGACGGTGCGCGTCACGGCTACGCCGAGCGAGCACTCGCCCGAGGGCAAGCAGGCCGTCGAGTTCGACGCGGTCGTGCGCATCGACACCCCCGGTGAGGCGGACTACTACCGCAACGGCGGCATCCTGCAGTACGTTCTGCGTTCGCTCGTCTGAGCACAACGACAGGGGACCCGGCGCATCGTAGCCGGGTCCCCTTCGTCATGCCAGGGGGTGCGCCTCCCGGGGGATTCCCCGGGGTTGGCGGTACCATCGATGAGGCCCCGTATACCGAGTCCGCGACCGATGACACAGCAGGTGAGGAGGTGCCGATGCCCATTCTTCCGAGCATCTCAGGACCCAGGGACCTCGACGGTCTGAGCGCCGAGCAGTTGGCCGATCTGGCGCAGGAGATCCGCGATTTCCTCGTCGAGAACGTCTCCCGCACGGGCGGGCATCTCGGTCCGAATCTCGGCGTCGTCGAGCTGACGATCGCGCTGCACCGCACGTTCTCCTCGCCGGACGATCCGTTCATCTTCGACACCGGACACCAGTCGTACGTGCACAAGCTGCTCACCGGGCGCCAGGACTTCTCGGGTCTCCGCGTGCGCGGCGGTCTCGCCGGCTATCCGCAACGCGGAGAGAGCCCGCACGACGTCGTGGAGTCTTCGCACGCGTCCAGTTCGCTGAGCTGGGCAGACGGCGTCTCCCGCGCCCTCACGGCCACCGGACGCGCCGACCGCCATGTGGTGGCGGTCGTCGGTGACGGGTCGCTCACGGGGGGAATGACCTGGGAAGCGCTCAACAACATCTCCGACGACAACGACCGCAACCTCGTGATCGTCGTCAACGACAACGGGCGCTCCTACGCCCCGACCATCGGCGGCATGTCGCGCTTCCTCAACCGCGTGCGTACCGCCGCCGCGTACAAGGACCTGCACCACAAGTCCGATCGGCTCTTCCGCGCCTTCGGTCCCGTGGGCCGCGCCGTGTTCCGCGGCGTCCGCGGCGGAACGCACGGCTTCCTCTCGCGCTTCACGAACAACGAGGCCCTGTACTCGAACCTCGACATCAAGTACCTCGGGCCCGTCGATGGGCACGACCTCCCCGCCCTCCTCGAGACCCTCGAGCTCGCGAAGTCCTACGGCGCTCCGGTGATCGTTCATGCGATCACCGAGAAGGGGCGCGGCTATCAGCCGGCGCGCGACGACGACGCCGACCAGTTCCACGCCGTCGGCAAGATCGACCCCGCGACCGGCGAGACACTCTCGTCGGGCGGTCGCGGATGGACGGATGTCTTCTCCGATGCGCTCGTCGACATCGGCTCGCGCCGCGAGGACGTCATCGGGATCACGGCCGCGATGCTCCGCCCCACCGGTCTGGCGCCGTTCGCCGAGCGATTCCCCGAGCGCGTGTACGACGTCGGTATCGCCGAGCAGCACGCCGTCGCGTCAGCGGCGGGTCTCGCATACGGGGGACTCCACCCCGTGGTCGCGGTGTACGCGACCTTCATGGGGCGTGCGTTCGACCAGGTGCTCATGGATGTCGCGCTGCACCGCGCAGGCGTGACGTTCGTGCTCGACCGTGCCGGGGTGACCGGTCCCGACGGACCCAGCCATCACGGCATGTGGGATCTGGCGATGCTGCAGATCGTGCCCCACATCCGCATCGCGGCTCCGCGCGACGGCGTCCGGCTCACGGAGGCGCTGGAGGAGGCCGTCCTGGTCGACGACGCGCCCACGGTCATCCGCTTCCCGAAGGGCGAGGTCGCCGCCGAACTGCCCGCGCTCGACCGCCTCCACGACGGCGTGGACGTGCTCGCGCGCGGCGAGAGCGAAGACGTGCTGATCGTGGCGATCGGCCCGTTCGCGGCGATGGCCATGGACGTGGCGGAGCGGTTGCGCGCCCAGGGGATCGGAGCGACGGTGATCGATCCGCGCTGGGCGATCCCGGTGCAGCCGTCGATCGTCGCTCTGGCGGCACGTCATCGTCTCGTCATCACGATGGAGGACGGCATCCGCGTCGGCGGGATCGGCACGCGCGTGCGTCAGGTGCTGCGCGAGGCAGGAATCGATACGGCGGTCGACGAGCTCGGTCTGCCCGACGAGTTCCTCGACCACGCGTCACGGGAGCAGATCCTGGCGGACGCCGGTCTCACCGCGTCGAAGATCGCGCAGGACGTCGTCGCGCAGGTGCTGGGAACACGTATCCCCGTCGCACGGAGCGCCGGGGAGACCGGCACGATCGACCTCCCGCTGCACGAGAAGCGCTGACACCCTCGCTGATCAGTTGAGCGCGTGGAGCGCGGCGACCGCCTGCGCGTCGCGATCGGTGTCGCGGAGCGCCGTCGACAGCAGGTAACCGTCGGTGAGCGCATCGCCGGTGACCATGACGCGCACGAGCTCGACGCCGCAGGCTCGCCGTACCTCGTCGGCACTCGCGGCGATGACTCGGGTGTTGATCTCGTCGTTGTGCGGGAGTTCCGCACCGTCGAAGCCGCGGATCACGTCACGCAAGGCTGCGCCGACGATGTTCGACGCGCGCTCTTTCACGTTCACGACGTCGAGCTCGAACACCCGGAGATCGCGGCCGGTGGGGATCGGTCTCCACTCGAACGACGCGTGGACGCGATGTTGGTGTCCCTTCGCTCCCGTCATCTCGCGGGCGGGCAGGTCGGTCGCGCGGCAACGCACGTCGACGAGCCTGTACCAGTAGAACAGCGGGAACGCGCCGTGCGATCCGGGATGGAGCACGACCACTTCGCCGACAGCACCGCCGCGACTGCTCGGACGCCGCTGCGGGCGGTTCCGGATGATCGGCTTGCCGTTGCGGGTGCGGATCGCTGCCCAGCCCTCGTCCACCGTCACGATGAAGATCTTCAGGAGCGCCGGAACGACCAGCAGGATCGTGAGGATCGCGGTCCCGGTCTTGAGCAGACCCGAGAGTCCCTTGCCACCCAGCATCGAGAGGAGCATGTCCATGCACACCACTGTGCCCCCTCGTCCGCGATCGGAGTGCCGTGAACGGGCGTGAAGGCGCGCTGTTCATGCGCTGTTCGGTGCGTGTTCGCCCGACCGCCGCCGGACGGATACGGGACGGGGTCGGAACGACCGACCGTCAGCCGAGCGCGTGGAGAACGACGCAGGGGGCCGTGCGCGCTGCACGACCCCCTCCGCTGCGCGTGATCAGCGGTTCTCGACGCCCCGGATCTGCGGGGTGTGGAACGATCCTCCGAAGGCACGATCCGACGCGCCCTCCCGGTCGAGGTACGGCGAGGCGCCGCCGTCGATGAACGGCCAGCCCGCGCCGAGGATCAGGCAGAGATCGATGTCCTCTACCTCCGGGACGACGCCCTCGTCGAGCATCCGCTTGATCTCGTCGGCCAGGCCGTCCTGCACGCGCTGCAGGATCGTCGCGGCCGATGCCGGCGTGGAACCGACGGCGGGCTTCAGCAGTTTCTCGGCCTGCTTCGTCCACCCGGTGACCCGGCCGCCCTTGTCCTTCTCGACGATCGCGTCCAGTTCTGCGAGGGCGTGGAAGTTCTCGTTCGCGTAGAAACGCTCGGGGAACGCCGTCGCCATCGTGTCCTGGACGTGCGCGGCGACCTTCCAGCCGACGAGGTCGATCAACTGGAACGGACCCATCGGCAGGCCGAGCGGACCGAACGCCTTCTCGACGTCGACGATCGGGGTGCCCTCGTACACGGCGCGGGCCGCTTCCCCCATGACCTTCGCCAGCAGGCGGTTCACGACGAATCCGGGAGCGTCGGCGGTGAGCACCGCGTTCTTGCCGAGATTGCGAGCGACGACGAAGGCCGTCGACAGCGCGGCATCCGACGTGCTCGGCGTCTTCACGATCTCGATCAGCGGCATGACCGCGACCGGGTTGAAGAAGTGGAAGCCGACGAGACGCTCCGGGTGCTCCAGCTTCGCGCCGATCTCCGCGACCGACAGCGACGAGGTGTTCGTCGCCAGGATCGCGTCCTCGGCGATGATCTTCTCGATCTCGCCGAACACCTGCTGCTTGACGCCGACCTCTTCGAACACGGCCTCGATCACGAAATCACAGTCCGCGTAGAGGCTCTTGTCGGTGGTGCCGGTGACCAGCGCGCGCAGCTTGTTCGCGGAGTCCGCGTCGAGGCGGCCCTTGGCCTCGAGCTTGCCGATCTCCTCGTGGATGTACGCCACGCCCTTGTCGACGCGCGCCTGGTCCAGGTCGGTGATGAGCACCGGCACCTGCAGTTTGCGCACGAACAGCAGGGCGAACTGGCTGGCCATGAGGCCGGCCCCGATGATGCCGACCTTGGTGACCTTCTTGGCGAGGGCCTTGTCCGGCGCGCCGACGGGGCGCTTCGCACGCTTCTGAACGAGGTCGAACGCGTACATGGATGCCGCGAACTGGTCACCCGTGACGAGATCGGCGAGGGCCTCGTCCTCACGGGCGAACCCCTCGGCCTTGGTGCCGCTCTTGGCCTTGTCGAGCAGGTCGAGCGCCACATAGGGCGACTTCGGCACGGTGCCGATCTTGGACTCGAGCATGCCGCGCGCCATCTTGATCGCGATCGGCCACTTGGTGAGCCGCTCGAGCTTGCCGGGCTCGTTCTTCCGCTCGACCTTCTTGCCGCCGAGGACCGCGTCGGCCCAGGCCAGTGAGTTCTCGAGGTAGTTCGCCGCGGGGAAGATCGCGTCGAAGATGCCGAGATCGAACGCCTGCTGCGGCTTGAGCATCCGATTCTGCTTGAGCGGGTTCGAGATGACGACCTCGAGCGCGTTCTCGATGCCGATCAGGTTCGGCAGCAGGTAGGCGCCACCCCAACCGGGGATGATGCCGAGGAAGACCTCGGGCAGCGCGACCGCCGCGGCAGAGGAGTCGACCGTGCGGTAGGTCGAGTTCAACGCGATCTCGAGTCCGCCTCCCAGCGCGAGACCGTTCACGAAGGCGAACGAGGGCACGCCGAGCTCGCCGAACTTGCCGAGCACCTTGTGGCCGAGCTGCGCGATGAGCCGGGCGTTGTCGCGCGATCCGACCTTGCCGATGTCGGAGAGATCCGCACCCGCGGCGAGGATGTACTGCTTGCCCGTGATACCGACCGCCTGGATCTCTCCGGCGGCCGCTCGCGCGGTGAGAGCGTCGAGGGTCTCGCCGAGCTGCGTGAGCGTCGCGGGGCCGAGGGTGTTCGGGCGGGTATGGTCGCGACCGTTGTCGAGCGTGATGAGCGCGAGCACCTTGCCCGACGCCAGACGGATGTCGCGGACGGGCGACTGCGTGATCACCTCGCCGTCGGTGAGCGCCTGGATCGGTGCGAAGTCGACGTTCGCGTACTGTTCGGAAACCGTGTTCGCCATGCCTGCCATCACTTCCGCTTCTTGCCGTCGTAGTGCGGGTTCTCCCAGATGACCGAACCGCCCTGTCCGAGGCCGACGCACATCGCGGTCAGGCCGTAGCGGACGTCGGGGCGCTCGGCGAACTGGGCCGCGAGCTGGATCATCAGGCGCACTCCGGAGGCTGCGAGCGGGTGGCCGAGCGCGATGGCCCCGCCCCACTGGTTGACGCGGGGGTCGTCGTCGGCGATGCCGAAGTGATCGAGCAGCGAGATGACCTGGATGGCGAACGCCTCGTTGAGCTCGAAGAGCCCGATGTCGGAGATCGACAGGCCGGCCTTCTTCAGCGCCTTCTCGGTCGAAGGGATCGGACCGATACCCATGATCTCGGGCTGGACGCCCGCGAACGCGAACGAGACCATGCGCATCTTCGGGGCGAGACCCAGTTCCTTGACGGCGCCGCCACCGGCGAGCAGCGACATCGTCGCGCCATCGGTGAGGGGAGAGGAGGTGCCGGCGGTGACGCGACCGTGCGGACGGAACGGCGTCTTCAGAGCGGCCAGGTCCTCCATCGTGGTCTGGGGGCGGCGCCCCTCGTCCTCGGTCGCGAGCCCCCAGGCGCCCTCGGCATCCTTGATCGCCACCGAGACGAGGTCGGGCTGGATCTTGCCCGCGTCGTAGGCGGCCTGCACCTTGTGCTGGCTGAGCATGCCGAACCGGTCGGAGCGCTCCTTGGTGAGGTGCGGGAAGCGATCGAAGATGCGCTCGGCGGTGACGCCCATGTTGAGCGCTCCGGGATCGACCATCTTCTCGGCGACGAATCGCGGGTTCGGGTCGGCGTTGCCGCCGATCGGGTGGTGGCCCATGTGCTCCACGCCACCGGCGAGGGCCAGGTCGTACATGCCCACCCCGATCGAGGCGCCCATGGTCGTCACGCTCGTCATCGCTCCCGCGCACATCCGCTCGACCGCGAGGCCGGGAACGGTCTGGGGGAGTCCGGCGAGGATCGCCACGGATCGACCGAGCGTGAGTCCCTGATCCCCGGTCTGCGAGGTCGCGGCGATCGCGACGTCGTCGATGCGGTCGGCCGGGACGGCCTGATTCCGCTCCATGAGACCGATGGTCGCCTTCACGGCGAGGTCGTCTGCGCGGGTGTTCCAGTACATGCCCTTTTCGCCGGCGCGCCCGAAGGGGGTGCGCACTCCATCGACGAAGAAGACGTCCGAGATCTCGGCCACTCTGCCTCCAAGTTTGTGCGGTGGCCTCAGTCTAGGGAGGCCCCGAAACGGGGAGGAATCGGTTGGATCGAACCTACGAAGCCGTGGCGGGAGCCTCGTCGGGCTGTTGCGCTGCTTCTACAAAAGCGGCGGCGATCTTCTGTGCGGTTTGTTCAACCTGCCAGGTGCGCGCGCCCAGTGCCGTCAGTGCGCCGCCGATGGCTTCCGGGGTGTCTCCCGCTGGCGCCCACGCGACGCGTCGGAGGTACTCGGGCGTCAACAGGTTCTCCGTCGGCATGTGCAGTTCCTCGGCGATCGCCTCGACCACGGGCCGCGCGGCTTTCAGGCGTGCATCAGCCTCGGGGTTGCGATCCGCCCAGGCGCGCGGGGGCGGCAGAGCGTCGCTCGGAACCCGTTCGCGCGGCAGCTCCTCGGTCGCCCGTCCGTCGACGATGGCCTGCCACCAGCGGTCGAGCTGCGTCCGGCTCGCGCGCCCCTGGAACTCCTTGATACCGGCGAGCGCCTGCTTGCTCTGCGGATTCGCCATGACCGCCGCCACCAGCGAACGGTCCGGGATGAGTCGTCCGGGGGAGACGTCCTGGGCCTGCGCATATGCTTCGCGCGCCTGCCAGAGGGACCGCGCCACGGCGAGATTGCGGGCACCGCGCACCTGGTGCAGTCCGCTCAGACGGCGCCAGGGATCTTCGCGGGGCGGCTTGGGTGCGCGACTCAGGGTTGCCGCGAACTCCTCGGCGGCGAATGCCGTCTTCTCCTGCTCCTCGAGTTCGAGGGCGAGCGCATCGCGCACGTCGATCAGGTGCAGCACGTCGAGGGCCGCGTATTCGAGCCAGGAATCCGGCAGGGGGCGCGTCGACCAGTCCGCGGCCGAGTGCTCCTTCTTCAGCGTGATGCCGAGCGTGTGCTCGACGACGGCGGCGAGACCCACGCGCTCGTGCCCGAGCAGGCGCGAGGCGAGCTCGGTGTCGAAGATCGTGTGCGGGTCGAGGTCGAGCTCGCGCAGCGAGGGGAGATCCTGACTCGCGGCGTGGAAGACCCATTCGACGTCGCCGATCGCCGCGTTCAGCGGCGTGAGGTCGCCGATGGCGGGCGGGTCGAAGAGGAACACGCCGGCGTCCCGGCGGAAGACCTGCACGAGGTAGGCGCGCTGGGAGTAGCGGAAGCCGGAGGCGCGCTCGACATCGACGGCGACCGGTCCGGTGCCGTTCGCGAGCACGGCGCAGGCGGCGCGGAACTCCTCGGCATCCGAGATCACGGAGTATTCAGTCACGTACAGCCTTTCGCGCGCCGAGAACGGCGATGCCCTCGGAACCGGGCGGAAGACCCGCCAGCATTCCGACCAGTTCGGCCCATGCCTCGACGTGCGGACGGAACGGGCCCTGCGGAGTCCAGGACGCCCGCAATTCTATCTGTGCGCCGTCGCCTTCGAGGGCGAGGCCCCCGAATCCCTTCGACAGCGTCTTGGTGGAGGTGCCCGACGCTGCGCCGTACCGGGCCTCCCGGGAGTCGAGGGCATCGACGAGCCACGACCAGGTGACGTCGGCGAGCAGCGGATCCGTGCCGATCTCCGTCTCGAGCGGTGCCTGCGCGAAGATGACGATCCGCCACGATCCTCCCCAGCCCGCCGGTTCGTCCGGATCGTGCAGCAGCACGAAACGACCCGTTCCGTACACGGAGTCGCCGTCGTCGTCGGGGCGGACATCGGCGGCGAGCGCCAGAGCGAAGGGCGCGAGGCCGGTCGGGGTCGGAATCTCGCGCACGGTGATGTCGTCACGGAACGCCGTCTCGCGCAGTTCTGCGGCGGCGTTCTCGAAGAGGGTCCCGGCATCGGGGGGTGCGGTCACGGCAACAGGCTAGAGTCAGGAAGCGATGAAGAGTCTCAGGCACGCCGTTGCACTCCTTCTCCCTGTCCTGCTCGCACTCGGAGCGGCGTCCGCGCTGCTCGTGCTGAGCATCGCCCGCCGGGTCGTGATGCCGACCCGGAGCGGACCCAACACGAAGATCCTCGCGGTCGACACGGGAGCGCAGACCATCGAGCTCGCTCGCACGCTCGATACCGAGCTTCCCGGGCGTTACGGGCTCTACACGACGGGAACGTACGGATACGTCAAGCTGGGTGCGGTGCTCAGCGCCGACAGCACGACCGTGCGACGCAAGCTCCTCACCCAGATCGAGCCGGGTGCGCGCGTCGATCGCGACGCCGGTTTCAGCGGCTGGTACTACTCGGCCCCGTCGGAGCTGCATCTGCCCTGGAGCAACGTCCTCATCGGTTCGCCCGCCGGACCCTGCCCCGCGTGGTTCTTCCCCGCGGCGTCGAGCACCTGGGTCATTCAGGTGCACGGACGTGGAACGACCAGGGCCGAGTGCCTGCGTGCGGTGCCAGTCCTCCACGCCGCAGGGCTGCCGAACCTCGTGGTCTCGTACCGCAACGACGGCGAGGCCCCGCGAAGCCGCGGCGGAGCGTATGCACTCGGAGCCGCGGAATGGCGTGACGTGGATGCTGCGATCGCCTATGCCCTCCGGCACGGAGCCGAGCGGGTGATCCTGATGGGCTGGTCGATGGGCGGTGCCGTCTCGCTGCAGACGGCCGTGAACTCCGGCAACCGCGACCGCATCGCCGGGCTCATCCTCGAGTCGCCGGTGGTCGACTGGCGCACCGTACTGCGTTATCAGGCACGAGAGGCGGGGCTCCGCGCACCGCTTCCGGCACTGGCGATGGGGGCGCTGTCCCTTCCGGTGACCGCGCGACTGAGCGGGGCGGAGGACGCGATAGCGTTCGACCGCCTCGACATGGTCGCGCGCGCCGAGGAGCTCGCCGCCCCCACGCTCATCCTGCACAGTGACGACGACGGCTTCGTACCCGCGGACGCCTCGCATGCCCTGCGGGACGCGCGCCCGGACCTCGTCACGATGCCGGTCTTCTCGGGGGCGCGCCACACCAAAATCTGGAACTACGACGAGACCGGGTGGACCGCAGCGATCCGCGACTGGCTCGCCGCGCAGGGATTCAGCGCTTCTGCCTGACCTGCTTCTTCGCTCGCATGAGCATTCCCGTCATACCGCCGATGCGCAGGGGCGAGACGGCCTTGGTCAGACCGATCGCCTGCGGGTAGTCCTCGGGGATCGCCAGCACCTCGTCGGGCGTGAGTCCCGTGATGCCCTGCACAAGGATGCTCGCGAACCCCCGAGTCGTCGGCGCCTCCGGCGGTGCGGTGGCGTGCATGACGACGCGGCCATCGACGATCTCGACGTAGATGTACACGGGGGACTGGCACTCGGCGACACGCTCGCACATCTCCGGATGGTTCGCGACCTCCTCGGACACCGCGGGGAGCTCGTCCGCGAACTCCAGAAGGAGCAGCAGTCGGTCGCTCTCGGGCGTGTCGAGGAAGGCGTCTCGGATCTCGGCGAGGGTCTCAGGAACGTGCGTTTCGCTCATCCCTGTCATTGTCACACGCTCAGAGCGCTCCGGGCTCCGAGCCGGTCACGATCGGAACGCGCACCGCGCTGCCCCACTCGGTCCACGAACCGTCGTAGTTGCGCACGTTCTCGAAGCCGAGGAGGTGCTTGAGCACGAACCACGTGTGGCTGGACCGCTCACCGATGCGGCAGTACGCGACGACCTCGTCGCCATCGGCGAGACCGGCGCCGTCGCGGTAGATGGCGTCGAGTTCGGCGCGGGACTTGAACCCGCCGTCCTCCGCGACCGCCTTCGCCCACGGCACGCTCTGCGCGGTGGGGATGTGGCCGGCGCGCAGAGTGCCCTCCTCGGGGTAGGCGGGGGCGGTCGTGCGCTCCCCGCTGTACTCCTCGGGCGAGCGCACGTCGATGAGCGGCTTGCCGATGTGGGCGAGCACGTCCTCCTTGTAGGCGCGAAGGAGCGTGTCGTCGCGCTCGACGATCGGGTACTCGACCGCGGGGCGGTTCGTCGCCTCGCGCGTGATCTCGCGGCCCTCGGAGATCCAGCGGTCGCGGCCGCCGTCGAGCAGACGGACGTCCTCGTGACCGAACAGCGAGAACACCCACAGTGCGTACGCCGCCCACCAGTTGTTCTTGTCGCCGTAGATGACCACCGTGTCGTCACGGGCGATGCCCTTGCGGCTCAGCAGCTCGGCGAACCCTTCGCCGTCGACGTAGTCGCGCACGACCGGGTCGTTGAGTTCGGTGTGCCAATCGACCTTCACCGCGCCCGGGATGTGTCCGGTCTCGTAGAGGAGCACGTCCTCGTCGGACTCCACGACGACGAGCCCCGGCTCTCCCAGGTGAGCGGCGAGCCACTCCGTGGTGACGAGCCGGCCGGGCTCGGAGTACTCGGCGAACTTTGCGGACGACGTGTCGAACTCGATGGTCACGGGATGCTCCTCGGGGGTGTGCGAGTGAAGGTGGCGGGCGGCGACGGCGTAGTGTTGTTCCGTCGCTTCGACGATAGTTCCCCGCGGTGCCGCAGGCGCCGGATTCGTAAGACTTCGACACAGGAAACGAATGACCGACACGCAGAGCACCACGGGCGTCGTGCGCCTCAGCGACCGCCAGCCGACCGTCACCGGTCCCGAGATGCTCGCGAGCCTCGTCCCGCCGCCGCAGTTCGACGGTGCGACGTTCGACAGCTACCGCGCGGATGAGGCGTACCCCTCCCAGGAGGAGGCGAAGGAGACGCTCCTGCGTTTCGCCGGGCGCGGTGCGCCGGTCAAGAAGGCGTCGTTCTTCAGCCGACCGAAGAAGGAGCCGGCGGTCAAGCCCGGCGTCTACCTCGACGGCGGTTTCGGCGTCGGGAAGACGCACCTCCTCGCGTCGATCTATCACGCCATGCCCGCTCGGCGGAAGTACTTCGGATCCTTCATCGAGTACACCGCCCTGGTCGGGGCCCTCGGGTACAAGAACACGGTGGATCTGCTGCGCGGAGCCGACCTCCTCTGCATCGACGAGTTCGAGCTCGACGACCCCGGCGACACGATGGTCATGACGCGTCTGCTGGGCGAGCTCGTCACCTCGGGCACGAAGCTCGCGGCCACATCGAACACCCCTCCGAATGCTCTGGGCGAGGGCCGCTTCGCCGCGCAGGATTTCCTCCGCGAGATCCATCAGATGTCGGACAGCTTCCAAACGATGCGGATCGACGGAGTCGACTTCCGTCAGCGGGCGATCGACGGGCATTCGATCGTGCTCTCCGATGAGGACTACGCCTCGGCGATCGCCACGGCATCCGAGTCCGGGCTGGTCTCCGACGATGCGTTCGATGAGGTCGTCGCGCACCTGGCGCGCGTGCACCCCTCTCGGTACATCCGCCTGATCGACGGCCTCCGACTCGTCGGGCTGCGCGATGTGCGCGTGCTCACCGATCAGTCCGAGGCGCTGCGGTTCGTCGCCTTCGTCGATCGCGTCTACGACGCGCAGATCCCGATCGCCGCGACCGGAGTATCGCTGGACCAGGTCTTCGCCGAGGAGATGCTCGGCGGCGGGTACCGCAAGAAGTACCTGCGCGCCATCTCCCGGCTGAATGCACTGACGCATTCCAGCCGCGCGTAACGCGATGGTTACACACCGACGCCGGGTGTAACCGGAGCGAAACACTCCTCGCGCCTTCCCGAAACCGGGCATCGCCACACTGGTGCTCTCAGTTACTCGGATGTGAGGTATTCCATGGATGCTCCCGGCAACATCTCCTGGGCGATCACCGCGACCGCCCTCGTTCTTCTCATGACCCCCGGTGTCGCCTTCTTCTACGGCGGCCTGGTCAAGGCGAAGAGCGTGGTCAGCATGATGATGATGAGCTTCGGCTCCATCGGACTGGTGGCCGTGCTCTGGATCCTGTTCGGCTACTCGATGAGCGCGGTCGACAGCCCCACGCAGTTCGCGGGCAACCCGTTCGCCGACTTCGGTCTCTCGGCGCTGTCCGAGGGCCCCGACGCGAACGTCGCCCTTCTCGGTGTCGCATACGGCGCGACCTTCGCGATCATCACGGTCGCCCTGATCTCCGGCGCCATCGCCGACCGCGCCAAGTTCGGCTCCTGGCTGATCTTCGCCGGCATCTTCGCCACGGTCGGGTACTTCCCGATCGCCGCGTGGGTCTGGGGCGGCGGCTGGATCATGAACCTCGGCACCACGCTCTTCGGTGAGGACAGCGGAATCGCCGTCATCGACTACGCCGGTGGTACCGCGGTGCACATCAACGCGGGTGCCGCGGCCCTCGCCCTCGCTCTCGTCCTCGGCAAGCGCATCGGCTTCCAGAAGGGCATCCTCAAGCCGCACAACGTGCCGCTGACCCTGCTCGGTGCCGCTCTGCTGTGGTTCGGCTGGTTCGGCTTCAACGCCGGTGCGGAGTGGCTGTCGGAGGACATGGGCGGTGTCGGACTCATCGGCATCAACACCCTCGGCGCCACGGCGGCGGCCATCCTCGGTTGGATCGTCATCGAGAAGATCAAGGACGGCAAGCCCACCTCGGTCGGTGCCGCCTCGGGTGCCGTCGCCGGTCTCGTCGCCATCACCCCCGCCTGCGCCAACCTGACGCCCGGCTGGGCACTGGTCCTCGGCCTCGTCGCCGGTGTCGTCTGCGCCCTGGCCGTCGAGCTGAAGTTCCGTCTCGGATTCGACGACTCGCTCGACGTTGTCGGCATCCACCTCGTCGGTGGCCTCATCGGTACCCTCTACCTCGGCTTCTTCGCCACCGGACAGGGCATGTTCACCGGTGGTGACTGGCGCCTGCTGGCCGTCCAGGCCATCGCCGCAGGTGGCGTGCTGATCTACTCCTTCGTCGTCGCCTTCATCATCGGCTTCGCGATCGAGAAGACGATCGGCTTCCGCGTCACCAGCGAGGACGAGATCGCCGGTGTCGACTCCGTCGTCCACGGCGAGGAGGGCTACGCGCTCACCGACGCATGATCGCCCGAGCGCGAGCGACGTAGTGTGAACGTGTGAGTTCATCCAGGAGCATCCTCGTCACGATCGCGCAAGCGCTGCTCGACGCACTGACACCCCGAACGTCCCGGCCCCGCAAGGAGCCGGGACGTTCGGCCGTGCTGAAGGTGTCGAGAACGGATGCCGGGCGCACCCGCGGGATCGAGACCGTGCGCCTCGATCCCGCGCACCTCGACGACGTCGTCATCTCCTACGCACCCGATCGCGACGGCGCTCCCGATGCCGGGGAGATCATCTGGACCTGGGTGCCCTACGAGGAGGGCGACGGTCGGGGCAAGGACCGCCCGGTGCTCGTGATCGGCCGGGAATCGTCGGATCGGGTGTTCGCCGTGCGGATGACCAGCCGCTCCCACGACGGCGATCGCGACTACCTGTCGATCGGGTCGGGGGAGTGGGACTCCCAGGGGCGGGAGTCCTGGGTCGACGTCGAGCAGCTCTACAGCGTCCACGAGGCAGGCATGCGCCGCGAGGCCGCCGTGCTCGCGCGTGCGCGCTTCGACCGGGTCGCCGCCGCCCTCCAGCGGCGCTACGGCTGGCGCGCCGACCGGTAGGAGATTCCTCCAATCCGTTTGCGCCGGGGTGTCGAACTCCTTGCATGAGCCGCTCCCGCGGTTCCCGCACAAGGAGGCATCATGCGTTTCATCCCCACGAAGGTCCACGGAGTCCTCGACTACGTCGTCGGCATCGCACTCATCGCGGCACCGTGGCTGTTCGGATTCGCCGCCGTCGGTGGCGCAGCGGTCATCATCCCGATCGTGCTCGGCGTCGGCCTCATCGTCTACAGCCTGTTCACGAAGTACGAATGGGGACCCTTCGGGTTCATCCCCATGCCCGTGCACCTCGTCTTCGACATCGTCGCGAGCCTGTTCCTCGCCCTGTCGCCGTGGATCTTCGGTTTCTCCGGAGAAGCGCTCAACGTCTGGCTGCCGCACGTCGTCGTGGGCGTGACGGTCATCATCGTCGTGCTGTTCTCGCAGCCGCAGCCCCAGACCACGCCGCGGGCCGCCCGAGCCTGACGCGCGGACGACGGCGCCCCTCCTGTTCTGAGCGGGAGGGGCGCTCTCGTGCGCGGTGGAGGAACGGCCCTCAGCCGCCCTGAACGAGCAGACCGCTCTCATAGGCGAGGATCACGAGTTGAGCACGGTCGTGCGCTCCGACCTTGGTCATGATGCGGTTCACGTGGGTCTTGGCGGTGTGCGGCGAGATGAACAGCTCTTCCGCGATCTCCTGGTTGGAGCGACCCCGAGCGACCATCAGCAGCACTTCTCGCTCGCGTTCGGTGAGCGAATCGAGCTCGGCGACTCCCGGTGCCGGCGCTCCTCGGACCGGCATCGCGACGAAGCGGTCGATGAGTGCGCGGGTCGCCAACGGGGAGAGCAGGGCGTCGCCGGCGTGCACGGAGCGCACGGCTCGCGGGATCTCGTCGGGCTCGGCGCCCTTACCGATGAAGCCGCTGGCGCCCGCACGAAGCGCCTGGACGAGGTACTCGTCCTCCTCGAAGGTGGTCAGGATGAGCACGCGGACGCCCTCGAGACCCGGCGCCCGGCAGATCTGCGCGGTCGCCTCGATGCCGTCGAGCACGGGCATCCGGATGTCCATGATCACGATGTCCGGCCGATGCGCCGAAGCGAAGTCGATCGCCTCCCGCCCGTTCGCGGCCAGCCCGATGACGTCGATGTCGTCCTGCGCGCCGAGGATGTCGGCGACCGCCTGTCGGATCAGTGCCTGGTCGTCGACGATGAGAACGCGGATCATGACTACTCCTTCGACCGCGGCATCCAGGCGCGGATCTTCCAGCTGCCGCCGTCGGGTCCTGCGTCGACCGTGCCTCGCACGGAGATCACGCGCTCGCGAAGGCCGAGGAGACCGAGACCGGGGGACTCGCCGCCGCCGGGGGAGGGCGACGCGGTCATCGGGTTGGTGACCGTGATCGCGAGGCCGTCGTCGTCGGTGCGGAGCAGGAGGTGGGCGCGATGCTCGGTGCCGTGCTTGTGCGCGTTCGTGAGTGCCTCCTGGACGACGCGGTAGGCGACGAGCCCGGTCGCACCGGTGACGCGGTCGAGGTCGCCCTCGGTGCGCACCGTCACCTCCAGTCCGGACGACGCGAACTGGGCGACGAGCTCGTCGATGCGGTCGGCGCCGGCCTGGGGGCCGGTGCTCCCGTCGCCGACGTCGGCCGTGCGCAGCATCGACATGAGGTCTCCGATCTCGCCGAGCACGCTGCGCGCTGCGCCGCGGATCGTCGCCAATGCCTGCTTGGCCTTCTCCGGGCGATCGTCGATCACCGAGGTCGCGACTCCCGCCTGCAGACTGATGACCGCGATCTGATGCGCGACCGCGTCGTGCAGATCCCGGGCGATCCGCAGCCGTTCCTCGCTCACGCGCCGCTGGGCTTCGGATTCTCGGCTGCGCACCGCGCGTTCCGCCCGCTCGGTGATGGCGGAGATGTAGTCGCGCCGCGAGCGCGCCGCATCGCCGAGGGCGGTCGAGAGCGCCACGATCAGCCCGAACTGGAACGCCCGCGGGTCGTACACGGAGCCGATCGCCGAGAGCAGGGACAACAGCATCACGGCGACGACGGCGCACGCCGCGATCAGCAGCGCACGTCGACGGATGGTGCGCAGGGTGACCTGGTACATCGCGAGGCCGATCGCGATGCCGATACCGGGCGAGAGGATGCCGGTGGCGGCTGCGGCGCCGAAGTTGACCAGGAGCGCGGCGAGCGTCACGAGCGGCCACCGCCGTCGCCAGGGGACGATCGCGAGGGGGAAGAGCACGAGGACGAGGGAGAGCACGCTCGTCGGGCGGAAGTCGGGGATCGGAGTCGGTGCCAGGGCGAAGACGAGCACGACGACAGCGACGAGCACGTCGGGGAGCCATACCGGCATCCGCGGGCGCGGATCCGCGGGCGCCTCGGGAACGTCGGTGTGCTCTGCCATCCCCTCAGTCTGCCGTGGAACGGCCGCCGTCGCGTCGGTCGCCCGGGTCATCGGGAGTACCGCGGACGCGGTACATGCGGAACGCGATCGAGGGATGTGCGGACCCCGGCGCGAGAGGGACGCTGATATCCGTCGATCCGAATGGAGTTCTCCGATGCCCGCACCCCTTCTTCAGATCAGGGATGTCCACAAGTCGTACGGGCGTGGCCCGACCCGCTTCGATGCGCTCAAGGGGGTGAGCTTCGACGTCGGCGAAGGGGAATCGATCGCGATCGTCGGCAAGAGCGGATCGGGAAAGTCGACCCTCATGCACCTGCTCGCCCTGCTCGATGCCCCGGACACCGGAGCGATCGCTCTGGAGGGTGTGCAGACGGCTCGACTGCGGGGTGCGCAGCTCAACCGCACGCGCAACAAGACCTTCGGTTTCGTCTTCCAGCAGTTCTTCCTCACCGGCGGCAACAGCGTGCTCGAGAACGTCGTGCTGCCCCTCAAGATCGCGGGCGTCCGGGCGGGCGAGCGCCGCCGGCGCGGCATGGCCGCACTCGAGCAGCTCGACCTCGCCGACAAGGCGCGCAACCGGGCGGTGGACCTCTCCGGAGGTCAGAAGCAGCGCGTGGTGATCGCGCGCGCACTGGTGAACAATCCGCGCATCATCTTCGCCGACGAGCCGACCGGCAACCTCGACAGTGCGACGGGCGCCGTGGTCGAGGACATCCTGTTCGGACTCAACCGCGAGCACGGCATCACGCTGATCGTCGTCACCCACGACGAGGATCTCGCGGCGCGCTGCGATCGGCGCATCGTCATCCGCGACGGGCGCATCGTCGACGAGAGCGAAGAGCAGGTCGCCGCATGAGGGCCGCGGACCTCGTCGGATCGGCGATCTCGAACACGTTCCGAGCGAAGACCCGCACGATTCTCACCATCCTGGCGATCTTCGTCGGAGCCTTCACGCTCGCTCTGACGGGCGGCCTCGGCACCGGGATCAATCGGTACATCGACGACACGGTCTCGGGGGTCGGCGCCGCCGACGCGATGAGCGTCACGCGGGCCGCGGACGATGCGACGACGG
The DNA here is from genome assembly GCF_052045715.1 of Microbacterium sp. 22179. NCBI lineage: Bacteria > Bacillati > Actinomycetota > Actinomycetes > Micrococcales > Microbacteriaceae > Microbacterium > Microbacterium sp. 22179. Next base: position 827,412 of record NZ_JBQEPJ010000001.1, on the reverse strand, counting down.
TGCCGGGCGCGACCGGCGGGGAACCGCGCGAGTATGACCCCGACGCGGTCTCGAGTGGCATCCCGGGTCAGACGGTGATCGCGCTCAATCCCGACGACGTCGTCGAGATCGAGGGGATCGATGGCGTCGTGCGCGTGGACCCCACGCGCACGATCACCCCCGATTTCATCCGGGCAGGCGACGGTACGCCGTTCGTCGCCTCGGTCGGAAGCCTCATCCCGGGGCAGACGACCGTGCTCGCCGCCGGAACGGATCCCGACGACGACGCGTCGGAGACGGAGGTCGCGCTGCCCGCCGCCTACGTCGAGGCCCTCGGGTTCGCGGACGACGACGATGCGCTCGGCTCCACGGTCACTCTGGGAATCACGGATGCGGCGCGCACCTCGCACACGATCGACGCGACCGTCGTCGGCATCACCGAGGAGGCGCTCGCGAGCCCAACGGGTTCGAGCATCCTCGTGAACCGGTCGATGAGCGACGCGCTCGTCGAGGCCCAGACGACCGGCCTGCCCGCGGATCAGGTCGACCGCTTCGCGTCGGCGACGGTGTGGTTCGCACCCGACGCGACGGACGACGAGATCCAGGCGCTGAAGGACCGTCTGGCCCATGCCGGATTCACCGGGACGACCGTGGCCGACCAGCTCGGCACCATCACCACCGTCATCGACGGAATCGTGCTCGTGCTCAACGCCTTCGCGATCATCGCACTGTTGGCGGCCGCGTTCGGCATCGTGAACACGTTGTACATGTCGGTTCAGGAGCGCACGCGCGAGATCGGTCTGATGAAGGCGATGGGCATGGGTTCGGGACGCGTGTTCGGTCTGTTCAGCCTCGAGGCGGCCTTCCTCGGATTCCTCGGGAGCGCGATCGGCGTCGGGATCGCGATGCTCGCCGGCACGGGGATCAGCGCGGTCCTGGCCGGCGGCCTCCTCGCGGACCTGCCGGGATTGACCCTCATCGCCTTCGATCCGGTCTCGATCCTGTCGATCATCGCCCTCGTGATGGTGATCGCCTTCCTCGCCGGGACCCTGCCCGCCGCCCGGGCAGCGCGAGCCGACCCCGTCGAGTCGCTGCGCTACGAGTGAGGTGCGGTCGGTGGCCGTGGTCCGGGGCTCACGGCCGGGACCACAGCCGCTCGACCGCGACCTCGCGCCCGAGGACGCGGGTCGCCGCGCGGTGCCCCGACAGGAGTGCGGCGGGCACGGTCGCCGGGTCATCGGTCCAGGTCGCCTCTCCGGCGATGTGCAGCACGCCGCCGATCGGGGTCGCCAGGTCGTCGTGATCGGCGGTCGTCGAGCCGAGCGTCATGTACGCGTAGGCGCCGTGGGCGAACGGATCGTCCTGCCAGTGCGTGCGATTCACCGCAACGGGGGCCGGCACGTCGGCGCCGAACAGCCGGCGCAGCTGCGCGAGCACCGACTCCACGACCTGATCGTCGTCCCAGTCCCGCGTCTCCTGCGCCGCCGGCCCCGCGGCGAAGGTGAGCAGCGTCGGCTCGTCGTCGAGGGCGGTGAGGTCGTACCAGGAGTGCCACCATCGGCCCTCGGGCCCCTGTTGGCGGATCGCATAGACGCCGTCCTCCCAGAACCGCGCGGGGAAGCGGAGGAAGATCTTCTCGAACGCATTCATGCGCAGGCGCGACAGCGCCCCGGCGTTCGGCTCGGGCAGCGCAGGGTCGATCACCAGTGCGGGGGACTGCAGCACCCCGACCGGCACCGTGAGTACCGCCGCCGTCGCGCGGAAGACCTCGTGCGGTGTGGTGGCGACGACGCCCTCCGCCGACCACTCGACACGGGAGACGGGGTGGTCGAGCCGTACGTCGAGCCCCTCCGCCAGATGCGTCGCGAGGCTGTCGTACCCGTCGGGGAAGACGACCTCGTCGCCGTCGATCGTGTCGTCGTCGAGCCCGTGAGCGGCGAGGTCCTCGATCCACGCGCCGTACTGCTCCTCGGCGCGGTGCTCGAGGTACTCGCGCACCCGCTGCGTGCGGTCGGCGTTCCATCCCTGCATCGCGAGAGCGGCCTCGGTCACGTCGCGATACGACGCATCGGCCGCCGATACGGCGATGGTGTCGCGGAGCGCCGCATCCACCTCATGGATGTCGGCGACGTAGGCACGGGCATCCGCGTCGGACAGACGGATGCCGTCCGGGCCGTAGTGAGCGATCGGACGGCTGTCGGGCTGGTAGCCCCCGACCGTGAACTCCTGCATGCGCATGCCGAAGGCGGTCGCCGCGGCCGCCACCGGGCTGCCGTCGATGCCGTGGATCCAGGAGGCGCCGAGATCCGTGACCCGGCCGGCGGAGCGATCGGTCGTCACACGGCCGCCGATGCGGTCCCGCGCCTCGAGGACGACGACGCTCAAGCCCTCCGCCCGAAGAAGTCGCGCGGCAGAGAGGCCGGCGATTCCCGCACCGATCACGATCGCGTCAGAGGTGTGCATGAGGGCTCCTTCGCCGGAGGGCATCGCAGGGGGTGATCCCGACGTTAGTCAGTCGGACCCCACCGATGGAAGAGCTCAGGACGATGGCCGGGACCGAACGCGTCGGGTCCCGGCCATCGCCCTGAGGTGCGCGTCAGTTCGACCGAACGAGGATCTTCGCCCCGGCGCCGCCACGGAGTGCGTGGATCGCATCCACGACGCCATCCAGCGGCACGTCCTTCACCCATCCGGTCGTGTCGTACACGCCCTCCGCCATCGCGGCGATGACCGCGTCGAAGTCCTCGGGGAGATACGCCAGCGCGCCGGCGATCTCGGTCTCGGCCATCACCAGCTGAGTCGGCAGGAAGTCCATCGTGCGCTCGTGGATCGCGACGACGATGACACGGCCACCCGGCACAAGGCTCGCGAGCGAGGAGGTGATGGCGGGGCCGGCGCCGGCGGCATCGAACGCCACGTCCACGCCCTCGCCGTCGGTCAGAGCGGTGACGGCCGCGCCGAGGTCCTCCGTCACCGGGTCGACGACCGTGGCGCCGAGGGCCGCGATGATCGCGCGTCTATCGGCGCTGGGCTCGGACACGAGCACCTTCTCGATGCCACGCGCTTTGAGGGCGAACCACACGCCGATGCCGATGGGGCCGGCCCCGGCGATGAGGGCGGTTCCCCCCGGCTCCACGCCGCTGCGCGAGACGGCGTGCCACGCGACCGCCATCGGCTCGACCAGGGCACCGAGACGCAGGTCGACGTTCTCGGGAAGCACGTGCAGCTTCGACGCGTCGACGGTCGTGAACTCGGCCATGCCGCCGCCGTCCGAGCTCAGACCGTGGAATCCGATCTTCTGGCACGCGTTGTACATACCGCGGCGGCATGCAGCGCAGTCACCGCAGTAGTAGATCGGCCAGACGGCCACCCGGTCGCCGACCGAGATTCCGTCGACGCCCTCGCCGAGCTCGACGACCGTGCCCGAGAACTCGTGTCCGAGGATCTGGGGGAGGGTCGACCCGGTCAGCGGATGCGGGTGTTCGAAGTCGAGGCCCGCTGCCTCCGGCGTGTAGTAGACGTGCAGGTCGGAGCCGCAGATGCCCGCGAAGGCGTTGCGCAGCTTGACCTGCCCGGGTCCGGGGGAGGGATCTGTGACCTCCTCGATGCGGAGATCCTCCTGCGCGTGGAAAACTGCGGCCTTCATGTTTCTCTCCTTTTCCGGCGGCCGTCAGCGCAGCCACCACTCCGGGGACGCCGCGAGGATGAGCCTCACGGCGCGGTCGATGTCGTCGTCGCCGCTGCGCAGCCACTCCTCGATGGAACCCACGGTGCCGGCGGCGGCGTAGGCGAACGCGATCGCCATCGCCGCGGGATCGTCGCGGAAGTCCGGGGGAACGATGTCGGGGTGAAGGTGCACCCAGAGTTCGAGGCCCGACCGGATGGACCGCTCGAGGTTGCTGCGCACGGGAGCGGCGAGCAGGGGGTGCATCGCGCCGCGGTAGACGTCCGCGCGGCGGAGGACGTGCTCGAGCAGTGCCCGCTCGCCGTCTCCGATCGCGTCGGTGCGCGGGAGGATCTCCATCGCTTCGGCGATCTCGGACGAGAGGGCGTCGGCGAGGAGGTCGACGGGGCTCTCGGCATGGCGGTAGAAGGTGTCGCGGGTCACACCCGCCGCGGTGCAGATCGCGGAGGCGGTCACGTCGGCGATCGGCATCCGTCCGGCCAGGTCGAGGACGGCGTCGCGGAGGTGCTCCCGTGAACGTCGCGCCCGTGCATCCATGTCGCCCAGTTTATCCGACATGTGTCAGATAAGGCGTAACGTGGCGGGAAGGACGGCACCACGACGGTGCCGCAGAGAGGAAGTCATGTCAGGGTTCGAGAACAGCGTCGCGGTCGTCACCGGCGGAGTGTCGGGGATCGGAGCGGCGATCACGCGCCGCCTGGTCGATCGGGGTGCGAAGGTGTTCGTCGCCGACATCAACGCGGATGCCGTGGCCGCCGCCACCGAGACGTTCGGCGAGAACGTGGCGGGCCTGCGCACCGATGTCACCGACGAGCAGTCGATGGAGGCGCTCTTCGCCGCCGCCGTCGAACGATTCGGCCGGATCGATGCGGTGTACAACGTCGCCGGCGGCTCGAAGCCGGGCCGCGTCATCGACATGGATCTCGCGACCTGGGACTTCAACATCAAGCTGAACCTCTACGGCGCGTTCCTGGGCACGAAGCTCGGCGCGAAGCAGTTCCTCGCCCAGGGCGGCGCGGGTTCGATCGTGAACATCGCCTCGTTGAACTCCCAGGTGCCGATGCATTCCGGTGCCGGGTACTCGACCGCGAAGGCCGGTGTCGTGATGCTCACGAAGAACGCCGCGCTCGAGCTCGCCGAGCAGGGCATCCGGGTGAACGCGATCTCGCCCGGCCTGGTCGCCACGCCGCTCACGGGCGGACTGCTGGCCGTCCCGGGAGTCATGGACACCTACCTGGATCGCATCCCCGCGAAGCGCGCCGCCGATCCCGACGAGATCGCGGGCGTCGCGCTGTTCCTCGCGTCGGCCGACGCGTCGTACGTCAACGGCGAGAACATCGTCGTCGACGGTGCGTGGGCGACGACCGGCTACCCGGACCTGCGCGCCTTCATGGGCTGAGCCGACGGCTCACAGCGGCACGACCAGGGGCGTCCCGGCGTGCGGGTCGGGGATCACGGAGCAGGCGAGTCCGAAGACCTCCTCGACCCGCTCGGCCGTGACGATCGTCGACGGATCCCCGGACGCCACGATCTCGCCATCGCACATCATGATCATGTGATCCGCGAAGCGCGCGGCCTGGTTGAGATCGTGGAGCACGGCGACGACCGTGCGCCCCTCGGCGTGGAGGCCGTGGAACAGGCGCAACAGGTCGTACTGGTGCGCGATGTCGAGGAACGTCGTCGGCTCGTCCAACAGCATCGTCGGCGACTCCTGCGCGAGCAGCATCGCCACCCAGACGCGCTGGCGCTGTCCGCCGGACAGCTCGTCGACCAGACGCCCCGCGAGCTCGGTCGTGCCCGTCGCCGCGAGGGCGGCCGCCACGGCGGCCTGGTCGGTGTGCGACCACTGGCGGAGGATCGTCTGGTGGGGGTGTCGACCGCGGGCGACGAGATCCGAGACGCGGATGCCGTCCGGGGCGAGCGACGTCTGGGGGAGCAACCCGAGTCGCCGCGCGATCTCCTTCGTCGGCAGGTCCGAGATCGCTCGACCATCGAGCAGCACCTGCCCGGTCGTGGGGCGCAGCAGACGAGCGAGCGCACGCAGCAGCGTCGACTTGCCGCAGGCGTTCGGGCCGACGATGACCGTGAACGAGCCCGCGGGGATCTCGACGTCGAGATGCGCCGACACCACGCGGCCGTCGTAGCCGACCGTGAGGTCGGCGCCCTGCAGGCGCGCACGGGTGAGAGGTCCGGTCGTAGTCATCGTCTCCTCGGTCATCGTCTTCTCGGTCATCGTCTTCTCGCTTCCTGGATGAGCAGCCAGACCAGGTAGACGCCGCCGAGGCAGACGGTGACGAGGCCGACCGGGATCTGGGTCGGGGCGAACAGCCGCTGCGCGAGCACATCGCTCGCGACCAGCAGCAGTGCGCCGAGAGCGGCGGATGCCGTGAGCGTGACGCTCGCCGAACCGGTGAGGCGGCGGGCGATCTGGGGTGCGGCGAGCGAGATGAAGGCGATCGGTCCCGCCATCGCCGTGACGACCGCGGTGAGTCCCACGCCGAGGATCACGAGCGTCAGACGCACTCCTCCGGTGCGCACCCCGAGGGCGGTCGCCGCGTCGTCGCCGAGCTCGAGCATGTGGAGACGATCGGCGAGCATCGCGACCGCGATCGCGATCGGGATGATCACGCACGCGGCGATGCCGACCTGCTCTGCCGTGATGAGGTTGAGCGAGCCGGCGCCCCAGGCGCCGGCGAGCAGGGCGACGTTCAGGTTCGCGTTGAGGATGATCCAGGTGTTCACCGAGGCGAGCATCGACGCGATTCCGATGCCGACGATGATGAGCCGGAACCCGGTGAACCCGCGGCGGAACGCCAGCAGGTACACGACCAGTGCCGTGGCGGTGCCGCCGACGAGCGCGGCGGCGGCGGTCGATGCGACGCTGACGCCGAACGTGGTGATCACGATCAACGCGCCGGTGTAGGCCCCGGCGTCGAAGCCGATCACGTCGGGGCTGCCCAGAGGGTTGCGCGTGAGCGATTGGAAGATCGCGCCGCCGATGCCGAGGGCGGCGCCGAAGACGAGTGCGCCCAGCACTCGCGGGAGCCGCCACTCGATGATCACGAGTTCGGCGCGGGGTTCCCCGACGCCGAGGAGCGTCGCGACGACCTCGCCCGGACTGAAGACCGCGTCGCCCAGGGTGAGCGCGAACACGCCCACCGCGATCGCGAGCGCCGTGGCGGCGAGGGCGACGATCGTCGCCCGCACACCGATGCGTCGGGAGAAGAAGGACGTCTGCGGCGTGAAGACACGGCGGCCGGCATCCACCGGCGTGGTCAGGAGGTCGACGCTCACAGCCCGCTCACCTTCCGGCGACGCACGAGGGCGATGAGGACCGGGGCGCCGATGACGGCCGTCACGACCGAGACGGGCAGTTCGCCCGTGGGGAGCACGAGTCGACCGGCCACGTCGGCGGTGAGAAGCAGCAGCGGTGCGGCGAAGACGGTGCCGAGGAGGATCCAGCCCTGATGGGGCCCGACGAACCAGCGCACGGCGTGCGGCACCATCAGGCCGACGAAGGCGATCGGACCGGCCGCGGCGGTGGCCGCACCGCAGAGCAGTGTCACCGCCACGATCGAGAGCACACGCGTGAGGGCGACCCGGGATCCGAGGGCGGTCGCGAGATCGTCGCCCAGCGCGAGAGCGTTGAGCGACGGCGCGAGGCAGAAGGCGAGGACGAGGCCGATGAACACGAAGGGCAGCACCGCGTAGACGTCCGGGGTGAGCGAGGTGAGCGAGCCCGCGTTCCAGCTGCGCATCCGGTCGAAGACGCTCGGGTTGAGGAGACCGATCGCCGCCACGACGCCGCCCATCACGGCACCGAGCGCGACACCGGACAACGTCATCCGCAACGGATCCGGGGCGGTGCGGCCTGCCGAACCGATCAGGTACACGAGGACCGTCGCCACGATCGCGCCGGCGAACGAGAACCAGATGTATCCACTCGCGGCGCTCACGCCGAAGAAGGCGACGCCGATCACGACGCCCAGACTCGCTCCCGCATTCACCCCCAGGATGCCGGGATCGGCCAACGGGTTGCGGGTGAAGCCCTGGATCAGTGCTCCGGCGATGCCCAGCGCTGCGCCGACCGCCAGGCCGACGATCGTGCGCGGGACGCGCATGCCCTGCACGATGGCGCCGGCGTCACCCGTGCCGACTGTGAGGCCGTGCCAGACGTCGACCGGAGAGATCCGCTGCGAGCCGAGCAGCACGCTCGCCACGCAGACGAGCGCGAGCGCGCCGGCGAGGAGGAGCACCACCAGGCCGAAGCGTGCCCCCGAAACCTGCGGTGCTCTCTCCTCGACGAGCGTCGAGGTCATACCGCGCACCTCACAGCCCGAGCTTCTCCAGCTCGGCGTCGTAGGCGTCCTCGATCTCCTCCTCGGAGCGGCCGTCGTCATTCCACATGGCCATCAGTCGCGCGTGGGTGCCCTCGTCGAGGGATTCGTAGCGCTCGCGCCAGGCTTCGGCGTTCTCGGTCCAGTAGCCGAGGACCTTGTAGTCGGTCGCCGGGAGCTTCAGGTCGTGACGGAGGTGCTTGCGCACGCCGCGCGTGGCTTTCGTCTCACCGGCGACCCAGACGTACCCGCGCCCCGTCGGAAGCTCGGATGCGCGCAGGATCTCCTCGATGCGCGTGGGACCGTGCCCGTTGCCGCCGTGCACCCAGTGCAACTCCACTCCGTCCGGGGTGGTCAGGGACAGCTCGTCCTCGGCCGTCGCGACCTCGACGACCACACGGGTGCGGACGCCGCTCGGCGCGTTCTCGGCGAGGCGAGCGGCCGCCGGCAGGCCGGTGGCGTCGGCGATCAGAAGCTGCCACTCGATGTCGGCGGGCGCCGCATAGAGCGCCTTCGGCGTGTTGACCCCGAGCACGTCACCCGGCTGGGCGCGCAGGGCCCACGCCGCCGCGATCCCCCCGTCGTGCACGACGAAGTCGATGGTGAGCTCACGCGCCGCGGCATCCCAATCCCGCACCGTGTACGTGCGCATCGGGGCCGGATCAACGCCCTCCGGGAAGTCCCAATAGCCGTCGTCGGTCGGGAACGGCAGGTTCGGCTCGATCTGCCCCTCGGTCGGGAAGAAGACGCGGAAGTACTCATCGCCCACCCCCGTGGTCACGAATCCATCGAGACCTTCGCCGCCGAAGACGATCCGCATCATGCCCGGGCTCAGCCGTTCGACGCGCTGCACCACGATGCGGTGCACGAGGTTGACGGTCATCCGAGGAGCGCCTTCTCGACGACGGTGAGGAACGCGTCCATGCCGCTGGGGGAGCCGTAGATCATCTCGTAGTTGTAGGGGTAGTAGTCGCCGCTCTGCACGAACGAGAGGTTCTGCCAGATCGCGTTCTGCTGCAGGGCCTCGTCCTCCTCGACCCAGACGGTGCCATCCTCTTCGGCACCGGTGAACACGACGTCGATGCCCTCGAGCTGTCCGAGCTGCTCGGGGCTCAGTTCCGCGTACTCGTCGCTCGCGGGCAGGCCGTCCTCCGTCGCGTTCATCAGCGGCGCCATCTCCAGACCGAGGTCGGCGAAGACGAGGCAGGGCACGCCGTAGCAGGACGTCGTGACCTGACCGTCCCAGTAGCCGACGTCTGCGACGACGGGGTGGATGTCGGCGGCGTCGAGGCGGGAGCGGATGTCGGCGATGCGGGCCTCGTACTGGTCGACCCACTCCTGCCACTGCTCCTCGCGTCCGAGATCGGTCGCGGCCTTCGCGACGACGTCTCGCCAGTCGCCGCCGTCGAATGCGTTGTACGTGTAGGTCGGTGCGATCTTCTGGAGCTGCCCGTCGAGGTCTTCCTCGTAGCCGAGCCCGCTGAGGATGAAGTCCGGTTCGGCCTCGAGCACGGCCTCCAGATTGAACTCCGGGAAGTTCCCGAAGGTCTCCAGCCCCTCCAGCTCCTGCTGAGGGAAGAAGTCGGGGAAAGCCGTGAAGTCGTCGCGGATCGGCTGTGTGCCGGCGAGGTCGAAACCGAGCGTGATGAGGATGTCGAGGTCGGTGGTGTAGAAGCCGAGCGCCGCCGTCGGCTCGGCCGGGATCGTGATGTCGACGCCGGTCGGAGTCGTGAGCTCCACCGTGTCGTCCGCGGTGGAGGAGCCGCCGGCGGAGGAGGCGGCGCACGAGGTCAGGAGGAGGCAGGTCGCTGCGAGCGCGACGAGGGACACGGGCGTAGAGCGCATGGGAGGGTCTTCCGGAAGGGGATCGGGGAGCCGGGGCTTAGGTAAGGCTCGGCTTACCCAGTATGGATCCGTCCGATGTCGCGGAGATGCCACACCGTGTCGAGGTCACGCCGACTTCGCGGAATCCTCGTCGCGTCGCGCGGCGTACTCGCCGGGCGTGCGCCCGACTTCCCGGCGGAAGGCCTGCACGAACGCACTCGGCGTCGCGTAGCCGGAGCGCCGGCTCACGTGCGCGACCGTGTAGTCGGCGGAGAGCCATTCGATGGCGCGGCGCATGCGTGCTCGGGTGCGCCAGGTGGAGAAGCTCAGGCCGGTCTCGGCGACGAACAGGCGCGAGAGGTTCCGCGCGCTGGCGCCCACGTGATGCCCCCACTCCTCGATCGAGCGATCGTCGGCGGGGTCGGAGAGCAGTGCCTCGGCGATCGCTCGGGTACGCAGGTCGAGGGGGAGGGGAAGGTCGACGACGGATGCTTCGACGGGTTCGAGCAGGCTGACCACGAGTTCCTCCGCATGCAGGCGCGGTCCCGCCGCGAGGTACGGCGGAGCCTCGAGTCGGTCGAGCACGGCGCGCATCACGTCGGGCAGGGCGACCGCGGTCGTGCGCGGCGAGGGGGAGGCGATGTCGCCGTCGATGAAGGTGCAGCGGAACGAGGTGCCGGCCGCGGCGATCACGCGATGGGACGTCTCGGCGGGAATCCAGAGACCCTGCGCGGCGGGGATGGCGAAGTGTCCGTGCTCGGTCTCGGCGGTGAGAACGCCTCGCGCCCCCCAGAGCAGTTCGTGACGATCGGGGTGGGTGTGGGTGTCCCAAGCGGCCCCGTCGACCACGTCGAACTCGTTCGTTCCGATGCGCCAGACGACGCTCTCCTCGGAGTCGGTTTCGGTGAGCGACATGAAGCCTCCGCTTGCCTTCCCGTGGGCAGATTAGGACACCCTAAGTTAGCACGCGCGCTCGTCTCGCCGAGGGGATGGGGCGGAACGAAGAAGCCCCGCTCCGTCGAGGCGACGTGCGGGGCTGTGATGAGTGGGCGATACCGGACTCGAACCGATGACCTCTTCCGTGTGAAGGAAGCGCGCTACCAACTGCGCCAATCGCCCATGACCCAGGGGGTCGAGAAACGATACTACCGGACGCGCGCGGGCCGTGATGACCATCCGGCGAGACACGCGCGAGATTCGCTTCCGGTTTGGACAGTCGCGGATCATCGGCTAATGTTTCATAAGTGCCCGGGACAACCGGAAACGAAATGCGGATGTAGCGCAGTTGGTAGCGCACAACCTTGCCAAGGTTGGGGTCGCGAGTTCGAGTCTCGTCATCCGCTCGAGTGCAGAGGGTCTTCTTCGGAAGGCCTTCCGCACGTGGGGTCAATCCACACGGTGGCGTGGCCGAGCGGCTAGGCACCGGCCTGCAAAGCCGTTTACACGGGTTCGAATCCCGTCGCCACCTCACTGAGAACTGAATAGCCTTCATAGGCGCGATTGGCGCAGCGGTAGCGCGCTTCCCTGACACGGAAGAGGTCACTGGTTCGATCCCAGTATCGCGCACAGACGAAACCCCCGGTCCAGCCGGGGGTTTTTGCGTTTCCGGCCGTCGAAGTGCTCGCCCGAGAGGTAAGTGGACTTCAGCGACTCTCGTGGCCGAAGTACGCGAAGAGCCAGACGACCACCCCGACCACCGCCGCTGCGACGAATCCGAGTGCCGTCGGGAAGGCGCTGCTTCCGTACATCCACGTGGGGAAGAGTGCGCACCCCGCGGGAGAATCGCTCTCCCACGCACCCGCGAGCCAGCCCGTCCGGCAGTAGTCCTGAATGGCGGGCGCGACGATGATCCCGGCGGCGAGACCCCCGACCGGGCTCGTGATGGCGGTCCAGACCGCTGCGAACTGCGCGTCGGCGTGCGAATCGGCTTCGCCCATTTCGGTACCCTTTCCCCAGTGGTACCCCTCCGCCCACAGCAAACCACGCCGAGCCGCCCAGCGGAAGAGCTCGGGAGCATTCCACAGGTCAGCGGGCGCTGAGCGCGGCTGCGATCCGACGCACCGCCTCCTCGAGGAGCGGCCGCGGTAGGGCGAAGACGAACCGGGTGAAACCGATCGCAGCCACCCCGCAGGCGGCGCCGTCCGTCATCGCGACACCGGCGTGCTCGCGGAACCACTCGCCGAGATCGCCGGTCAGCCCGGTCTCCCGGAAGTCGAGGAGCGCGATGTAGGTTCCCTCCGGAACGGTCATCCGCACCTGGGGAAGGTGCTCGGCGACGAGGGCGGCCAGTGCTCGGCGATTACCGTCGAGATAGGCGACCGTCTCGTCCAGCCACGCGCCCCCATCCGCGTACGCGGCGACGTTGGCGACCGCTCCGATCGTCGAGGTGCCGTGCCCCGACCACGCTCCTTCGCGCTCCCAGAGCTCCGCATCCCGCTCGTTCGAGACGATGATCTGCGCGCACTTGAGACCGGCGAGGTTCCACGCCTTGGACGCGGAGGTCGCGGTGAGGGTGTGCCCTGCAGCGACATCGGAGATCGAGGCGTAGGGGATGTGCCGGGCGGGAGCGTAGACGATCGGCGCGTGGATCTCGTCCGAGAACACGCGTCCGCCCGCGTCGTGCACAGTCTCCGCGACCCGTTCGAGCTCTTCGCGCGTCGCGACCGTTCCGAGCGGGTTGTGCGGATTGCACAGCACGAGCAGCTCGCCTCCCTCCGCGAAGGCAGCGGTCACCGCGTCGTGGTCGAGCACCCAGCGCCCGTTCTCGACGATGCTCGGCACCTCGATGACGCGTCGCCCGTGCATCGGGGGAACCATGAGGAACGGCATGTACGCCGGGGTCGGGACGATCACGGCGGCCCCCGGAGCCGTGTACTGCTCGATCGCGTACTCGAAAGCGGTGATCACGTCGGGGACCTGCTTCACCTGCGCCGACGAGATCTCCCAGCCGTAGCGAGCGGCGTACCAGGTGGCCGTCGCGGCGGCGAGCTCGTCGGCGAGATGCTGTGGAAGGTAGCCCGTGAGGCCCTGCTCGAGGGCATCGCCCACCGCGTCCTTCACCGCGGGAGCGACCCCGAAATCCATCTCGGCGACGAAGGCGCCGATCGTGTCGGGGAAGGTCGTCCACTTGACGCTCCCCGCCTCTCGCAGATCGTTCTCGGTGAGGGTGTCGATGCGGTCGACGGACATACGGGGATCCTTCACGGCAGGGGAGAGGGGGCTCCCTCGATCGTACGGGGAGTGCGCACTGCCGGGGCCGGGGTGCCGACCCCGCGGCGGGTCACCGATCGCGGGGCGCGCGTTTGACGACGTCGTACGCGGCGAGCGCCGCCTTCCGCGTCTCCCCGAGGTCGACGATCGGCTCGGTGGGGGCATCCGATGCCCATTGCGAGATGTACAGGCGCTTCGGATCGAACTTCTTGGCCTGGAGCTCGGGGTTGAAGATGCGGAAGTAGGGCGCGGCATCCGCGCCGGAGCCGGCGACCCACTGCCAGTTGAACGGGTTGTTCGCCCCATCGGCATCGACGAGGGTGTCCCAGAACCACTCCTCGCCGCGGTGCCAGTCGATGAGGAGGTTCTTCACGAGGAACGACGCAGTGACCATCCGCACGCGGTTGTGCATGTATCCGGTGCGCCAGAGTTCGCGCATCCCGGCGTCGACCAGGGGCACGCCGGTCTCGCCGCGCTGCCACGCGCCGAGGTGCGACGGCTTCAGCCGCGGCCACGGGAAGGCGTCGAACTCGGGGCGCAGGTTCTTCGTCGCGAGGTCGGGGAAGTGGAAGAGCGTGTGCCACGCGAACTCGCGCCACCCGAGCTCCGAGAGGAACCCGCCCGCGCCGTCCGCGGAGACCGCCTCGTGCCAGACCGTGAACGGACTGATCTCTCCCCAGCGCAGGCGGGGGGACAAGAGCGAAGTCGCTCCGGCCGAAGGCTCGTCGCGTGCGCGGTCATACGATCCGAGGTCCTCGCCGAGGAAGGAGCGCAGTCGACGTCGAGCGGCGGGTTCCCCGGGTTCCCAGGTCTCGCGCAGGCCCTCCGCCCAGTCCGGACGGGTGGGGAGCAGAGCCCAGTCGTCGAGGTCGTCCGATGCCGGAGCCGAGCGGATGCCGTCGATCTCGCGTGGCTCGGGGAGGGGGAGTCGCGGTGCGGGCAGCGAGAGGCACGCCCTCCAGAAGGGAGTGAACACGGAGAAGTGCGTACCGGCCCCCGTCGTCACCGTCCAGGGCTCGTGGAGAAGGGATCCCGCGAAGGAGGCGACCTCGACGCCGTCGTTCCGCAGAGCGGTCTTCAGCTCGGCGTCGATGTCGCGCTCGGGTCGGCCGTACCGGCGATTCCAGAAGACGGCGCCGGCGTCGGCATCCGCCACGACCTGGGGGATCACGCGGGCGGCGGGACCGCGGCGCAGCACCAGTGCGCCCCCACGCTCCCGCAGCCGTTCGCTCAGCGAGGCGAGTGAGTGATGCAACCACCAGCGGGCCGCTCCGCCGAGCGGTCGGATGCCGGGGGATTCCTCGTCGAGCACGTAGACGGCGAGGATCGGCTCCCCGCGATCGATCGCGGCGCGCAACGCGGGGTTGTCGGCGAGACGCAGATCATCACGGAACCACACGATCGAGGGGGAGGACATCGCCCCATTCTGGCGCTCGTCGTGCGATCGGAGAAATGTCAGCGTCGGCCTTGACTTCGACCCTCGGCGCTGGTGGCCCACACCGCCCACACCATGAGGAGCGGCTGCAGGAACAGCCGCCCGAATCGACGGCGGTCGGTGTCGAGCCCGGGCGTGGAACGGCCGGTGCGCCACTGGTGCACGTTGCCGGGCAGCACGGCGGCGAAGAACAGCGCAGTGGCCCATCCGATCCGTGCGCGCTCCCGAGGAAGGGCGACCAACCCCGCGGCGAGCCCGATCTCCACCGCACCGGAGGCGACCACGATCGTCTCCTTGTCGAGCCCGGACATGCGCGTGGCCCAGTCCGGCACGACCACGCGGAAGCCGCGCGTCTGGACGAAGTGCAGGACGCCGATCGCGCCGAGTCCTGCGGCGAGGATCCACCGGGCGATCGTACGGGTCATCCGCTCACGCTACCCCGGTTCACTGCGGAAACGGCATCCGTTCGGCCGCCCAGCTCCGGAATGCGTCCGCGATCTCCGCCGCATGCGTGTGATGGAGATAGTGATCGCCGTCGACGGGTATCACCGTGCCGTCGGCGACGCTCGCCGCCTGGGCCTCGTGCAGGGCGACCCAGTCCGGATTCTTCTCGTTGTCGGCTACGGCGAACAGCAGCACCGGAAGATCATCGGGAAAGGTACGTCTCTCGGCCTGCGCGAAGTTCGGGGCGATGTGCGCCATCTCGTCGAGGTACGTGGGCGCCATCGACGTGCGATGGGAGATCATCGCGATCTGCTCCCGGTCATGATCGGAGTAGGCCCCACCCTCCTGCCCGACCCCGCCCACCGCGAGCAACAGGCGTGCGAGTCCCAGAGTTCGGGCGGCGCCCATGAGTCCTGTCGGGAACTCGGTGTCCATGTGCGGCTGCCCCGGCACGCTGGTGTCGATCCCGACGAAGCCGCGGAGCTCCTCGGGATGCTTCGCCGCCAGCTCGAGCGCATAGATGCCCGCGATGGAATGCCCCATCAGCACGTACGAGTCGATGTCGAGCTGTTCGAGGGCGTCGTGCACCTCCCCGACGATGTTCTCCGTCGTCCGCGCGCGTTCGGTGCCGTCGCTCAATCCGTAGCCGAGGGGTTCGATCACGACGACGCGATGGTCGGTCGCGAGGTCGTCGACGAGCGGTGAGAAGTCGATCGCCGGTGACGCCGTGCCGAATCCGGGGAGGAGGACGATATCCGTGGGACCGGAGCCGGTGATCACGACGTTCATCCGATGACCGTCGACGGTGACGAAGGCCCCGTACGGCTCGATCTTCTCCCTCTCGATCTCCGACGCGACGACGTTCACGACGGTCGTCGTCGCCAGCCCCAGGGTGATCGTCGCGGTGACGGCCACGAGGGTGACGAGCCCCCTCTTCACGAACTTCTTCATCGCCAGCCTCTCCGGGCGCGCTCTGCGCCGCAGATCCAGCGTCGCGCGACGGCGCGTGCGCGCACATCGACCGGACGCGGACTCCGGCGTACCGCATCGGCGGTAGCGGATGCTCGTGCCCGGTGGTACGCGACTGCCAGACTGGCCGCATGACCGTGTTCCGCATCATCGTGCTCTTCGTGCTGGCCGCCGTCGCGGAGATCGGCGGAGCATGGCTGATCTGGCAGGCGGTCAAGGAGGAGCGCGGCTGGATCCTCGCCGTGCTCGGGGTGATGGCCCTCGGCGCCTACGGGTTCATCGCGGCACTCCAGCCCGACGCCAACTTCGGCCGAGTGCTGGCCGCGTACGGTGGGGTCTTCATCGCGGGATCGCTCGCGTGGGGCATCATCGTCGACGGCTTCAAACCGACCGTCTGGGACTGGGTGGGGTCATCCATCGCCCTCGTGGGAGCCGCGATCATCATCCTCGCTCCGGTCGTCACGCAGACGGCCACCGAGCCGGGGGCGTGACGGTCAGCACGACCCGGCCATGCGAGTAGCCTAGATCCAGACCCAGATGGAGTGATCAGTGCCTGAAAACGCCCAGCCGAAAGACGGCTTCGCCCTGTTCTCTGACCGATCCGTCGTCGCCATGCGCGTCAACGGCATCCTCAAGGACCTCGCGACCACAGTGACCGACGCCGATGAGGTCGAGGCGGTCACGATCGACAGCCCCGACGGGCTCGGCATCCTGCGCCACTCGACCGCGCACGTGCTCGCCCAGGCGGTGCAGCGCATCAATCCGCAGGCGAACCTCGGCATCGGCCCGCCCATCACCGACGGGTTCTACTACGACTTCGGCGTCGATTCGCCGTTCACGCCCGAGGATCTCAAGGCGATCACCAAGGAGATGCAGCGCATCGTCCGCGAGGGCCAGCGCTTCGTGCGCCGCGTGGTGACCGATGACGAGGCGCGGGCCGAACTCGCTGACGAGCCGTTCAAGCTCGAGCTCATCGGGCTCAAGGGCGGCAAGGAAGCGGCGGAGGGCGCTTCCGTCGAGGTCGGCGAGGGCGAACTCACGATCTACGACAACACCACCCGCGACGGCGAGGTGGTCTGGAAGGACCTCTGCCGCGGCCCGCATCTGCCGAACACGCGCATGATCGGCAACGGCTGGGACCTCACCCGCATCGCCGCCGCCTACTGGCGCGGTAGCGAGAAGAACCCGCAGCTGCAGCGCATCTACGGCACCGCCTGGCCGTCGAAGGACGAGCTGCGGGCCTATCAGCACCGCCTCGAGGAGGCCGCGAAGCGCGACCACCGTCGCCTCGGCAAGGAGCTCGACCTGTTCTCCTTCCCGGAGGAGATCGGATCCGGGCTCTCGGTATGGCACCCCCGCGGCGGCATGATCCGCGGCGAGATGGAGCAGCACGCGCGCAAGCGTCACATCGAGGGCGGCTACACCTACGTGTACACCCCGCACATCTCGAAGGAAGATCTCTTCCTCACCTCGAACCACCTCGTCACCTACAAGGACGGTATGTTCCCGCCGATCGTCATGGACGAGGAGCGCGACGACGAGGGCAACATCACCAAGCAGGGCCAGGATTACTACCTGAAGCCGATGAACTGCCCGATGCACATCCTGATCTACAAGGAGCGCGCGCGCAGCTACCGCGATCTGCCGCTGCGGTTCGCCGAGAACGGCACGGTCTACCGCAACGAGCTCTCGGGTGCGCTGCACGGTCTCACCCGTGTGCGCGGGTTCACCCAGGACGACTCGCACCTCTTCGTCACGCCCGACCAGCTCGAGGGAGAGGTCGCGAAGGTCCTCGACTTCATCCTCTCGATGCTGCGGGACTTCGGCCTCACCGATTTCGAGCTCGAGCTTTCGATGAAGGACGACGAGAAGTCGAAGTGGATCGGTTCCGACGAGTTCTGGGAGTCGTCGACCGATGCCCTGCGTCGTGTGGCCGTCGCCTCGGGGCTCAAGCTCACCGAGGTCCCGGGTGAGGCCGCGTTCTACGGCCCGAAGATCGACCTCAAGACCCGCGATGCGATCGGTCGCACCTGGCAGTTGTCGACCGTCCAGGTCGACCCGAACCTGCCGGAGCGCTTCGACCTCGAGTTCATGGACAAGGACGGGCAGAAGAAGCGTCCGATCATGATCCACCGCGCGCTCTTCGGTTCGATCGAGCGTTTCTTCGCGATCCTGCTCGAGCACTACGCCGGTGACTTCCCGGTCTGGCTCTCGCCGGTGCAGGTGGTCGGCATCCCCGTGGCCGAGGACTTCGCCGACTACCTCGGCGAGGTCATCACGACGCTCCGCGACTCGGGCGTGCGCGCCGAGCTCGACACGTCCGACGACCGCATGCAGAAGAAGATCCGCACGCACACGACCGGCAAGGTTCCGCTGCTGCTCATCGCCGGCGAGCAGGACCGCGCCGCCGGCACCGTCTCGTTCCGCTACCGCGACGGCACCCAGGAGAACGGCGTCCCGATCGCGGATGCCGTGGCCCGCATCCGCACCGCGATCGCCGAGCACGCGCTCGTGCAGACGGCGGGGGATCTGGCGTGACCCCGGAGGAGCCGCTGGAGCCTGCGTCGGACTTCGCCGGAGTCCCCGACGAGTTCCAGCGGCTCTGGACTCCGCACCGGATGGCCTACATCCAGGCGGGGCCCGAGCCGCTGCGCGAGGAGTGCCCCTTCTGCGAGGCGCCGAAGCACCCGGATGCCGAGCGACTGATCGTCGCGCGCGGTGAGACGGCATACGTGCTGCTGAACCTGTTCCCGTACAACTCCGGTCACCTGCTCGTGTGCCCCTACCGCCACATCGCGACGTACGACCAGGCCACCCCGGAGGAGGTCGCCGAGATCGGCGCTCTGACGCAGACGGCGATGCGCGTGCTGACGGAGGTGTCGCGCTGCGACGGCTTCAACATCGGGATGAACCAGGGTGCCGTCGCCGGCGCGGGTGTCGACGGGCACCTGCACCAGCACGTCGTGCCGCGGTGGCGCTCCGATGCGAACTTCTTCCCGATCATCGCGAAGACGAAGGCACTCCCGCAGCTGCTCGGTGAGGTGCGGGAGGCCGTCGCGAACGCCTGGCCCGCGGCCTGAGTTCAGCGCACCTGACGGGCGCTGAACTGCATGCGCGGGTGCGCGTAGAACTCCTGCGCCTCGACGAGCTGCAGCTCGCGCTCCCCGGAGTCGAGCGTCGCCTTCAGCAGGTCGTAGACGCTCGATGCGGTGCGCTCGAGGGCGGTCTGCGCGCTGCCGGTCTCGACGTAGTGCGCGGTGAAGAGCGCAGCGGTCACGTCGCCCGACCCGTTGGCCTTCATCGGAAGGTGCGGCGTCTGCACGATCCAGGCACCCTCGTCGTCGACCGCGAGCATCTCGATGGTCCCCTCCTCGCGGTCCGGCTGCTCGACGCTCGTGACGAGCACCGTGCGCGGTCCCATCGCGCGCGCCAGGTCGACCGAGGCCAGCGTGGACTCGAGCGTGTCGGGCTCGGTCTCGGTGAGGAAGCCGAGCTCGAACTGGTTCGGGGTGATGATGTCCGCCACCGGCACGACCCGCTCCCGCAGCAGCACGGGGATCGCGGGCGCCACGAAGCAGCCGGACTTGGCGTTGCCCATGACGGGGTCGCACGCGTAGACCGCGTTCGGGTTCTCCGCCTTGACCCGGGCGACGGCGTCGATGATCACGTCGCCGATGCCCTCACCGCCCTGGTATCCGCTGAGCACCGCATCGATGCTGCCGAAGACGCCACGGTCCTGGATGCCGGTGATGACCTCGCGCACCTCGGCGGGATCGATCATCGGGCCGCGCCAGGCGCCGTACCCGGTGTGGTTCGAGAAGTTCACGGTGTAGACCGGGAGGGCCTCGACGCCGATGCGCTGCAGCGGGAACACCGCGGCGGAGTTGCCGACATGACCGTAGGCGACGGCGGACTGGATGGAGAGGATCTTCATCTCCCGATCCTTTCTTTCAGTGCGGGTGCGTTCCCGCTTCGGGTGGTCATCGGGAAGCCGCGACGAGGTCGGCGACGAAGGCCGCGGCATCCGCGTCGGACAGATCATGGACGGTCAGCCGCAGATGCCGCGATGGCTCGGCCTTCTCGTCGAGGGCGAACTCGTCGCCGGTGCGGGCCAGCCATCCGCGGCGCATGAGCTTTTCGGCGACGGCGCGTGCGGGGCGCGGGAGCTCGACCCAGAGACTGAGACCGTCGGAGTCGGGGGCGTCGAATCCGTGGGTGCGCAGGAGCTGTGCGAAAGCGGCGTTGCGCTCGGCGTAGTGCGCGGCCGCGGTACCGATCGTCGCGAGCGCGGAAGGGGCGGTCAGCTGGGCGTGCGTGAGTCGCTGGAGCAGATGGCTCACCCAGGTCGTCCCCGGGCTGAGCCGCATCGACAGGCGCTCGGCCGTCTCGGGGTCGGTGGCCGCGAGCGCCAGGCACATGTCGGGGCCGAGGAACTTCGAGACGGAGCGCACGAGGGCGAACCGCCGGTGCCCCGGTCCGATCAAGGTCTCGTAGGGGCGCTGCGAGAGCATCGAGAAGTGGTCGTCCTCGATGATCAGCACGTAGGGGTGGTCGGCCAGCACGGCGCGGAGCTCGGCAGCGCGCGCAGCCGTCAGGCTGCTGCCGGTGGGGTTCTGCGCGCGCGGAGTGCAGATGATGGCGCGGATGCCGGCGTCGAGCGCCGCGCGGAGGCCGACGACCGTCATCCCCTCGCCGTCGACCGGGACGGGCACGGCGCGGTACCCTCCGAGTCGCACCGTGTGGATGCTCGCGAGGAAGCAGGGGTCCTCGAGCGCGACCGCGTCATCGCGGGTGAGTGCCTGGGCGAGGAGTCGCTCGACGGCGTCGACCGCGCCGCTGGTGACGGTGACGCGGAAGTCGGACTGGTCGAGGTCGGTGGCGATCCACTCGTGCGCCCAGGAGTCGAGGCCGCGGTCGATCACGGGCTCGCCGTACAGCACCGGTCGCCCCGTGACGCGGGCGAGTGCGGGCGACGGGTCGGGGATGAGCCGGGGGTCGGGGTTGCCCGTGCCGACGTCGCGGAGGACCGTGTCCGCCGCGTAGCCCTCCTGGGCGACCGCCTCGACGCCGGCGATCGTGGTGCCGGCGCGCCCGCGCGAGACGACGAGCCCCGCCTGCGCGAGTTGGCGGTAGGCGGCCACCGCGGTGTTGCGGTTCACGCCGAGAGTGGCGGCGAGTTCGCGCACAGGGGGGAGCGCATCGCCGGGGCGGAGGGTTCCGCGGTCGCGCAGGGCGCGCACGCTGTCGGCGATGTCTGCTGCGGTCGTTCCGGTGATCTCGGCGCTCATGGGTCCTCGACACCGATTCTAGAACGTCCGGGACGATGCTACGGTTTGACATAGATCAAACGAGTCATTGGCTCAGCCGAGAGGAATGCGATGAACGACCAGGCAACCACCGGATCCGCGCGGGTCAAGCGCGGTCTCGCCGAGATGCTCAAGGGCGGCGTCATCATGGACGTCGTCACGGCCGAGCAGGCCAGGATCGCCGAGGACGCCGGCGCCGTCGCCGTGATGGCGCTCGAGCGGGTCCCCGCCGACATCCGTGCGCAGGGCGGTGTCTCGCGCATGAGCGACCCCGACATGATCGACAGCATCATCGACGCCGTCTCGATCCCCGTGATGGCGAAGGCGCGCATCGGCCACTTCGTCGAGGCGCAGATCCTGCAGGAGCTCGGAGTCGACTACATCGACGAGTCCGAGGTGCTGTCGCCGGCGGACTACGTCAACCACATCGACAAATTCGGCTTCACCGTGCCCTTCGTGTGCGGGGCGACGAACCTCGGCGAGGCCCTGCGCCGCATCAACGAGGGTGCCGCGATGATCCGGTCGAAGGGCGAGGCCGGCACCGGTGACGTCTCGGAGGCGACCAAGCACATCCGCAAGATCACGAGCGAGATCAACGTGCTGCGGTCGATGGCCAAGGACGAGCTCTACGTGGCGGCCAAGGAGCTGCAGGCGCCCTACGACCTCGTCGTCGAGGTCGCGGCGACGGGCAAGCTGCCGGTCGTGCTGTTCGTCGCGGGAGGCGTGGCAACCCCCGCGGACGCCGCGATGATGATGCAGATGGGAGCGGACGGTGTGTTCGTCGGCTCCGGCATCTTCAAGTCGGGCAACCCCGCCCAGCGTGCCGCGGCGATCGTGAAGGCCACCACGTTCCACGACGATCCGAGTGTGATCGCCCAGGTCTCGCGCGGGCTGGGCGAGGCGATGGTGGGGATCAACGTGTCCGACCTCCCCGCGCCGCACCGGCTCTCCGAGCGTGGCTGGTAGTCCGACCGTCGGCGTCCTCGCGCTGCAGGGCGACGTGCGCGAGCATGCCGCCCTGCTCGCGGAGCTCGGTGCGGAGGTGGTGCTCGTGCGCCGCCCGGAAGAACTCGACGCGATCGATGGTCTCGTTCTACCGGGCGGAGAGTCCAGCGTCATCGACAAGTTGGCGCGACTGTTCGGGCTCCAGCAGCCGATTCGCGCAGCGATCCGCGCGGGGATGCCGATGTACGGCACGTGCGCGGGGCTCATCCTC
The DNA here is from genome assembly GCF_052045715.1 of Microbacterium sp. 22179. Taxonomy (NCBI): domain Bacteria; kingdom Bacillati; phylum Actinomycetota; class Actinomycetes; order Micrococcales; family Microbacteriaceae; genus Microbacterium; species Microbacterium sp. 22179. The sequence goes on along the minus strand of NZ_JBQEPJ010000001.1, from coordinate 805,007 downwards.
CTGGCCGACACCGTGCTCGACGCGATCGAGGGACAGCAGTCCTTCGGCGGCCTCGACGTCGACGTGCGGCGCAACGCCTTCGGACGTCAGTCCGAATCGTTCGAGATCGACCTCGACGTGCCGGTGCTCGGCGATGCCCCGGTGTCTGCGACGTTCATCCGGGCGCCGATCGTGGAACGCTCGGGGGCCGCGGTGGAGGTGCTCGCCGCCCTGCCCGACGGCGCGGTGGTCGCGGTGCGCCAGGGGCCGTTGCTCGGCACGAGCTTCCATCCCGAGATGGACGGTGAGCCCGGATTCCACGCGCTCTTCCTCGACGAGGCACGACGCTACGCGAGCGCACCCCGGTAGGCGACGTCTCGATTCGTTAGACTGGACGATGCCCTGGGCCGTGCCCACGGGCGGATACGACGAGTGGAGACTTATGTCCGGGCATTCCAAGTGGGCCACCACGAAGCACAAGAAGGCCATCATCGACTCCAGGCGCGCCAAGTCCTGGGCCAAGCTCATCAAGAACATCGAGGTCGCGGCCAAGCTCGGCGGCGCCGACCTCGCGGGCAACCCCACGCTGTTCGACGCGGTGCAGAAGGCGAAGAAGACCTCCGTCCCGAAGGACAACATCGACCGCGCGGTCAAGCGTGGAGCCGGAATCGGCGGCGAAGCCGTCGAGTACACCTCCATCATGTACGAGGGATACGGACCGAACGGCGTGGCGCTCATGATCGAGTGTCTGACCGACAACAAGAACCGTGCCGCCGCCGAGGTGCGCACGGCTCTCAGCCGCAACGGGGGAACGCTGGCCGACCCGGGCAGCGTCGCCTACAACTTCTCGCGCAAGGGCGTCATCGTCGTCGGTGCCGAGGGGACCACCGAGGACGACGTCATGATGGCGGCGCTCGAGGCGGGCGCCGAGGAGATCGAGCCGCACTCCGAGGGCTTCGAGATCATCACCGAGGCGACCGACCTGGTCACCGTGCGCAGCGCGCTGCAGGAGGCGGGCATCGACTACGAATCCGCCGACGTCGAGTTCGTGCCGAACCTCAAGGTCGAGATCGACGCCGACACCGCGCGCAAGGTCTTCCGCCTCATCGACGCGCTCGAGGACAGCGAGGACGTGCAGAACGTCTTCAGCAACTTCGACCTCTCGTCCGAGGTGCAGGCCGAGCTCGAGAACGACGACAGCTAGGCGCGCCACGCGCCGGACGTCGACGGTGCCGCCTAGCCTGGGGGAGTGACCTCCTCCTCGCTGCGCGTGCTCGGGATCGACCCGGGCCTCACCCGATGCGGTGTGGGCATCGTCGACGTCGACGGATCCCGTCGCGGCACGCTCGTGCACGTCGGGGTGATCCGTTCGTCTCCGGATGCGCCGATCGGCGAGCGTCTCGCGATCGTCGCCGCCGGCATCCGTGAGGTCATCGCCGCGCATTCTCCGCAGGCGGTCGCGGTCGAGCGCGTGTTCGCGCAGCAGAACACGCACACGGTGATGGGCACGGCTCAGGCCAGCGGAGTCGCGCTGCTGCTCGCGGCAGAGGCGGGTCTTCCCGCCGCGACCCACACGCCGAGCGAGGTCAAGGCCGCCGTGACCGGTTACGGATCTGCCGACAAGCGCCAGGTGCAGGCGATGATCGCCCGGATCCTGCGCCTCGACGCGCCTCCGCAGCCGGCGGATGCCGCGGATGCCCTCGCCATCGCTCTGTGCCACGCCTGGCGCCGAGGCGGCGCGGGGGCGGCGTCCGCAGCGGGCGGGCTCACGCCGGCCCAGCGCGCCTGGGCGGACGCGGAGCGTGTCGCTCGAACATACGTACGACGCGGGGCCTAGGCTGGGAGGATGATCTCCTCCCTGCACGGCACTGTGCTGCACTCGACCTCCGACCAGGTCGTCGTCGAGGTGGGCGGCGTCGGCTTCTCCGTCGCCGTCCCGGCCGACGTCGCGCACACCGCGACGGTGGGGGAGCAGTTGCGGTTGCACACGAGCCTGATCGTGCGCGAGGACGCGCTCTCCCTCTTCGGATTCGCCGAGCGCGACGAGCTCGAGGTCTTCGGGCTCCTCATCAGCGTGACGGGCGTCGGGCCGAAATCCGCCCTGGGGGTGCTGTCGCACCTCACCGTCGACCAGATCGCAGAGGCGGTGAACGCCGAAGACGACGCGCCTTTCCGTCGCGTGTCCGGAATCGGTCCCAAGACCGCGAAGCTCATCGTCGTGCAGCTCGCCGGCAAGGTGCAGCCGACGGTCGCGGCAGCGCCGAGTCCCTCGGGCGCGTCGGACGTGGTGGGTCAGGTCGCGGCCGCCCTCGTCGGACTCGGATGGTCGGAGAAGGTCGCCGCCGAGGCCGCCGCGCAGACCGCCGCCGAGGCGACCGATGCCGAGCGTTCGGCCGTCGCACCGCTCCTCCGTCGCACGCTCGCCTTGCTGGGGCCGGCACGTGGCTGACGCACTCGACGCCTCCGAGCCCGTCGACGAGACCGAGCTCGCGATCGAGGGCGCCCTGCGTCCGACGAGTCTCGGCGAGTTCGTCGGACAGCAGAAGGTGCGCGGCCAGCTCCAGCTCCTCCTCGAGGCCGCACGTATCCAGAGCCGACCCGCCGATCACATCCTTCTCGCGGGCCCGCCCGGACTCGGCAAGACGACGCTGGCGATGATCGTCGCGCACGAGAGCGAGCGCCCCCTGCGCCTGTCGAGCGGACCGGCCATCCAGCACGCCGGCGATCTCGCTGCGCTCCTGTCGAGCCTCGTGCCCGGCGAGGTGCTCTTCATCGACGAGATCCACCGGATGGCGCGCTCCGCCGAGGAGATGCTCTATCTCGCGATGGAGGATTTCCGCATCGACATCATGGTGGGCAAGGGGGCGGGGGCCACCAGCATCCCGCTCGAACTCGCACCGTTCACCCTGGTGGGAGCGACGACGCGGTCGGGTCTGCTACCGAATCCGCTGCGCGATCGATTCGGGTTCACCGGTCATCTGGAGTTCTACGAGGACGGCGAGCTCGAGCGGGTGATCGCGCGATCCGCGGCGGTCCTCGGCGTCGACCTGCCGTCCGATTCGCTGTCCGAGATCGCCCGCCGATCGCGCGGGACGCCCCGCATCGCCAACCGCCTTCTCCGACGCGTTCGCGACTATGCGCTCGTGCACGGTGGGGGAGCGGCGACCATCGCCGACGTCCGCGCCGCTCTCGAACTGTACGACGTCGACCCCATCGGTCTGGACCGCCTCGATCGCGCCGTTCTCGAAGCGCTCGTACGACGGTTCCGCGGCGGGCCGGTGGGACTGAGCACGCTCGCCGTCGCCGTCGGCGAAGAAGCCGAGACCGTCGAGAGCGTCGTCGAGCCCTATCTCGTCCGGATCGGTTTCCTCGGTCGCACTCCGCGGGGGCGCGTCGCCATGCCTGAGGCGTATGCGCATCTGGGTGTGGCGCATCCCGACGGAGCGCTTCGCTTCGATGACCTATAATCACAGAAGACTTCCCCGAAACTTCTGTGCGCCCGTTGATGGTGCGTGCACCTCAGAAAGGCGCTCCGCCCCATGGAAATCATCCTCTTCGGTCTCCTGGCCGTCCTCCTCGTCTTCATGATCTTCAACACGCGCAAGCGTCAGAAGCAGATGAAGGCCGAGCAGGAGGAGAAGGCGACGAAGACGGTTCCCGGCGTGCGCGTGCTCCTGCAGGGCGGCATCTACGGCACGATCGTCTCCTACGACCCCGATGACCTCGACCACCCGGCGTCGGTCGAGGTCGCCCCCGGTGTCGTGATCGAGGTGCACAGCCAGGCGATCCTCCGCATCGTCGAGCCCAAGGACATCGTCGTCGACGCCGAGCTCGCTGACGACGACACCGTCGTCGAGGCCGATGCGCCGATCGCCGAGACCCCGGAAGAGACGCGCGCGCGCCTCGACCGCGACGCAGACGACAAGTAAGTCCGCGGCGTTCGACCGCACCCCGGAATCCGGCCTCTCAGAAAGCTGAACTCACGTGGCTTCATCCTCTCCTGTCCGTCATGCCTGGCGGGTCCTTCTCGGCCTGCTCCTGGTGACGGGTGTCCTCTTCGGCATCAATGCGGCCGGGGTGTACGTCTTCGGGAAGAGCTCGTGGGCTCCGGAGCTCGCGCTCGACCTCCAGGGCGGCACCCAGATCGTGCTGCAGGCCGAGACGGAGGAGGGGAACCCGCCGTCGGCCGAGCAGCTCGACCAGGCAGCCTCGATCATCCGCCAGCGCGTCGACGCCTCGGGCGTCGCAGAGGCCGACATCACCACCGAGGGCGGACGGAACATCGTCGTCCAGATCCCGGGTGTGGCCGACGAGCAGACGCGTGAGCGGATCACCAGCAGTGCGCAGCTCGAGTTCCGAGCGGTCCTGGCCACGACCGCCGCGACGACGTCCTTCGTCGGTGACGACGGTAACGAGACGCCGTACCCCAGCCCCGATCCGTCGCTCGAGGCGACGCCGACGGCCGAGCCGACCGACGGCAGCGACCTCAACTGGGCCACGCCCAAGCTGCAGGCCGAGTTCCTCGCCTATGATTGCGCGAACCCCGACAACCCCACCAATGTGCCGAGCGAGCAGCCGATGATCGCCTGCGACGAGACCGGTCAGGAGAAGTTCCTGCTCGGTCCGGCCGAGCTCGACGGCACGGCGATCGACGACGCCGCGAGCGGTCGCGACCCGCAAAACGGCGCGTGGCTCGTCCAGCTCACCATGAACCCGGACGGGGCCGACAAGTTCGGCAAGGTCAGCACCCGCCTCAACCAGAACCGCATCGACGGCCTCTCGCCGCGCGACCAGTTCGCGTTCGTCCTCGACGGCGTCGTGATCTCGGCTCCCCGCATGAACGGTGTGATCCTCGACGGTCGGCCGAGCATCTCGGGCAGCTTCACGCAGGAGTCGGCCACGACTCTCGCCGATCAGCTCAAGTACGGAGCGCTGCCGCTGAGCTTCACCGTGCAGAGCTCCGACACCGTGTCGGCGACGCTCGGTACGCAGCAGCTGCAGATCGGTCTCATCGCCGGTCTCATCGGCCTGATCCTCGTCGCGATCTACTCGCTCATCGTCTACCGAGCCCTCGGGACGGTGATCATCGCGTCCATCGCGGTGATGGGTGTGCTGACCTACATCGTCATCTGCATCCTGGCGTGGCGACTCGGATTCCGTCTCTCGCTCGCCGGTGTCGCCGGTCTGATCGTGTCGATCGGATTCACCGCCGACTCCTTCATCGTCTACTTCGAGAGAATCCGAGACGAACTGCGAGACGGGAAGTCGATCACCTCGGCCGTCGAAGACGGATGGGGTCGCGCCAAGCGCACGATCTACATCTCGAAGTCCATCAACATCCTCGCCGCGCTCGTGCTGTACATCCTGGCCGACTCGACGGTGAAGGGCTTCGCGTTCACGCTCGGCCTCACGACCATCATCGACGTGTTCATCTTCGTGATCTTCACGCACCCGGTGATGCAACTGCTCGCGCGCACGCGCTTCTTCGGAGGCGGCCACAAGCTCTCCGGGCTCGACCCCGAAGCACTGGGCGCCGTCTACCGCAATCGGTCGCAGTTCCGCGAGGTCGCGACGGCATCCGCCGGCCGTGGCGCGCGCAACTCGCGTTCGCGCGGCGAGGCGGAGCGTCGTCAGACCATCGCCGAGCGCAAGCGCGCGGAAGCTCTCGCGGGTGACAGACCCACCAACGCCGGAAGTGAGGGAGACGCCTGATGCCTTCCATGAATGAATTCGGCAACAACCTGTACACGGGGAAGACCTCTTTCCCGTTCGTCGGTCGTCGCCGCCTGTGGTTCATCATCGCGATCATCCTGGTCGTGGGCTCGGCTCTGGTGCCGCTGATCCGTCCGATCCAGTTCTCGATCGAGTTCACCGGCGGGTCGCAGTTCACCGTCGCGGCCCCCGACAGCACGGATCAGCAGATCGCCACCGACGCGGTCAAGTCGGTCGTGCCCGAGTCGGCGACCAAGGTCGTCGTGGTGAACGGCGACGACATCCGTGTGCAGACCGACCAGATGACGGCCGATGAGACGCAGCAGGTCACCGCGGCACTCGCCGACGCGTACGGCGTCGACACTGCGGAGGTGACGTCGTCGTTCATCGGTCCGGCCTGGGGTGAGAGCGTCACCCGCCAGTCGCTGTGGGGCCTGGCGATCTTCCTCGCCCTCACCTTCCTGATCCTGGCGATCTACTTCCGCACCTGGAAGATGTCGGCCGCAGCGATCATCGGTCTGCTCGACGTGCTCGTGATCACCGTCGGCGTCTACGCGCTGGCCGGCTTCGAGATCTCGCCGGCGGCGGTGATCGGATTCCTCACGATCTTGGCGTACTCCTTGTACGACACGACGGTCGTCTTCGACAAGATCCGCGAGAACACTCATGAAGACGGCGAGAAATCGGCGCGTCTGTTCGGGGAGTCCGTCAACCTGGCGGTGAACCAGACCCTCGTGCGATCGATCAACACCTCGGTGGTCGCGGCGCTCCCGGTCGGAGCGATCCTCTTCATCGGATCGCTGTGGCTCGGTGCCGAGACCCTCACCGACATCTCGCTGTCGATCTTCGTCGGCATCCTCGTGGCGACGTACTCGACGCTGTTCGTCGCCGCTCCGCTCTACTCGCTCTTCCGCGAGAACGAGCCGCAGATCCGCGAGCGCGACGCCCGGATCCGCGAAGCGCGCCTGCGCGCGACGGTCGAAGCCTGACGTATCCGTCCGGTGGGAGCCGCTCCCGCCGGACGGACGTAGGATTGTCTGATGTTCTGATTCGGAGGTGAGCGGATGGCGGAAGCACAGTCGCCGGCGCAGGGATCGAGCCTGCGGCGTCTGGTTCCCCGCATCTTCTCGCGCGCGTCCAGGGTCAACGACCTCGACAACCTGATCCGCACCGTCCGGGCCAACCACCCCCGCGGTGATTTCTCGGTGATCGAGCGCGCGTACGCGGTCGCCAAGGACAAGCACACCGGCCAGCAGCGGCAGAGCGGCGAGCCCTACATCACGCATCCGCTCGCGGTAGCGCAGATCCTCGCCGAGCTCGGTCTCGGGCCGCGCGCCATCGCGGCGGCGCTCCTGCACGACACGGTCGAAGACACCGGCTACGCGCTGACCGACCTCACCGCCGAGTTCGGCGACGAGGTCGCGATGCTGGTCGACGGTGTCACCAAGCTCGACAAGGTCAAGTACGGCGAGAGCGCCCAGGCCGAGACCGTCCGCAAGATGATCGTGGCGATGTCGAAGGACATCCGCGTGCTCCTGATCAAGCTCGCCGACCGTCTGCACAATGCTCGTACCTGGGGCTTCGTCCCGCCGGAGAAGGCGGCGAAGAAGGCCAAGGAGACGCTCGAGATCTACGCGCCCCTGGCCAATCGTCTCGGTATCCAGGCGATCAAGTCCGAGCTCGAAGACCTCTCGTTCGCGGTGCTGCACCCCAAGATCTACAACGAGATCCACAGCCTTATCGCACAGCGCACTCCGCAGCGCGAGAAGTATCTGAGCCAGGTCGTCGAGGAGATCGACGAGGATCTGCGTGATCTGCGCATCCGCGGCAAGGTCTCGGGCCGACCGAAGCAGCTCTACTCCGTGTACCAGAAGATGGTGGTGCGGGGTCGCGAGTTCGACGACATCTACGACCTGATCGGCATCCGCGTGCTCGTCGCTTCGGTGCGTGACTGCTACGCCGTGCTGGGTGCGATCCATGCGCGGTGGACGCCGCTGCCCGGTCGGTTCAAGGACTACATCGCCACCCCGAAGTTCAATCTCTATCAGTCGCTGCACACGACCGTGATCGGCCCCGCGGGGCGCACGGTCGAGATCCAGATCCGTACGCACGAGATGCACCAGCAGGCCGAGTACGGCGTTGCGGCGCACTGGATGTACAAGGAGCGGATGAACGGCGGCAAGGCCGAGGTGCGGGCATCCGACACCGACATGGCCTGGCTCGCGCACATCTCCGACTGGCAGGCCGAGACGGCCGACCCGGGGGAGTTCCTCGACTCGCTGCGGTTCGAGATCGGCGCGAAGGAGGTCTACGTCTTCACGCCGAAGGGGCGCGTCGTCGGTCTTCCCGCCGGTGCGACGCCCGTCGACTTCGCGTATGCGGTGCACACCGAGATCGGCCATCGCACGATGGGTGCGAAGGTGAACGGGCGCCTGGTGCCGCTGGAGTCCGAGCTGAAGAGCGGCGACGTCGTCGAGGTCTTCACCTCGAAGAACCCGGATGCCGGACCGAGTCAGGACTGGCTCGGATTCGTCAAGAGCACCCGTGCGCGCAACAAGATCCGTGGCTGGTTCACGAAGGAGCGGCGCGAAGAGGCCATCGAACAGGGCAAGGAGGCGATCGCGCGCGCGATGCGCCGGCAGAACCTGCCCCTGCAGCGTCTGATGAGCCAGGACTCGTTCGCCGAGGTCGCCCAGCAGCTGCGCTACGAAGACGTCTCGGCGCTGTACGCGGCCGTGGGCGAGGGGCATATCTCGACCCAGTCGGTGCTCGAGAAGGTCACGGCCAACGTCGCCGCGAACGACACCACGACCGGCGCCATCGACCTGCCGGGCAGCGTGCCGACCCGCGAACCGCGTGCGGGCGACTCCGGCGTTCTCGTCCGCGGCGCCGCCGACATCCTCGTGAAACTCGCGAAGTGCTGCACGCCGGTTCCCGGGGATCCGATCGTCGGCTTCGTCACGCGCGGCAGCGGCGTCTCGGTGCACCGCAGCGATTGCGTCAACGTCAAGGCTCTCAGCAGCGAGCAGGACCGATTCGTCGAGGTGTCGTGGGCGCCGACCACCAAGAGCGTGTTCCGCGTGCAGATCCAGGTCGAGGCCCTCGACCGCTCCGGTCTGCTGTCCGACGTCACGCGCGTACTGAGCGAGCACCACGTCAACATCCTCTCCGCCACGGTCAACACCAATGACGACCGACTGGCGATCAGCCGGTTCGTGTTCGAGATGGGCGACGCCGTGCACCTCGACCGCGTTCTCAACGCCGTGCGCAGGATCGACGCGGTGTACGACGTGTACCGCGTCACGTCCTCCTGATACCGAGTTCCTCGAGAAGTTCCAGGGCACGTCGAGAGCCTGGCACGCGCCGCAGGGTGCGGATGCGTTCCTGCGCGGTCCCGATGAGACCCGGGTCGTGCTCGATGAGCATGTGCGCCCAGCGATCCAGAGCGGGTTCCCGGTGGCTCCCGAGCGCGAGGTCGATCAGCGTGCGTTCGGGAGTCGTGATCGGGATGCCGCCGATGAGGAGGAGGTCCTCGGCCGGGAGTGGCGTGTCGTGATAACGCACCCGTGGACTCTGCACGGCGCGGATGCGCCTCGACACCGCTCGGCGAAGATGATGCGGGTTCGGCGGCGCATCGCATGCACCGTGCACCCATACTGCGCTCGGCCCGCAGACCGCGGTGCCCGGGTGCACGATCGTGGCGATCGACGCTGCCCGCACGTCGGCGCCCTCGACGAGATCGGCGGGGATGAAGGCCTCGCCGATGTCGACGACGTCGCCGTCGAGGCGGGCGGCGGTGAGCTCGGGCAGTGTCAGGCGTTGGCCGGGCAGATACAGGAAAGCGGGATGCACCAGGCCAGTGTGGCCCAGGGCATCCCGCTGTCGTGTGCTCGGACGGGAGCTGTGGAGAACTCGTCAGCCGCCGAGGGCGCTCAGCCAGGCGCGGCGCGCCTCGAGAGCGTCGGATGCTTCCTTGATCGCCTTTTTGTCGCCCGACTTCTCGGCCGTGGCGAGCTCGGACTCGAGCTTCTCGATCGCCTCGAGGAGCTGCGAGCTCATGTCGTTGGCGCGCGCCTTGGTCTCGGGGTTGTTCTTCTTCCAGTCGACCTCTTCGCGGGCCTTGAGGGCCTGCTCGATGACGCGGAGCTTGTCGTCGAGCGCGCGCTCCTTGTCGCGGGGGAAGATGCGGCCGATCTCATCCCACTGCCGCTGGATGCGCGTGAGCAGGGCGCGGGCGCGCTTGATGTTGGACTCGTCGGCGACGGCCTCGGCCTCTTCCAGAAGAGCTTGACGCGCCTCGATCTTGGGAGCGGACTCGGCCTCTTCGGCGGCGGACTGCTCGGCACGCGCGGCGTAGAGCGCGTCTCCGGCGGCCTTGAACCGGGCCCAGAGGGCGTCGTCCGCCTTGCGACCTGCGCGGCCGGCGGCCTTCCAGTCGTCGAGCAGCGTGCGGTAGGCGGGAATCCCATCGGTGCCGCGCGGGGCGAGGGCTTCGGCGCGCTCGATGAGGCGGGTCTTCGCGTCGCGGGCGGCCTTGTGCGTGTCGTCGAGCTCCGAGTAGAACGCACGGCGGTGCTTGTCGACGACCGAACGAGCGTCGCGGAATCGCTTCCAGAGCTGCTGCGACAGGCCCTTCGACAGACGCGGGCCGTTCTGCTGCTGAGCCTGCCAGGCGTCGAAGAGCTCACCGAGCTCGGCGGTGACCTGCTTCCACTGCACCTTCGAGAGGTCGCGTGCGGCGATCGCCTCGGCGCGCTCCACCAGTGCGGTGCGCTCGGCGATGGCCTGGTCGAGCAGCTCCTTCGCGCGCTGCTGCTCCTCGGCCGTGGCCTCGGAAAGGGACGCGGTCAGCGTGTGCAGGCGCTCGAGAAGACCGGCGAGGTCACCGACGGCGGCGGCATCCGTGGCTTCGTCGACCAGGTGCCCTGCCTGCTTGACCAGATCGCTGGCGGTCGCGCCGCCGGCCTGGTGACGCTGTTCGAGGGTCTGCACCTTGAAGGCGATGTCCTCGTACTTGCGCACGAAGTAGGCGAGCGCCTCGTCGGGCGTGCCGTCGGGGTACTGGCCGACGACGCGCCAGTTCTCACCCTCGCGCACCTCGACCGTGCCGTCCTCGCTGACGCGACCCCACTTCGCAGCATCGCTGGAGACGGAGGCGGTGGACGCGGCCGGAACGGCGGCGGCGGGGGTGGGCAGCTTGCGCGGCAGCGGCTTCGCTGGGGGAGCGGGGACGGGGGGAGTCGGCTTCGAGGACTCGTTGGCAGACACAGTGTTCTCCTTGCGCGGTTGGCCGCGGGAGGCGGAAAGGACGATGTTCAGCCTAGTACGCCGCGACGATGCGATGCGGTGACGTTCCGCCCCGCATCGGAGCGGGCGCGGATCACTCCGCCGGGGTCTCTTCGGGAGCGGGTGCCTCGGTGGGGGCGGGGGTCTCCACCGGAGCGCCTGGCTCGACGGACGAGGAGGGAGTGGGCGTGGGCTCCGGTGCCGTGACCTGTGCGTGCGCCACCTGGCTCGCGATCGCTGCGAGCACGAGGACCGCGCCACCCACGCCGGCGATCACGTTGTCGCGCACGCGGCGACGGATCTTCTCCTGGTGCTGAGCCGTGCGCGCCGCGTAGACCCGCGCGCGCTCGGCCTGGGTGCGCTCCTGCGCGCTCTTCGAACCGCGTGCCGCCATTGCGTGCTCCTCTCATCGACGCCGCCGGGCGACGTCGTCTCAGAGCATATCGTCGCCGGTGTCGGTGGACCGCATTAGCCTGGAGGGATGACCCCTGCCGCCGCCCTGCTTTCGGGGCAGACGCCGCTCGCCGTGCGCATGCGTCCCGTCTCGCTCGACGAGGTGGCCGGTCAGCGGCACCTGCTCCGTTCCGGCTCGCCGATCGTCGCCCTCGCCGACCCCGAGGCATCGTCGCCCGGCGCGGTCTCCATCATCCTCTGGGGGCCTCCCGGTACCGGTAAGACGACGCTCGCGCAGGCCATCGCCCGTTCTTCCGGTCGCCGCTTCGTCGAGCTCTCGGCGATCACGGCGGGGGTGAAGGACGTGCGCGAGGTTATGCAGGAGGCGATCACGCAGCGCGACCTCTACGGTCAGACGACGATCCTGTTCCTCGACGAGATCCACCGCTTCACGAAGGCGCAGCAGGATGCTCTTCTGCCCGGCGTCGAGAACGGCTGGGTGATCCTGATCGCCGCGACGACCGAGAACCCGTCGTTCTCGGTGATCTCGCCGCTGCTCTCGCGATCGCTCCTCCTCACCCTGCAACCTCTCACCGACGACGACATCGGTCTGCTCGTCGATCGCGCCGTCACCGATGCTCGCGGCCTGCACGGCGCGGTGACGCTCAGCGATGAGGCGCGGGCCGCGCTCATCCGTCTCGCCTCCGGCGACGCGCGCCGTGCACTCACCGGCCTCGAGGCCGGTGCGGCCGTCGCGCTCTCGCACGGGAGCCCGCCTGACGCGGAAGACGCCGGCGACGACGATGAGGACGATGGGGACGCCGACGACGACGAAGCCGGCGTGGCGAGCGGCGATACCGGGGAGGAAGCCGCCGGTGCGGCATCCGTCGTCCCGGAAGTCTCCGCCGACGACGTCGCGCAGGCCGTCGACCGAGCGCTGTTGCGCTACGACCGTCAGGGAGACGAGCACTACGACGTCATCAGTGCGTTCATCAAGTCGATTCGCGGGTCGGATGCCGATGCGGCGTTGCACTACCTCGCCCGGATGATCGAGGCGGGAGAGGATCCCCGGTTCATCGCTCGTCGGCTCGTGATCTCCGCCTCCGAAGACGTGGGCCTCGCCGATCCGCAGGCGTTGGTGATCGCCGTCGCCGCCGCCGACGCCGTGGCTTTCATCGGGATGCCGGAGGGGCGCATCCCGCTCGCCGAGGCGACCGTCTACCTCGCGACGACGGCCAAGTCGAATGCGGCGTACGCGGGCATCGACGCCGCGATCGCCGACATCCGGAAGGGCGGCTTCGGCCGGGTCCCGCTCCACCTGCGCGACGCGCACTATCCGGGGGCGAAGCGGCTCGGTCATGGCCGCGGCTACGCGTACCCGCACGACAACGAGTTCGGCATCGTGGCCCAGCAGTACCTCCCCGACGAGTTGCAGGGGCGCCGCTACTACGCGCCGAAGGCTCTGGGGGCCGAGCGCGATGTCTCGGCGCGGCTCGAGAAGATCCGCCGCATTCTCGACGGGCGCTGACCCGCAGCCCCTGCCCGCAGCGGACGCCTGACGCTCTACAGTGTGCGGGTGACGCGTTCTCCTCTTCGCATTCCGCCCGATCGTGATCTCTCGATCGACTTCGTCCGCGCGATCTGCCTCCCGGTGGTGGTCGTGCTGCATGCGATCCAGATGGGCATCGAGGGCGATCCGCCCCGTGCCTTCAATGCACTCGCGGAGTGGACGCCGCTGGCCTGGATCACCTGGATCGGGATGATCATGCCCACGTTCTTCATCGCCGGAGGCTTCGCCGGCATCACGACCTGGCGCCGACTCGAGAAGAGAGGGGAGACGGCGGGGGAGTACATCCGCGTCCGAGCCCTCCGACTCGCGCGCCCGGTGTTCCTCGCGATGCTCGGCGTGCTCCTCACCCTCGCGGTGATGGCGGTCTGCGGAGCCGATGCCGAGTTCCTCCGGACCTTCGCGTTCCGGCTCGCCGAGCCGCTCTGGTTCATCGCGGTGTACGCGATCTGCACCTCGTTCGTACCGCTCATGGCCGCGCTGCACCGCCGTGCGGCCTGGACGACGTACTTCACCCTGGCCGCGCTGGTCGTGATCGTCGATCTCGTCTCTCGTTTCGGGGGTCTGCCGATCGGCGCCCTCAATTGGCTCTTCGTCTGGCTCTTCGTGCAGCAACTCGGCTTCGGCGTGCGGGATCAGTGGTACTCGCGCCGTCCGCGGTGGTTGCTCCTTCTGCTGGCCGTCGCCGCCTACGGCCTCATGTGCGTCGCCGTCTTCGGGCTGGGCTACGACCCCGACATGATCGCCAACCTCAACCCGCCGACCGTACTCCTGCTCCTGCTCGGTCTGGCGCAGGTCTACCTGTTCACGCTCCTTCAGCCGGCGATCCGCGCGCTCATGCGTCTGCGCCCCGCGCTCGTGATCATCGGCGCCCTCGGTATGTACGGAATGGTCATCTACCTGTGGCATACGGTCGCGATGGCGATCGTCGTCGGTGCGCAGCAGGCGCTGGGGCTGCCGTTCCCGCCGGTGCTCACCCCCGCATGGTGGATCACACGCATCCCGTGGGTGCTCGCGATCGTGGCGGTGCTCGCCGTGCTCTGTGCGATCGTCCCCCGGATCGAACGGATCTGGCCGCTCGAGAGGGCGCGCACCATGCCGCTGCCGGCGGCGATCGCGGCGACAGCGCTTCTCGTGGCGGGCGTCGGGTGGGTGCTCACCCAGGGCTATCTCACGCTCGGTACCGCCGTGGCTCTGGCGGCGATCGCACTCGCGATCGCGTGGCTCACCGTCGGCGGGCCCGGACCGGATCGAGAGTCGGAGCCTCTGGAGGATGCGGCGGAATCCGGCGCATCGCGGGACGCGCGGCGCCTCTGATAGACTTGAGCGGCTCGAAACCGAGTTTTCGGGCATCTCCTCGTTCACACCACACCTCGACGGCGCCCCGGCGTGCGCCCCGAGGAAGAACGCGGGTGATACGTCCGTGAGTCGCGAGAGACGCGACCACGTCATCGGAAGGACAGCTTCGTGACCACGAAGTCCCAGGACCGCCGCAAGGTGCGTCTGAGCCGTGCCCTCGGCATCGCTCTCACCCCGAAGGCCGCCCGCTACCTCGAGAAGCGTCCGTACGCTCCGGGTGAGCACGGCCGCACCAAGCGCAAGGCTGACAGCGACTACGCCGTCCGTCTGCGCGAGAAGCAGCGTCTGCGCGAGCAGTACGGCATCCGCGAGAAGCAGATGCGCAACACCTTCAACGAAGCCCGTCGCCAGGAGGGTCTGACCGGTGAGAACCTGGTCGAGCTCCTCGAGATGCGTCTCGACGCTCTCGTGCTGCGCGCCGGTTTCGCCCGTACGACGGCGCAGGCCCGCCAGCTCGTCGTGCACCGCCACATCCTCGTCGACGGCCAGCTCGTCGACCGCCCGTCCTTCCGCGTGAAGGCCGGACAGCTCATCCACGTCAAGGCCAAGAGCGAGGGCACCGAGCCCTTCCAGGTGGCAGCAGCCGGCGGTCACGCCGAGGTCCTGCCCCCCGTTCCGGGTTACCTCGAGGTCGAGCTCGACAAGCTCCAGGCCCGCCTGGTCCGTCGTCCGAAGCGCGCCGAGGTCCCCGTGACCTGCGAAGTGCAGCTCGTCGTCGAGTACTACGCGGCTCGCTGAGCCCACAGGGCGCTGATCTCAGCGTTCGAAACGAGAGGCGTCGGGGTGACCCGACGCCTCTCGTCGTTTTTGCATACGATGGAGACACCGCGCCTTCGCGGGTCAAGGCAAGGATGACGACATGAAGAACATGGTGTGGTTCCTGATCGGCGTGATCGGCGGCTTCGTCGCTGCGCATTTCATGAACAAGGACCCCCGCGGGCACGACATCCTCGCCGAGGTCGATGCCAGGATCAACGGCTTCACCGCGCTCATCGGCGACGCGTACCGCGCGCAGGAGGCCCGGCTCACCGAGCCGGAAGACCACTGACCCCTCGCGCAACCGCGCGGAACTTCTCACCTCCGAACAAGGACACCCGGGCACCCCTATGAATTCTGCGGAAATCGCGCAGCGCTATCTCGACTTCTTCGAGAAGAACGACCACGTCATCGTCCCCTCCGCCTCGCTCGTCAGCGACGATCCGTCCCTGATGTTCACGGTCGCGGGCATGGTGCCCTTCGTCCCGTACCTCACGGGCGTCGTGCCGTCGCCGCATCCGCGGATCGCCGACCTGCAGAAGTGCATCCGCACGAACGACATCGAAGAGGTCGGCAAGACCGCCCGTCACGGCACGTTCTTCCAGATGCTCGGCAACTGGTCGTTCGGCGATTACTTCAAAGAGGGCGCGATCCGCTACGCCTGGGAACTCCTCACCAGCAGCGAGGCCGATGGCGGCTTCGCGTTCGACGAGAAGGACCTCTGGGTCACGGTCTATGAGACCGATGACGAGGCCGAGTCGATCTGGCGAGACATCATCGGACTGAAGCCCGAGCGCATCCAGCGCCTCGGACGCGCCGACAACTACTGGAACACGGGTCAGCCCGGCCCGGGTGGCCCCGACTCCGAGATCTTCTTCGACCGCGGACCGGCCTACGGCAAGGACGGCGGCCCCGCGGCCGACGATTCGCGGTTCCTGGAGATCTGGAACCTCGTGTTCATGCAGGACTTCATCGAGAACATCCGCGGAAAGACCGAGTTCGACATCGTGGGCGAGCTCCCGCAGAAGAACATCGACACCGGCATGGGTCTCGAGCGCGTCGCCTTCCTCAAGCAGGGCGTCGAGAACATGTACGAGATCGACCAGGTGCGCCCCGTCCTCGATCGAGCCGTCGAGCTCTCCGGCCGTACCTACGGCAAGGTCCACGAGGACGACGTGCGCTTCCGCGTCATCGCCGACCACGTGCGCTCCTCGCTCATGCTGCTCTCCGACGGCGTGCGTCCGTCGAACGAGGGCCGCGGCTACATCCTCCGTCGCCTCATGCGCCGCACGGTGCGTGCGATGCGGCTGCTCGGCGTCGACGAGCCGGTCTTCCCCGAACTCTTCGCCACCTCGCGCGACGCGATGAAGTCGTCGTACCCCGAACTCGAGCGCGACTGGTCGACCCTCTCCGCGTCGGCGTTCGCCGAGGAGGAGACCTTCCGTCGCACGCTGGCCCAGGGATCGACGATCCTCGACCTGGCGCTCGACGAGACCAAGAAGGAGGGCAAGACGGCGCTGAGCGGCCCGGAGGCCTTCCTGCTGCACGACACCTACGGATTCCCGATCGACCTCACGCTCGAGGTCGCCGAGGAAGCCGGGCTCGAGGTCGACCGCGGCGCGTTCGACACGCTCATGCGCGAGCAGCGCGACCGCGCCAAGGCGGACGCACGCAACCGCAAGCGTCAGCTCGCGGATGTCTCCGTCTACCGAGAGCTGCGCGCTCTCGGCGAGACCGGATTCGACGGGTACACCGAACTCGAGGTGCAGTCCCGCATCCTGGGCATCCTCGTCGACGGGCAGCCGGTGCGCAGCGCGTCGGAGGGCCAGATCGCCGAGGTCGTCCTCGCCGAGACGACCCTGTACGCCGAGTCCGGAGGTCAGGTCGCCGACAAGGGAACGATCGTGGGCCCCGGCTTCGAACTCGAAGTGCTCGACGTGCAGCGTCCCGTGCCCGGGCTCATCAGCCACACGGTGCAGGTGAGCACCGGATCGGTCGCCGTCGACGACGCCGCCACCACGGTCGTCGATGCGGCCAACCGTCGCGCGGCGCGTCAGGCGCACTCCGCGACGCACCTCGTGCACGCTGCGCTCCGCGACACGCTCGGTCCGACCGCCACGCAGGCGGGCTCGTTGAACCGCGCCGGCTACATGCGCTTCGATTTCTCCTGGTCGCAGGCGCTGTCGGCCGACACGCGCACCGAGATCGAGGAGATCACGAACCGGGCCGTCCACGACGCCCTCGAGGTCACCACGCGCATCGTCTCGCTCGACGAGGCGAAGGAAGCCGGCGCCATGGCGCTGTTCGGCGAGAAGTACGGCGATGTGGTGCGCATGGTCGACATCGGTGGCCCGTGGTCGCGTGAGCTCTGCGCGGGAACCCACGTCGGCTCCAGCGCCGAGATCGGCCTCGTCAGCCTCGTCGGAGAATCGTCGGTGGGAGCATCCAACCGTCGCATCGAAGCCCTTGTCGGCGTTGATGCCTTCCGTGAGCTCGCTGCCGAGCGTGCGATCGTCTCGCAGCTCACGAGTTCGCTGAAGACGCCGCGCGATCAGCTCGCCGAGCGCATCTCCGACCTCGCTGCGAACCTCAAGGCGGCGGAGAAGCGCATCGCTCAGTTCGAGTCCAAGGAGCGCGCGGGACGGATTCCCGCGATCGCCGACGCGGCGCGCCGGATCGACGCGTTCCACGTCGCCACGGAGTCGCTCGGTGAGCTGGCCTCGGCCGACGATCTGCGCGAACTCGTGCTCGGCGTCCGCGACCGCCTCGGCTCCGACGCTGCGGTCGTCGCACTCGGCGCCGTCGTGAACGGTCGTCCGGTCGTCGTCGTCGCCACCAACGACGCCGCCCGCACCGCGGGTGCGAAGGCGGGAGCGCTCGCGAAGCGCGCCGCCGGAGTGCTCGGCGGAGGCGGCGGCGGGCGTGACGACGTCGCGCAGGGCGGCGGAACGGATGCCGCGGCACTGCCCGCCGCACTCGACGCCATCGTCCAGGAGCTGCACGCAGCGTGAGCGGTTTCCGACGCGGGGTGCGCCTCGGCATCGATGTCGGGCGCGCCCGCGTCGGCGTCGCGCGGTGCGATCCAGACGGAATGCTCGCCGTCCCCGTCGAGACCGTGCCGCGCTCGGAGACCTCGATCGATCGGCTCGTGGAGCTCGCGGCCGAGTACGAGCCGATGGAGTTCGTCGTCGGTCTCCCGGTGAACATGCAGGGCGCGGACACAGCGTCGACCGTGGACGCACGGGAGTTCGCCGCAGCGCTTCGCACGCGCACCGGGGTCCCGGTGCGGCTCGTCGACGAACGCCTCAGCACCGTTTCCGCGCACGCGGCCCTGCGTTCTTCAGGTCGAAATCAGAAGAACTCTCGTAGCATTGTGGATCAGGTCGCCGCGGTGGTGCTGCTGCAGCAGGCGATCGACATGGAGAAGAGCACCGGAAACCCGGCCGGTGCCGCTGTCCCGTCCGACGAGGAGCATCCCTGAACATGTCCGAACGCGATGGCGCGTCCCCCGCGCCCGATGCGAACGAGCCGCTCGGCGATCTCTTCGCGAACCTCCCCGAGCCGACGCAGCAGCATCCGACGGCCGATTACAGCGCCCCGGTGCCCGGCTCCCGGCGCGCCGCCCGTGAGGCCGCGCGCCGAGGCGACGGCGCAGCCGAGACGACTCCCGCCGCCGCGCCCGACGCCGTGGACCCGGTCGGCGCCCCCGTCCCGGCAGCCGAGCCGGTGACGTCGGCTGCCGAGCCCGTGCGTCCGACCGCCGAAGAGGTGCGGATCGCGTCGGCACGCAGGGAACCGGCACCCGTCGCCACTCCCACCGCCGAAGCCGTCCAGGGCGAGGCCTCGATCGGCGGAGGCCTCGACGCTCTGTTCGTGGCTCCCGATGACGACCGCGCTCTGGCGAAGGCACCGAAGAAGCGACGTCGCGGATGTCTGATCGCGCTGCTCATCATCCTGGTGATCGTCGGCGGTATCGCCGCCGCCGGCGCCTGGGCGATGAACACCTACGGCGAGCAGATCAACGACGTCATGGGCTGGGGTGAGCCGAAGGACTACGAAGACGGTCAAGCCTCCGGCGAAGCCTTCGTCACGATCAAGGACGGCGATACCGGACGCCCGGTGTCGACGGCACTCTACGAGGCCGGTGTCACCAAGACCGAGGACGTGTTCTACGACTACCTGATCGAGGAGAACATCGCGGTCACCTTCTACCCGGGCGTGTACCGCCTGCAGGAGAAGATGACCGCCGCCGCCGCACTCGAGGCGTTGCGCAACGAGGACAACAAGCTCGAGAACACGGTGTCGGTGTCGGAGGGCGGCACGATCGAGTCCTCCCTGGCGGCGATGGCCGAGTCGCTCGGTCTGCCGGTGGAGGACTTCGAAGCCGCCGTCGCCGATCCCGCCGCCTACGGCGTCGACGCGCCGAGCCTCGAGGGGTGGCTGTTCCCGGCCGTGTACACCTTCGATCCCGAGGTGACGGCGACGCAGGTCATCCAGCGCATGGTCGATCGCACACGGGAGGCGTTGGCCGAAGCCGGCGTTCCCGATACCGACGCCGAGCGCATCCTGACGATCGCGTCGATCATCCAGCGCGAGGGCCGCACGGCCGACTTCGCGAAAGTGAGCCGCGTGATCGAGAACCGTCTCGACATCGATATGAAGCTGCAGATGGACTCGACGGCCCAGTACGGGTACGGCTCGCTGCACGAGGGCGTCGTGTCGAGCTCGGCCGAGGCTCTGGAAGACGACAACGACTGGAACACCTACGTGCGCACGGGTCTTCCGGTGACTCCGATCGCGAGTCCGAGCTTCGCCGCGATCGATGCCGCGATGCACCCCGAGGACGGTCCCTGGCTGTACTTCGTCACGATCGATCTGTCGACGGGCGAGACGCAGTTCTCGGAGACGTACGAGGAGCACCAGGCCGGCATCGAGAAGTGGCGCGAATGGTGCCGGGCGAATCCGGATGCCGGCTGCTGACGCTCGTTCCCCCCACCGGCTCGCGGTGTGGGGGGATCCGATCGCGCATTCGAAGTCTCCGGCGCTCCACGCCGCGGCCTATCGTGTGCTCGGGCTGGACTGGGAGTACGACCGCCGCCGCGTGAGCGCCGACGACCTGCCGTCGGCGCTGTCCGGGCTCGACGGATCGTGGCGTGGACTCTCGCTCACGATGCCCCTCAAGGAGCAGGCGTTCCGGGCCGCGGCGGTGCGCGATCGCCATGCGACGCTCACGGGAGCCGTGAACACGCTCCTGCTCGACGGGAGACCGGCGGGGTTCAACACCGACGTCGGGGGGATCGTCGACGCCCTGGCCGATGACGGGATGCGGGCGGCGAGCACCGTGCGCATCCTCGGTGCCGGGGCGACGGCGGCATCCGCCCTGGTCGCTGCGGCGGAGATCGGTGCCGAGCGGGCGGAGATCCGCGCGCGACGGCCGGATCGCGCTGCGGCACTGGTCGATCTCGGCGGCAGTCTCGGCGTGACCGTCTCCGTCGCCTCGTTCGATTCGCCTCCCACCCCGGTGGATCTGACGGTCGCGACGCTCCCGTCGGGTACATCGCTCCCCGCAGACGTCGCCCTGCCTCTGGCGGATGACGGGGGAGTGCTCTTCGATGCCGCCTACGCGCCCTGGCCATCGGCGCTGGCGGCGGTGTGGAGCGACGCACCCGTCGTGTCGGGCCTCGGGATGCTGCTCCATCAGGCGATCCGTCAGATCCGCGTCTTCCTGCACGGTGACCCGGCGCACGTGCTCGACGACGAGGCATCCGTCCTGGCCGCGATGCGCGCTGCTCTCTGACTCCGCGCGGTCTGTGACACGTCGCTGAAACGCGGACGGCGGGCGCGGCCGCGCATGGGAGACTAGAGGAATGCTCCGCGTGCTGACGGCCGGCGAATCGCACGGCCCCGAACTCATCGCCATCATGGAGGGCCTTCCCTCCGGTGTCCCGATCTCCTCCGAGGCGATCCAGGCCGACCTCCAGCGTCGGAAACTCGGCTACGGGCGCGGCTCGCGCATGAAGTTCGAGCAGGACGAGCTGAGCATCTCCGGCGGCGTCCGCCACGGCAAGACCCTGGGGAGTCCGATCGCGTTGCGCATCGGCAACACCGAGTGGCCGAAGTGGACCGAGGTCATGAACCCCGAGCCGGCCGAGCTCACCGACAAGTCCCGCGGCCGCGGCGCCCCGCTCACGCGTCCCCGCCCGGGTCACGCCGACCTCGTGGGCATGCAGAAGTACGACTTCGACGAGGCCCGCCCGATCCTCGAGCGTGCGAGTGCTCGGGAGACCGCCGCCCGGGTCGCGCTGGGTGCCGTCGCCCGTTCCTTCCTCAGCGAGCTCGGCATCCGTCTCGTGAGCCACACCCTCTCGATCGGCCCGGTCGCCGTGCCTGCGGGGTCACCGCTGCCGACTCCGGACGACGTCGACGCCCTCGACGCCGATCCGCTCCGGTGCTTCGATGCCGCCACCTCCGCGCTGATGGTCGCCGAGGTCGACGACGCGAAGAAGGACGGTGACACCCTCGGCGGCATCGTCGAGGTGCTCGCCTACGGCCTCCCGCCGGGGCTCGGCTCGCACGTGCACTGGGACCGCCGGCTCGATGCCCGCCTCGCGCAGGCGCTCATGAGCATCCAGGCCATCAAGGGGGTCGAGGTCGGCGACGGATTCGAGACGACACGTCGTCGCGGCTCGGCCGCCCACGACGAGCTCTTCGCGACCGACGGCGGCATCACCCGCGGCTCCGACCGTGCCGGCGGAACCGAGGGCGGGATGTCGACCGGCACCGTGCTGCGCGTGCGCGCCGGTATGAAGCCGATCGCCACGGTGCCGCATGCGCTGCGCACGATCGACGTCGCGACCGGCGACGACGCGACGGCCCACCACCAGCGCTCCGACGTGTGCGCCGTCCCGGCGGCGGGCGTCGTGGCCGAGGCGATGGTCGCCATCGAGCTCGCCCGGGCCGTGCTCGAGAAGTTCGGCGGCGACAGCGTCGGCGAGACCCGTCGCAACCTCGAGGGATACCTCGCGGCGATCCCGGCGGAGCTGCGCACCGCGCCGGCATCCGAGGCCGCGCTGCTCGCGCATGACGAACAGCACTGATCCGCTCACACTGGTGCTCGTCGGTCCCATGGCTGCGGGCAAGACCAGTGTGGGGCGGCGTGTCGCACGCCGCCTGGGCGTGCCGTTCATCGACACCGACAAGCGCATCGTCGCCGCCCACGGCCAGATCCCCGTGATCTTCGCCGAGTACGGCGAGGGTCACTTCCGCGAGCTGGAGCGGCTCGCGGTCGCCGACGCACTCGCGGAGGGCGGCGTGATCTCCCTCGGCGGCGGCGCTGTGACGGATGCCGGGACCCGCGCGCTGCTGGGCGCGCATCCCGTGGTCTTCCTCACGGTGAGTCCCGAGGCGGTCGCGGATCGGATCCGCGGAGCCGGGCGCCCGCTGCTCGAGTCGGAGGATCCCCTGGAGCGATGGACCTCGATCTTCGAGGCGCGCCGGGACTGGTACGAAGAA
Source organism: Microbacterium sp. 22179 (assembly GCF_052045715.1). Taxonomy (NCBI): domain Bacteria; kingdom Bacillati; phylum Actinomycetota; class Actinomycetes; order Micrococcales; family Microbacteriaceae; genus Microbacterium; species Microbacterium sp. 22179. The sequence goes on along the minus strand of NZ_JBQEPJ010000001.1, from coordinate 782,443 downwards.
GTGGCCACGGCGACGTTCGACACGTCGCGCCGGCCGATGCAGAAGATCGCAGACGAGATCGTCACCTGGAGGAGAGAGCAGCGATGACCACCACGACCATCAGCGTCACCGGAGACGATGCCTACGACATCGTGATCGGTCGGGACATCCTCGACCGCGTGTCGGAGGCGCTGACGCCCACGGTGCGCAAGATTCTCGTGGTGCACCCTCCGACGCTCGCCGCGCGGGCGGCCGAACTGCGCGACAGGCTCCTCGCCGACACCGAGAACGGTCCGCGCGAGGTTCTGCTCGCAGAGATCCCGGATGCCGAGCAGGGCAAGCGCATCGAGGTGGCGGCCTTCTGCTGGCAGGTGATGGGTCAGGCGGACTTCACGCGCACGGATGCCGTGATCGGCTACGGCGGGGGAGCGGTGACCGACCTCGCCGGTTTCGTGGCCGCGACCTGGCTGCGCGGCATCCAGCTCGTGCAGGTGCCCACCACCGTCCTCGGTCTCGTCGACGCCTCCGTCGGGGGCAAGACCGGAATCAACACCGCGGAGGGCAAGAACCTCGTCGGGGCGTTCTGGGCCCCGCGTGCGGTGATCGGCGACCTCGACGAGCTGCGCAGCCTCAGCGCCAACGAGGCGACGGCCGGGTTCGCCGAGGTCGTGAAGGCCGGCTTCATCTGGGCACCGGAGATCCTCGACATCGTCGAGGCGGATCCCGCACGCGCCGTGGATCCGGCCTCGGACGAGTTCCGCCGCGCCGTCGAGCTCGCGATCGGGATGAAGGCCGCCGTCGTCTCGGAGGACTTCCGAGAGGCCGGGCAGCGCGAGATCCTCAACTACGGCCACACGCTCGGACACGCCATCGAGCATGCCGAGCGATACCGCTGGCGCCACGGCGCGGCGATCTCGGTGGGGATGCTCTTCGCCGCCGAGCTCTCGCGTCTCGCCGGGCGCCTGTCCGACGAGGCGGCGCTGCGCCACCGCGCGGTTCTCGAGTCGCTCGGTCTCCCGACCTCGTACCGCGCGGGCGCCTGGCCGCAACTCCTGGCCACGATGCAGCGCGACAAGAAGAGCCGCGGGGGAATGCTCCGCTTCATCCTGCTCGACGACATCGCCAAGCCGACCGTTCTCCAGGCTCCCGACGAGTCGCTGCTCTTCGCCGCCTACCAGGAGGTCGGCGCGTGAGCGCTCGGATCCTGCTGGTCAACGGCCCCAACCTCAATCTGCTCGGCACGCGCGAGCCCGAGGTCTACGGCACGGCGACGCTCTCCGACGTCGAGCGTCTCGCGACCGATGCCGCCGCCGCCGCGGGCTACGAGATCCGGGCGATCCAGAGCAATCACGAGGGCGTCCTGATCGATGCGATCCAGGCCGCCCGCGACGACTGCGTCGCGATCGTGATCAACCCCGGCGGACTCACGCACACGTCCGTGGCGCTGCGTGACGCACTGACCGGGGTCGCCCTGCCCTTCGCCGAGGTGCACATCTCTGACGTGCACGCGCGCGAGGAGTTCCGCCACCATTCCTACCTCGAAGACGTCGCCGCCGTGCGGGTGATCGGGCGCGGCGTGGAGGGGTACGCCGAGGCCGTGCGACGGCTCACCGCCCTCATCCCGTAGAATCTACTGTCGGCCGGGTCCGCGCCCTGCGAGGGCGGCCGCGAAAACCACACAGGAACGGAACTCTCAGCGCATGGCATCTACCGCAGACATCAAGAACGGCGTCGTCCTCAGCATCGACGGGCAGCTCTGGAGCGTCATCGAGTTCCAGCACGTGAAGCCCGGAAAGGGCGGTGCGTTCGTGCGCACCAAGCTCAAGAACGTCGTCTCCGGCAAGGTCGTCGACCGCACGTACAACGCGGGCGCGAAGATCGACATCGAGAACGTCGACCGCCGTGACTTCACCTACCTGTACAACGACGGCGACGGCTTCGTCTTCATGGACGCCACCGACTTCGACCAGCTCACGGTCGGCGCAGCCACGGTCGGCGATGCGAAGAACTTCCTGCTCGAGAACCAGCAGGTCACGATCGCGCTGAACAACGGCAACCCGCTGTACATCGACCTTCCGGCATCGGTCATCCTCGAGGTGACGTACACCGAGCCCGGTCTGCAGGGCGACCGCTCGTCGGCCGGCACCAAGCCCGCCACCCTCGAGACCGGCTACGAGATGCAGGTTCCCCTGTTCCTCGAGACCGGCACCAAGATCAAGGTCGACACCCGCACGGGTGAGTACCTGGGTCGCGAGAAGTAAGGCGTGAGCGCTCGGACGAAGGCGCGCAAGCGCGCACTCGACATCCTCTTCTCCGCCGACGTGCGCGGAGACGACGTCGCCATCGCCCTCGCGGCCGAGGCCAAGCGGGCGGCGAGCGAACCCGCTCGCGAGGCCTCCTGGCTGTACGCCCGCGAGATCGTCGACGGCATCATCGATCACCGCGACGAGATCGACGAGCAGATCACCACGCACAGCCGTGAGTGGAAGATCGAGCGGATGCCGGCGGTCGACCGCGCACTCCTGCGCATCGCCGTCTGGGAGATCCTGCACAACGACGAGGTCCCGACGGCCGTCGCGATCGACGAGGCCGTGGAGCTCGCCAAGGAGTTCTCGACCGATGACTCGGGCGCGTTCGTGCACGGCGTCCTCGGTCGGGTGTCCCGCGCGGCCTGAACGCTCTGATCGCACCTCCGCCGCTGTCGGAGGTGCGGGGGAGGATGAGGTCCATGGCGCTCCCGATCGATCCCGCGCGACGCGAACCGTCGCGTCCGGACGACGGATGGCGCGCGCTGCTCGGTTCGCGCGACGACGCTGACGACGACCTCGCCCCGCTCGCGCTCGGTGTAGAGCTCCGCTACCGCGAGGTCCGCGGGGGCAATCCCTGGGCGGCCCGCCCGCTCCGTGCGGCGACGCCTCGCGACGTCGCACGGCGCACGGGAGAGATCCTCCTCGGCATCCGTCCCCTGGAGCGCAGCGCGGCCAGTGGCGCCTGGGTACAGGGCGGCGCAACGTGGGATGCCGTTCGGCGGTCGTCGGCGCGGTACGGGCGTGAGCGATCACGCTGGTTCGCGGATCTCCTGAGCATCGCGCGCGATTCACTGCTCTCGGGGACCGCGGGTGACTGGTTGCTGGTCGACCACCTCGAATCCCGTCTGCTGTGGTCCCACCTCCGCGCGGGCGCGGCACTCGGCATCCCGCTCGTCCCGACGCAAAAGGATGTCGAGGTCGTGCTGGCCGACCGTGCGGGTGTGCGCGCGGACATCGCCAGGAACGACGACGACGACCTCGAGGTGTCGGCCGTGGTCGAGTTCGACGGCGAGACGATCGGCGACGCAGACATCCGCCCGATCGGACGCAGCGGCGTCTACGCCGTGACCTCTCACGGCCACCGGGTACGGGTGGTCCTGGCCGAGATGCCGCTCAGCGACTCGGTGCACGCGCTGATCACCGCTTCTCGCGCTCTCGTTGTCCCGCGCGCGGACGAAGAGGCGTTCCTGCGCGAGGCGTACCCGCTGCTGGCGCGGCGCATCGAAGTGCGCGGTAGCGCGCGGGTCGATCTTCCGCCGTTGCCCCTGCCGACTCCTGTGCTCCAGCTCACGTTCCGTCGCGGCGACACGATCGCCTTCGCGTTCGAATGGGAGTACCGGGGCTTCGGTCGCGTGCCTCTCGACGAGTCCGCCCATGGCGTGCGAGATCGGGCGGCCGAGATGGCAGTCCTCGAACCGATCGTCACGGTCTGGCAGCGGGCGACGGGGGAGCGCTTCACGTCGACGGGGACGTTCCACGACGTCGAAGCCGCGGAGTTCGTCACGCATCTCGTCCCCCGTCTCGAGGTCGAGGGGGTGCTCGTCGAGGTGTCCGGTCGACGCAAGACCTATCGCGAGCTCACGGGCGAGCCGGAGGTGACGGTGTCGACGGTCGAGTCCGCCGACCCCGACTGGTTCGATCTCGGCGTGCTCGTGCGCATCGACGGCCGACTGATCCCCTTCGAACCGCTCTTCACCGCTCTGACGAAGGGGCGTAGGAAACTCCTGCTCGTCGACGGGAGCTACTTCTCGTTGCAGCATCCTGCGCTGGATCGCTTGCGCGAACTGCTCGAGGAGGCCGCCGACCTCGACGAGTGGGAGACCGGGCCCCGCATCAGCCGTCATCAGACCGACCTCTGGGAGGAGTTCGAGGATCTCGCCGATCAGGCTCTCCCCGCCGTCACCTGGCGGGCCACGGCCGAAGGGCTGCGCGCTGCCACGGGTGTGCCGTCCGCACCGATGCCGCAGGGGATCACCGCCGAGCTGCGTCCGTATCAGAAGGAGGGATTCGACTGGCTCGCCTTCCTCTGGCAGCACCGGTTGGGCGGGATCCTCGCCGACGACATGGGCCTGGGGAAGACACTCCAGATCCTCACTCTGATCGCGCATGCCCGTGAGATGGGGGAGCGCCGGCCGTTCCTCGTGATCGCGCCGACGTCGGTCGCCGGAACGTGGCAGTCCGAGGCGGCCAGGTTCACCCCCGGGCTGACCGTGCAGGCGCGCGGCGCGACGCGATCGTCCGGTCTGGCCGAGCCGTTCGGCGCCGACGTGGTCGTCACCACCTACGCGATCGCCCGTCTCGACGCGGATGCCTTCGCCGCGGTCGAGTGGGCGGGGATCGTGCTCGATGAGGCCCAGTTCGTCAAGAATCCCGCGACCAAACTGCACCGCGCGATCGCGGGCTTCCGCTCGGACGTGAAGATCGCCGTGACCGGAACCCCCCTCGAGAACAGCCTCAGTGAGCTCTGGGCGCTCCTCCAGCTCACCGCCCCCGGTCTCTTCCCCTCCGCCCGAAAGTTCCGTGAGCGCTACATTCAGCCGATCGAGCAGGGCAAGGTCCCCGAGAACGAGGAGGGCGGCCCCTACCGTCAGCGTCGTCTCGCGCAGCTGCGGCGACGGATCCGCCCTCTGGTGCTGCGGCGCACCAAGGAGCACGTGGCCCCCGACCTCCCCTCGAAGCAGGAGCAGATCCTCGAAGTGGAGCTCAGCGCCTCGCATCGCGCGCTGTACGAGGCCGTGCTGCAGCGCGAGCGTCAGAAGGTGCTCGGTCTGCTGCCCGATCTCGATCGCAACCGGTTCATCGTGTTCCGTTCGCTGACGCTGCTGCGGATGCTGAGCCTGTCGCCGGCCCTCATCGATGCGAACGATCGCCGGATCGGGTCGCGCAAGCTCGACGTTCTGCTGGAGAGGGTCGCCGAACTGCAGGAGGAGGGTCACCGCGCCCTCGTCTTCAGCCAGTTCACGTCGTTCCTCGACCTCGCCGCCGAACGGCTCACCGCCGCCGGCATCCCGTATGCGCATCTCGACGGAGCGTCCCTGCGCCGACAGGAGATCGTCGACGGCTTCCGGGACGGCACGCAGCCGGTCTTCCTCATCAGCCTCAAAGCTGGTGGGTTCGGCCTGACGCTCACCGAGGCCGACTACGTCTTCCTGCTGGACCCGTGGTGGAACCCGGCCGCCGAGGCGCAGGCCGTCGACCGCACGCACCGCATCGGACAGCCCTCGCAGGTCTTCGTCTATCGCATGATCTCGGTGGGCACGATCGAGGAGAAGGTGCTCGACCTGCAGCGACGCAAGGCACGGCTCTTCTCGGCCGTGATGGACGACGAGGCCCTCTTCGCCCAGGCGCTCACCGCGGACGACATCCGCGGACTCTTCGACGACTGAGTCTCCGACACCGGGTTATCCACGGCCCGGTCGCCGCGGACGCACAGCGGGGCGCGGGTAGAATCGGTGCCGTCCAGGAGGGCGCTCGAACAGGGGCGTCCGGGATGCACCAGGAGGAGCGCAATGCGGATCACGGGACTCGGCCACGCCGGGATGTTCATCGAGACGGTCGGCGGGAACATCATCTGCGACCCCGTGCTCGGACCGTCCTTCTTCGGCTCCTGGTTCCCCTTCCCCGACAACCGCGCGCTCGACTGGGAGCGCTTCGGGAGGGAAGCGGACTTCCTCTACATCTCGCACCGGCACCGCGACCACTTCGACCCGAAGCTGCTCGAGCGGTACATCCGCAAGGACATCGAGGTGCTGCTGCCCGAGTACCCGATCGATGACCTCGAGCAGGACATCCGCGCCCTCGGCTACACCAACATCACGTACGCGCCCGCGGGCGAGATCATCGAGCGCGGCGACCTCAAGATCATGATCACCCCGCTGCGCGCCCCCAGTGACGGCCCGATCGGCGACTCCTCGCTCAGCGTCGACGACGGCACCGGGTCGGTGCTGAACCAGAACGATTCGCACCCGCTCGACCTCGACAGCCTGCTGCACTTCGGCAAGCCCGACGCGTATTTCACGCAGGTCTCGGGCGCGATCTGGTGGCCGATGGTCTACGACCTCCCGATGGATGCGAAGCAGAACTTCGCCCAGCTCAAGCGTGAGGCGCAGAACAAGCGCGCGATGTACTACATCGAGAAGGTCGATGCGCCGCACGTGTTCCCGATGGCGGGCCCGCCCATGTTCCTGCGCGACGAGCTCTTCGACTTCAACGGCACGGGGCGCAACGGCGAATCGATCTTCACCGACCAGAAGCAGTTCCTCGCGCACATGAAGGAGCTGGCGCCGCAGTACGACGGTCAGCTCTTCATCCCTGGCACGGTCGTCACGGTCGCCTCGGGTGACGTCACGACAGAGCAGACGCTGTACACGGATGCCGAGATCTCGCACATCTTCGACGAGAAGTGGGACTACCTCGAGGAGCAGCGCGCCAGTCGTCAGCAGGAGATCCGCGACGAAGAGGCCTCGCGCGCCGAGGCGCTGCCCGCGGAGGAGATCCTCGCGGCGATCAAGGAGTGGTGGGAGCCGTTGCTGAAGAAGTCGCGCACGATCCGTCTCGGCGTCGGCGGCAACGTGCGGTTCCGGATCGGCGACCTCGACATGGTGGTCGACTTCCCGCGCGCCAAGGTGCGCGAGTACGCGGGGGAGGAGTGCGTCTACTGGTACACGATCCCCGCCGACCTCGTCTCGACGAACATCCGTGATCACGAGATCGACTGGTCGAACTCGATCTTCCTGTCGATGCAGTTCCAGGTCGGGCGCAGCGGCAAGTTCAACGAGTTCCTGACGACGTTCCTCAAGTGCCTGTCGGTCGACCGCATCGAGTACGTCGAGAACTGGTACCAGGAGCAGACCGACCAGACCGAGGACGCCGAGATCGGCGACTGGCTCGTGCAGCGTCGGTGCCCGCACCTGCGCGCCGACCTCACCCGCACCGGAACGGTCGACGGCGACGGCATCCTCACGTGCAGCATGCACGACTGGAAGTGGGACCTGAAGAATGGTCGCTGCCTGTCGACGAGCGGTCACCCGATCCGCTCCTCGAAGCTCGAGGAGCCGGCCGGCGACGTGCTCGCCGAGGCGAGCTGACCGCGTGACGCTCCCGGCCCTCGAGGGCGCGCGGTGGGTGGTGCGTTCGACGACCGATCGACTCCTGCGCATCGCAACGGACTTCTTCGCCGAGCAGGGTTTCGCTGTGCGAGAGTCCGCGTTCGCCGATACCGCGGACGAGGCGGGATGGATCGCGGTCGCCCTCGAAGCGAGCGGACGAGGGGCGGCTGCGCACCGGCGGAGTCGCCTGGCGAGCTTCCTGGCCGGCCGCCGGGAGGAATCGTCTCGGCCCGACACGCCGCAGCTCGTCATCATCGCGACGGCACGGCGCGTGTCGAACGGGATAGCCGAGCTCGTCGTCTATCCGCACGCCGCCCCGGAGAGTGCTCCCGCGATCGTCGAGACGGCGGCGGCTCCTATCGCAGCCGCGCTCGCGGCGATCACCTCTGCGGCCGGTGCCGAGTCGGCGATGCTTTCACACGAGCGCCTCCGCTCCGCACCAGAGGATGAATGCCCCGCTTCGGACGCGAGGGCCCGCGACGTGCTCGGCTGGCGCTGACACCCCGCTAGACTGGTGAGGAAAGCAACCTTTAACACCGTCCTGTGAGGCGGAGAAGGGAGCGGCTGATGAGTGCACGCACCGTCTTGCACGAAGCCGATATCTCGCGGGCTCTGACCCGTATCGCGCACGAGATCCTCGAATCGAATCGAGGGGCCGATGACCTCGTCCTGCTGGGCATTCCGACCCGCGGAGTGACGCTCGCCCATCGCCTCGGCGCTCTGATCAGCGAGATCGCTCAGCGTCCCGTTCCGGTGGGCGCGCTCGACGTCACGCTCTTCCGCGACGATCTGGCGAAGCATCCGACGCGTTCCCCGCGTCCGACCGAGATCCCCTCCGGCGGTATCGAGGGGCGCACGGTCGTGCTCGTCGACGACGTGCTCTTCTCCGGGCGGAGCATCCGTGCCGCGCTCGACGCGATCCAGTCGATCGGCCGGCCGTCCGTCGTGCGACTGGCGATCCTGGTCGACCGCGGCCACCGCGAGCTGCCGATCCGCCCCGATTTCGTCGGCAAGAACATCCCCTCCGCGCGCACCGAGCGCGTCAACGTGCGTCTCGTCGAGAACGACGGGGCCGAGGAGGTGACGATCGGCGAATGAGGCACCTCCTGGATACCCGCACCCTCGATCGCGCCACCGCCCTGCGCATCCTCGACGTCGCCGAGGACATGTCCGATACGCAGTCCCGCGAGGTCAAGAAGCTCCCGACCCTGCGGGGCAAGACCGTCGTGAACCTCTTCTTCGAGGACTCGACGCGGACGCGCATCTCGTTCGAGGCCGCCGCCAAGCGCCTCTCGGCCGATGTCATCAACTTCGCCGCCAAGGGCTCCAGCGTGTCGAAGGGCGAGAGCCTCAAGGACACGGCCCAGACCCTCGAGGCGATCGGCGCCGACGCGGTCGTCATCCGCCACCCCGGCTCCGGCGCCCCGCAGACCCTGGCGACGAGCGGATGGATCTCCGCCGGTGTCGTCAACGCCGGCGATGGAACGCACGAGCACCCCACTCAGGCGCTGCTCGACGCGTTCACGATCCGCAAGCGGCGGTTCGGTGCCGACAGCCGAGGCCGCGACCTCTCCGGCGTGCGTGTGGTGATCGTCGGCGACGTGCTGCACTCCCGGGTCGCGCGCTCGAACGTCTGGCTGCTCACGACCCTCGGCGCCGACGTCACCGTCGTCGCGCCGCCGACGCTCGTGCCGCAGAACGTATCGCTGTGGCCGATCCGCGTGGTCTACGACCTCGACGAGGCGCTGGCCGGCGAACCGGACGCGGTCATGATGCTGCGGATCCAGCTCGAACGGATGAATGCCGCGTATTTCCCCACTGAGCGGGAGTATTCACGGCGCTGGGGACTCGACGCACGGCGTGTGGCCGGTCTTCCGGACGGTAGCATTGTGATGCACCCCGGACCGATGAACCGCGGACTGGAGATCTCCTCCGAAGCGGCCGATTCGCCTCGCTCCACGGTGCTGGAGCAGGTCACCAACGGAGTATCCGTGCGCATGGCGGTGCTGTACCTGCTGCTGGCAGGGGAACGAGACGACGAACGAGGGGGAGACCTGTGAGCGAGACCCTCGTCATCACCGGTGCGAAGCTGCTCGGCACGGACAGTGCCGACATCATCATCGAGGACGGCCTGATCGCCGAGATCGGCAGCGGTCTCAGCCGCGCCGGCGCTCGAGTCATCGACGCCGACGGCCTGGTCGCACTGCCGGGCCTGGTCGACCTCCACACCCACCTGCGGGAGCCCGGCTACGAGGCATCCGAGACCATCCTCACCGGCACGCGGGCCGCGGCATCCGGCGGGTTCACGGCCGTCTTCGCGATGCCGAACACCTCGCCGGTCGCCGACACCGCCGGCGTCGTCGAGCAGGAACTCGCCCTGGGCGAGGCCGCAGGCTACGCCACCGTGCAGCCGATCGGCGCGGTCACCGTCGGGCAGAAGGGCGAGCGGCTGGCCGAGCTCGGCGCCATGGCCTCCTCGCGCGCCCGGGTACGCGTCTTCAGCGACGACGGCTTCTGCGTCTTCGATCCGCTCATCATGCGGCGCGCGCTCGAGTACGTGAAGTCCTTCGACGGCGTGATCGCCCAGCACGCACAGGATCCGCGCCTCACCGAGGGCGCCCAGATGAACGAGGGCACCGTCTCGGCGGAGCTCGGGCTCACGGGCTGGCCCGCGGTCGCTGAGGAGTCGATCATCGCGCGCGACGTGCTGCTCGCAGAGCACGTCGGGTCGCGCCTGCACGTCTGCCATCTGTCGACGGCGGGGTCGGTGGACATCATCCGCTGGGCCAAGAAGCGCGGGATCGCGGTGACCGCCGAGGTCACCCCGCACCACCTGCTCCTCACTGACGAGCTCGTGCGAGGATACGACGCCCGCTACAAGGTCAACCCGCCGCTGCGCCGCGAGGAGGACGTGCTCGCCGTGCGCGAGGGCCTCGCGGACGGCACGATCGACATCGTGGCCACCGATCACGCGCCGCACCCGAGCGAGGCGAAGGCGTGCGAGTGGCAGGCCGCCGCGAACGGCATGGTGGGGCTCGAGAGCGCCCTGCGCGTCGTGCACCAGTCGATGGTGCAGACCGGACTGCTCGGCTGGGAGGACGTCGCTCGGGTGATGAGCGCGACCCCGGCCAGGATCGGTCGTCTCACCGGTCACGGCACACCGCTCCTCGCCGGACAGCCCGCGCAGCTCGCGCTCTACGACGCCTCGGTCGAGGGCGTCTTCAGCGAGGGGGACCTGCACGGGCGCAGCACCAACTCTCCCTACCTCGGTCGGGCCCTGCCCGGTCGGGTGGAGTACACGGTGCACGGCGGACGGCTGACGGTCGACGCCGGCTCGCTGGTCGAGGACCTGAACGCATGAGCGCACGGGACATCGCGATCGCGATCACCATCGCCGTCGCCCTCCTCATCCTGCTGACGATGCTGCTCTCGTGGCGACGACGGCAGCGACGCGATTCGGCGATCGTCGCTCCGCTGGGAGTGCCCGAGCACGCCGAGGTCGCGTCGCGTCATGAAGTGCTCTACGTCTCGACGACCAAGCACGACCAGCCCCTCGAGCGCCTCGCGATCTCGCCGCTGGCCTACCGCGCACGCGGTGAGCTCGCGATCACGGACCGCGGCGTGGCGCTCTGCCTCGACGGAGCACCGACCGTGTTCCTCGCCTCCTCCCGCCTGGTCGACATCGGCCGCGCGACCGTCACCATCGACCGCGTGGTCGAGCCGGGCGGACTCGTGCGGATCGACTGGCGGGCCGACGACCACACCGTCGTCGATTCCTACCTGCGACTCGCCACCGGCGATCCCCAGAACCTCATCTCCGACCTGCGACGGCTCATCCCCGCCGCTCACGACACAGGAGCCACAGAATGACCGCTCTTCCCGAATCCGCCGTGCTCGTCCTCGAGGACGGCACCCGTTACACCGGCCGCGCCTACGGCGCGCGCGGCACCACCCTCGGCGAGGTCGTCTTCTCGACCGGAATGTCCGGATACCAGGAGACGATCACCGACCCGTCGTACGCCGGCCAGATCGTGCTGCAGACCGCACCCCACATCGGCAACACGGGGATGAACGACGAGGACCCCGAGTCCCGCCGCATCTGGGTCGCCGGCTACATCGTGCGCGACCCCTCGCGCGTCGTCTCGAACTGGCGCGCGAACGCTTCGCTCGACGACGTCCTCGTGCAGGACGGGATCGTGGGCATCAGCGGTATCGACACCCGCGCCATCACGCGCCACATCCGTTCCGCCGGCTCCATGCGCGGCGGCATCTTCTCGGGAGCGGATGCCGCGCTCGACGCCGAGGAGCAGGTGCGCATCGTGCGCGAAGCGCCGCAGATGGCGGGTCAGAACCTGTCGGCCGAGGTCTCGGTCGACGCCGTCACGATCACGACGGCGCTGGGGGAGCGGGTCGGCAACCTCGCCGTCCTCGACCTCGGGGTCAAGCAGGCCACGATCGACAACCTCGCCTCCCGCGGTTTCGAGGTGCACGTGATGCCGCAGACATCGACCATCGACGACATCCGCGCGATCGACCCCGTCGCCGTCTTCTACTCGAACGGCCCGGGTGACCCCGCGGCATCCGGCGACCACGTCGAGCTCCTGCGCGCCGTGCTCGACGACGGCCTGCCGTTCTTCGGCATCTGCTTCGGCAACCAGCTGCTGGGGCGCGCGCTCGGCCTCGGCACCTACAAGCTGCCGTTCGGACACCGCGGCATCAACCAGCCCGTGCTCGACAAGTCCACCGGGCGCGTCGAGATCACCGCGCACAACCACGGGTTCGCGGTCGACGCTCCGCTCGACGGCGCGTTCGACAGCCCGAACGGCTACGGCAAGGTCGAGGTCAGCCACGTCGGCCTCAACGACAACGTGGTCGAGGGCCTCCGCGCTCTCGACATCCCCGCCTTCTCGGTGCAGTACCACCCGGAGGCCGCGGCAGGACCGCACGACGCCAACTACCTCTTCGACCGGTTCCGCGACCTGGTCATCGCCAGCCAGAAGGACGCCAAGTAATGCCCAAGCGCGACGACATCAACTCCGTCCTCGTCATCGGCTCCGGCCCGATCGTCATCGGCCAGGCCTGCGAGTTCGACTACTCCGGCACCCAGGCGTGCCGCGTGCTCCGCGAGGAGGGCGTGCGCGTCATCCTCGTCAACTCGAACCCCGCGACGATCATGACCGACCCGGACTTCGCCGACGCCACGTACGTCGAGCCGATCACCTGGGAGGTCATCGAGACCATCATCGCGAAGGAGCGCCCCGACGCGATCCTTCCGACCCTCGGCGGCCAGACCGCGCTCAACGCGGCGATCCAGCTCCACAACCACGGCATCCTCGAGAAGTACGACGTCGAGCTGATCGGCGCGAACTTCGAGGCGATCAACAAGGGCGAGGACCGCCAGATCTTCAAGCAGCTCGTGCTCGACGCCGGCGCCGACGTGGCCGACTCGCGCATCGCGCACACCATGGACGAGGTGCTGGCGGCCGCCGACGAGCTCGGGTACCCGCTTGTGGTGCGCCCGAGCTTCACCATGGGCGGCCTCGGCTCCGGATTCGCCTACGACGAGGAGGACCTGCGGCGCATCGCCGGCGCGGGTCTGCACGACTCGCCCACCAACGAGGTGCTCCTCGAGGAGTCGATCCTCGGCTGGAAGGAGTACGAGCTCGAGCTCATGCGCGACACGTCCGACAACACGGTCGTCGTCTGCTCGATCGAGAACGTCGACCCGGTCGGCGTGCACACCGGCGACTCGATCACCGTCGCTCCGGCGCTCACGCTCACCGACCGCGAGTACCAGAAGCTGCGCGACATCGGCATCGACATCATCCGCGCCGTCGGCGTCGACACCGGTGGCTGCAACATCCAGTTCGCGGTGAACCCCGAGAACGGGCGCATCATCGTGATCGAGATGAACCCCCGCGTCTCGCGTTCGAGCGCGCTGGCCTCGAAGGCGACCGGATTCCCGATCGCGAAGCTCGCGGCGAAGCTCGCCCTCGGCTACCGCCTCGACGAGATCCCGAACGACATCACCGGCGTGACGCCGGCGAGCTTCGAGCCCACGCTCGATTACGTCGTGGTGAAGGTGCCCCGCTTCGCGTTCGAGAAGTTCCCGGCCGCCGACGTCACCCTCACGACCACCATGAAGTCGGTCGGCGAGGCGATGGCCATCGGTCGCAACTACGCCACGGCCCTGCAGAAGGCGCTGCGTTCCCTCGAGAAGCGCGGCTCGAGCTTCCACTGGGGTCCGGAGGAGCGCTCCGTCGAAGAGCTCCTCGAGATCTCGAAGACGCCGACGGACGGTCGCATCGTGGTGCTGCAGCAGGCGCTGCGCAAGGGCGCGACGATCGAGCAGGCCTTCGACGCGACCGCGATCGACCCCTGGTTCCTCGACCAGATCGTCCTCATCAACGAGGTCGCCGAGATCGTGCGCACCGCTCCCGAGCTCGACGCCGCCACCCTGCGCTACGCGAAGGAGCACGGCTTCTCCGACGCGCAGCTGGCCGAGATCCGCGGCGAGAGCGAGGACGAGATCCGCGGCGTGCGCCGCGGCCTCGGCATCCGCCCGGTCTACAAGACCGTCGACACCTGCGCCGGCGAGTTCCCCGCCCTCACGCCGTACCACTACTCGAGCTACGACTTCGAGACCGAGGTCGAGCCCTCCGAACGCACCAAGGTCGTCATCATCGGCTCGGGACCGAACCGCATCGGACAGGGAGTCGAGTTCGACTACTCGTGCGTGCACGCGTCGTTCGCGCTGTCGGATGCCGGGTACGAGACCGTCATGGTCAACTGCAACCCGGAGACCGTGTCGACCGACTACGACACCTCGGACCGTCTGTACTTCGAGCCCCTGACGCTCGAAGACGTCCTCGAGGTCCTCGACGCCGAGGCCGCCAGCGGCACCATCCTGGGTGTCGTCTGCCAGCTCGGCGGCCAGACCCCGCTGGGGCTCGCGAAGGGCATCGAGGCGGCGGGGTACACGATCCTCGGCACGAGTCCTGCCGCGATCGACCTCGCGGAGGAGCGGGCGCTGTTCAGCGGCATCCTCGACGCCGCCGGGCTCGTGGCCCCGCGCCACGGTACCGCGATCGACGTCGACGGTGCCGTGGCGGTCGCCGAGGACATCGGCTACCCGGTTCTCGTGCGCCCGAGCTTCGTGCTCGGTGGTCGCGGCATGGAGATCGTCTACGACACCGAGAGCCTGCGCGACTACTTCGTGCGCACCGCCGGCGAGGTCGTCATCGAGGAGGGCAAGCCCCTTCTCGTCGACCGCTTCCTCGACGACGCGATCGAGATCGACGTCGACGCGCTGTTCGACGGCACCGAGCTCTACATCGGCGGCGTGATGGAGCACCTCGAGGAGGCCGGCATCCACTCCGGTGACTCGAGCTGCACCCTTCCGCCCATCTCGCTCGGACGCAGCGACATCGATCGAGTGCGCACCGCGACGCTCGCGATCGCTCAGGGCGTCGGAGTCCGCGGCCTGCTGAACGTGCAGTTCGCGATCAGCGCCGGCGTGCTCTACGTGATCGAGGCCAACCCGCGCGCCAGCCGCACGGTCCCGTTCGTCTCGAAGGCGCTGGGGATCCCGCTCGCGAAGGCGGCCAGCCGCGTCATGGCCGGCTCCACGATCGCCGAGCTGAAGTCCGAGGGCATGCTGCCCGAGAACGACGGTTCGCGGGTGCCGCTCGGCTCCCCCGTCGCGGTGAAGGAAGCCGTGCTCCCGTTCAAGCGCTTCCGCACCAAGGACGGCAAGATCGTCGACTCCGTGCTCGGACCGGAGATGCGCTCGACCGGTGAGGTCATGGGCATCGACAAGGACTTCCCGACGGCCTTCGCCAAGAGCCAGGCGGCGGCATACGGGGGCATGCCCACCTCGGGCACCGTGTTCATCTCGGTCGCCGACTCCGACAAGCGGGCGGTCATCCTGCCCGCGCACCGGCTGCAGCAGCTCGGTTTCACGATCGTCGCGACCGAGGGTACGGCGGAGATCCTCTCCCGCAACGGCATCGCGGTGCAGGTCGTGGAGAAGTTCAGCGAGACCCAGGAGTCGGGCGCGCAGAACATCGTCGACCTGATCAACGACGGAGCGATCGACATCGTCGTGAACACCCCCTCGGGTGGCACGGCGCGTGCCGACGGCTACGAGATCCGCGCGGCGGCCGTCGCCGCTGACAAGGCGCTGTTCACGACCATGGCCGTGCTCGGCGCTGCCGTGAGCGGTATGGACGCGGCCGACGAGGGCTTCCAGGTGAAGAGCCTGCAGGAGTATGCGCTCGACCGTCAGGCCACGGTGTGAGTGCAGGTTTCGGTGAGCGGGCGCGCGCGGGGATCCTCGCGCGCGGCCCGCTCTGCGTCGGCATCGATCCGCACGCGGCGCTGCTGGCGTCGTGGGGTCTGGCCGACGACGCCCGAGGCGTGCGGGAGTTCGGTCTTCGCACGGTGGACGCCGTCGCCGAGCGCGTCGCCTTCGTGAAGCCGCAGGTCTCGTTCTTCGAGCGTTTCGGTTCGGCGGGCTTCGCGGCCCTCGAGGACGTGCTGGCCGCTGCACGGCGAGCGGGCCTGCTGGTGATCGCCGATGCGAAGCGCGGCGACATCGGCAGCACCATGGATGCGTACGCGGCCGCCTGGCTGACCCCGGGCTCGCCGCTCGAAGCCGACGCGCTGACGGTGAACCCGTATCTCGGTGTGGGGGCGCTCGACGGCGCTCTCGCTCTGGCGCACACGCACGGGAAGGGGCTGTTCGTCCTGGCGGCGACCAGCAACCCGGAGGCGCGGTCGCTGCAGGCGTCCACGGGTTCTGGCGGCTCGACCGTTTCCGCGCAGGTGATCGACGAGGTGTCCACGCGCAACGCCTCCGCCGTCTCCGACGGCGAGTGGGGGAGCGCGGGCTTCGTGATCGGTGCGACCGTGGACTGGACGGATGCCGCGATCGCGGCGTTCGCCCCACCCGCGCCCATCCTCGCCCCGGGGTTCGGAGCGCAGGGCGCGACCCCGCAGGATCTGCGCCCGCGTTTCGGCACCATGGCGCCCTGCGTGATCGCGAGTGAGAGCCGGAGCGTTCTCGCCGCCGGGCCGAACGGATTGGCCGATGCCGTGACCGCGCGCGTCGCAGAGTACGAGGAGTCCCTGAATGTCTGATGTCCGGGTGGTTCCCGAGGTCGACCGCGCCGCGGCGGCGCGCAAGGCGGTCGAACGCCGGCGTGCACGCGCATCGCTCAAGCGCGATCTGACCACGCGCGTGGTGACGCCGCAGACGGTGCTGCGACGCGCGACGGAGGATGCCGACTCGGTCGAGGGTTCGTTGCGGATCACCGACTTCCTGCTGGCGCTCCCGGCGATCGGGGCGGGCAAGCGCGATCGCGTCCTCGACGAGTTGCGGATCTCCCCGGTGAAGCGCCTCGGCGGACTGGGCGTGCGTCAGCGCGCCGCGCTCTCGGAGTGGCTCGACGGCCGCTTCCCGGTTCCGGAGCCGCGCGGGGCACGCAGCCGACTGCTCGTCCTCGCGGGCCCGACGGCTGTCGGCAAGGGCACCGTGGCGGCGCACATCCGCGAGAACCACCCCGAGATCCACCTCTCGGTCTCGGCCACGACGAGGGCTCCGCGACCGGGCGAGGTCGACGGGGTGCACTACTACTTCGTCGACGACGCCGAGTTCGATCGGCTCATCGCCGAGGGTGAGCTCCTGGAGTACGCCGTCGTGCACAACCGTTCCCGCTACGGCACGCCGCGGGCGCCGATCGACGCCGCACTGGCCGAGGGCAGGACGGTGCTGCTCGAGATCGATCTGCAGGGCGCGCGCCAGGTGCGGGCCGCCGAACCGTCGGCCACGCTCATCTTCCTGCTGCCGCCGAGCTGGGACGAACTGGTGCAGCGGCTGGTCGGACGAGGCACCGAGGGCCCCGAGGAACGGGCGCGCCGACTGCGCACCGCGAAGGTCGAACTGGCCGCGCAGAACGAGTTCGACCACCTCATCGTGAACGAGACGGTCGCCGCTGCGGCCGACGAGGTCGTAGAATTGTCTTCAAGCTCTGCGCGCTGAGTGCTCTCGCGCGCCCATCGCACCGTCTTCGCGACGATCCCGTCGCCTGATCAGGAGGTCTCATCATGGCCGGACACCACACCAAGGGCATCATCGATCCCCCCATCGACAACCTGCTCGACCGCGTCGACTCGAAGTACGAGCTCGTGATCTACGCGTCGAAGCGCGCACGTCAGATCAACGACTACTACTCCGATCTGCACGAGGGCAACCTCTTCGACAACGTCGGCCCGCTCGTCGACTCCTCGGTCGAGGACAAGCCGCTCACGATCGCGCTGCACGAGATCAACGAGGACAAGCTCCGCCTGCGTCACGCAGAGTGATATTCGCGGCCCGCGCACCCGCTCTGTCGGTGGCGCGGGCCAGAATGGGTTCATCAGCCCTTCCCCTTCCGATCCCGTTCTGGAGTCCCCGATGAGCGCCCTGCGTCTGTTCACGTCCGAGTCCGTCACCGAAGGGCACCCGGACAAGATCTGCGACCAGATCTCGGACAGCATCCTCGACGGTCTGCTCTCGAAGGACCAGGACTCCCGCGTCGCAGTCGAGACCCTCGTCACCACCGGCCTCGTGCACGTGGCCGGCGAGATCCGTACCGAGGCGTACGTCGACATCCCGACGATCGTCCGCCAGGTGGTCAACGGCATCGGCTACACCTCCAGCGAGACCGGCTTCGACGGCGACTCCTGCGGCGTGAGCGTCTCCGTGGGCGAGCAGTCCACCGACATCGCGCACGGCGTCGACAACGCGCAGGAGCACCGCGACGGTTCCTCCGTCGACCCGCTCGACGGCCTCGGAGCCGGCGATCAGGGCATCATGTTCGGGTTCGCGACGAACGAGACGCCGCAGCTCATGCCCATGGCGGCGTGGACGGCGCATCGCATCGCCGAACGCCTCACCGAGGTCCGCCGCAGCGGCGAGCTCCCCTTCCTCCGCCCCGACGGCAAGACGCAGGTCACGCTCGGCTACGACGGCTTCACCCCGAAGACCGTCGACGCGGTCGTCGTGTCGACCCAGCACCACCCCGACATCTCTCAGGACGAGCTCAAGTCCCTCGTGCGCGAGCGCGTGATCGCGCCGGTGCTCGAGACCACGGGCCTCGACCTCGATGACGTCACGTATTACATCAACCCTGCGGGCCCGTTCGTCACGGGTGGCCCCAAGGGCGACGCCGGCCTGACCGGACGCAAGATCATCATCGACACCTACGGCGGGGCTGCGCGCCACGGCGGGGGAGCGTTCAGCGGCAAGGACCCGTCCAAGGTCGATCGCTCGGGCGCGTACGCGACCCGCTGGGTCGCGAAGAACGCGATCGCGGCCGGACTGGCGGACCGGCTCGAGGTGCAGGTCGCCTACGCGATCGGCGTCGCGCGCCCTGTGGGCCTCTACGTCGAGACCTTCGGCACCGGCAAGGTCTCCGACGAGATCATCACCCGGGCCATCAACGAGGTCTTCGATCTGCGACCGCAGGCGATCATCGAACAGCTCGACCTGCTGCGCCCGATCTACGCGCAGACCGCTGCCTACGGTCACTTCGGCCGAGAGCTGCCCGACTTCACGTGGGAGCGCACGGATCGGGTCGACGAGCTGCGCCGCGCCGCCGGCCTGTGACGGAACGCCACCTCCCATGAGCGCCGAGAGCCGGCGCATCGCGCGCGTGCTGCTCGACTCGCCGCTGCCGCAGCTCGACCGTCTCTTCGACTACGCGGTTCCCGCCGAGCTCGGCGACGTCGCGCCCGGTGTGCGCGTGAAAGTGCCGCTGCGCACGGCGGGGCGGGTGATCGACGGCTACGTCGTCGAGGTCGGCACCGAGGACGACGCCGACCGGCCGCTGTCCGAGGTCGACACCGTCGTCTCTCCGGTCCAGGTGCTGCCGGAGCGATTGCACCGGCTCGCCCGAGCGGTCGCCGATCGCGCCGCGGGTTCGGCATCCGACATCCTCCGCCTCGTCATCCCGAAGCGGCAGGTGCGCGTCGAGAAGGCCTGGACCGCCGACTCCTCGCCGTTCGAGCCGTCCGCCGAGGTCGTCGCCGCAGCGGAGGCCGTCGTCTCCCTGTACGACGGACTGGGGGAGACCCTGAGCGACGGAGGACGTGCGGCGGTCGAGGCCATTCCGGGTCTCGACGACGGCCGACCGGCATGGGCCGTGCTTCTCGCCGGCGCCGCCGTGCGCACTCTCGCCGCCGGGAGATCATCGATCCTGGTCGTTCCCGATCACCGTGATCTCGATCGGGTGCTCGCCGCCCTCGCCGACCTCGTCCCGGCGGAGCAGGTGGTGCGCTACGACTCGCGCCAGACGAACCCGGATCGTTACCGCGCATTCCTCCGCTCGCTCGAGGACGCGCCCTGCATCGTCGTCGGCAACCGCTCCGCCGTCTATGCGCCCGTGCGGGCGGGACTCGTCGTGATCTGGGACGACGGCGACCCGCTGCTCGGCGAGCCGCTGGCCCCGTACGTCAACGCGCGCGACGCGGCCCTCCTCCGCCAGGGCGAAGAGGGGTCCGCTCTCCTCCTCGCCGGGCACACCCGCACGACCGACGTCGAACGTCTCGTCGCCCTCGGGTGGCTCCGCGACATCCGAGCGACACGCCGCGTCCTTCCCCGCGTCATCCTGAGCACGCCGCAGGAGATGGAGCAGCCCACCGCGCAGCGCATGCCCTCGTCGGCCTTCCTCGCCGCCCGTGAGGCGACGGCGGAGGGACCGGTGCTCGTCCAGGTGTCGCGCCCCGGATTCGCTCCTTCCCTGGTGTGCGCCGAGTGCCGGGCGCCCGCGCGCTGTGCGCACTGCGGCGGTCCCCTCGGCGCACGCCATCGGGGCGCGGTGCCGGTGTGCGGCTGGTGCGGTCGGAGCGCACGCGCCTGGACCTGCCCGACGTGCTCGTCGACGAAGCTGCGCCTCGCGTCCTCGGGCAGTGAACGCACGGCCGATGAACTCGGTCGCGCATTCCCGGGAGTCCGAGTGATCGTGGCGGACGGTGCGCACCCCGTCGAGCGGGTCGATGCCAAGCCCGCGCTGGTCGTGGCGACGCGCGGTGCCGAACCCGCAGCCGACGGCGGGTATCGAGCGGTCGTCCTGCTCGACGGCCCGCGGATGCTGCAATCGCCGGACCTTCGTATCGGCGAGTCGTGTCTGCGCTGGTGGTCGAATGCTGCGGCTCTCGCGGCTCACGGCGCACCCATCCACCTCGTCGGCGTGAACGGCCAGGCCGCGCGCGCGCTGGCGACCTGGAACCAGAGCGGTTACGCCCGCTCCGAGCTCGAGAGCCGCGCACCCCTGCACATGCCGCCCACGACGCGGGTCGCTCTCGTCGAGGGGTCGGCGGCCGCCGTCTCGCGCGCGCTCATCGCGCTCGGAGAGCTCGCGCTGCCCTCGGATGCCGTGCTGGGACCCGTGCCCGTCGAGTCCGACGACATCCCTGCCCGCGTGCGCGCGCTCGTACGGTTCGAGTACGGCGCCGGAACACGGGTGGTAACCGCGCTGCGCGCCGCCGTCGTCGCCGAAGCGGTCGCCAGCCGCCGCGGTCGCGGGAAGAATCCGCGGAGCAGCCTCACCGTCCGCCTCGATATCCTCGATCCTGAACTCTGATCCCTCCGGAGAACCTTTCATGCGCCTCGTCTTCGCCGGCACACCGGCCGCCGCCGTTCCCACGCTCCGCCGCCTGGCGACCGAGCACGATGTCGTCGGTGTCGTCACACGACCCGATGCGCCGCTCGGACGCAAACGGGTGCTCACGCCGTCCCCGGTCGCCCAGGCCGCTGTCGAGCTCGGCATCCCCGTCATCGCCGCTGCCCGTCTCGACACCGAGGCGACCGAACGCATCCTCGCCCTCGAACCGGAGCTCGGCGTGATTGTCGCCTACGGTGGCCTCGTGCGGGAGCCGCTCCTCTCGGCGCCCCGCGAGGGCTGGATCAACCTGCATTTCTCGATCCTGCCCGCGTGGCGCGGCGCCGCACCGGTGCAGCGCGCGCTGATCGCCGGCGATCCCGTGCTCGGTGCGAGCGTGTTCCGGCTCGTCGCAGAGCTCGATGCGGGCGACGTGTTCGCGACGCGGGAGATCGCGCTTCCCGACTCGTCGACCGCAGACGTCGCCCTCGCGGCACTCGCCGACGACGGTGCGGCGCTCACCGCCGACGTGGTCGCCGCGATCGCCGACGGCAGCGCCCGCGCCGTTCCCCAGACGGGAGCGCCCACCTTCGCCCCCAAACTCACGCTCGAGGACGGCGCCCTCGACTGGTCGGCCCCGGTCGAGGCCGTCTTCGCGCGGTTCCGCGGGGTCACCCCCGAACCCGGCGCGCATACGACCGTCGGCGGACAGCGGGTGAAGATCCTCGAAGCCGCTCCTGCTACTGAGAGCGCTCAGCTCGCACCGGGAGAAATCAGCGCGACGAAGACGGCGGTGCTGATCGGCACCGCGTCCGCCCCGCTCGCCGTCACGCGCGTGCAACCCGCGGGCAAGGGAGCCATGAACGCCGCCGACTGGTGGCGCGGACAGCGGGACGCCGAAGGGATGCGTGCGGGATCATGAGCGACGACAAGCGACGGCGCCCGGGCAAGCCCGGTCCCTCCCGTCCCCGGACCGATGCCACGCAGCGATCTGCACGGGGCAGCGGGCAGCGGGTGCAGGCCCGCACCGTGCAGCCCGCACGACGGGTGGCCTACGGAGTCCTTCGTGCCGTGTCCGAGGACGACGCCTACGCGAACCTCGCGCTGCCGCACGCGATCGGCGAAGCCGGACTCACTCCGCAGGACGCGGCGCTGGCGACCGAGCTCACCTACGGCACGCTCCGCCGTCGCGGCACCTACGACGCGATCATCTCCGCCGCTGCCGATCGTCCGGTCGACTCGATCGATCCTGCGGTCCTCGATGCGCTGCGCCTGGCCGTGCATCAGCTGCTCGCCACGCGCGTGGCATCGCACGCCGCGGTGAACGAGTCGGTGAACATCGTCGCCACCGAGGTGAGCCGGGGAGCGTCGAGCTTCGCCAACGCCGTGCTCCGCCGCGTCTCGCGCGAGACGCCGGGCGAGTGGCAGGACAAGATCGAGTCGTCCGCGCGGTCCGATGACGAGCGCCTGGCACTGCGCAGCGCGCATCCCGTCTGGGTGATCCGTGCGCTTCGCCGAGCGCTCGACGCCGAGGGCCGGGTGTCGGAACTCGATGCGCTTCTCGAGGCCGACAATGCCTCTCCGGAGGTGACGCTGGTCGCCCTTCCCGGGCTCGCCGAGCCGGCGGAACCCCGTCGCCCGTATGCCGCGACCGCGTTCGGATCGCCCGGCGGCGATCCCCACCGCATCATCACCGATGCGCGCGGAACCGTCCGCGTGCAGGACGAGGGCTCACAGCTCGTCGCGCTGGCTCTCGCCGCGGCGAAGCCGATCGCCCCCGGAGAGAAGTGGCTCGACCTCTGCGCGGGCCCCGGCGGCAAGACCGCCCTGCTCGGCGCGATCGCCCACGAGACCGGTGCCGTGCTCGAAGCGAACGAGGTGGTCCCGACCCGCGCGGGGCTGGTGCGCAGCGCGCTGCGTCCGGTCCCCGGAGACATCCCGGTGCACGAAGAGGATGGCCGTGTGCTCGCCGCCTCTCGCCCCGGCGAGTTCGATCGCGTGCTCGTCGACGCTCCCTGCACCGGTCTCGGTGCGCTGAGGCGACGCCCGGAGGCACGCTGGCGCAAGTCACCCGCCGATGTCGCCGAGCTGGTTCCGCTCCAGGAGCAGCTGCTGTCGGCGGCGGTCGACGCCCTCGCGCCCGGCGGCATCGTGGCCTACGTCACCTGTTCACCTCACCTCGCCGAGACGACCGGAGTGGTGCAGGAGGTTCTCCGCGGGAGGGAGGACCTCGTCGAGCTCGATGCCCGGGCCGTGATCTCCGAGATCTCCCGTTCGCCGATCGATCTCGCATCCGACGGCCGCGCCGAGTCCGGTTCCGTCCAGCTGTGGCCGCACCGTCACGGCACCGACGCCATGTTCCTCGCGCTCCTGCAGCGCGTACCGAAGGGAGAGTGACCGTGGAGCTTCCCCGCGCGCCGCGCATCAACCCGAGCATCCTCGCCGCCGATTTCGTCAACATGCAGAGGGACCTCGCGAAGATCGCCTCCGCCGACTTCGCGCACGTCGACGTCATGGACAACCACTTCGTGCCGAATCTCACGTTCGGACCGCAGATGGTCGAGCGGATCCAGGCGACGAGTCCGATCCCGCTCGACGTGCATCTGATGATCTCGGATCCCGACCGCTGGGCTCCCGGTTACGCCGAGCTGGGGGCCGCGAGCGTGACGTTCCATCTCGAGGCCGCCGCCGATCCGGTGGCGCTCGCCCGCCGTCTGCGCGACATCGGTGCGCGTGCCGGCGTGGCGATCAAGCCGGGGACCGCGGGGGAGAGTCTTTACGACATCCTCGACGAGTTCGATCAGATCCTCGTGATGACCGTCGAGCCCGGCTTCGGCGGCCAGGGGTTCATACCCGAGACGATGCCGAAGCTGCGCGGACTCGCCGACGAGGCGCGGCGTCGGGGATCCGATGTGTGGTTGCAGGTGGACGGGGGGATCTCCGATCGCACGATCGAGATCGCCGCAGCCGCGGGGGCCGACACCTTCGTCGCGGGATCGGCGGTGTACGGTGCCGACGACGTCGAAGCCGCCGTCACGCGGCTCAGGGGCCTCGCGGGAGCCGGTAGCCTGGAAGCGTGAAGACTTTCGACGAGCTGTTCGCCGAGCTCAGCGTCAAGGCCGAGACCCGACCCGAGGGATCGGGCACGGTCGCCGAGCTCGACGGCGGCGTGCACACCATCGGCAAGAAGATCGTCGAGGAGGCCGCCGAGGTCTGGATGGCCTCGGAGTACGAATCCGATGAGGCCGCCGCCGAGGAGATCTCCCAGCTGCTCTACCACGTTCAGGTGATGATGCTCGCGAAGGGACTCTCCCTGCAGGACGTCTATCGACATCTGTGATGCGCTCCGCCCATCCCGATTCGATCTGAAAGTCAGACATGCTGCGCATTGCCGTTCCCAACAAGGGCTCTCTCTCCGAGACCGCCGCCGAGATGCTCGCGGAGGCCGGATACGCCGGCCGGCGCGACCCCAAGACCCTGCACGTGATCGACGCCGAGAACGACGTCGAGTTCTTCTTCCTCCGCCCGCGTGACATCGCCACCTATGTGGCGTCCGGCGCGCTCGACGTGGGGATCACCGGTCGTGACCTCCTCCTCGACGTGCAGCAGCCCGCGCGCGAGATCGAGCAGCTCGGATTCGGTGGCTCGACGTTCCGCTTCGCGGGCCCTCCGGGGCGATTCTCCTCGCTGGAGGACCTCGAGGGCGTGCGCGTCGCGTCCGCCTACCCGGGCCTCGTCGGCGCCTTCCTGCGCGAGCACGGTGTCACCGCCGAACTCGTGCAGCTCGACGGTGCCGTCGAGTCGGCCGTGCGCCTGGGAGTGGCGGATGCCGTGGCCGATGTGGTCTCGACCGGTACGACCCTCCGTCAGGCGGGTCTGGAGATCTTCGGCCCGGTGATCCTCGAGTCCGAGGCCGTACTGATCAGCCGTGACGGCGATGCCGATGGCACCGACACGCTGTTGCGTCGCCTGCGCGGGGTGATGGTCGCCCGCCGCTACGTGCTGGTCGACTACGACCTGCCGGCCGAACTCGTCGATCAGGCCGTCGCGATCGCTCCGGGGCGAGAGTCTCCGACGATCTCGCCGCTGCGCGATCCCGCCTGGGTCGCCGTCCGGGTGATGATCCCGCGCAAGCGCGTGAACCAGGTGATGGACGACCTCTACGCGCTCGGAGCGCGGGCGATCCTCGTCACCGCCATCCACGCCGCGAGGCTCTGATGGCTCTCGCGCGGCGCGTGATCCCGTGCCTCGACGTCGCCGACGGCCGCGTCGTGAAGGGCGTGAACTTCGAGAACCTCCGCGACATGGGGGACCCTGTCGAACTCGCCCGGCACTACGCCGCTCAGGGCGCGGACGAGATCACCTTCCTCGATGTCACGGCCACGGTCGACGCCCGTGCGACGACCTACGACGTCGTGCAGCGCACGGCGGAGCAGGTCTTCGTGCCGTTGACCGTCGGCGGGGGAGTGCGCACCGTCGACGACGTCGCTCGGCTTCTGGCCGTTGGTGCGGACAAGGTCGGCGTCAACTCCGCGGCCATCGCGCGGCCCGACCTCATCGGCGAGATCGCCGACCGCTTCGGCGCACAGGTGCTCGTGCTGTCGCTCGACGTCAAGCGCGCGGGGGACACCGCCTCCGGTTTCGTCGTCACCACGCACGGAGGCCGCACGCAGACGACGCTCGATGCCCTGGAGTGGGCGCGCGAAGCTGCCGAGCGCGGGGCCGGAGAGCTTCTCGTGAACTCGATCGACGCGGATGGCACGCGCGACGGTTTCGACCTCGAGCTGGTGAGCCTCATGCGTGAGGTCGCGACCGTCCCCGTGATCGCCTCCGGTGGTGCCGGTGCCGTGGAGCACTTCGCCCCGGCGATCCACGCGGGAGCCGATGCCGTGCTCGCCGCGAGCGTGTTCCACACGGGCGCGCTGACCGTCGGCGATGTGAAGGATGCGCTGCGCGCAGAAGGAGTGCTGGTCCGATGACCGATCTCGATGCCAGGGTCGCCCAGGTGGCCTGGAACTCCGATGGGCTCGCCCCGGTGATCGTGCAGCAGTACGACTCGCACGAGGTGCTCATGATGGCGTGGGTCGACGAGGAGGCCCTGCGGCGCACCCTCACGTCCGGTCGTGCGACGTACTGGTCGCGTTCGCGCCAGGAGTACTGGCGCAAGGGCGACACCTCCGGCAACATCCAGGTCGTGCACGGAGCCCGACTCGACTGCGACGGCGACGCGATCCTGCTCTCGGTCGATCAGACCGGCCCCGCGTGCCACACAGGGACGCGCACGTGCTTCGACACGACCGATCTCGAAGCCGTGGCCGGGGGCGCGTCCGAATGAACGTGGCGCGACGCGGACGTTCGATCACCCTCCTCGGGTTCCTTCTCGCCGGTGCGATCGGGATCATCTCGTCGACGCAGACCTGGTTGACCGTGCAGCGAGCGGATGCCGGGGCCGAGATCCTCGTCCCCGGAGCATCCGCGCTGGTGCTGCTCGCCCCGCTGAGTCTCGCCGTGCTCGCGCTCGGCGCGGCGCTGTCGATCGCCGGCCCGGTACTGCGCCTGATCTTCGCGGTGCTCGCCGCCGTGGCCGCCGTGTTCCTCGGGTGGTCGACGCTCCAGCTGCTCGTCGGGGTGCCGCTGTCGGCCGTGGCTCCGACGGTGACCGAGGCGACGGGTCTCGCCGGTGATTCCGCCGTCGAGACGGTCGTCGCGTCGATCACCCCCTCAGCCTGGCCGGTCATCGCACTGGTCGGGTGGGTGCTGCTCCTCGCCGCCGCGGTGTTCGCGCTGTGCACGTGGCGACGCTGGAAGAGCGGCGGGCGTCGGTACCGCACGGGAGACGATGTCCCCGCCCACACCGACGGCCCCGTCGATGCGATCGATTCCTGGGACGACCTGTCCCGCGGAACCGATCCGACCCGATGACCCCGATAGACTGAATCCCATCCCGCTGTCGTTCCCCGGAGGAGACCATGACCAACCCGATCGCCGACCCCGGCCACGGACACTCGCCTGCGGCTTGGACCGCTGTCGTGATCATGCTCATCGGCTTCACCGCCGCCACGGTCGCGTTCTGCTTCGAGCAGCCGACCCTCGTCTGGATCACGGCCGCGTTGATCCCGATCGGTGCGCTCGTCGGTTGGATCCTCGCCAAGGCCGGTTACGGCGTGAAGGGCCCCAAGTACTCGCCGAAGGCGCACTAGTGGTTCTCGCCGACCTGACGGCCGGCGCTGTCTCAGACGCCGAGCGTCGCGCCCTGTCGCGTCCGTTGGCGCAGGTCGAGCGCGAAGCCCTCGCGCGGCCCGCCGCGAAGGATGCGCTGTCGTTCCTCGCCCCCGCGGAGCGAGTGAAGATCATCGCCGAGGTCAAGCGTGCGAGTCCGTCGCGCGGGGCACTCGCCGACATCCCCGATCCGGCACTCCAGGCCTCGCTGTACGAGACCGGCGGTGCGTCGGCGATCAGCGTGCTGACCGAGGAGCGTCGTTTCGGTGGCAGTCTGGCCGACCTCGAGGCCGTCACCGCCCGCGTATCGCTGCCGGTGCTGCGCAAGGATTTCATCGCCACCCGCTATCAGGTGCTCGAAGCACGCGCCGCCGGCGCCGACCTGGTGCTGCTGATCGTCGCCGGACTGGAGCCTGCCGTGCTGCGGGAGCTCTTCGGGTTCATCGGCGAGCTCGGTATGACGCCGCTCGTCGAGACGCACTCCGCCGACGAGCTGGAGGCGGCGATCGATCTCGGTGCACCGCTCATCGGGGTGAACGCACGCGACCTGACGACGCTCGAGCTCGATCGCGATCTCTTCGGACGACTGTCCGACCGCATCCCGGACTCCGCGATCAAGATCGCCGAGTCCGCGGTCCTCACACCCGCCGACGTCGCTCACTACCGGGGTGCGGGCGCCGACGTCGTCCTCATCGGCGAGGCGCTCGTCACCGGGGACCCGGTCGCGACACTCACCACTTTCCTGGAGGCCGGCGAATGAGCCTGCGTGAACAGCATGGTCCGTACTTCGGAAGCTTCGGTGGCCGGTACATGCCGGAATCGCTCATCGCGGCGATCGACGAACTGACGGCGGCCTACGAGGCCGCAGTCGCCGATCCGGAATTCCGTGCGGAACTCGCCGCGCTCCTGACCTCCTATGCCGGGCGCCCGTCGATCCTCACCGAGGTGCCGCGTTTCGCCGAGCACGCCGGGGGAGCGCGCGTCTTCCTCAAGCGCGAGGACCTCAACCACACGGGTTCGCACAAGATCAACAACGTTCTGGGGCAGGCGCTGCTGACGAAGCGCCTGGGCAAGACCCGCGTCATCGCCGAGACCGGTGCGGGGCAGCACGGTGTCGCCACTGCCACCGCCGCGGCGCTCTTCGGACTCGAGTGCACGATCTACATGGGCGAGGTCGACACCGAGCGCCAGGCACTGAACGTCGCGCGCATGCGGCTGCTCGGTGCAGAGGTCGTCGCGGTGACCTCGGGCTCGCGCACCCTCAAGGACGCGATCAACGACGCCTACCGCGACTGGGTCGCCTCGGTCGAGACAACCAACTACATCTTCGGCACCGCCGCGGGTCCGCACCCGTTCCCGGCGATGGTCCGAGACTTCCAGAAGATCATCGGCGAAGAGGCGCGCGAGCAGCTCCTCTCCGAGGTCGGACGCCTTCCGGACGCCGTCGTGGCGTGCGTCGGCGGGGGCTCCAACGCGATCGGCATGTTCGACGCGTTCCTCGACGACGAAGGCGTGCGACTGTACGGCGTCGAGGCCGCGGGCGACGGCGTCGACACCCCGCGGCACGCGGCGTCGATCGAGCGCGGCCGTCCGGGTGTGCTCCACGGTTCGCGCACCTACGTTCTGCAGGACGGCGACGGCCAGACCGTCGAGTCCCACTCGATCTCGGCCGGCCTCGACTACCCGGGGGTCGGGCCGGAGCACTCGTGGCTCGCCGACATCGGGCGAGCCACATACATCCCCGCCACGGATGACGAGGCGATGCAGGCGCTGCGCCTGCTCAGCCGCACCGAGGGCATCATCCCGGCCATCGAGTCGGCCCACGCTCTCGCCGGTGCGCTGCGCATCGGACGCGAACTCGGACCGGATGCCGTCATCGCGGTGTGCCTGTCGGGACGCGGGGACAAGGACATGGCGACGGCCGCGACCTACTTCGACCTCTACGACGCCTCGACGACCGATGGAGGAGATCAGTGAGTCGCATCGAGCGCGCCTTCGAGAAGGCGGAGTCCGAGGGACGCAAGGTCTTCGTCGGCTACCTCCCGGTCGGCTACCCCGATCTCGAGACGAGCATCCAGGCGGCGATCACCCTCGCCCGCAACGGGGTCGACATCATCGAGCTCGGACCGCCCTACAGTGATCCGGTCATGGACGGCGCCGTCATCCAGGAGGCGACGACCGCCGCGCTGGCCGCCGGCTTCCGGACGGCCGATCTCTTCACCGCGCTGCGCGCCATCACCGCGGCCACCGATGTTCCGGTCCTCGTCATGACCTACTGGAACCCGGTCGTGCAGTACGGCGTCGACCGGTACGCCGACGACCTGCTCGCCGCCGGTGGGGCGGGGCTCATCACCCCCGACATCACGCCCGAGGTCGCCGACGAGTGGGTCGCCGCGAGCGAGCGCACCGGCCTCGACCGGGTCTTCCTCGCCGCGCCGACCTCGTCCGATGAACGACTCGCCCTGGTCGTGCGTTCGTCCACCGGTTTCGTCTACACCGTCTCGACCATGGGAATCACGGGGGAGCGGGACGAACTGGACCGCGCCGCCCGTACCCTCGTCGGGCGCCTGCGCGCACAGGGCGCCACCCGTGCCTGCGTCGGGATCGGCATCTCCACGCCCGAGCAGATCGCCGCGGTGTCCGAGTACGCCGACGGTGCGATCGTCGGTACGGCGCTCGTCCGCGCCCTCCGCGACGGGGGCCTCGACGCTCTCGCCGAGGTCACCCGAACCCTGGCGGACGGCACGTCGTCGTCGCGCCCCGTCACCGAGAAGTAGGATCGCACTCATGTCCCTCGCGCTCCACAGCACCCTCACCGGCGTGCTCACCAGCATCCCGAGCCCGCCCGTGTCGTCCTTCACTCTCGGGCCGCTCACGATCCACTACTACGCGCTGTGCATCATCGCGGGGATCATCGTCGCCACGCTGCTGACCAACCACCGCCTCACCAAGCGCGGAGCGGAGCCGTGGGTCGTCATCGACATCTCGATCCTCGCGGTCCCGCTCGCCATCATCGGTGCGCGGATCTTCCACGTCGCCACCCACCCGAACGACTACTTCGGCGAGGGCATCAACACCTGGAACCCGTTCCAGCCGGGATCCGTCTGGGCGATCTGGGAGGGTGGCATCGCCATTTTCGGCGCCCTCATCGGCGGTGCAGTCGGTGCGTACCTCGGCTGCAAGTGGACCGGCATCCGGTTCTGGACCTTCGCCGACGCCCTCGCGCCGGGACTGCTCCTCGCGCAGGCGATGGGCCGGTTCGGCAACTGGTTCAACCACGAGCTCTTCGGCCTCCCGACCGATCTGCCCTGGGGACTCGAGATCGAGTCGACGAACAGCGCCTTCCCGCCCGGACTCCCGGAGGGCACGCTCTTCCACCCGACCTTCCTCTACGAGGTCATCTGGAACGGCCTGGGCGTCATCGTGCTGCTGTGGCTCGGTCGCAAGCTGTTCTTCCAGTGGGGCCGCCTCTTCGCGATCTACCTCATCTGGTACAGCGCAGGACGCGTCGTCTGGGAGTCGATCCGCATCGATCCGAGCGAGATCATCCTCGGCCTGCGAAGCAACGTCGCAGCCGCGATCCTCGGCATCATCGTGGGTCTCGTGATCCTCGTCGTGCAGACGCGTCGCCACCCCGGACTCGAGCCGTCGCCGTACGTGCCCGGCCGGTCGCGGAAGGACCAGGACGACGCTGATGTACAATCGCAGGACAATCCCTCTGACTTCGTGGACGTGAGCGAGCCTCCGGCAGACGACGTCACCGCAGGAGCTACCGCCACAAGCACCGCTCCCACGAGCGAGAACGGCTCCCGATAGCCGCCACCTCGTGGCGCGAGAGAACCATTGCACTGAACGAGCGGGCCAACGTCGTCCCCGGTGTCACTTGAATATCTGAGGACGGTAACTGGTGTACTTCCAGCCCCCTTACGGCGCCTCCGGCGCTTATCCCCCGAAGCAGGGCATGTACAACCCGGCGTTCGAGAAGGATGCCTGTGGCCTGGCCATGGTCGCGACGCTGCGCGGCTACGCCGGGCACGACATCATCGCGCTCGCGCTCGAGGCGCTGCGCAACCTCGAGCACCGCGGTGCGATCGGCTCGGATGCCGGCACCGGTGACGGAGCGGGCATCCTGACCCAGATGCCGGATGCGTTCCTCCGCGCGGTCACCGACTTCGACCTGCCGCCGGTGGGGGAGTACGCCGCGGGGCTCGCGTTCCTGCCCCGCGATTCCAGCGATCGCCGCCAGCAGAAGGCCGGCATCGAGAAGATCGCCCGCGCCGAGGGCCTGCGCGTCCTCGGCTGGCGCGAGGTCCCCACGGTCAACGAGCACCTCGGCAAGCTGGCCGACGAGGCCCGTCCCGCCTTCGAGCAGCTCTTCGTGAGCGCCGGGGGAACGACCCACGCGCATGCGCCCCTCACGGACATCGCGCTCGACCGAGTCGCCTACCGTCTCCGCAAGCGCGCAGGCCATGAGCTCGGCGCCTACTTCGTGTCGCTGTCGAGCCGCACGCTCGGCTACAAGGGCATGGTCACGACACTCCAGCTCGAGCCGTTCTACCCGGACCTCCAGGACGAGCGCTTCGCCTCCGAGCTCGCGGTCGTGCACTCCCGCTACTCGACAAACACCTTCCCGTCGTGGCCGCTCGCGCAGCCGCTGCGCATGCTCGCCCACAACGGCGAGATCAACACCGTCGGCGGCAACCGCAACTGGATGCGCGCCCGTCAGTCGCAGCTCGAGTCCGAACTGCTCGGTGACGTGCGCCCCCTGCTGCCGATCTGCACCGACGGCGCCAGCGACTCCGCCTCCTTCGACGAGGTTCTGGAGCTGCTCACGCTGACCGGCCGCAGCCTGCCGCACGCCATCATGATGATGGTTCCCGAGGCGTACGAGAAGCAGACCGACATCACGCCGGAGCTGCGCGCCTTCTACGAGTACCACTCGAACCAGATGGAGCCGTGGGACGGCCCGGCCGCACTCATCTTCACGGACGGCACGCTCGTCGGCGCGACGCTCGACCGCAACGGTCTGCGTCCGGGGCGCTGGACGGAGACCACCGACGGTCTCATCGTCATCGGCTCCGAGACCGGCGTCCTCACCTTCGAGCCGGAGCGCATCAAGCGCCGCGGTCGCCTGCGCCCGGGGAAGATGTTCCTCGTCGACACCGCGCAGCGCCGGATCGTCGAGGACGAGGAGATCAAGCGCGAGCTCTCCACTCAGCAGCCGTGGCAGGAGTGGCTCGACGCGGGTTCCGTGCGTCTGGCCGAACTGCCCGAGCGTGAGCACATCGTGCACCCGCCGGCATCCATCACGCGCCGCCAGCGCACGTTCGGCTACACCGAGGAAGAGGTCCGCATCCTCCTGACCCCGATGGGCCAGAACGGCGCGGAGCCGCTCGGTGCCATGGGCTCCGACACGCCCATCGCCGTGCTCAGCAAGCGTCCTCGTCTGCTGTTCGACTACTTCACGCAGCAGTTCGCCCAGGTGACGAACCCGCCGCTGGACTCGATCCGTGAAGAGGTCGTCACGAGCCTCAAGCTCGGACTCGGTCCCGAGAGCAACCTGCTGTCGTGGGGCCCCGAGCACACCCGCACGGTGTCGCTCGACTTCCCGGTCATCGACAACGACGAGCTCGCCAAGATCCGCCACATCGACAAGGCGCTGCCCGACCGCTCGAGCGTCACCATCCGCGGTCTCTACCACTTCGACGCCGGGCCCCAGACGCTCACCGATCGTCTCGATGAGATGTGCGCAGAGGTCGATGCGGCGATCGAGGCGGGCGCGGAGTTCATCATCCTGTCGGATCGCGACTCGAACAAGGATCTCGTCCCGATCCCGTCGCTGCTGATGGTCGCGGCGGTGCATCACCACCTCATCCGTCGCGAGAACCGCATGAAGGTCGGCCTGATCGTCGAGGCCGGAGACGTGCGCGAGGTCCATCACGTGGCCACGCTCATCGGGTACGGCGCGTCCGCCGTGAACCCCTACCTGGCGATGGAGACGGTCGAGCACCTCGTGCGCACCGGTTACATCACCGGCATCTCGCCGGAGAAGGCCGTCCGCAACCTGATCTACGCGCTCGGCAAGGGCGTGCTCAAGATCATGTCGAAGATGGGCATCTCCACGGTGTCGTCGTATGCCGGCGCGCAGGTGTTCGAGGCCGTCGGCCTCAGCCAGGAGTTCATCGACGCCTACTTCACCCGCACCGAGTCGAAGCTCGGCGGGATCGGCATCGACGAGGTCTTCGCCGAGAACCAGGCCCGTCACGACTACGCCTATCCGGAGGATGCCGCGGCCCGTGCGCACGAGCGCCTGTGGACCGGCGGCGAGTACCAGTGGCGCCGCGACGGCTCGCCCCACCTCTTCAGCCCGGAGACGGTGTTCAAGCTGCAGCACTCCACGCGCACCCGCCGCTACGACATCTTCCGCGAGTACACCAAGCTCGTCGACGACCAGGCGGCGGAGCTCAAGACCCTGCGCGGTCTGTTCACGTTGCGCACCGGAACCCGCAAGCCGGTTCCGATCGACGAGGTGGAACCCGTCTCCGCCATCGTCAAGCGCTTCTCGACCGGAGCGATGAGCTACGGCTCCATCTCCCAGGAGGCGCACGAGACGCTGGCGATCGCGATGAACCGCATCGGCGGCAAGTCGAACACCGGTGAGGGCGGTGAGGACTCCGAGCGTCTGCTCGACCCGGAGCGCCGCAGCGCGATCAAGCAGGTGGCCTCGGGTCGCTTCGGCGTGACGAGCCAGTACCTCACCGAGTCCGACGACATCCAGATCAAGCTCGCGCAGGGCGCCAAGCCCGGCGAGGGCGGTCAGCTGCCGCCGCAGAAGGTGTACCCCTGGGTGGCGCGCACACGCGGCGGCACCCCGGGTGTCGGCCTCATCTCGCCGCCACCGCACCACGACATCTACTCGATCGAGGACCTCAAGCAGCTCATCTTCGATCTGAAGAGGGCCAACCCCGAGGCGCGCATCCACACGAAGCTGGTCAGCCAGTCGGGCATCGGCGCGGTCTCGGCCGGCGTCGCGAAGGCGCTCAGCGACGTCATCCTCGTCTCCGGCCACGACGGGGGAACGGGTGCCAGCCCGCTGAACTCCCTCAAGCACGCCGGAACGCCGTGGGAGCTCGGTCTCGCCGAGACCCAGCAGACCCTCATGC
The DNA here is from genome assembly GCF_052045715.1 of Microbacterium sp. 22179. Lineage (NCBI taxonomy): Bacteria > Bacillati > Actinomycetota > Actinomycetes > Micrococcales > Microbacteriaceae > Microbacterium > Microbacterium sp. 22179. The sequence continues at coordinate 748,022 of NZ_JBQEPJ010000001.1, read as the reverse complement.
TCAACGGCATGCGCGACCGCGTGGTCGTGCAGGTCGACGGGCAGCTGAAGACCGGTCGTGACGTCATCATCGGCGCGCTGCTCGGCGCCGAGGAGTTCGGTTTCGCGACCGCGCCCCTCGTCGTCAGCGGCTGCATCATGATGCGCGTCTGCCACCTCGACACCTGCCCCGTCGGCGTCGCCACGCAGAACCCGGCGCTGCGCGAGCGGTTCACCGGAAAGCCCGAGTTCGTCGTGAACTTCATGGAGTTCATCGCCGAAGAGGTGCGTGAGCTGCTCGCAGAGCTCGGATTCCGCTCGATCGACGAGATCGTGGGACGCGCCGAGCTGCTCGAGACGAACGCGGCCATCGAGCACTGGAAGACCGACGGCCTCGATCTGACGCCCGTGCTCGAGGGACCGGTCTTCCCGGCCGGCGAGCCGCGTCGCAGCGGCCGGACGCAGGACCACGAGCTGGAGAAGCACTTCGACGTGCAGCTCATCGACATCGCGAAGAACGCCCTCCTCAACGGAGAGCCCGTCGTCGTGGAGCTGCCCATCGCCAACACCGAGCGTGCGGTCGGCACGATGCTGGGCCACCAGGTCACGGCGCGTCACGGCGCGGCCGGGCTGCCCCGCGGCACGATCGACGTCACTCTGCACGGCACCGCCGGGCAGTCGCTCGGCGCCTTCATGCCGCAGGGCATCGTGCTGCGGCTCGAGGGCGACGCGAACGACTACGTCGGCAAGGGCCTCTCCGGTGGCGACATCACGATCCGGCCGCCCCGCGGCTCGCAGATCGCTCCGCAGGAGAACGTGATCGCCGGCAACGTCATCGGCTACGGAGCGACCGCGGGCACGATGTTCATCTCGGGCGTCGTGGGCGAGCGCTTCCTCGTCCGGAACTCCGGTGCCACCGCCGTCGTCGAGGGCGTGGGCGACCACGCGCTCGAGTACATGACCGGTGGTCTGGCCGTCATCCTGGGCTCGACGGGCCGCAACTTCGGCGCCGGTATGTCCGGGGGAGTGGCGTACGTGCACGCGCTCGACACCGCCAAGATCAACGCGCAGTCCCTCGGCAGCGGCGAGCTGCTCCTCGAGCCGCTCGACCGCGCCGATCTCGAGGTGCTGCGCAGTCTCCTCGTCGAGCACGTCGAACGCACTGCGTCGCCGCTCGGCACCGAACTCCTCGACCGCTTCGCCGAGGTCTCGGCGGAGTTCGTCAAGGTCCTCCCGCGTGACTTCGCCGCCGTGCGCAGCATGCGCGAGGAGGCAGTGGCCGAGGGGATCGACCCCGACGGCGACATCGTCTGGAACCGCATCCTGGAGGTGACCGGTGGCTGATCCCAAAGGCTTTCTGAAGGTAACCGAGCGCGAGCTCCCCGCCCGCCGTCCGGTTCCCGTCCGCATCATGGACTGGAAAGAGGTCTACGAGCCGGGCGATAAGGCGGTGCTCCGCCGCCAGGCGGGCCGTTGCATGGACTGCGGCGTGCCGTTCTGCCACTCGGGGTGCCCGCTGGGCAACCTGATCCCGGAGTGGAACGACCTGACGTGGCGCGGCGAAGGCCGCGCGGCGATCGACCGCCTGCACGCGACGAACAACTTCCCGGAGTTCACAGGCCGTCTGTGCCCGGCGCCCTGCGAGAGCTCCTGCGTGCTGGGCATCAACCAGCCCGCCGTGACGATCAAGCAGATCGAGGTCTCGATCATCGACGAGGCCTTCTCCAAGGGATGGGTCGAGGCGCAGCCTCCGGAGCGCCTGACCGGCAAGACCGTCGCGGTCGTCGGTTCCGGCCCGGCCGGACTCGCCGCCGCGCAGCAGCTCACGCGCGCCGGGCACACCGTCGCCGTCTTCGAGCGCGACGACCGCATCGGCGGCCTGCTCCGCTACGGCATCCCGGACTTCAAGATGGAGAAGGGGCAGCTCGAGTCGCGCCTGCGCCAGATGCAGGAGGAGGGCACCCGCTTCCGCGCGGGCGTCGAGATCGGCAAGGACATCTCGTGGGCCGACCTGCGCGCCCGGTACGACGCGGTCGTCATCGCCACCGGTTCGACGGTTCCCCGCGACCTGTCGATCCCGGGCCGCGACCTCGACGGCGTGCACTTCGCCATGGAGTACCTCGTCGAGTCGAACCATGCCGTCGCCGGAGACACGGTCACCGACCAGATCTCGGCCGAGGGCAAGCACGTCATCGTCATCGGCGGTGGAGACACCGGAGCCGACTGCATCGGCACCGCGCACCGCCAGGGTGCGTTGAGCGTGACCAACCTCGCGATCGGTAAGCAGCCGAGCGACACGCGCCCCGACCACCAGCCGTGGCCGATGATGCCGACCGTGTTCGAGGTCTCCTCCGCCCACGAGGAGGGCGGGGAGCGCGTGTTCCTCGCGTCGACCGTGGAGTTCCTCTCGAACGAGGTCGGAGAGGTGCGCGCACTGCGCGTCGCCGAGACCGAGTACATCGACGGACGCCGCGTGCCCAAGAGCGGCACGGAGCGCGAGATCCCCGCGGACCTCGTGCTGATCGCAATGGGCTTCACCGGTCCCGAGACCGACGGCTTCACCGAGGACACCCGTCCGCAGCTCACCGATCGCGGTGCCTTCCGGCGCGACGCGACCTACGAGTCCACCATCCCGGGCGTGTTCGTCGCGGGTGATGCCGGACGCGGACAGTCGCTCATCGTGTGGGCCATCGCCGAGGGCCGCGCCGCGGCCGCGAGCGTCGACCTGTACCTGATGGGCAGCACCGTTCTGCCGTCTCCCGTTCAGCCGCACGATGTCGCTATCGGCCTTCAGCCCGCGTAGGCTGAGGCCGGCAGTGTCGCCCGAGTTCTATCCCTTTATCCCCTGGAGAATCTGTTGAGACGCGCGAAAATCGTCGCCACCCTGGGCCCCGCAACTTCCACCTATGAGACCGTGCGTGCGCTGATCGACGCCGGTGTGGATGTCGCGCGCCTGAACCTCAGCCACGGTGACTACTCCGTGCACGAGAACAACTACGCGAACGTGCGGCGCGCCGCAGAGGACTCGGGACGCGCGGTCGCGATCCTCGTCGACCTGCAGGGGCCGAAGATCCGTCTGGGCAAGTTCGAGGGCGGCCCCTACGAGCTCGCCCAGGGCGACATCTTCAAGATCACGACCGAAGACATCGTCGGCAACAAGGACATCTCCGGCACGACCTTCAAGGGCCTGCCCCAGGACGTCAAGCCGGGAGACTACCTCCTGATCGACGACGGCAAGGTGCGCGTCGAGGTCGTCGAGACCGACGGCGTGACGGTGACCACCAAGGTCGTCGTCGCCGGTGCCGTCTCGAACAACAAGGGCATCAACCTCCCCGGCGTCGCGGTCAACGTTCCGGCGCTGAGCGAGAAGGACGAAGAGGACCTCCGGTGGGGTCTGCGCATCGGCGCCGACCTGATCGCCCTCTCCTTCGTCCGCAACGCGGAGGACGTCACGCGCGTGCACGAGATCATGGCGGAGGAGGGCGTGCGCGTCCCCGTGATCGCCAAGGTCGAGAAGCCGCAGGCGGTCGACGCGCTCGAGGGCATCGTCGACGCGTTCGACGCCATCATGGTCGCCCGCGGTGACCTGGGTGTCGAGCTGCCGCTCGAAGCCGTGCCGATCGTGCAGAAGCGCGCCGTCGAGCTCGCTCGCCGCAACGCGAAGCCCGTCATCGTCGCGACGCAGATGCTCGAGTCGATGATCAACAGCCCGGTCCCGACGCGCGCCGAGACCTCGGACGTCGCCAACGCCGTGCTCGACGGTGCGGATGCCGTCATGCTCTCGGGCGAGACCAGCGTCGGCGACTATCCGGTCGTCACCGTCGAGACCATGGCCCGCATCGTCGAGTCGACCGAAGAGCACGGCCTGGAGCGCATCGCGCCGCTGACGACCAAGCCGCGCACGCAGGGCGGCGCGATCACGCTCGCCGCCCTCGAGGTCGCGGAGTTCGTCGAGGCGAAGTTCCTCTGCGTGTTCACGCAGTCCGGTGACAGCGCTCGTCGCCTGTCGCGCCTGCGTTCGCGCATCCCGATGCTCGCGTTCACGCCGGAGCCCGACATCCGTCGTCGTATGGCGCTGACCTGGGGCATCCAGTCGACGCTCGTCGAGATGGTGCAGCACACCGACCTCATGTACCTGCAGGTCGACGACTACCTGCTCTCCAACGGCCTCGCCGTCGAGGGCGACAAGGTCGTCGTCATCTCCGGGTCCCCTCCCGGAATCGCGGGTTCGACCAACGACATCCGCGTCCACAAGGTCGGAGACGCCGTCAACGGCGCTGCTCCCATCTACAAGGAAGGCGTCTGACCCGAGGGTCGTGAAGGGGCGGGGCTTCGGCTCCGCCCCTTCGTCGTCCGCCACGTCAACCCGGTGACGCACATCGCCTCGCACGGGTAGCGTGCGAACATGGATCTCCGCCGTCGCCGTCTCGTTCTCGACGGAACCGTCTTCGGAATCGTCACGGGTACGACCCGGCACCACCCGCTGGTCCCGACCGCGCCGGTCCCGACGGTGGTGTTGGTGCACGGCATCGGCATGTCGCACCGGTACCATCGACGCCTTCTGCGGATGCTGTCCGCGGAAGCCCCCGTCGTGGCGGTGGATCTGCCGGGGTTCGGCGGGTTGCCGAAACCCCGTGAGGATGTCGACATCGGTCGGATGGCCCGGCTGCTGATACAACTCCTCCCGATCCTCTGTGGCGGCCCCGTGATCCTCGTGGGGCACTCGATGGGCGCGCAATGGGCTGCAGAGGTCGCCCACCTCGCGCCGCATCTCGTCCGTTCCCTGGTGCTGATCGGCCCGGTCGCGGACGACGAGCACCGTTCGCTCCCTGCCCAGGCGTTCGCGCTCGCGCTCGACAGCGTGGGGGAGAGCCCGGCGACGAACGCCCTCGTCTTCGCGGACTACCTGCGGTGCGGGGTGCCGTGGTACCTCGCACAGGCGCGGCACATGTTGCGGTACGCGCTGGAGGACGTCGTCGGAGGGCTTCTCATGCCGGTGCTGGTGATCCGAGGCCTGAACGATCCCATCGCCGGGTCGGCGTGGTGCCGCCGCCTTCGTGACCGAGCGGTCGTCTCGCATCTCGTCGAGATCCCCGGCGGTCGTCACGTGGTGCATCGCTCGGAACCACGGGCGGTGTGCTCAGCGATCCTCGACCACGCCGGCGTTGCTCGCGCCCGCGCGCTCGCGAGCGATGACGGGGAGCGATGACGGACTGCGCGATCCGCAAGGCAGCCTGGTGGGCGGCCGACTACGCCTACGCAGGGTACTGGCAGGCGCGCGCGTTCCTGAGTCGGAGCAGCGCGGAGGCCTACGCCGAGGGGGAGCGTGCACCGTTGGTCATCCTCCCCGGTGTCTATGAGACGTGGCGATTCCTGGAGCCGCTGGTCGCTCGACTCAACGACCGAGGACACAGGGTTCACGTGCTCGAGACGCTGGAGCGCAGCCAGCGTCCGGTCGCAGAGATGGCGGCGCTCGTCGAGGGCTATCTGGACGAGAACGATCTGCATGACGTGATCCTCGTCGCCCATAGCAAAGGGGGACTGGCCGGGAAGATGGTGATGACCGGGCGGGAGGGCGCTCGCGTTCGAGCGATGCTCGCGGTCGCGACGCCGTTCCGCGGTTCGCGCTACGCGAGGCGGATCCCCTCGCGCACCCTGCGTGCGTTCTCGCCCGAGGATCCGGGCATCGTCGCGCTCTCCCGCAGTGTCGATGCGAACGCGCGGATCGTTTCGATCTACGCGGGATTCGACCCGCACATCCCTGAGGGGAGCGAGCTGCCGGGCGCCAAGAACGTCCGACTCGACACCGGAGGGCACTTCCGGATCCTCGCCGATCCGCGGGTCGTCGAGGAACTCGAACTCATGGCAGGATGAGTCGATCTGTCTGTGTGCCGGCGGTGGGACTCGAACCCACACGCCCTTTCGGACAAAGCATTTTGAGTGCTCCGCGTCTGCCATTCCGCCACGCCGGCCCGTGTATCGCGACTACGACTGTAGCGCAGAAGGAGCCGTCCCGACGCCGTGCCGACGCGCACGGCCGTGGCGGAGACGCACTCCAGTAGGATGGGTACGTGACCGAGCAAGAACTGGCTGAACAGCCCACGTCATCCGCACCCCGACGCGTCGTCGTCGCCGAGGACGAATCGCTGATCCGTCTCGACATCGTCGAGATCCTCCGCGACAACGGCTTCGACGTGGTGGGAGAGGCCGGCGACGGCGAGACCGCTGTCGCGCTCGCGACCGAACTGCGTCCCGACCTCGTCATCATGGACGTCAAGATGCCTCAGCTCGACGGCATCAGCGCCGCCGAGAAGCTGCACAAGGGCAACATCGCCCCGGTCGTGCTGCTGACCGCCTTCAGCCAGAAGGAGCTCGTCGAGCGCGCGAGCGAGGCCGGCGCCCTGGCCTACGTGGTCAAGCCGTTCACGCCGAACGACCTGCTGCCGGCGATCGAGATCGCACTGGCGCGTCATGAGCAGATCATCACGCTCGAGGCCGAGGTCGCCGACATGGTCGAGCGCTTCGAGACCCGCAAGCTCGTCGATCGCGCCAAGGGCCTGCTGAACGAGAAGATGGGGCTCAGCGAGCCCGAGGCGTTCCGCTGGATCCAGAAGGCGTCGATGGATCGTCGTCTCACGATGCAGGACGTCGCCAAGGCGATCATCGAGCAGCTCGCTCCGAAGAAGTAGTGTTCCGGCTCGATCCCGAGCACACTCTCCGTCCGGTCCGCACGGGCGACGGCGCTGCTCTCGCGCGCGCGTACGCGGCCGATCGCGCCCACCTCGCTCCCTGGGAACCCGCTCGTTCCGAGGAGTTCTTCACGGAGGAGTGGCAGGAGCGGGATGTATGCCGCACCGTCGCCGAAGCGCAGACGGGGCGCAGCATCCGATTCGTGGTGACGGCACCCGACGAGCGGATCGTCGGCAGGATGAACCTCAACGGCATCGTGCGCGGGCCGTTCCTCAGCGGGGATCTGGGCTACTGGATCGCCGCGGACTCGACGCGACGCGGACTCGCGACGCGCGCGGTCGCCGCGGTGCTCCGCCACGCGCGCGATTCCCTGGGACTGCACCGCGTACAGGCGGCGACGCTGCTGCACAACGCCGCGTCCCAGCGGGTACTCGCCGCGAACGGCTTCACCCGCATCGGCATCGCCCCGCGCTATCTGGAGATCGCGGGGGAGTGGCAAGACCACGTCCTCTTCCAGCGGCTGCTGGATGAGGGGATCACCGAGCCTTCGGGGCGTCCTTGATCATGTTGGTGATGCGGATGGTCGAGCAGCGGCGTCCCTGATCGTCGGTCACCACGATCTCGTGCACCGCGATGCTGCGTCCGAGATGAATCGGCGTGCACACCCCGGTCACGATCCCCGAGGTCGCGGAACGCGTGTGCGTGGCGTTGATGTCGACACCGACCGCCAGCCGCCCGGGGCCCGCGTGCAGATTGGCCGCCATCGACCCCAGTGACTCGCCGAGCACCACGTATGCGCCGCCGTGCAGAAGGCCCACCGGCTGGGTGTTGCCCTCGACCGGCATCGTGCCGACCGAGCGCTCGATGCTGAACTCGGTGAACTCGATGCCCATCTTCTCGGCCAGGGCGCCCATTCCACGGGCCGTGGCCCACTCGAGTCCTTCGCTCGTCGCGACGTCGCTCATGCATCCTCCTCAGCGCGTGTCCGTGGTCCTCGTTAGGCTGACAGGGTGACGGACTCCGCAAAGCCTACCCTCATGGTCGTCGACGGCCATTCGCTCGCCTATCGCGCCTTCTTCGCGCTGCCGGTCGAGAACTTCACGACCAAGGACAACCAGCACACGAACGCGATCTACGGGTTCCTGTCGATGCTGGTGAACCTCATCAAGGCCGAGCAGCCGACGCATATGGCGATCGCGTTCGACACCTCGCGGCACTCGTTCCGCACCGATGAGTACCCCGAGTACAAGGCGACGCGGTCCGAGACGCCGCAGGAGTTCCGCGGTCAGATCCCTCTGTTGCAGGACTGCCTCGCGGCGATGTCGATCCCGGTGCTCACGAAAGAGGGCATCGAGGCCGACGACATCCTCGCCACCCTGTCGTCGCAGGGGGCGGAGCAGGGCTATCAGGTGCTCGTCGTCTCCGGCGATCGCGACACCATCCAGCTCGTGAACGACGACGTCACGCTGCTGTACCCATCGGTGCAGGGCGTGTCGCAGCTCAAGCGATACGACCCGGTGACCGTGCAGGAGCGCTACGGCGTGCGTCCCGAGCAGTACCCCGACATCGCCGCGCTCGTGGGCGAGACCAGCGACAATCTGCCCGGCGTGCCCAAGGTGGGCGAGAAGACAGCCGTGAAGTGGTTGACGCAGTTCGGGTCGCTCGACGATCTGCTCGCTCGTGCCGAGGAGATCAAGGGTGTCGTCGGAGGGAACCTGCGCGATCACATCGACGACGTGCGCCGCAATCGCAAGCTCAACCGTCTGCTCACCGACGTCGAGCTCCCCGTCGCACCCGACGATCTGGCAGTCGCTCCCATCGACGCGCAGGCCGTGCGCGACATCTTCGCGCGCCTCGAGTTCCGCACACTGCTGCCGCGCGTGTTCGAAGCCGTCGGCGCCGGCGAGGTCGCCGAAGACCCGGCCGCGGTGGTCGAGCTGCCGGTTCCGCAGCAGGTGGTGGCTGCCGAACTCGCGACGTGGGCGGAAGCCGTGCAGGGCGAGCTCGCGCTCCGTGTGCTCACGCAGAGCGGGCTTCCGGTCCGTCTGGGGGTCGCGTCCGACTCTGAGCTTCGCGAGACCGATTGGACGGATGCCGCGGCCGACGAGCTGCGCTCCTGGCTCGAGTCCGATCGCCCCAAGGTCCTGCACGACGCCAAGGGTCAGCTGAAGGCGCTGAACCGAGCAGGCATCCGCCTCGGCGGTCTCGCGTACGACACGAGCCTCGCCGGCTGGCTCCTGCGCCCGAGCTTCCCCGACAAGACTCTCGGCGACCTGGTCGAGCGTTACCTCGGTGAGAAGCTCCCCGAGGCCGACCCGTCTCAGCTCGTGCCCGAGACCGAGGGGGCGACCCCCGCGCAGGAGGCGTGGTTCGCGCTGCGCGTCGCGACCGCGCTGCGCGACGACATCCCCGAGTCGGTGGCCGCCGTGCTGACCGACATCGAGCTGCCCACGCTGCTCGCGCTGGCCGACATGGAACTGGCCGGGGTCGCGGTCTCCCACGAGGTGCTGTCGACGTTCTCCGGCGAACTCGCGACCCGCGCCGAGGGCATCGCTCAGGAGGCGTTCGGCATCGTCGGCCGCGAGTTCAACCTCGGCTCGCCCAAGCAACTGCAGGAGGTTCTCTTCGAAGATCTCCAGCTGCCCAAGACGCGCAAGACGAAGACGGGCTACTCGACGGATGCCGCCGTGCTCGCCGACCTGCAGGAGTCGAACCCGCACCCGTTCCTCAACCTGCTGCTGCAGCACCGCGAGGCCACCAAACTGCGTCAGATCATCGAGTCGCTCGACACGGCGATCGGCGACGACGCGCGCATCCACACGACCTACGTGCAGACCGGAAGCCAGACCGGGCGGCTCTCGAGCACCGACCCGAATCTGCAGAACATTCCGGTGCGCACCGAGGAATCGCGGCGCATCCGCAGCGCGTTCCAGGTCGGCGACGGCTACGAAGCGCTGCTCACGGCCGACTACTCCCAGATCGAGATGCGCATCATGGCGCATCTGTCGGGCGATGAGGGCCTGATCGAAGCCTTCAACAGCGGAGAGGACCTCCACCGGTTCGTCGGCGCTCGGGTGTTCGGGGTCGAGCCGGGCGATGTCACCGCCGCGATGCGCACCAAGGTCAAGGCGATGTCGTACGGCCTGGTCTACGGCCTCTCGGCGTTCGGCCTCTCGAAGCAGCTGCGTATCGAGCAGTCCGAGGCGAAGCAGCTCATGATCGAGTACTTCGCGCGCTTCGGCGCCGTGCGTGACTACCTGCGCGCCTCCGTTCTCGCGGCCAAGGAGGTCGGCTACACCGAGACGATCTTCGGACGCCGTCGCCCGTTCCCCGACCTCGCCAGCCCGAACCGCGTGCTGCGGGAGAACGCCGAGCGCGCAGCGCTGAACGCCCCGATCCAGGGCAGCGCCGCCGACATCATGAAGATCGCGCTGTTCCACATCCACGACGACATCCGCCGCGAAGGGCTCCGCTCGCGGGTGCTGCTGCAGATCCACGACGAGCTCGTGCTCGAGGTCGCCCCGGGGGAGTGGGATGCCGCCGAGCGCATCGTGCGCACGCGCATGGGCGACGCCGCGGATCTGTCGGTGCCGCTCGACGTGCAGGTGGGGCGCGGGCACGACTGGAACGAGGCCGCACACTGACCACGGCCGGCGGCGTCCGAGGATTAGTGTGGATCGCATGACTTCCATCCCGCGCACTCCCACCGCCATCGACAAGGTCGCCGAGGACTGGGTCGACACTCTGGTCGAGCTGGCTCCGACGCTCGGCACCTACATCGGGCGGGACGAGGTCAACGACCGCTTCGGCGATCTGAGTCCGGCCGGCCACGAGGCGATCGCAGCGGCGACACGGCAGACACTCGACGCGCTCACGGCCCTCGAGCCGGTCGACACGATCGACGAGGTCACGAAGGCCGACCTCGGCGCCGAGCTGCGTCTCGAGCTGGAACTCCACGAGGCGAATTGGCATCTGCGCGACCTCAACGTCATCGCTTCACCGGCACAGGATGTGCGTTCGGCATTCGACCTCATGCCCACGGCATCCGCCGACGACTGGTCGGTCATCGCCACGCGCCTCGCCGCGGTGCCCGACGCGCTGCGCGGCTACACCGAGACGCTGCGCGAGGGCATCGCGCGCGGAGTGACGCCGGCCCGCCGACAGGTCGTCGAGGTGGCGACCCAGATCGACCGGTACACGGCTGATGACGGCTTCTTCGCCGCTTTCGTGGCCGATGCCACGCCCGAGAGCGGCCAGCTTCCGGCATCCCTCGCGCGCACCCTGGCCGACAACTCGGCCGCCGCGCGCGTCGCATACGGCGAACTGCGACGGTTCCTCGCCGAGGAACTCGTGCCCGAGGCCACCGAGGTCGACGCGGTCGGTCGCGAGCTCTACGCGCTCAACTCGCGCCGATTCCTCGGAGCCACGATCGACCTGGACGAGACCTATGAGTGGGGACGCGAGGAACTCGCCCGGATGGTCGCCGAACAGACCGCGATCGCGAACGAGATCCTGCCGGGGTCCACGGTCGAAGAAGCCGTGGCGCATCTCGAGGCCGATCCCGCGCGCAAACTGGTCGGCACCGATGCGCTGCAGCGCTGGATGCAGGAGACGAGCGACCGCGCCGTCGCCGAGCTGGCCGCCTCGCACTTCGACATCCCCGAGGCGATCCGCACGATCGAGTGCATGATCGCGCCGACCCAGGAGGGCGGGATCTACTACACGGGGCCCACCGACGACTTCTCGCGCCCCGGACGCATGTGGTGGTCCGTTCCGGAGGGTGTGACGGAGTTCGACACCTGGCGCGAACTCACCACCGTGTACCACGAGGGTGTGCCGGGTCATCACCTGCAGATCGCGCAGGCCGTCTACAACCGTTCCGAGCTCAACTCCTGGCGTCGCCTGCTCGCCGGCACCTCGGGTCACGCCGAGGGGTGGGCGCTCTACGCCGAGCGCCTGATGGAGCAGCTCGGGTACCTCGACGACCCGGCCGACCGGCTGGGGATGCTCGACGGTCAGCGCATGCGTGCGGCACGTGTCGTGCTCGACATCGGCGTGCACCTCGGTAAGCCGCGTCTCGACGGAGCGGGCGTGTGGGATGCCGACTACGCGCTCGAGTTCATGCGCCAGAACGTCAACATGTCCGACCAGTTCGTGCAGTTCGAGGTCAACAGGTACCTGGGCTGGCCGGGGCAGGCTCCGTCATACAAGGTCGGACAGCGCATCTGGGAGCAGGTGCGCGAGGCCGTTCAGCAGCAGGAGGGCGAGGACTTCTCGTTCAAGGCATTCCACAAGCGTGCGCTCGACATCGGCGGCGTCGGTCTCGACACCCTGCGTGGTGTGCTGCTTCCACGATGACGGGAATGTCCGACACTCCGGCGATGTTCATTCACCTGAATAGGAAGGCATGACATGAGCATCGAATTCGGACTGGACACGTTCGGCGACATCACCCGCGACGCCGAGGGCACCCTCCTCAGCGGCGCCCAGACGATCCGCAACGTCATCGCGCAGGCAGAGATGGCGGATGCCGTGGGCGTCGACTTCTTCGGGGTAGGGGAGCACCACCGCAAGGAGTTCGCGGTGTCGGCTCCCGAGATGGTGCTCTCGGCGATCGCCGCGCGCACCGAGAACATCCGCCTCGGCACGGCGGTCACGGTTCTGTCCTCCGACGACCCCGTGCGCGTGTTCGAGCGGTTCTCGACCCTCGATGCCGTGTCGAACGGTCGCGCGGAGGTCGTGCTCGGTCGCGGCTCGTTCATCGAATCCTTCCCGCTGTTCGGTTTCGACCTCCGCGACTACGACGCACTGTTCGAGCAGAAGCTCGAGCTCTTTGTCGAGCTCCTGAAGGAGCAGCCGGTGACCTGGTCCGGGTCCATGCGCGCGTCGCTCGAGAACGCGGATGTGTTCCCGAAGACGGAGAAGGGTCTGCGGACCTGGGTGGGTGTGGGCGGCAGCCCGGAGTCCGTGGTGCGCGTCGCACGCCACGGACTCGGTCTCATGCTCGCCATCATCGGCGGCCCGGCCGCGCGATTCCGGCCGTTCGTCGATCTGTATCACCGCTCGGTCGACTCCTTCGGAACGACGAAGCACCCGATCGCCGTTCATTCGCCCGGCCACATCGCCGACACCGATGCGGAGGCATGGGACGCCGCGTACTCGGGCTTCGAGGCGATGAACAACACGATCGGCAAGGAACGCGGCTGGCCCGCGTACAGCCGTGCCCGCTTCCAGAACGACATCGGGCCGGAGGGGGCGATCTACGCCGGTTCTCCCGACCGGGTGGCCGCGAAGATCGCCGACACGATCACCACCCTCGGGCTGGGCCGATTCGACCTGAAGTACGCCACCGGAACGCTCTCGCACGAGGCGATGATGCGCAGCATCGAGCTCTACGGCAGCGAGGTCATCCCGCGCGTGCGCGCTCTGCTCGACAAGCGCGCCTGATCGGGCCTGCGGGATCGGTACGGGGTCCGGTCCCGCAGGAATAGGCTTGTCCGATGGCAGACGTGCGTTTCGTGGCGATCGGGGACTCCTTCACCGAGGGGGTCGGCGATGTTCTTCCCGACGGCCGCGAGCGCGGGTGGGCCGATATCGCCGCCCAGGGGTGGGCCGATGCGGCCGGGCATCCGATCCAGTACGCGAATCTCGCGATCCGCGGCAAACTCGCGTGGCCGATTGTCGAGCAGCAGCTCGAACCCGCTCTGGCGCTGCGTCCCACGCATCTGTCGTTCAACGGCGGGGGCAACGACATGCTCCGACCGCGCACCGACCTCGAGCACATCGCCGACGCGTTCAGCCGCGTTCTCCGCCGATGCGACGAGGAGGGCGTCACGATGATCCTGCTCTCCGGCGCGAACCCCAGTGGACAGCTTCCGATGGGGGCCCTGATCCAGCGCCGCGGAGATCAGCTCTCCGAGGCGGTGCTGCGACGCGTCGCCGATCGCCCCGACGTGGTGCGCGCCCTGAACTGGCCCGATCGGGAACTCGCGCAGAGCGCGTACTGGTCCGAGGACCGCCTGCACATGAACGCCGCGGGCCATCATCGGGTCGCGGCGCGCGTGCTGCACGCGCTGGGGTACGAACCGCCCGAGACCTGGTGGGCACCGAGCGAGCGCGGGGGAGCGGGACCGAGCGGGCTCGCCTACTACCGACAGCACGTCGGCCCCTGGGTCCGGCGTCGGGTCACGCGCACGTCGTCGGGCGATGGCCGGACCGCGAAGTACCCGGTGTGGACCGAGCGGACTCCGGGGTGACGAGCGACATCGAACTGCGCCGCATCCCCGGCGGTTCGATCGTGCTGCAGGATGCGCGCACGAAGACGCAGCGTCCGGTGGATCTCGAGCCCTTCGAGATCGGTGTCTACCCGGTGACCCAGGAGCAGATGGCCGAGGTCCTCGACGCTGCCGCTCCGCATCCCCGCCGACCGGCGACCGACATCAGCTGGCTGCGGGCCGTGCACTTCTGCAACGCGCTCTCGGAGTGGGAAGGGCTCGAGCACGCCTATCTGTTCGACGGGGAGGACGTCAGCTGGGACGTCTCGTCCGAGGGGTTCCGGTTGCCCACGGAGGCGGAGTGGGAGTTCGCGTGCCGGGCGGGGTCCGTGGGCCCCCACTACGCGCCGCTCGCGGATGCCGCCTGGACAGCCGCCGATGGCGTGACGGCCCCGCAACCGGTCGGCGGCAAGATCCCGAACCTGTACGGCCTGTTCGACACCCTCGGCAACGTGTGGGAGTGGTGCTGGGACCTGCTCGACCCCGCACGCTACGACGAGTACCGCACGTTCCGCGGGGGCGGCTTCGCCGACGACGCCTGGAGTGTGCGCGCCTCGGTCCGCCGCGGGGGAGCCCCTCGGATGCATCACCCCGATGTGGGGATGCGCGTCGCGCGCGGCGGCTTCGATGGCGACGGAGCTGCGCAGGGCTGGTCCGACGCGGTCGACCGCGAGCGGGCGCTGCAGGACGGCACCTCGCCGTCGGGATGGACGCCACGAAAGCGGTGACGGGGACGGTTTTGGCCCCCATCCGCGCCGCGTGGGAGAGTGGGAGGATGCCTGCAGCGTTCTCTCTCATCGTCTCCCAGGGCCGCGTGGCCGACCGCACGGACGGCGCAATCGTGGGCGCACGTCGCGTCGGCGATGCACTGTCTACGCTGCTCCGGACCCCTGCGACGACGATCGGCACGCCGAGTCCCTCCCGCACCGACGACTGGAGCACGGCTCTTCCCGAAGCGAACGACACGCTGCACGGCCTGCGGGACGCGGTCGCCGGCGCCATCGACGCCGGGACCGTGCCGCTGCTCGCGACCAACACGTGCGCCGCGAGCCTCGGCACGCTCCCGACCGTCGCGGAGCGGCACGCGGATGCCGTCGTGCTCTGGATCGATGCGCACGGCGACTTCAACACGCCCGACACGACCGATTCCGGTTATCTCGGCGGCATGGTGCTCGCCGCGGCCTGGGGCTGTGGGACAGCGGACACGGCGCGGGGATCGACCCGACCCGGGTGATCGTCGTCGGCGGACGTGACATCGATCCGGCCGAAGGTGACCTCCTCGCCCGCGCCGGAGTGCGCGTTCTCGCCCCCGCCGACAGCACGCCCGAGCGCGTTCTCGAGCTCATCGACGGCCGGCCCGTCTGGATCCACGTCGATTGGGACGTGCTCGAGCCCGGGTACATTCCCGCCGCCTATCGCGTCGGGGAGGGGATGCTGCCCCACCAGATCGCGTCGATCTTCGCGGCGCTCCCCGCGGGCTCCGTGCGCGGGATCGAACTCGCCGAGTTCGAGGCCGGTGACGCCGAGGTACCCGAACACGTGAGCGTCGAGCTCATCCTCGAGACCTTCCTCCCTCTGCTCCGCGCCGTCTGAGATAGACAGTTCGGAGGCGACGCGTCTAGCGGCGACGTCGCTCCGGGTCGAGTCCCATCCGGACCCGCGTGCGCTTGCGCTCGATCACGATGAACACGCACCCGATGATCCAGAGCGGGATCGGCGCGAGGAAGGCAACGCGGAACGCGTCGAGCGAATAGGTCTCGGGCGTGCCCGCGCCCTGGAGGTCGAGCAACAGTCCGATCAGGAAGATCGCGATGAGCGCGGCGATGAATCCTCCCGCGTTCGTGACGCCCGTGGCGGTGCTCAGCCGATGCGAGGGGTTATGGGTGCGGGCGTGGTCGAAGGCGATCATCGACGCCGGGCCACCGGTCGCGAGGGCGATCGCGAGAACGTAGAGCAGCCAGATCGGTGCGGCCTCGGGCAATGCGATCACGGCGCACCACGCGATCAGTTGCAGTCCCACCGCGGGGAGCACGAGAGCGAGCGACCGATGGTTCGGGAGCCGACGCGAGAGGTCTCCGATGATCGGACCGAAGATCATGCCCGCAACGACATATACGGATATGAGTCCCGCGGCATGTGCCGCCGTGAGACCTTGCGCGGCAGTGAGGAACGGCATTCCCCAGAGCAGGATGAATGCCGTACCCGCGAACGGAGTCGTGAAGTGCGACCAGAACGCGAGCCTCGTTCCCGGGTGCGCCCAAGCGGCGCGGATGCCGACACCGGTGTCGATCGCCGAGGTCACCACGCGCACCACTCCGGTGTCGGTGTTCACCGTCACATCGGTGTCCTGCTCGGCGGGGCGGTTGCGGATGACCAGAGCGACGAGGATCGTGAAGAGCACGCCCAGCCCGGCGATACTCCCGAATGTGATCGTCCAGCTCGTGGCGTGCAGGAGAGCGGCCAGAGGGACGAGCGCCACCAGTTGCCCCGCCTGTCCGATGATGCCCGTGAACTGCACCATCACGGGACCGCGTTGGGCGGGGAACCACACCGCGACCAATCGGAGCACCGCGGGGAAGACGGCCGCATCGCCGGCACCCAGCAGCACACGGGCGAAGATCGCGATGCCGATGCTGGGGGAGAAGGCCATCACCAACTGACCCGCCGCCATCAGGAACATCCCGATCGTGATGATCGGACGCGAGCCGTACCGGTCGAGGAGTACACCGATCGGGATCTGCATACCCCCGTACACCGCGAGCTGCACGACCGCGAAGAGAGCGAGGGTGGAGGCATCCGCCTGGAAACGATCGGCCGCGTCGACGCCGACGGCGCCCAACGACGTGCGGTTCGTGATGGCGACGACGTAGGCCGCGACGCCCACCGACCAGATCAGCCAGGCTCGCCACCCGGGGTTCGAGACGGGGGAGAGGGGAGCGTGCGTCACCCTTCCACGCTACTCGCGTCACCGCGGCCTCGACGCAGACGACGGGGCCCGGCGCGCAATCGCTCGCCGGGCCCCGAGGATCTGGGTGCTCAGCCGGCGCAGAGCGCCGAGAACGCCTGAGTCGACTCCTGGATGTCGGTCGTGAGCGTCGACGCCTCCGCGGCGGCGGACGTGTCCTGATCGACCAGGACCCGCTTGAGAAGATCGCGCAGCGACGTGAAGTCCTCGTGCACCGCGGTCACGGCATCCTTGACCTCCTGGTTGGAGACGGACTCCGCGGCGGCACCGATCGCATCGACGGTCTCGGTGAACGTGGCCACGGTTCCCTCGGGGTCGGACATCGCCGCGCTCATGTCGAGCGAGGACAGCTCGGTCGCGACGCCCGAGATCTGGCTTCCCACGGATGCGCAGGCGTCGGCGACGGACTGATCCGTGGTCTGCTCGGCGGGGGCGGAGCTCTCGCTCGATGTCGAGCTGTCGGAATCGGCACTCGGCGTGCCGGAGCATCCGGCGATTCCGAGGACCGCGACGACGGCGATAGTCCAGGCTGCGATCTGACGTTTCATTTTCTTCCCCCGTGGAGTGAGCCGATGAATCGGCATACGAATGTGAACCGCGAGCCAGTCAACCACACGCCGACGACGTACGCCCCGTAGGAACCAGGGGAGAAGTCCCCATCGCAGACGAGTGAGTCGGACTCTCGGATGGCGGTTCTCAGCGACGTGAGTTACGGGGTTTCTTCTTCGCGTCCCAGAACTGCTGGGCAGCTTCTGCGCCGTTCTTCTTCTTGATCACGTTGAATCTCACGACCTTGATGATGGCGCGAACGATCAACCACACGATGAGCGCAACGATGGTGACGATCACGACGAGCTGTCCGAGTGCGTATGGGTCCATGGGTGTCTCTTTCCGGGGTTAGTGATGGGCTGTCAGGGGTGTGAGGGCTGTGAGATCTCGAGCGTCAATGGTGCGGACGTGTAGGGGAACCTCGGGTCGTCAGCGGCGAAGTGGTTGCTCTCGTTGAAGCCGAGAGCATCCCATCCGAGAGAGTCGAGTGTCTGCCCGTCGGGGACGAGCATGACCACGCAACCGAGTTCGGAGGTCCAAGGGTCTGGCACCTCGCCTCGATAGCAGGCCTCATCGAGGTCGCGCCCTATCGGAAACCCGCCGGTCTCGATGCCGAAGTCGCCCTGCAACTGCTCGGCGTACTCGCCGTCGGAGAGGACCCCGTAGACCTCTCCGAGACTGAATCCGTGACGATCCTCACCAGCGGGGGAGTCGACCTGGAAGGCGACGACCACGGGCTCGTAACCGGCGAACTCGTCAGCGTTGTCGAACTGGTCGAACAACGCTTCAGCGGGCCAGGACACGTCGGTGACCGTGAGGCCGAGCTCTGCGGGTTCCCGGTCTGACACGGTTCCGTCATCCGTGTACGCGAGGCCGGGCACCCGCAGCGTCTCACCGACAGCGACGCTCGCTCCGGGAGCAGTGAGCGTGTCCGGCACGACGACCTCGATCGGCTTCGCGTCGAGAGGGGCGGTATACGTCGAACATCCCGAGAGAGTCGCTACCCCGACCAACGCGATTGCGAGGGACGCGGCGTATCCTCTGATCGTCATCAATGCCTCCGGGTACATGGGGAATCCGGGAGGCCCAGTTGCGACCCCCGTATCTTTGACGGGGTCGGGGACGGAATCTGTCGGGAGAGGGTGTTCTCACATGAACTGACATAATGTGCATTATCGGTTATAACGGAATCCGCTTCGCTAGGCTGATCCCCATGAACGGCGAACACGTGGAGATCGACTGGTCGGCGGCGCGCGATGCCAATCGTGAGAACTGGGACGACCGCGTGCCGCTCCACGCGGTGTCGTACGACCGCGAGTCGTTCGACGACCCCGAGCACCTCAGCGATGTCGTCCGCCACGACGTCCCGGTGCTCGAGCGTTTCCTGCCCGCACGATCCATCGTCGGACTCGACGTGTGCCACCTGCAGTGCCACATCGGCACCGACACCGTCTCGCTGGCGCGCGCCGGTGCACGACGAGTCACCGGCGTCGATTTCTCGGCGCCGGCCCTGGAGACGGCACGAGCCTTCGCCGAGGAGCACGGCGTCGACGCCGAGTGGGTCGAAACCGACGTGCTCGACGCCAGGGCCGCGGTCTCCGGTGACTTCGATGTCGTCTACACGAGCATCGGAACGATCTGCTGGCTCTCCGATCTGGACCGTTGGGCCCAGCAGATCCAGAAGCTGTTGCGCCCCGGCGGGACGTTCTTCATCCGCGACGGGCATCCTGCGCTGTACACGCTCGACGAGGACGCGGAGACGCTCACCGCGCGCTATCGGTACTTCGGCGACGGGTCGGCGCAGGTCTGGGACGACGCGAGCACCTACGCGGGCGACGGCACCGTATCGCACACGCGCACCTACGAGTGGCCGCACTCGCTCGCCGAGATCCTGGGCGCCCTTCTCGGTGCTGGCCTGCGCATCGTGCACGTCGATGAAGGCCGCACACTCCCCTGGCGATTCAGCCCGCGGATGGTGGAGGTGCCCGGAGGATACGCATGGCCGGAAGACCAGCGCGATCTGCTCCCCTGCACCTACACGATCATCGCTCGACGGGACTGATATATCGGTTCAGCTCGTCGGGGATCAAACTCCGACGTAGGCCGCGAGATGTTCGCCGGTGAGCGTCGAGCGTTCTGCCACGAGATCCGCGGGCGTGCCTTCGAACACGACACGGCCGCCGTCGTGTCCGGCGCCGGGACCGATGTCGAGGATCCAGTCCGCGTGAGCCATCACCGCCTGGTGGTGCTCGATGACGATCACGGTCTTGCCCGACTCGACGAGACGGTCGAGAAGCCCGAGGATCTTCTGCACATCAGCGAGGTGGAGACCGGTCGTCGGCTCGTCGAGCACGTAGACGTCGCCCTTCTCCCCCATCTGGATCGCCAGCTTGATGCGCTGACGCTCACCGCCGGACAGGGTCGAGAGCGGCTGTCCGAGCGAGAGATACCCGAGACCGACATCGTCCAGCCGGCCGAGGATCGCCGTCACCGCCGGGATCTTGGCGTCACCCTCCGAGAAGAACACCCGCGCTTCGGACACCGGCAGATCGAGCACCTCGGTGATGTCCTTGCCCGCCAGTCTGTACTCGAGAACCGCGGCCTGGAAGCGCTTTCCTCCACAGTCCTCGCACGGTGTCTCGATCGTGTCCATGAAGCCGAGCTCGGTGATGATGACACCGGCGCCCTTGCAGGTCGGGCACGCCCCTTCGGAGTTCGCGCTGAACAGCGCCGGCTTGACGCCATTGGCCTTCGCGAACGCCTTGCGGATCGGCTCGAGCAGCCCGGTGTAGGTGGCGGGATTGCTCCGACGCGAACCCTTGATCGCACCCTGGTCGATCGCCACGACTCCATCAAGTTTCGAGACGGAGCCGTGGATCAGCGAACTCTTCCCGGAGCCGGCGACACCCGTGACGACCGTCAGGATGCCCGTGGGGATATCGACGTCCACGTTCTGGAGGTTGTTCGCGGTCGCACCACGCACCTCGATCGCCCCGTCCGCCGCGCGCACCGCGTCCTTGAGCACGGCGCGGTCGTCGAGGTGCTCCCCCGTACGCGTCCCGCTGCTCTTGAGCCCCTCGACCGTGCCCTGGAAGCAGATCTCGCCGCCGGCGCTGCCCGCGCCCGGGCCGAGATCGACGACGTGGTCGGCGATCACGATCGTCTCGGGCTTGTGCTCGACCACGAGCACGGTGTTGCCCTTGTCGCGCAGTTTGAGGAGCAGGCCGTTCATCCGCTGGATGTCGTGCGGATGCAGGCCGATCGTCGGCTCGTCGAACACGTAGGTCACGTCGGTCAGCGACGAGCCGAGGTGGCGGAGCATCTTGATGCGCTGCGCCTCTCCCCCGGACAGCGTGCCCGACGGGCGCTCCAGACTCAGATACCCGAGCCCGAGGGTGACGAAGGCGTCGAGGTTCGCGCTCAGGGCGTCGAGCAGCGGTCCCGCGCCCTGGAGGTCGAGCCCGCGCACCCACTCAGCGAGATCCGTGACCTGCATGCGGCAGGCATCCGCGATGCTGATGCCGTCGATCTTCGACGACCGCGCCCCCTCCGTCAGACGGGTCCCATCGCATTCCGGGCACACCGCGAAGGTGGCGACCCTCTCGACGAACGCACGGACGTGCGGCTGCAGGGCATCGAGGTCCTTCGACAGCATCGACTTGGTGATCTTCGGGATCAGTCCCTCGTAGGTCATGTTGATCCCGGCGATCTTGACCTTCGTCACCTCTCCGTAGAGGAACAGCTGGCGCTGCTTCTCGGAGAACTGGGCGATGGGCTTGTCACCGGGATAGAACCCGGACTGCGAGAACCCCTTCACCATCCAGCCGTCCGCCGTGTACCCCGGCACCATGATGGCGCCCTCGTCGAGGGACTTGGACTCGTCGACGATCTGCGCGAGGTCGAGGTCGGACACCGCTCCCCTGCCCTCGCACCGCGGGCACATGCCACCGAGGTAGATCGCGTCCTTCACGATCTTCTTCTCACCGCCGGGGCCGGTCATCACTCCGCTCGCGCGCTGCGTGGGGATGTTGAAGGAGAAGGCGGTCGGTCCGCCGATGTAGGGGGTGCCGAGCTTGCTGAAGAGGATGCGCAGCATCGCGTTCGCATCGGTCACGGTGCCCACCGTCGATCGCGGGTTCGCCCCCAGGCGCTCCTGATCGACGATGATCGCCGTCGTCAGACCCTCGAGCACATCGACGTCCGGCCGCGGAACCGAGGGCATGAACCCCTGGACGAAGGCACTGTAGGTCTCGTCGATCATCCGGCGGGACTCCGCGGCGATGGTGTCGAAGACGAGCGAGCTCTTGCCCGATCCCGAAACGCCGGTGAAGACGCTCAGCCGTCGTTTCGGGATGTCGACGCTGACGTCCTTGAGGTTGTTCTCACGTGCACCCTGAACGCGGATGAGGTCGTGGCTGTCAGCGGGGTGGTCGACGGTGGTCATCGGCATCCTTCGGAGACGAGGCTGATCTCTCAGCCGGCTTGGTTGATACGGAGCAGGTTGCCCGCGGGGTCGCGGAAGGCGCAGTCGCGCACGCCGTACGGCTGATCCATCGGCTCCTGCACGACATCGGCGCCGCTCTCGACCAGCCGCTCGAAGAGGGCATCGAGGTCGTCGCTGGCGAGCGTGAGCGCCCCGTAGCTGCCCTTCGCGATGAGCTCGAGCACCGTGCGGCGCTCGTCGTCGGTCAGACCGGGGTCGGTCGCCGGCGGGTGGAGCACGATCGAGGTCTCCGGCTGGTTCTCGGGACCGACGGTGAGCCAGCGCATGCCGTCGTATCCGACGTCGTTGCGCACCTCGAAGCCGAGGGCGTCGCGATAGAAGGCGAGAGCCGCGTCGGCGTCGGTGTGCGGGAGGAAGGCGTAGTGGATGCTGATCTTCATGGTGTTCACGCTAGGTGGGCGTCGCGGGGCGGCGCTTCTCGATTCCTGATCGGCCGGGTGACCTGCTTGGCCTGGAAGACGGGGATCCCGTCGACGTGGGCGGCGCGTTCACGGTACACGCTGGGTGGGACACCCACCAGCTCCGTGAAACGACTGCTGAACGTGCCCAGCGACGAGCAGCCGACTTCGAAGCACACCTCGGTGACCGAACAGTCCCCGCGTCGGAGCAGAGCCATCGCCCGCTCGATCCGGCGCGTCATGAGATACGAGTACGGAGACTCGCCGTAGGTCTCCCGGAACCGGCGGCTGAGGTGCCCGACAGACAGGTGCACCCCGGCAGCGAGAGCCTCCACGTCGAGAGGCTTCGCGTAGTCGCGGTCGATGCGGTCCCGCACCTTACGCATCGACACCAGCTCGCGCAGGCGAGCATCCACGTCGGGAGTCACGTGTAGATCCTGCCATGACGCCCCGCATCGGCGCATGACCCTGCGCGACGTCCCCTCACGAGATGAGCCCCACGGCGAGGATGGACGGCGCTACTCTGAGGTCATCCACACAGGATTCTCTCAGAAAGGGTCCCCCATGTCCGCACCACTCTCCGAAGCGAAATCGCTGTTCAAGTCGATCCGCATCACGCTCGCCGTCTCGGGCGTCCTCGCCCTCATCGCCGGCATCGTGCTGCTGGTCTGGCCCGTGAAGTCCGCCGTCGTCGTCACCGCGATCTTCGCCGCCTACCTCGTCGTCGCGGGTCTCGTCTACATCGGCCTCGGCATCTTCTCGGGCGCCCGCGGCGGCTGGTCGCGCGTCGGGCACATCCTCCTCGGCCTGCTCTACATCGTCGCCGGCATCATCGCCTTCGCGAACCTCGGTGCGGCCGCCGCGGCTCTCGCCTTCGTCGTCGTCATCTTCATCGGCATCAGCTGGATCGTCGACGGCGTGGTGGCCCTGAGCCTGCTCGGTCAGGACGGATCGCGCGTGTGGACCCTCCTCTACGCGCTCCTCAGCATCGTGGCCGGAATCATCGTGCTGTTCTCGCCGCTCGTCGCCGGGTTCGCTTTCTGGCTGATCCTCGGCATCTCGCTCGTCGCGCTCGGCATCGTGCAGATCGTCCGGGCCATCACGCTCGGAAAGGACGCCAAGGAGTTCACGGCCGCCGTCCAGGAGGACGCCGCGCACTGACATCCGCACTGCAGATCGGCCCCGTGCTCCGAGGTGGAGCACGGGGCCGATTCGCGTGCGGGTGCTACTCCGCGACGAACGCGCTCACGTCGCCGACGAGGCGGGTGTTGTCGGCGGGGACGGGATCGACGGCCGCCTGAGCGACCTCGGCCGCGAACTCCGAGACGTTGTAGAGCTTGCCCGCGGACTCGCGGCGCTCGGCGATCGCTCCGGGGTTCGCACGCTCGAGCAGCGTCGCCGTGATCGTGCCCTCGATCATGTCGCCGGAGACGACCGTGAAGCCGATGCCCTTCTCGGCGAGGCCGGGAATGAGCTCGCGCAGCGCATCCTCGCCGGCGCGCTTCGACAGAGCGACCGGCTCGTACTCGGGCATGGTCGGGGTGGTGCGGATGAAGTGCGCCTGGTGGCTCGTCACGAAGACCACGCGCGCGCCCTCGCCCAGGAGCGGTTCGGCTGCGCGGAGCACGTTGAGCTGCGCGTCGCGGTTGAGCGTGAGGGCGTAGTCCTCGGCCATGCCGGACTCCATGCCTCCGGAGGCGTTCAGCACGAGCACGTCGAGACGACCGTATTCGTTGGTGACGGCGTCGAACATCGCCGCGACCGACTCGGGGTCGGTCAGGTCGGCACCGACGACGAGCGCGCGGCGTCCGAGCTCGCGCAGCTCACCGGCGAGCTTCTCGGCGCGCGGAGCCTTGTTGCGGAAGTTGATGACGACATCCGCCCCGGCCTCCGCCAGGTAGCGCACGGTGTCGGCGCCGATCCCCCGCGACGAGCCGGTGACAAGGGCGACCTTGCCGTCGAGAGATCCTGCGGGAAGAACAGCGGTCACGGTGACTCCTCATGGTGCGTGAAACGCCGCGATGACGCGGCAACTCAGACTATCAAGAGCGCCCCGCGCCGCCCGATACGGCGTCGGGCCCCGTGATAGGTTGACCGCGAAGGAGGCCGCATGGACACCGTCTCGACTTTCGTACAGTTCATCGACCAATGGGCCTGGATCGGCTGGCTGGTCCTGATCGCCGCGTTCCTCGTGATCGAGATGCTCACGCTCGATTTCACGTTCCTGATGCTCAGCTTCGGCAGCGCCATCGGACTGCTCACCGATCTGGTCGGCATCCCGGTCTGGGCGCAGGTGATCGTCGCCGCGGCAGCCGCGGCGCTGTTCATCCTCTTCCTGCGACCGCCGCTTCTCCGACGGCTGCGGCGCGGCGAGGATCCGACCAAGTCGAACGTCGATGCTCTCCTCGACCTCCGTGGAACCGCGCTCCACGACATCACGCAGATCTCCGGACAGGTCAAGCTCAGCAACGGCGACACCTGGACCGCTCGCTCCGCCACGCCCGTACCGATCCCCCAGGGATCGCCGATCGCCGTGACGGCGATCAACGGCGCCACCGCCATCGTCCGTCCCGTCAACGACTAGGAGACTCCGTGAACGACGCCTCGTTCATCCCCACCGCGATCCTCTGGATCCTCGCGATCGCGGTCATCATCTTCGTGGTGGTGACCGTCGCGCGTTCCATCCGCATCATCCCGCAGGCCACGGCCGGGGTCGTGGAACGGCTCGGCCGCTATCACAAGACCCTCACCCCCGGTCTGAACATCCTGGTGCCGTTCATCGACCGACTGCGCCCCCTGATCGACATGCGCGAGCAGGTCGTCTCTTTCCCGCCCCAGCCCGTCATCACCGAGGACAACCTGGTCGTCTCCATCGACACCGTCGTCTACTTCCAGGTGACGGATGCCCGTGCCGCGACCTACGAGATCGCGAACTACCTCGGCGCCGTCGAGCAGCTCACGACCACGACGCTCCGTAACGTCGTCGGTGGACTCAACCTCGAAGAGGCGCTCACGAGCCGCGACAACATCAACGGTCAGCTGCGCGTCGTCCTCGACGAGGCGACCGGCAAGTGGGGCATCCGCGTGGGCCGCGTCGAGCTGAAGGCGATCGATCCGCCCATCTCGATCCAGGACTCGATGGAGAAGCAGATGCGCGCCGAGCGTGACCGTCGCGCCGCGATCCTGACCGCTGAGGGAACGAAGCAGTCCGCGATCCTCGAGGCCGAAGGTGCGCGTCAGGCCGAGATCCTCCGCGCGGAGGGCGACAAGCAGGCCGCGGTCCTGCGTGCGCAGGGTGAGGCGGAGGCCATTCAGAACGTCTTCACGGCGATCCACCAGGGCGCCCCCGACGACAAGCTCCTCGCCTACCAGTACCTGCAGATGCTGCCGAAGATCAGCGAAGGTCAGTCCAACAAGCTGTGGATCATCCCGAGCGAACTCACCGAAGCTCTCAAGGGCATCGGCAGTGCGTTCACGCCGAAGCCCGGTCAGGCACCGACTCCCCCGCCGGGCGTGTGACGCACCCGTACTTCGCGAAGGCACGGCATCCCCGAGTCCTCGCCCACCGTGGTCTCGTGACCGCGGCGGGCGAGGACTCGGGCGTCTGGGAGAACACCGCCGCCGCCTTCGCCGCTGCGCACGCCGCCGGGGTGGAGTACGTCGAGACCGACTGCCAGGTCACGGCTGACGGCGACGTGGTGCTCTTCCACGATGCGTCCCTCGAGCGGTTGACCGGTGACCGCCGAGCAGTCCGCGAGGTGCGCACCCGCGACCTCGTCCGTCTCTTCGCCGATCACGGCGGCCTCCTCACGGTCGCCGAGGCCCTCGACCTGTTCCCGACCGTGCGCTTCAACATCGACGTGAAGACCGCCGCCGCGGCGGAGCCCCTCGGGCCGATCCTCGCCGATCACACGCATCGGACCCTCGTGACGAGCTTCTCCGATGCCCACCGGCGCGCGACCGTCGCCGCCGTCCTCCGCGCGGGCGCCGCGCTGCGCCCCGCGACATCGGGGGGAAGCCGAACCATCGCGACGGTGCGCGCGCTGTCCGTCCTGCGCCTCTCCCCCGCACGGGTGCTCCGCGACATCGACGCCCTGCAGATCCCCGAGCGGCAGGGGCCGCTGACCGTGCTCACTCCCGCGGTGCTCCGCGCCGCGCATGCCCGGGGCGTCGAGGTGCACGTGTGGACCGTGAACGATGCCGCGGAGATGAACCGACTCATCGCCCTCGGCGTCGATGGGATCGTCTCGGATCGCGCCGATCTCGCCCTCGACACGTTGTCGCCCTCATAACCTCCCGCGCTGGGATTCCGCTGTGAATAACGCCGAGTTTCCGGGGACGTGGATGAAGCGCACAGGCTGGAGCGTTATACCTGACAGCGACGAGAGGACCACACAATGGCAGATCGCAGCCTGCGCGGCATCCGACTCGGCGCCCAGAGCCTACAGAGCGAAGAGGGCGTCGTTTTCATGGAGCGCCGTGAGACCACCTATACCTGTGACACCTGCGGCCACGTCACGAACCTGATGTTCGCGGCCGACGCCGAGCCGCCCCAGACCTGGGAATGCCGCTCCTGCGGTGCTGACGCCCGACTCAACGTCGACGGCCAGGCCGTGACGCTCGAGGCGACCGACGAAAAGGCCGCCCGCACCCACTGGGACATGCTGCTGGAGCGCCGCACGCGCGCCGAGCTCGAAGAACTGCTCGAGGAGCGCCTCGCCTTCATCCGCGCGCGCCGCGGGGCCGGTGAGGACCCGACGCGGGAGAAGATCGGGGCCTAAGCCCGACGAGCGCGCCACCACCCGAGAGCGAGCGCGCCCAGCCCGCCCCAGAGCAGGATCTGCTGCACCCAGGGACCCAGCACCACACCCGCCGTGAGGCCGGAGCGGAGCTCGACATCTTCGAGCATCGCCCCGGCCTCATCTGCGTCCAGGCTCGTGACCGTCGACCCGTCCGGGCGGATGATCTGGCTCGTACCCACCGTCGAGACGTTGACGACGCTGCGCCCGGTCTCGATCGCCCGCATCCGCGCGAACGCGAGCTGCTGCAGATTCTCGGCCGTCCCCCGGAAGTCCGCGTTGTTGGTCTGGAACACGAGGACCTCGGCGCCGCCCGTCACGCTCTCGTGAATGACGTCGTCGTAGATCACGTCGAAGCAGATCGCGAGACCGACGAGGGCGCCGTCGATGTCCATGAGCGGCGGGTTGATCCCCGGGGTGTACTCCCGGCCGATGAGGCCGATCAGATCGGGGGCCAGGGCGTAGTAGAAGTCGCGGTCGGGAACGTACTCGCCGAAGGGCACCGGATGCCGTTTGTCGTGGATCTGCTCTGCTCCCCCGGCATCCGTCCACAGCATCGACGTGTTCCAGTAGAGGTCGTTGCGGGCGGTCGCGGCGTTCGCGAGCACCGGCGCGTCGATCCGGGTCGAGACCAGCGTCAGCTGACGCGCGAGCGTCTCGTTCTGGAAGGGGTCGGTGTCGAGACTGCCCTCCGGCCAGACGAGGAGGTCGACGTCTTCGCCGTAGAGGGGCTCGGTGGCCTCGGTCTGCGCGCGGACCACGGCGAAGGGCGTGCGCTCGTCGAAATACCCGGTCGGCCCGTTTCCCTGCACGGCGGCGATGCGCATCTCACCCGCGGGAGCGGTCGGGAACTGCGGCGTCGCGAGCAGCACGACCGCGAGGGCGGCGGGCACGAGCAGCGGCATCGGGCGCCGCCACAGCCTCAGCCGCACCGCTTCGATCAGCATCGCCACGACGAGAACCATCAGGAACCCGAGACCCCCGACGCCGAGCCACGACGACACCGGAGCGAGCGGGCTCTCGGCCTGACTCATCCCGATTCGTGCCCACGGGAAGCCGCCATAGGGCCAGGAGCCGACGAAGACCTCCCGGCCGACCCAGAGGGCCGCGACGACGACCGGGAGCACCAGCATCCGCCCCCAGGCGCCGGGAAGCGCGCGAGGGATCCACCGGTAGGCGAGGGCGATCGGGATGAGGGCGAGAGCCGTCAGGCCGCCCTCGAGGACGCTGAGAGCAGCCCAGGGAACAGGGCCCAGATACCTCGAGGTCCATGACACGAGAAGAGCGAAGAACAGGATGCCGTAGACCAGGCCGACCAGCAGCGCTCCGCCCGCGCGGCGGCCGATCAACGCCAGCAGCAGCAGCGCGGTCGCCGGGAACGCGAGAACCCAGATCGCGGCCGCCGGGTAGGCGAGATTCATGAGCAGCGCCGCGGCGGCGGCCGCGATCGACGCCGCCCACAACGGCATGGGCGGGCGCGGTCGAATCGTGCGTTCAGCCATGTTCGCCCCGGTCACATCGAGGAGTAGGCGACGATGCCGCGGCGCACGCCGTCGAGCGCCGTGCGGGCCGTGCGGGCGAGCGCTCCGTCCTCGGCGACGATCGAGAGCTGATCGAGGAGGTCGATCGTCTGTTTGGCCCAGCGGACGAAGTCACCGGCCGCCATATCGGCGTCGACGAGCACCCGATCCAGCATCCCGCCGCGAGCCCAGGAGTGCATCGCCCCGGCGAGGCCGGCGGCGAGCGGCTCGGAGCCGGGAAGGTGATGATCCTGTTCCAGATCATCGAGGACCGCCCACAGCGCCGTCGTCTTCTCGTATGCGGCACGGAACGCGCCGCGCGGAAGACCGCGCTCCCCCGAGTTCGCCTCATCACGCCGCGGTTCGTAGACCAGGCAGCAGGCCATGGCCGCGAGCGACGGCGCATCGAGGCCCGACCACAGCCCCTGGCGCAACGACTCGGCCACGAGCAGATCCCGCTCGCCGTAGATGCGCCGCATCGTGCGGCCCGCCTCGGTGAGCGTCATCTCGTCGCCGTCGGAGCGCAGGTAGTCGAGCGTCTCGAGCACCTCGACCACGCGGTCGAAGACACGCGCCACCGTTCCGGTGCGGGTCTCGATCTGACGGCGGATGCGGTCGGTCTGACGCTTCAGCTTCCAGTAGCGCTCGGCCCACCGGGCGTGCGCTTCGCGATCCGGGCAACTGTGGCACGGGTGCCGCTGCATCTTCGTGCGGAGCTGCTGGATGCGCTTCAGCCGCTTGTCGCGCGCCGAACGCGGGGCTCCCGAGTCCTGCCGGTTCTTCTTCTCGAGGTCGCTCAGCTCGCGGCGAATCGTGGAGTACTCCACGAAATCACCGTGCTCGCACGACATCGACTTCTCGTAGCCCGCGAGCGACACCTCGGCCTCGCGCACCTGGCGGGCGAGACCGACCACGGCACGATCGGCCTGGAACTGCGCGAACGACGACTCCAGGATCTGGCGGGCCCGCGGCTTGCCGAACAGGTCGATGAGGTTCACGGCCATGTTGTACGTCGGCCGGAAGCTCGAGTTCAGCGGGTAGGTGCGCCGCGATGCGAGAGCGGCCACGGCCTGCGGATCCATGCCCTCGGTCCACTGCACCACCGCGTGGCCTTCGACGTCGATGCCGCGACGTCCGGCGCGACCGGTGAGCTGCGTGTACTCGCCCGAGGTGATCGCGACGCGGGCTTCGCCGTTGAACTTCTCCATCTTCTCGAGCACGACGGTGCGCGCCGGCATGTTGATGCCGAGCGCGAGGGTCTCGGTCGCGAAGACGACCTTGACGAGCTTGCGCTGGTAGAGCTCTTCGACGACCTCCTTGAAGGCCGGCAGCAGGCCCGCGTGGTGCGAGGCCACGCCGCGCTCGAGATTGTCGAGCCACTCCCAGTAGCCGAGGACGCCGAGGTCCTCCTCCTGGAGCGTGCGGGTGCGCTCCTCGACGATCGCGCGGATCTCGGCGCGCTCCTCCTGCGACGTGAGACGCATACCCGAGCGGCGCACCTGCGCGACGGCGGCATCGCAGCCGACGCGACTGAAGATGAAGAAGATCGCCGGCAGCAGATTCGCGCGTTCCAGGAGGTGAATGACCTCCGGGCGATCGATCCGCTCGATGCGGCGCGCGTTCGACGGACGTACCGGACGCTGGCCTCCGCGCGGTGGGCGCTTGGCCTGTCGGCCGGCGTGACGATTGCTGACGTAGGACTGCGCGCGACGGTTGTTGTCGTAGTGCGAGCCCGTGAACGAGCGGATGCGCATCAGCTCCTGGTTCACCTGAGCCGTGGCCACACCCGCCCGGTCGTCGAACAGGGGCAGCAGATCGTCGCGCACGAGCACGTGCTGTTCCAGTGGAACGGGGCGGATCTCCGAGACGATCACCTCGGTGTCGCCGCGCACCGTGTCGAGCCAGTCGCCGAATTCCTCGGCGTTCGAGACCGTCGCGCTCAGCGAGACGAGACGCACCTGCGACGGCAGGTGGATGATGACCTCTTCCCACACCGCGCCGCGGAATCGGTCGGCGAGGTAGTGCACCTCGTCCATCACGACGTAGCGGAGGTCGCGCAGCGCCGCGGAGTCGGCGTAGATCATGTTGCGCAGCACCTCGGTGGTCATCACCACGATGCGTGCGTTGCCGTTGATGTTGGTATCGCCGGTGAGCAGCCCGACCTCGTCGGCTCCGTAGACGTCGACGAGCTCGCGGAACTTCTGATTCGAGAGCGCCTTCATCGGCGTCGTGTAGAACGCCTTGTCGCGGGGGGTCTGCATCGCGAGATGGATCGCGAACTCGCCCACGATCGTCTTACCGGCCCCGGTCGGCGCCGCGACCAGGACGCTGTTCCCGCGCTCGAGCGCATGGCAGCCCTCGATCTGGAACGGATCGAGATCGAAGCGCTGGCCGGCGGCGAACGCGGAGGTCTCGGGGTGCTCGGATGCTTGTCGCGCGGCGGCGTATCGCTCCGCCGGCGAACTCATGCGGCGTCCGGCAGGAGGCCGGCGGCCGCATCCTGCTTGCGCTTGCGCCGGTCGAACAGCAGCGACAGACCGGCGGCTGCGAAGTACAAGACGATCAGGATGCCGGCGAGCATCAGCATGCTCACCACGTCGGCGGCCGGCGTCGCGAGAGCGGCGAAGACCGTGGCGATGATGATCGCGACGCGCCATCCCTTGAGGATCGCGCGCCCCGACATGATGCCGGCGAAGTTCAGTGCGACGAGGAAGACCGGCAGCACGAAGGAGACGCCGATCACGAGCATCAGTTTGAAGATGAAGTCGTAGTAGTCCTGGGCGGCGTAGAAGTTCGTACCGCCCTCCGGCGTGAAGCTCCACATCAGCTCGATGATGTGCGGCATGATCATGACGCCGAGGTAGCACCCGCCCAGGAACAGCGGAACGGCGGCCGCGACGAAGCCGACCGTGTAACGCACCTCTTTGCGCGTGAGGCCGGGCATGATGAACGCCCAGATCTGCCACAGCCAGACCGGTGCGGAGGCGAAGAGACCGATCGACAGGGCGATGCGCATGCGCATGTCGAACGCGGAGGTCACGGTCGAGAAGTTGAGGGCGCTGAAGTCGTCGCCGCGCTTCTCGGTGATGAGACGGATCGGCTCGGTGATGAAGTGGATGATCGGATCCGCGACGATGAACGCCAGCACCATGCCGACGACCAGCGCGATGGCGGCGATCATCAGACGGCGGCGCAACTCGACGAGGTGCGCTCCGAGAGACATCCGCCGGTCGCGGTCCGGCTTCGCCTTCGCGGCCGGGTCCATCACTGCCACGAGCGGTCAGGCGCGCGGCGGAGTCTCAGGTTCTGAGCCCGAGTTCTTCACCGTGGTCGGGTCCACTGCCGCGTTCTCCGCGACCGCCGGACCGTCTTCTTCCTTCATCGCCTTCATCTCTCCCTTGAAGACGCGGGCCGACTGGCCGACGCTCTTCGCGAGGGCGGGCAGCTTTGCCGCGCCGAAAAGGAGGAGGATCACGGCGAGCACGATCAGGAGGTGCCACCCCTGCAGTCCAGCAAACATCTCTAGTTCCCGTCGTCGGTGGGCGATTCGGCCAGTCTACCCGGCTGTGCTGTGGATGGGCGGTGGTAGAGCGCGAGTCCCGCAGACGCCCATTCCCGGGTCGCCGCGCGCGCGATGCCCGGCTCGAGCACCTCGAGCGCTCCCCCGAAACGGGCCGCGATGCGCTTGATACCGCGCGGATCTGCGAGGTGCAGGTGCGCCGTGACCACGCCATCGAGGGTCTCGACCTCATCCGCGGAGAGAAGCCCGCCCAGGAGCGGAGCGAGTCGTTCGGGAACGCGCACGGTGACCTCGCGGTCGTCCGCCACCTCGGCGAATGCCTCGGGGACGTGCTCGCCCGCGTGCGTGATCGGGATGTCGGTCAGCTGCGGGCGGCTCACCCGGTCGAGGTGGAAGGTGCGCATCGCCTGACGCAGATGACACCATCCCTGCAGATACCACTGGCCGTTGGTGATCAGGATCTGCACCGGATCGACCGTGCGCGTGGTCGGCTGCGCGTCGGGCGCCTGATAGGTGAACGAGATCGCGCGCCCCTCCTGCACCCCACGGGACACCGCCTCGCGCACCTCGTCGACCGCGGTGGGCGCGATGACCACCTCGGCGGGAGCGTCGGCCGCTCCTCGGGAAAGCTTCGAGATGAGACCGGCGACGAGCCCCGAGTCCGAGACCGCGGGCACCGCAGCGACCATCTGCAGCCCGGCGAGCAGTGCTGCCGCTTCGCGCGCCGTGAACCGCGGCACACGGCGCAGCGCGACGTCGTTCGTGATCTCGATGACGTCTTCCTGGTCGAGCAGATCCCAGTTGATGTCGAACATCTCCTGCGGCTGCTGCCAGAACCCGGCTTCGCCGGGAAGGCCGATGACGGTCAGCTTCTCGACCATCGCCCGCATCTCGCGCGGGGTCACGCCGAACTCCGCTGATGCCTCGGCCAGGGAGACCTGTCCGTGTTCGAGAAGGTACGGCACGAGGGTCAGGTACAGACGCACCCGATCACCGGCGAGCAACGGCTTCTTCGCACTCATCGGCGGACCTCCCGCTCGGCGTGAGCCTCGGCGACCGCGCGGAGACGCGACACCACCGCGTCGCGGAGCTCATCGGGCTCGACCACACGCACCTCGGGGCCGTACGAGGCGAGCTCGTCGGCGAGGATGTGGACGTCGACGAAGGCGACGCGGATGCCCTGGACCGCCGGGACCGCCCTCCGCCCGAGCCGCAGAGACGCCTCGGTACCCGGAGTGATCTCGAGCAGAGCGGAGTTCTGGGACGCCACCTCCTCGAGTCCCGCGAGCGCGCGGTCACCCGCTCCGTCTCGCAGGACGGGGTCGAAGGTCGTCGCGGTCACCGTCACATCCCCGACGATGCGGCTGAGCAGGAACGTACGGTCGCCGGCGGCGTCGATGTCGATGCCGAACACGTGCCAGCGCGCCTCGTAGTCCACCAGCGCGAGCGGCTGGACCCGGCGACGACGAGGAGCATCCTCCCCCGGCTTCAGGTAGTCGAAAGCGACGACCCGGCTCTTCTCGATCGCCTCCTGGAGCGGACCGAACGCGGCATCCCGCGCCGTGATTCGCGGCGCGAACCCGATGATCGGCTCGTCACCGTCGATCCCGAGGGCGCGGATCTTCCGGACACCGGACTGCGCATCGCCCGATGCGGATTCCGCGCTCCACACGCTGCCCGCGAGACGCAGCACGGCGAGTTCGGCGGGCGTGAAGTCGATGTCGCTCGGCAGATCGTACTCCGCCTGCGGAATCCGGTAGCGCGCCTCACGCAGATCGTTCGGGTCTGCGGCGTCGCCGATCGTCTCGACGGGCACACCGAGCGAGCGGAGTTCGTCCTTGTCGCGCTCGAACATCTTCTCGAGGGCATCCGACCGCGTCCCGGCATCCGCGCGCTGGCGGTACCCGGAGACGTTGTCGAGGATCTGCTGCTTCGTGAGCCCGATCTCCGTCGCCATGAGAGCCACGACGAGATTCGTCAGGCGCTCCTCGGCGGGAATACGGGCGGCCATCACGGAGTCGGTACCGTGATGGCGCCCAGGATGTCGACGACGTAGACGACGGCGGGGGCCGAGTCGGAAGCCGGAGTCACGACGAGCACCTGGGAGCCGACGGGCTTGCCGACCAGCTCCTGGGCCACGGCCGGTGCCACCTGCTGCAGGTCGGTGGAGACCGCCTTGCCCCACGTCTGCGTCATCACGGTCTTGTCGTCCCAGCCGAGCGCGGTGTACTGGACGATCGGCACCTGATCGGCTTCGACGTCGTCGCCCTCACCGAGGATGAGCGTCTGCGTGACCAGAGAGGACGGTGCGTCAGAGTTGGGGATGATCACGCCGGGAGTGCCGTCCGGAGCACGGACGACGGTCGGCATGCCGCGAGCATCATTGAACTGCAGGGAGCCTTCGGCCTTCGGCAGGAGCACGTCGATGGTGTCGACGACGAACACCATCGTGTCGTCGGCATCGAGACCGAAGCTCTGCAGTGCCTCCGCTCCGGCATCATCCGCGGTCAGAGCGACCACCGTGCGAGACCCCTGGGTGACGCACTTCAGTGCGTCTGCGAGAGCCGGGAAACGCGCACCCTGGATGTCGAGGCTCGTCAGCGGCCCCTGAGCGGGATCGTACGGAGTGCCGGCGACCTCTTCGCCCGTCTCGCCACTGAAGAGGGTGAGCTCGTAGACGAAGGGCTGCTGACCGTTCTGAACAGCACGACCATCGCCGACGACGACGTCCGTCGTCGCCGACTTCTCGACGTGCAGCGGCGTGTAGATGCTCACATCCGGCTTGGCGCCGAGATCGCCCTCGACGGTCACCGCATCGGCGAGACCGCTCGAGCCGCCGGAGCGGTCGCACGCGGCGCCATCGAAGGTCGGAGCAGCCGTGCACCCCGTCAGAGCGAGGACGGCGAGGCTGAGAGTGGCCAGAACGGCGGACGTTTTACGCACGCCCTCCAGTCTATTCGGTCGGGTGCTCCGATTCGCGCGATGCCGTCGCGATGCGCGCGCCCTCGGCGGCGCGCGCAGCCTCGCGAGCGCGCTTGCGCAGGTTCTTGTCGGTGATCTCGCGATCGCCGACGGCACCGGGGGTCCACTGCTCCAGGTCGTCGTCGCCGTAGCTGGACTTCGAGGCGCGACGCTTCACGGAGGGTGCGACCGTGCCCGGAGCCAGACGACGCGCGGTCAGCAGGAAGCCGGTGTGCGCGACCATCCGGTGATCAGGACGCACCGCGAGGCCCTCGACATGCCAGCCGCGCACCATCGTCTCGGAGGCGTCCGGATCCGTGAACAGTCCGGTGTTGCGGATGTACTCCGCGACGCGCGAGAGCTGCGTGGCGGTCGCGATGTAGCAGAGCACCACTCCCCCGGGCGTGAGCGCGTCGGCGACGACGTCGATGCACTCCCACGGGGCCAGCATGTCGAGCACGACGCGATCGACGGATCCGGCGGGAAGCTCGGAGGGCAGCTGCTCGACGAGATCCCCGACGACGACGCTCCAGGTGTCCGGCTGCTCGCCGAAGAACGTCGCGACGTTGCCGCGGGCGACCTCGGCGAAGTCCTCTCGCCGCTCGAACGATACGAGCCTGCCCGCCGGCCCCACCGCACGAAGCAGCGACAGCGACAGGGCACCCGACCCCACTCCGGCCTCGACCACCGTCGCTCCGGGGAAGACATCGGCCTGCATGACGATCTGCGCGGCATCCTTCGGATAGACGATCGCCGCTCCACGGGGCATCGACATCGCGAAGTCCTTCAGCAGCGGGCGCAGCGCGAGATACTCGTGGCCCGAGCTGTTCGCGGCCACCGATCCGTCGGGCAGGCCGATGAGATCGCGGTGGCGCAGCACCCCATGGTGGGTGTGCAGCTCGCCGTCCGCCCGGAGGGTGACGGTGTGCAGTCGGCCCTTGGGACCCGTGAGCTGGACGCGGTCGCCCTCGCGGAACGGGCCGCTCGGACGGTGCGTGCCGGAGGCGGTCATCGGGTGGCTCCCGTCGTGGCGGAATGGCGGTCGAGGAGGTCGACCAGGTCGTGTGCGGTGCGGCCGTCGAGCGTCGGCCAAAGCTCGTGCGCACCGAGGTCGTCGAGCGGCACGATGTGCGGGACTCCGAGGGTCACGGCGCCGGAGGCGATCCCGGCACGGACACCGGTCGGCGAGTCCTCGATCACGATGGCTTCGGCGATGTCGATGTCGAGCAGGGCGGCGGCCTGCAGGTACGGCTCCGGATGCGGCTTCGGGTTGTCGACGTCGTCGCCGGCGACAACCAGATCGAAGGCCGGGAAATCGATGAGATCGACGACGCTCAGCGCCATCCGTCGCAGCGACATCGTCACGAGCGCGGTCGTGATCCCCGCCTGCTTCAGGTCGAGCAGGAGCTCGCGTGCGCCGGGGCGGAAGGGCACTCCCTCGGTGCGCAGAAGGTTCTGCACCTCATCGGTCAGATGGGCGACGATCGCCTCGGCCTCCATGCGCACGCCCGCGTTCTGCAGGATGATCGCGCTGTCGATCAGTCCGCTGCCGACCAGCTGCAGCGCGTCCTCGTGGGTCCAGGTCCCGCCGAAGGACTCGACGAGCCGGGTCTCGGCCGCCATCCAGTACGGCTCGGTATCGACGACTGTTCCATCCATGTCCCAGAGGACCGCGCGGGGCTGTGTGCTCACCGAGCCATGTTATCCGGCGCAGGACCCGTCTTCCTCCGAGCGCGACTAGCCTGGGGAGACGACACCGTCACTCGATCGAAAGGGGATCACGATGGATGTTCTCGGTTCGCGCATCGTGATCGTCGCCTTCGACGGCTGGAACGACGCGGGTGAAGCGGCCAGCGGTGCCCTCGCGGCCCTGCGCGCCACGAGCGAGTACGACCTCGTGCACACCGTCGACCCCGAGCTCTACTTCGACTACCAGTACACGCGTCCGTCGACCCAGCTCGACACGGAGGGTCGTCGGCGCCTGAAGTGGCCGGAAGCGACGCTGTGGCGTCCGCGCGACGCGGGCGACGGG
This sequence comes from Microbacterium sp. 22179, assembly GCF_052045715.1. NCBI lineage: Bacteria > Bacillati > Actinomycetota > Actinomycetes > Micrococcales > Microbacteriaceae > Microbacterium > Microbacterium sp. 22179. Next base: position 710,832 of record NZ_JBQEPJ010000001.1, on the reverse strand, counting down.
CCCGAGTTCTGGCTGCTCACCGGAGTCGAACCGGCTCGCACCTGGCAGTCGTTCGCCGCCGAGTTCATCGACGTCGCGCTGCGCGACGACGTGAGCGGCTTCATCATGCTCGGCGCGATGCTCGCCGATGTGCCGCACTCCCGGCCGATCTCGATCTTCGCGGCCAGCCAGAACGAGCAGGCGCGCGAGGAGCTCGGACTCGAGAAGTCCCTCTACGAGGGCCCCGTCGGCATCCTGAGCGTCATCGAGCACTACGCCGAGTCGGCGGGCATCCCGACGGCGACCCTGTGGGCGAGCGTGCCGCACTACGTTGCGAACGCGACTCCGTCGCCGAAGGTCACCCTCGCCCTGCTCGATCGCCTCGAAGAGCTTACCGGGGTGTCGGTGCCGCGCGATGCACTGCGCACGGAAGCCGCCGCGTGGGAGGCATCCATCGACGCGGCCGCGGCGGACGACGAGGAGATGACCGAGTACATCCGCCAGCTCGAGCGCACCCGCGACACATGGGACTCGCCGGAGGCGTCGGGCGATGCGATCGCCCAGGAGTTCGAGAAGTACCTGCGTCGGCGCGGTGACGGTCCGGGCGACCACAAGCGCTGAGCGCGTCTGCGCTCAGGCGGCGATCGCTCCGGTGGCGAGCAGGACCAGGATCACCGTGCCCAGCAGGATGCGGTAGATCACGAACGGCAGGAAGCTGCGCTTCGAGATCCAGCTCATGAAGAACGCGATGACCCCGAGGGCGACGACGAAGGCGATACCGGTGGCCGCCAGCGTGTCGCCGAGCGAGAAGAACGCCGGTTCGTTCCAGCTCTTCGCCAGCTGGTAGAAGCCGCTGCCGAAGACGGCGGGGATCGCCAGGAGGAACGCGTAGCGGGCCGCCGCGGCGCGCTCGTAGCCGAGGAAGAGCCCCATCGTGATCGTGCCGCCCGAGCGCGAGACGCCCGGGACGAGGGCGAGGGCCTGGGCGAATCCGTAGGCGACACCGTGCGGGTAGGTGAGCTGGTTGAGCGTGCGCTTCTTCGCTCCGACATGATCAGCGATGCCGAGCAGGATGCCGAACACGATCAGCATGATCGCGACCACCCAGAGCGAGCGGAACACGCTCTCGATCTGATCCTGGAAGAACAGGCCCAGGATGACGATCGGGATGCTGCCGATGATGATCATCCAGCCCATCCGCGCGTCGGGATCGGTGCGCGGGGCTTTGCCGACGAGCGACCGGAACCACTGCGTGACGATGCGGACGATGTCGCGCCAGAAGAACACCACCACGGCCGCCTCGGTGCCGATCTGGGTGATCGCGGTGAACGCCGCACCCGGGTCCTCGCCCGAGGGCAGGAACGAACCGACGATGCGCAGGTGGGCGCTGGAGGAGATCGGCAGGAACTCGGTCAGCCCCTGGACGATACCGAGGATGAGCGCTTCGAAGAGATGCATGGAGGGCCTTCAGGGTCGACGGCGGCACGGAGCCGGCGGGAGCGCTCAGTACGTGCGCAGCAGATCGGCCAGCACCCGCTGACCGAAGACAAGCGAGTCTACGGGCACACGCTCGTCGACTCCGTGGAACATGCCTGTGAAATCGAGATCTGCGGGCAGCCGGAGCGGCGCGAACCCGTATCCGGTGATCCCGAGGGTCGACAGCGCCTTGTTGTCGGTTCCGGCCCCCAGCAGATACGGGATGACGGGCACACCGGGGTCGTGCCGACCGATGCTCGCGACCATGGCCTCGACGAGCTCGCCCTCGAACGGGGTCTCCATACCGATGTCACGGACCACGGTCTCGATCACGATGTCGTCGCCGACGATCTGCTGGAGCTCGGCCAGCACCTCGTCCTCCGTGCCGGGGATCACCCGCACGTCGATGAGCGCTTCGGCGCGCTCCGGGATGACGTTGTGCTTGTACCCGGCGGTGAGGCCGGTGGGATTCGTCGTCGTCCGGAACGACGATCGCAGGAACGCCTCGGCGGGACCGGCGGCCGATGCCAGGGCGTCCGGATCGTCGGCGCTCCGCCCGGTGAGTGCGCTCAGTCCCTTGAGGAGCGCGGTGGTGGTCGGCGTGAGCCGGATCGGCCAGCGCGTGCGACCGATCGCCGCGACGGCCTCGGCCAGCGCCGTGATCGCGTTGTCGTCGTGCAGACGACTGCCGTGGCCCGCCCGTCCCTTCGCGACCAGCCGGATCCAGATCAGCGCCTTCTCGCCCACCTGCAACAGGTAGGCCCGACGGTCGTCGACCGTGATCGAGTATCCGCCGACCTCGCTGATCGCGGTCGCCGCACCGGCGAACCATTCGGGGCGGTCGCGCACGACGAGCGCCGATCCCTCGACGCCACCGTTCTCCTCGTCGGCGAAGAACGCGAGGACGAGGTCGCGCGCCGGCATCTCGCCCGCGCGGAGGATGTCGGCGACGGCCGTGAGGATCATCGCGTTCATGTTCTTCATGTCGACGGCGCCGCGCCCCCACAGCATCCCGTCCTGCACGATCCCGGCGAAGGGATCGACCGTCCAGTCCTCCGCCATGGCGGGGACCACGTCGAGGTGCCCGTGCACGACGAGCGCCGGCAGCGAGCGGTCGCGACCCGGCACCCGTGCCATCACGTTCGTGCGACGCGGGACGGGCTCGTAGTACTCGACCTCGAGCCCGAGATCTGACAGGTACGCACCCACGTACTCCGCAGCCTCACGCTCCCCCTTCGCGTTGCCGCCTCCGAAGTTCGAGGTGTCGAAGCGGATCAGCTCGCTCGCGATGCGCGCGACCTCGGGCAGGGAGGGTTCGGTCATGCGAACCAGGCTATCGAAAGCGCGTGCCACGCCCGGGCGTCACGCCCGATTCGAGGCCGACACCAGAAGGTGGTAATGTCATTCTTCGGTCGGCAACGATCATCCAAAACCTGCGCGGGTGGCGGAATGGTAGACGCGCTACGTTGAGGTCGTAGTGCCCGTAAGGGCGTGGGGGTTCAAGTCCCCCTCCGCGCACAGATGGCCCCGGTGGATCCCCTGGATCCGCCGGGGCTTTTTGCTAGGCGCTCAAGGGCGGCGTCTACGACGTGGTCGTCGATGGATCCACGACCACCGTGACGGCCGGAGAGGGCGGCACGAGCGGGATGGGCGGCCAGCCCGGCGGCGGTCAGGGCGGTGGGATGCCCGGCGGCGACGCTCCGACCCGTGGCGCCCAGGGCGACGGCGACGCGTCCTAGACCGCGCCCACGCCGAACAGCAGACCGAGCAGATACGTGATCGCCGCGGCGCCGAACCCGATCGCCAGTTGGCGCAGGGCCCGGCGCAGCGGCGGTCCTCCCGAGAGGATGCCGACCATGGCACCCGTGCTCAGCAGCGCGATGCCCACCAGCACGAGCGCGACGATGACGGCGGCGGCACCCTGCAGACCGAAGATCCACGGGAGCACGGGAATGATCGCTCCGGAGGCGAACAACAGGAAGCTCGAGATCGCAGCCGTCCAGTCGCTGCCGACGACCTCGCTCACGTCGCCGTGGGTGCGAATGGGCCCGGTCGCCGTGCGCCGCACCCCCGCCTGGGCCGCCGTCACGATGCGGCGCGCCTTCGCGAGGGCCTCCTCGGGGTCCGCGCCGCGGGCGCGGTACACCAGGGCGAGTTCGTTCTCGTCGATGTCGAGATCATGAGCGGATGCCGCGGCATCCTCGTTCGCCTCGGTCGCCGCGAGGAGCTCGCGCTGGGACCGCACGGAGACGAACTCGCCCGCCCCCATCGACAGCGCGCCCGCGAGGAGACCGGCGATCCCGCTGAAGAGCACGAACCCGGAGCCGACTCCGGTCGCCCCGATGCCCAGCACCAGCGCGAGGTTGCTGACGAGCCCGTCGTTGGCGCCGAACACCGCGGCTCGGAACGACCCCGACAGACGGCGGCGACCACGGGCGGCGAGACCACGCACCACCTCGGAGTGCACCTTCTCGTCGGCACGCATGGCCGGAGTCGCATACTGCTCGGCGTCATAGGGCGACCGCGCCTCGGCGCTCTGCGCGAGTGCGAGCACGAAGATCGAGCCGAAGCGCCCGGCCATCCATCCCAGCAGCCGCGAGCGGACTCCGGCGCGGGGCAAGCGAGCCGGTTCCCCGCCGAGGAGGTCGAGCCAGTGCTGCTCGTGGCGCCGCTCGGCATCGGCGAGGCGCAACAGGATGTCGCGCTCCTCCCCCGTCCGGCGCGCCGCGAGACGCTGATACACCGTTCCCTCGGCGCGCTCCTCCACGAGGTAGCGCGCCCAGCGGCGACGGTCGGCGGCCGTGGGTTCGGCGGCGAGCGGAGTGGTCATGTCTGACTCCTCGGGTGCGTGGACAACCGTTCCACGCTATCCGCGGGAAGGCGTGCGAACGCCGCCGACGCCGGGATTGCCAGCATTTCGGGGATCCGAAGCGCTCAAGAACGAACGCGCTTGCGGAGGACCTCGATCCGGGACTGCAACTGGGTGACGGTGGCCTGCGCGACCGCCGGCCCCCCGCAGATGCGGCGCAGCTCGGCGTGCACCGCGCCGTGCGGTTCGCCCTTCTGCCGCGCGTAGAGACCGACCAGGCTGTTGAGGAGCTGACGCTGCTCCTTGAGGGTTCGGTGCAGAGGCGGCGGAAGCGTCGTCGTCTCGGTCGGGCCGGCCGAAGCTTCACGAGCCTCGCGCAGCCGCGATTGCCGGGACTGCCGCTGCATGAGCAGCTCGTGCACGTGCTCGGGCTCGAGGAGGCCGGGGAACCCGATGAACTCCTCTTCTTCGGGGGTGCCGGGCTCGGCCAACTGCCCGAACTCCTGGCCCTCGAACACGACCCGGTCGAAGTGCGCGACGGACGACAGCGCCTGATAGCTGAACTCCTGAGTGAGCGCGTCGGAGGTCTCCTCCTCGCGATTGGCGCTCTCGAGCAGGGAGTCCTCGAGGCCGTCGTCGTCCTTCGACTGCCGGTCGAGCGCGTGGTCGCGCTGCTTGTCCATCTCGTTCGCGAGGCCCATGAGCACGGGCACCTGCGGGAGGAAGACGCTGGCGGCCTCGCCCCGACGACGCGCGCGCACGAATCGACCGATCGCCTGCGCGAAGAACAGCGGCGTCGACGACGAGGTCGCATACACGCCGACCGCGAGGCGCGGCACGTCGACGCCCTCCGACACCATCCGGACGGCCACCATCCAGCGCTGCTCGCCCGCGCTGAACTTCTCGATGCGCTCCGAGGCGGTGGCGTCGTCGGAGAGCACGACCGTCGCCTGCTGGCCGGTGATGCTGTGCAGGATCTTGGCGTAGGCACGGGCGACCGTCTGATCGGTCGCGAGCACCAGACCACCCGCGTCGGGCACGTGGTGACGGATCTCGGTGAGGCGGCGGTCGGCGGCGGAGAGCACCGCCGGCATCCACTCCCCCTCGGGATCGAGCGCCGTGCGCCAGGCCTGCGAGGTGACGTCCTTGGTGTTGTCCTGCCCGAGATGCGTCTCGAGCTCGTCGCCCGACGTCGTGCGCCAGCGCATCTTGCCCGCGTACATGTGGAAGAGCACGGGACGCACGACACCGTCGGCGAGGGCGCGGCCGTAGCCGTAGTTGTAGTCGGTGCGAGAGATGCGCGCGCCGGATTCGTCGGGGTGGTACTCCACGAACGGGATCGGTGCGGTGTCGCTGCGGAACGGCGTGCCGGAGAGCAGGAGCCGCCGCTTCGCGGGGCCGTAGGCGTCGCGGATCGCATCACCCCAGCTGAGCGCGTCGCCGCCGTGGTGCACCTCGTCGAGGATCACCAGCGTCTTGGCGTCTTCGGTCAGGTGCCGGTGCACGGACGACTTCGCCGCGACCTGCGCGTAGGTCACGACCGCTCCGTGATAGTGCCGTGCCGGCGCCCAGTCGCTGTTGCGGAAACGCGGATCGAGGCGGATGTGCACCCGTGCCGCGGCATCGGCCCACTGCGTCTTGAGGTGCTCGGTGGGGGCGACGACGATGATGCGATTGACCTCGCCCGTGCGCATGAGTTCGACCGCGAGGGTGAGGGCGAAGGTGGTCTTTCCGGCGCCCGGCGTCGCGGCCACGAGGAAGTCCCTCTGGCCGGCGGCGAAGTACTGTTCGAGCGCCTCCTGCTGCCAGGCGCGCAGCTTGTTCGCGGTTCCCCAGGGGGCGCGCTGTGGGAAGGACGGAGAGAGCATCGGCTCCACGATAATCGCTCCGTCGGACATCGGCGCGCGCCCCTCCCCGACGCGCCCGGCGGAGTAGGCTCGGTCACTGCGCAGCCGCGATCGTCGAGCCGCGCGCGTTCGCGAAGGAGAGCTGGATGACAGACCAGGATTCGACCCGGACCCCCTACGTCCCCAACGAGTCGGTGCACCCGTGGCGTCGTTTCGTGGCCATCGGGGATTCCTTCACCGAGGGCATCGGCGACCCCGATCCCACGAACCCCGGGGGCCATCGCGGCTGGGCCGACCGTGTCGCCGAGGTGCTCGCCGCGCAGGTCGACGACTTCGCCTACGCGAACCTCGCGGTCCGCGGCAAGCTCATCTCCCAGATCGTGCACGACCAGATCGAGCCGGCCGTCGCGCTGCACCCCGATCTGGTGTCGATCTGCGCGGGCGGCAACGACGTCATCCGCCCCGGAACCGATCCCGATGCGATCGCGGCACAGCTGGAGGATGCCGTCACCCGGCTCGCCTCCACCGGCGCGGCCGTGCTCCTCTTCACCGGCGTCGACACCGCATTCACACCGGTGTTCCGCGGGTTCCGAGGCAAGGTCGCGATCTACAACGAGAACGTCCGCGCGATCGCCGAGCGGCACGACTGCATCGTGGCCGATCAGTGGGCTCTGAAGGTCGTGCAGGACATGCGGTTCTTCGACGACGACCGCCTGCACTACAACTCCCTCGGTCACCACGAGGTCGCGCGCATGGTGCTGCGCGCGCTGAACGTGCCGAACGATCTCGAGTCGCTGCAGCCGGAGCCGCTGCCGATCCGCACGTGGCGCGAGGCCCGGGCCGAAGACCTCGGCTGGGCGCGCGAACACCTGGTGCCCTGGGTCCTGCGCCGGTTGCGCCACCAGTCCTCCGGAGACCACATCGCGGCGAAGCGCCCGGAGCCGTCGCCGATCATCTTCCCCGATAGCCACTGATCCCCGTGCGCATCGTCGTCTCCGGCACGCATGCGAGCGGCAAGAGCACTCTGATCGCGGACTTCCTCGGCCTCCATCCGGGCATCAGTCATCTCCCCGACCCGTTCGAGGTGCTCGGTGAGGGGCAGGACGATCCCGGGCCGGCGACATTCCTCGCCCAGTTGGCGATCAGCGCCCGACGGCTCGTCTCGCTCGACCCGCACGAACGCCTGATCGCCGAACGCGGTCCGCTCGATTTCCTCGCCTATCTTCGGGCGTGGGAGGACCTGGGCCGGGGAAGCGTGCCGGCGGAGGTTCTCGAGCGCGCCGAGGCAATGATCTCCGACGCGATGCAGAACGTCGACCTGGTGGCACTCCTGCCGTTGAACCCGCACGACCGCATCTGGGTGCACGACGAGGAGGATCCGGCGCTGCGCTCCGCGATGGACGCCGCCCTCCTCGAGATCTACGACGATCGCGACCTGCGCGGAGATCGCGCGAGGGTCATCGAGCTCACCGGGGATCGGGAGGCTCGGCTCACCGCGCTCGCGGCTGCGGTGGGCGCCCTCGACAGCGCCTCGGGCCTCGGCTAACGGGTGGCGTAGAAAGCGACCGCGGATGCGGCGGCCACGTTGAGGGAATCCACGCCCCCCATCATCGGGATCGTCACCCGGCGGTCGAGGATCGCGTCGGTGGCGGGCGTGATGCCATGGCCCTCGGTGCCGAACACCAGCGCGAGCCTGTCATGATCCTCGGCGACGAGGTCGTCGAGAGTGATCGCTCCCTCGCCCAGCGTCATGCCCGCGACGACGTAGCCGGCGTCCTGCAGCTCATGGATGCCCGCGGGCCACTCCGAGATCCGCGTCCAGGGCACCTGGAACACGGTGCCCATCGAGACGCGCACCGCGCGGCGGTACAGCGGGTCCGAGCAGTCCGGCGAGATGAGGATCGCGTCGACGCCGAGCGCCGCGGCCGACCGGAACAGCGCCCCGATGTTCGTGTGGTCGGCGAGCCCCTCGAGGATCGCGATGCGCGACCGAGCGCTCTTCCGCCCGCCCAGGGTCTCGGCGACCGACGGCAGGGGCGGACGGTGCATCGACGCGATCGCCCCGCGATGCACAGCGAACCCGGTGACCGCCTCGGCGACGTCGTCGGGCACCACGTACACGGGCACGTCGAACCCGGCGACGATGCTGCGGATGCCGTCGAGCCGCCGCTCCTGCACCAGCACCGACCTCGGCGAATGCCCCGCACGGATCGCGCGCTCGATCACCTTCGACGACTCGGCGATGTACAGCCCGCCGGCCGGTTCCCGGATGCTCCGCAGGGCCGTGTCGGTGAGCGACCGGTACTCGTCGAGTCGCGGGTCCGTCGACGAGTCGATGTGCAGGATGTCCATAGACTCCCACCTTCCCATGCGCGGGCCGTGCCTCGAGGGAGCCGGGCATCGGCCGGCCCCGTAGAATCACACGGGGAGGATTAGTGACCACGATCGCAGACGACGAGCTCCGGCTCCGCATCGAGAAGGCGGCCGACCTCCTGCGAGGTCGGCGCATCGCCCTCCTCACGGGCGCGGGTGTCTCGACGGACTCGGGGATCCCCGCCTATCGCGGCGAGGGCGCCACGCCACGGAGCAACCCGATGACGATCCAGACCTACCTCGGCGACGAGGCCGCGCGGCGTCGGTACTGGGTCGGCGGTCATCTCGGGTGGCGCGCGTTCGCCCGCGCCGACCCGAACCCCGGGCACCGTGCGCTCGCGGAGATGGAGTCCGCCGGCGTCGTCAGCGGTGTGATCACGCAGAACGTCGACGGTCTGCACCTGCGAGCCGGGAGCTCGCACGTGATCGAGGTGCACGGCACGATGCGCCGCGTGCTGTGCCTGCACTGCGGGCAGGTCTTCGACCGCCGCGACGTCGCCGGGCAGATCGAAGAACTCAACCCCTGGATCACGGTGCCGGAGAACGTGCCGCTCGCGCCGGACGGCGATGTTCTCCCCGAGAGCGTCGAAGGTTTCGTGATCCCCCGATGCACCGTCTGCGACGGCATGCTCAAGCCCGACGTCGTGTTCTTCGGCGAGTACGTTCCGCAGGACCGCTTCCGCGCCGCGGAGTCCCTGCTGCGGTCGAGCACGGCGATGATCGTCGCCGGCTCCTCGCTCGTCGTGAACTCCGGCGTGCGGCTCGTCGAGCGCGCGCGCCGCCGCAGCATCCCCCTGATCATCGTCAACCGCGAGCCGACCCGCGCGGATGCCTGGGCCGATGTCACCATCGCCGCCGGCACCAGTGACGTGCTCCCCGCCCTGCAGGAGCTTCTCTCGTGACTCTGCTCACCCTCGTCCGCCACGGCCAGACCGACTGGAACCTGGCCCGCCGTATCCAGGGATCGACCGACATCCCGCTGAACGACACCGGCCGGGCCGATGCCCGATGGGCGGCGGGACAGCTCGCGGGCGGCGTGCACCACACCATCTACGCCAGCCCGCTGAAGCGAGCCCGTGAGACGGCGGAGATCATCGCGGCGGAACTCGGACTCGACACTCCCGCACTCGATGCGGATCTGCGCGAGCGCGAGTTCGGCGAGGGCGAGGGCATGCTCGTCGCCGACTACCTCGAGACCTACGGCGACTGGGACGCCGAAGTTCCCGGCGCCGAGACGCTCCAGGGCGTGGCTGATCGAGCGCTCAGGGCGCTCGATCGGATCGCCCTCGATGCGCGTCGCCGTTCGGCTCCCCTTGCGGAGTCCGTCATCGTGGTCGCGCACGGTGGCGTGATCCGCTCGCTGATCGACCACGTCTCGGGAGGCACGCTCCCCCGCGTCGGCGACATCATCCGCAACGGCTCCGCAACGCGGTTCGAGGCGTCACCGGGTTCGCTGCGCCTGCTCGAAGAGACCGTTCTGCTCTGAGAGGCGTGGGCGGGCGCGTGCCCGCTCAGTTCGCCCGCGCGACGATCGACCGGGCGTGCCGCAACACCGGTTCGTCGACCATCCGGCCCTCGAACCGGAAGACGCCCCGCTCCTCCTCGGCCACCGCGAGCACTCCGCGCGCCCACTCGACGCTCGCCGGATCGGGACGGTAGGCCGCGCGGATCACCGGCACCTGCGAGGGGTGGATGCACGCCGTCGCGCGGAACCCGGAGGCGACGGCATCCGAGGCCTCCTCCTCCAGGCCGTCGACGTCGTCGATGTCGACGTGCACGGCGTCGATCGCCCCCTTGCCGTGCGCGCCGGCGGAGAGCAGGACCCGCGTACGCGCGTACCGGGCGACGTCGCGGTACGTGCCGTCCGGACGACGGCTCGATGTGCCGCCGAGCGAGGCGACCAGATCCTCCGCACCCCACATGAGGGCGACGACCCGCTCGTGCTCCGCGATGCTCTCGGCCGCCTGCACCCCTCGGGCGGTCTCGCAGAGAGCGATCACGGCGTAGTCCGTGTCGAAGACGTCGAGAGTCGAGGGCTCCTCCGTCTTCGCGACCATGACCGTCCGGAACGGCGAGGCAGCCACGGCGGCCAGATCGGCGGCGAACTCCGCACTGCCCGGCGCGTTGACGCGCACGATGACGCGCGCCGGATCGAGGGCGGCCGCCCGCACGTTCTCGCGCGCGGACGCTTTCGCCGCCGGGAGCACGGCGTCCTCGAGGTCGAGGATGACGGCATCCGCCCGTTCCGCCGCCTTCGCGAATCTCTCCGGACGGTCCGCCGGGCAGAACAGGAGTGCGGGTCCCAGGTCGAAGGTCACGAGGTCCCCTCGGGCCGGCGGCGCACGAGCACCGAGCGGGTGGCGGTCGCGACGACCGTGCCGTCCTGGTTGCGGCCGGTGTGGGCGATCTCCACGATCCCCTGCGTCGGACGCGACGACGAGGGCCGCATGCCGGTCACGACGCTCTCGGTGTACAGGGTGTCGCCCGCGAAGAGCGGATGCGGGAAGCGGATGTCACCGAGTCCGAGCTGTGCGACGAGCGTGCCCTGCGTCAGCTGGGCGACCGATGCGCCGACCATCGTCGAGAGCGTCCACATCGAGTTCATGAGGCGGTCGTGGAAGGGCTCCTGCGCCTCGGCGAACGCCGCATCGAGGTGCAGGGCCTGCGTGTTCATCGTGAGGGTCGTGAACAGCACGTTGTCGGCCTCGGTGGCCGTGCGACCCGGGCGGTGCAGATAGCGGGTCTCGAGTTCGAACTCCTCGAAGTAGAGGCCCCTCTGGACGATCTCCTGCGCGCTCATGCCCCCACGCTACCCGGCGAGTCCGAGGCCCCGCGCGATCACGAGCAGCTGCACCTCGGTGGTTCCCTCGCCGATCTCGAGGATCTTCGAGTCGCGATAGTGGCGCGCCACGGGGAACTCGTTCATGAACCCGTTGCCGCCGAAGATCTGCGTGGCATCGCGGGCGTTGTCCATCGCCGCCTCGCCCGCGACGAGCTTCGCGATCGCCGCCTGCTCCGCGAACGGGCGGCCCTCGTCGCGCAACCGTGCCGCATGGTGCCAGGCGAGACGGGCCGTGTGCACACGCGCCCGCATGCGTGCCAGCGTGAACTGGGCGTTCTGCCGGGTGCTCAGCGCGCTGCCGAAGACCGTGCGGCTCTTCGCATAGGCGACGGCCTCCTCGAGGCAGCCCTCGGCCGCGCCGGTGGCGAGTGCGGCGATGGCGATGCGCCCCTCGTCGAGGATGCTGAGGAAATTGCGGAAGCCCTCTCCCCGCTCACCGAGCAGGTTCGCGGCGGGAACCCGCACCCCGTCGAGGGTGAGCGGATGCGTGTCGGAGGCGTTCCACCCCACCTTGTCGTACGGCGCTTCGACCGTGAAACCGGGCGTGCCGTTCGGCACGATGATCGTCGAGATCTCCTTGCGACCGTCCACACTCCCCGTCACCGCCGTGACGGTCACGAAACGCGTGATCGGAGTGCCGGAGTTCGTGATGAACTGCTTGGTGCCGTCGACGACCCAGTCCTCGCCGTCGAGTCGTGCGGTCGTGCGCGTGGCACCGGCGTCGCTCCCCGCCTCCGGTTCGGTGAGCCCGAAGCCGGCCAGGGCGCGGCCGGCGAGCAGGTCGGGGAGCAACTCGTTCTTCTGCGTCTCCGTGCCGAAGCGGAAGATCGGCATGGCGCCGAGGCTCACACCGGCCTCGAGCGTGATCGCGATCGACTGATCGACCCGGGCGAGTGCCTCGATCGCGATGCCCAGCGCGAGATAGTCACCGCCCTGTCCGCCGTACTCCTCCGGGAAGGGCAGGCCGAACAGTCCGAGATCTCCCATCTGCGCGACCACGTCCATCGGCAGGGTGTGCGTGCGGTCCGCCTCGTACGAGCGCGGAGCGACGACGGTCTCGGCGAACTCGCGCACCATGCCGGCGAGTTCACGCTCCTCGGGGCTCAGGTCGTCCATGTGTCTGTCTCCTCCGTCGTCGTATCCGTCATCACGCGCACGACGGATTCGCCGCGCCGCACCTGATCGCCCACGGCCACGAGCACCCGCACGACACCGTCGTGCGGAGCGAGCACCGGGTGCTCCATCTTCATCGCCTCGATCGACACGAGGGCTGCTCCCGCCCTCACATGGTCGCCATCCCGCACGTGCACCGCGACCACGCTCCCCGGCATGGGCGCCCGCCCCTCCGGCTCGGTGGCGGATGCCGCGTCGGACCGGGCAGCGAGGCGACGATCGAGCGCTGCGCGACGGTCGAGCGGGCGCAAGCGCACGCCGCGCCCGTCCTCGGCGACCCAGATCGCTCCGTCCGCATCGGCTCGTGCGACCGCGTAGCGCCGCACGCCGTCGAGGGGTGACGCCTCCACGACGGCGTCATCGTCGGTGAGGAACACTCGCGCCGCTGCGGCCGACGGAACGCCGCTGAGACGCCATCCTGAGCCGTCGTTCCACGGGAACAGCGCATCGGCGTCCGCCGGGTCGGAGAGCACGACCCGCGAAGCCGCGTCGAGCATGCCGGGTGACGGCGGCTCCGGTGCGATCGGGAGCAGGGTCTCGATGAGCCCGGTGTCGAGGTCGCCGGCTCGCACGCGCTCGTCCTGGCAGAGGGTGCGCAGGAACGCGATGTTCGTCTCGACACCCAGCACGACGGTGCGTGAGAGAGCGATGTCGAGACGCCGCAGTGCGGTCTCGCGATCGTCTGCCACGGCGATGATCTTCGCGATCATCGGGTCGTAGAACCCCGATACCTCGGATCCGGTCTCGACGGCGGAGTCGACGCGCACACCCGGCGGGGGTGTGAAGAGCAGGACGGTTCCCGTCGAGGGTACGAAGCCCCGTTCGGGCGCCTCGGCGTAGACGCGCGCCTCGACCGCATGACCGTGCACGACGGGCGCGGCATCGAGGGCGAGCCCTGCCGCGACGCGTAACTGCAGCGCCACGAGATCGAGACCCGTCACCTCCTCGGTGACCGGATGCTCGACCTGCAGGCGGGTGTTCATCTCGATGAAGAACACCTCCGTCGGGTCGTCGGCGTCGATCAGGAACTCGACCGTGCCCGCGCCGACGTACGACACGCTCTCGGCAGCGCGCACCGCCGCCCGGAAGAGGTCCTCCCGGGTGGCGGCGGAGATGCCGACCGACGGCGCCTCCTCGATCACCTTCTGGTGCCGCCGCTGGAGCGTGCATTCGCGCTCGCCGAGGGCGATGACCGTGCCGTGGACGTCACCGAACACCTGCACCTCGATGTGCCGGGGACGCCGGAGCAGGCGTTCGAGAACCAGGGAATCGTCGCCGAAGGCCGCTGCCGCGACGCGGCGTGCGGAAGCCAGCGCACCGGACAGATCGGATGCCGCCGCGACGACCTCCATCCCCTTCCCGCCGCCGCCGGCACTCGGCTTCACGAGCAGCGGGTAGCCGACGGCATCCGCCTCGTGCGCGATCCGATCGTCGTCGAGCCCCGCGGCGTCGAAGCCCGGGACCACGGGCACGCCGTGACGCACCACATGCTTGCGGGCGCGCGCCTTGTCACCCATGATCTGCAGCGCCTCGATGCCGGGGCCGATGAAGACGATGCCGTTCGCGCGGCAGGCTTCGGCGAGGCCGACGCTCTCGGAGAGGAAACCGTAACCGGGGTGAATGGCCTGGGCGCCCGTGTCGACGGCCGCCGCGATGATCGCGTCGATGTCGAGGTACGAAGCGCTCGCCGGGGCCGGGCCGATCCGCACCGCCTCGTCTGCCTCGCGCACGTGAGGGGCATCCGCGTCGGCGTCGCTGTAGACCGCGACGCTGCGGATGTCGAGCGCGGTGAGGGTGCGGATCACGCGCCGTGCGATCTCGCCGCGGTTCGCGACGAGGACCGTGTCGAAGAGGTGCTCGCTCATCCCACTCACATCCGGAAGACGCCGAAGCGCGGTTCGGGCAGCGGCGCGCGCGAGACGACGTCGAGGGCGAGCCCGAGCATGTGCCGCGTCTGCTGCGGGTCGACGATCCCGTCGTCCCAGAGGCGGGCGGTCGCGTAGTACGGCTCGCCCTGCTCCTCGTACTGGGCACGGATCGGTTCTTCGAAGTCGGCGCGCTGCTCCGGGGTCCAGGACTCTCCGCGGCCGGTGAGCTGGTCCTCCTTCACGGTCGCCAGGACGGATGCCGCCTGGTTACCGCCCATCACCGAGATGCGGCTCGCGGGCCACGTCCACAGGAAGCGCGGCGAGTAGGCGCGCCCGCACATCGAGTAGTTGCCCGCGCCGAAGGATCCGCCGATGATCACGGTCAGCTTCGGCACCCGGCAGCTCGCGACGGCGGTGACCATCTTCGCACCGTCCTTCGCGATCCCGCCGGCTTCGGCGTCGGAGCCGACCATGAAGCCGGTGATGTTCTGCAGGAAGAGGAGCGGGATGCCCCGCTGATCGCACAGCTCGATGAAGTGCGCTCCCTTGAGTGCGGACTCGCTGAAGAGCACGCCGTTGTTCGCGACGATGCCCACGGGGTGCCCGTGTATCCGGGCGAAGGTGGTCACCAGCGTCGTGCCGTACTCCGCCTTGAACTCGCGGACGCTGCCGCCGTCGACCAGACGATCGATCACCGCGTGCACGTCGTACGCGGCGTTGACGTCGACGGGGACCACGTCGTACAGCGAGCCCGCTTCGTCGGGTTCGCGCGTCGGGAGGACCTCCCAGATCGGCTCACGCGGTGCCGGGAGCGTGCGCACGATATCCCGGAGGATCTCGAGGGCGTGCTCGTCGTCCTCGGCGAGGTGATCGACCACCCCGCTGCGGCGCGCGTGCATCTCTCCCCCACCGAGCTCCTCCGCCGTGACGACCTCTCCGATCGCGGCCTTCACCAGCGGCGGACCACCGAGGAAGATCGTGCCCTGGCCGCGCACGATGACCGTCTCGTCGCTCATCGCCGGTACGTAGGCGCCACCCGCGGTGCAGGATCCGAGCACCGCGGCGAGCTGCGGGATGCCCTCGGCCGACATCCGTGCCTGGTGGAAGAAGATGCGACCGAAGTGGTCGCGGTCGGGGAAGACCTCGTCCTGCTTGGGGAGGAACGCCCCGCCGGAATCCACCAGGTAGAGGCACGGCAGACGGTTCTCACGTGCGATCTCCTGAGCACGCAGATGCTTCTTGACCGTCATCGGGAGGTAGGTGCCGCCCTTCACGGTCGCATCGTTGCAGACGACCATCACGTGCCGGCCGTGCACCAGTCCGATGCCGGCGATCACTCCCGCGCCCGGCGCTTCGCCGTCGTAGAGCCCGTCCGCCGCGAGTGGCGCCACCTCGAGGAACGGACTCCCCTCGTCGAGAAGTCGGTCGACGCGCTCGCGCGGCAGGAGCTTTCCCCGGGCGACATGGCGCTGACGCGAGGCCTCCGGGCCACCGAGTGCCGCGGCGGCGAGTCGCTCGTGCAACTGCTCGGCGAGGGCCTGCTGGGTTGCGGGCATCGCGGTGTCCTCCTCGACACGCTTCGGCGCAGCCACGGTGCTGGCGCTGCACACGATCCTTCGGTTAGTGTGCACTAACCCGGTTATTCAGGTTAGCGAGGATTAACTGAGATGACAACCCCGATCACCGCTCGTGATCGCGCCAAGGCGGAGCGCTCGGATGCGATCCGTCACGAGGCGGCGCTGCTCTTCGCCGCCCGCGGCTACAACGGCGTCAGCCTCGAGGACATCGGGGCTGCCGTGGGCGTCTCCGGCCCCGCCGTCTACCGCCATTTCGCGGGAAAGCAGGCGCTGCTCGGCTCCGTGCTCGTGAAGGTCAGCCACGATCTGCTGACGGGCGGCACACGCGTGGCGACCGCTGACGCGGACGCCGAGGAGAGGATGGAGGCGCTGATCCGCTTCCACGTCGACTTCGCCCTGCGCAACGCCGCCGTGATCCAGGTACAGGACCGGGATGTCGTGCATCTCGCTGACGACGATCGCGACGATGTCCGCCGCGTGCAGCGCGACTACATCGAACTGTGGATCGACACGCTCGCTCCCCTGCTTCCGGCCGACCGCGACGAGTTGCGTCTGCGCGTGCAGGCCTGTTTCGGCCTCATCAACTCCACGCCGCACAGCACGCGCGCTGCGGCGCGCCGCCACGCGGCCACCGGGGACGTGCTGGCGCGCATGGCCTCCGCGGCGTTGCGCAGCTAACCGAAGAGCATCGCCCGACCCGGCTCCTGCAGCACGTCGGCGACATCGCGCAGGAATCGCGCACCCTCGGCCCCGTCCACCAGACGGTGATCGAACGAGAGGCTCAGCGTCATCATGTCGCGCAGCGCGATCTCGCCGCGGTGCTCCCAGGGCTGGCGTCGGATCGCACCCACCGCGAGGATTCCCGACTGCCCCGGCGGCAGGATCGGCGTGCCGGCATCGATGCCGAAGACCCCGATGTTCGAGATCGAGAACGTTCCACCCTGGAGTTCCGCCGGCGTGGTCCTCCCCGCGCGAGCCGTGGCCGCGAGATCGCGGATCGCATCCGCCATACCGCCGAGGCCGAGACCCTCGGCATCGCGGATGTTCGGCACGATGAGTCCGCGGTCCGTCGCCGCAGCGATACCGAGGTCCACGTAGCGGTACTGGACGATCTCCCCGGCCGCTTCGTCCCAGTGCGCGTTCAATCCCGGCGTTCGACCGAGCGCCAGGCATACGGCCTTCGCGACGACAGCGAGCGGGCCGATGCGGTGCTTGCTCCAGACACGATCGGCGCGAAGCGAGTCGAGCAGTTCGACCGTGGCCGTGACGTCGACCGTGTGGAAGACCGTGACGTGCGGCGCGGTGAAGGCGCTCTCGACCATCGCCGCCGCCGTGTGCTTGCGCACGCCCCGGATGGGGATGCGCACCTCGCGCGCCCCCTCCTCCGATGCGCCGAACGCGGGAGAGGTCTCGCGCCGTGGCGCCGCGACTGTCCGACCTCCGGCATCCGCCGCGGTCGAGGCGAAGGAATCGATGTCTGCGCGGGTGATCAGGCGATCGCCGACGACGGCCGCGACCACGGCGAGATCCACGCCCGCGCGCTTCGCATACGCGCGGACGGGCGGGGTCGAGCGCGGCCGCTCCACGACCGGTGGCTCGGCCGTGACCGAGGGGGACGCGTCGTGCGGTGCGGCCTCGATCACGGCCGCATCGATCACCGGCACGCTTGTTGCTGCGCGCCGCGCGCGCCGCGCCGGTCGCCCCGACGTCGACGGGGCCGCCCCGTATCCGACGAGATTGGGCTGAGCCCGCTCCGCTCCGGCCGTCGGAGCGGAGGCATCCGCTTCCTCGCCCACGACCTCGAAGGCGATCAGGGGCGAGCCGACCGCGACGGTCTCTCCGGCGTCGGCGTGCAGCTCGGCCACCGTTCCCTCATAGGGCGAGGGGAGTTCGACGACCGCTTTCGCCGTCTCGACCTCCGCCAGCGTCTGGTTGAGCGCGACCTGCTCACCGGGAGCGACCAGCCATTGCACGACCTCGGCCTCCGTGAGGCCCTCGCCGAGGTCGGGGAGGCGGAACTCGGCGATCATGCGTCCACCCCCGTTCGCGCGCCGCGATCGAGCACGCGATCGACCGCATCCAGCAGCCGGTCGAGATCGGGAAGGTGGTACTTCTCGAGCTTCGCGGGCGGGTACGGCACGTCGTGCCCCGTCACCCTCAGGGGCGCCGACTCGAGGTACTCGAAGCAGAACTCCGTGATGCTCGCGATCACCTCGGCGGCGACACCGGCCTCCCGCGAGGCCTCGTGCGCGACGACGACGCGACCCGTCTTGCGCACGGAAGCGGCCAGCGTGTCGTAGTCGACGGGCGAGAGGGAGCGCAGATCGACGACCTCGATCGATACGCCCTCGTCCTCCGCGGCCGACGCGGCCTGGAGCGCGGTGGACACCATCGCGCCGTAGGTGACGAGGGTCACATCCGTCCCCCCGCGGACCACCTGGGCGAGCCCCATCGGTACGGCATCCGCGAGCGGCGCATCCAGGTCGACCTCGCCCTTGTGATGGTAGAGGCGCTTCGGTTCGAAGAAGATCACCGGATCGTCGGAGGCGATCGCCTGCCGCAGGCTGCGATAGGCGTCCTCGGGGTTCGAGACTGCCACGACGCGCAGCCCCGCGGTATGGACGAAGTACGCCTCGGGCGATTCCGAATGGTGCTCGGCGGCGCCGATGCCCCCGGCCCACGGGATGCGGATCGTGATCGGCATCTTCACCCGCCCGTGCGTGCGATAGTGCAGCTTCGCCACCTGCGCCACGATCTGATCGAAGGCCGGGTACACGAATCCGTCGAACTGGATCTCGACCACCGGGCGATAGCCGCGGAAGGCGAGTCCGACCGCCGTCCCGACGATCCCGGACTCCGCGAGCGGCGTATCGATCACACGACCGGCGCCGAACTCGTCGAGGAGACCGTCGGTGATCCGGAAGACGCCGCCGAGCTTGCCGATGTCCTCGCCGAGGAGCACGACCCGGTCGTCGTCGCGCATGGCCCTCCGCAATCCCGCGCCGAGCGCCTTGCCCAGAGTCAGCTCCGTCATGCCGTCGCCTCCTCGAAGCCGGCGAGGTACTCGGCGTACTCCTCGCGTTGGCGGTCGAGACCCGTGTGCGGTTCGGCATAGACACCGTCGAAGACCGCCAGCGGCGGACGGGTCACCATGCCGAGGCACTGCGCCCGCATCTCTTTGGCGACCGCGTCGGCGGTCTCCTGCGTCTGCGCGACGTACTCCTCGGAGAGCTCGCCCGCGGCGCGCAGGTGCGCTTCGAGACGGCTGATCGGGTCGCGGCGGCGCCACGCGTCGAGCTCGCCCTCCGGCCGGTAGCGCGTGGGGTCGTCGGCGGTCGTGTGCGGCCCCATCCGGTAGGTGACCGCCTCGATGTAGGCGGGCCCCCTGCCCGAACGAGCGTGATCGAGCGCCCACCGCATCGCGGCGAGGCAGGCGAGGACGTCGTTGCCGTCGACCCTCAGGCTCGGGATGCCGAAGCCGGGGGCGCGACCGGCGATCGGGTACTGCGACTGCACCGCCACCGGCTCGGAGATCGCCCAGTGGTTGTTCTGGCAGACGAAGACGACGGGGGCGCGGTACGAGGCCGCGAAGATCATCGCCTCGTTCACGTCGCCCTGACTCGTGGCACCGTCGCCGAAGTAGGTCACGGCGACCTCGTCGGCCCCCTCGTGCCGGATGCCGAGCGCATAGCCGACGGCGTGCAGCGTCTGCGCACCGATGATGATCTGCAGCGGTGCGACCCGCAGTTCGGCCGGATCGTACGCCGATCCCTCTTCACCGCGCCACATGCGCACGTAGTCGCCGGGCTGAGCGCCCCGGGCGTAGATGACGCCGGTCTCGCGGTAGCTCGGGAAGACGTAGTCGCGGTCCTCCAGCGCCCGGGCGGTGCCGATCTGCGTCGCCTCCTGCCCTTGGCACGGCGCCCAGAGGCCGAGCTGACCCTGCCGCTGGAGCGCGACACCCTCGGCATCGATCCGCCGCAGCACCACCATGTCGCGCAGCAGTCCACGGAGCATCTCGTGGTCGACGTCGGCGACGAAGGGATCGAGTTGCGGATGCCGCACGCGGGTGCCGTCCGGAGCGAGGAGGCGCTCGGTGAGCTCCAGATCCTGCTCGGTGTCGGCGATGGGAGTGATCTGCGGTGACATCATCGTCCTCCTCGTTCTCAGCAGCCCTCGTGAGGCTCTCGCGCTGGAGCCGGCGACGATGCCGGCATGCCCCGAGCGTACGTCCGCTGAACACGTCGCTCAAGCATCCGAGAGGGGCTTGAGCATGTTGCCAAGCATCCGAGGAATCCGTGCTGCTATCGTTTGGCACTATGCCAGGACTGGACCGCACCGACCTCGAGATCCTCGCCGCTCTCGCCGACGACCCGCGCGTCACGATCGTCGCGCTCGCAGAGACCCTGCGGCTGTCGCGCAACACGATCCAGGCGCGCATGACCCGGCTCGAGCAGACCGGGATCTTCCTCTCGTACGAACGCGCCTTCTCCCCCGACGTGCTGGGTTTCCCGCTGCAGGCGTTCGTCAGCATCGGGGTGCGGCAGACCGAGCTCCCGCGCATCATCAACGAGCTCGCCCGCATCCCGGAGGTCGTGCAGGCGCACGGGCTGAGCGGCTCGATCGACCTGCTCGCACGGGTCGCCTGCCGCGACGCGCGTCACCTCTTCGACACCGACGCGCGGATCCTGTCGATCGAGGGCGTGGAGCGCACGGAGACGTCTCTCGCGATGGGCGAGGTCATCCCGTTCCGCGTCGCCGGACTCATCGGCCTCGCGCGACGGGAATCCGGAGGAAGCGTCTGATCGCACCGGCCGCCTCGGCCGGCGTCTCGTAGTGGATCAGGTGACCGACTTCGGCGATCTCGACGAGCGACGCGTCGTCGAAGAGCGTCGCGAGCGTGCGCTCGGCCTCGATCGGCGTGATGTCGTCGCGCTGCGCGGCCACCAGCAGCGTCGGGACGTGGATGTCGGGAGCGAACCCGCGCACGTCGTGCGAGACGCTCGCCACGAAGGCGTCGCGGAGCACGTCGCGATCCGAGAAGCGCGAGAAGTACGTGTCGTGCTGATCGTGGATGAATCGGCGCAGAGCGGGGTCGGAGGTCTTGGCCATCGTGATGCTCATCACCCGTACGATGAGGCGGTTGCGCAGAAGCGCGGTTCCGAGGCGTTCGGGCAGACGCGCTCCCAGGGCGTAGTACAGCACGGCGAGCCGTGTCATCACACCCTTGGGGCCTTCCAGCGCCGGCGCCCCGATGGGATTGAGGAGGATCAGGCGGGGCGTCACGAGCCCGCGCGCCACGGCCGCGGACGTGACGATCGACCCGAACGAGTGGCCGAGGATGACGGCGCCGGGGGCGACCTCCCCCACGAAATCGCCGAGCCACGCCGCGTACTCGTCGAGGTCGTGCGTGCGTCCGGGAAGCGGAGCCGTCTCACCGAAGCCCGGCAGATCCGGCACGATCACGCGTGCCTCGGGGAGGAAGGCAAGAACCGGCTCCAGCCCGTGATGCTCTCCGCGGAAGCCGTGCACGGCCACGATCGTGGTCTCGGCGTCCTCGGGGCCGTACACCCAGTACGCCGTCGTGCCACCGCGCACTTCTGCCTCCCGTCGCTCGACGGGAAGTCGAGCCAGGCGGTCGGCGTACGGAGAGGGCACGGTCATGTCACGAGTCTACGGATTCCCGAGCGCCTCCCTCCGAATGTCCGAGCCCGGATCTAGCGTGGGCCCATGGCCGACGATCTCCCGCTCCCGCCCTGGCTGCGCCGTGTCGGCGTGTTCGACCTGGAGACGACGGGGATCGACGTCACATCCGATCGCATCGTCACCGCGCATGTCGGCGTGCTCGACGCCGAGGGCCACCAAATCGTGGCCCGTACCTGGCTCGCCGACCCCGGTGTCGATATCCCGGAGGGGGCGACCGCAGTGCATGGCGTCACGACCGCTCGGGCACGGGCGGAGGGGCGCCCCGCACGCGAAGTCGTCGCCCAGGTGCTGATCGCTCTGCGTTCGCTCCTCGATCAGGGCATCCCCGTCGTCGCGTACAACGCCTCCTACGACTTCTCACTCCTCGCGCACGAGGCCGTTCGACACGGACTCGCCCCGCTGTCCGATCCCGCGCCCATCATCGATCCCTTCGTGATCGACAAGGCCGTCGATCGCTACCGCAGGGGCAAGCGCACTCTCAGTCTCGTCGCCGCCCATTACGCGGTGGCCCTCGACGGCGCACACGAGGCCGCGGCCGACGCCATCGCCGCGGGACGGGTGGCCCAGGCGATCGCGCGACAGTTCTCGCTGCCCGACACTCTCGACGATCTGCATACGCGGCAGATCGGGTGGGCACGGGCTCAGGCGGAGAGCCTGACGGAGTACTTCATCAGCATCGGCCGCCTCGATCCGGAAGACGCGGTCGACGGTACGTGGCCGGTGCGTCCGCACGCCGTCGGCGCGGCGAACCCGCCCCTCTGACGAGTGCGCGATCACGTCCGATCGCGGAGCCGACGCGCCTCGGCGATCTCGGCGCTCCGTCGCGCCTGCTTACGGACGACCCGTGATCGATCCCGCAGCGGGAGGCGCGGACTCGCCTCTGCCGGGATCCCCGCGCTCAGCTCCCGCGCACGCTCCAGCGTCGCATCGAACTCCACTCCGAGAACGAGAGCGAGGTTCGCGATCCACAGCCAGAGCAGGAGCACGATGATGCCGGCGAGCTGCCCGTAGACGCGCTCGTAGTCGACGATGCTCGAGACGTACAGCCCGAACGCGAGAGAGGCGATGGCGAGAACGACGATCGCCAGCGCCGCACCCCAACTGAGCCAACGGAATCGCGGATGACGGATGTTCGGCGCACGGTCGTACAGGAACGCGACGGTGGCGACCACGATCACGACCAGTATCGGCCAGCGCGCGATCCGCCAGACCAGAAGTGCGGCCTCTCCGCCGCCGAGCTGCTCGCCGATGGCCGCGGCGACGGACGAACTCGCGGCGCCCACGGCCACCGCAGCCGCCGTGGCGAGGAGCACGACGAGCGCCACCGCCACCTGCATGGACTTGAGAGCCCAGGGCGAACGCCCCTCGTCGACGTCGTAGACGCGATTCATCCCGCGGCCGAGGACGGCGATGTATCGGGCGACGGCCCAGATCGTGAGTCCGATACCGATGATCAGCGCGGGGCCCGCGAGAGCGGAGTCCGCGAGGCCGTCGACGGCGTCTGCGATCGTCATCGCCGTCTCCTCGGGCGCGACGGCGCGCACGACCTCGAGAACGAACGTCACCGCCGTGGAATCGCTTCCGAGGAGGCTGACGACCGAGACGCCGACGAGCATGGCTGGTACGAGGGCCAGCACGGAGTGGAAGGTCAGCGCCGCCGCGATGTCGGCAGCGCCGTCGTCGGCGAACTTGCGCGCGGTTCCGCGCGCGACGAAACGCCAGGACCTGGCGCCGAGATCGTGCGGTGCCGGCGGGCCGTCCGACTGTTGAGTCGCCATCATCCTCCTGAGAGTCGGTGCCGAACTTGGCACACGACGGCGCCCGGGAACAAGGGGGTTGACGCTGTGTGACGCCCGCCGCTATCCGTGAATATGAGCAGCATCACCGTCCGGTACCATCCGAACGCACTGGAATATATCGGTGGCGCCACGAGGGGGACGCGGTGAGGTTCAGATCATACGAGGTCGAGCGGGTCGAGGAGACCTGGCGGCAATACGTTCCCTCTGCCTCCTTGCAGCGTGTGGATCCGGATCGCTTCATGTTCGACTGGACGTCGGCCGAGCTCGGAAGTCTGACGCTCGTGCGGTACGACCTCGCGGCGGAGGTGCAGTCCGTCGCGCAACCGGAGAACGAGCTCCTGGTCTGCCGGGTCGCCGCGCCCAACGCCGAGGTCGGCTCCGGGAGGGAGTCCATCGACGCCGGCCAGCCGTGGTTGACCGACGGCGCTCAGGTGCATGCGCGCTGGGAGCACACCGCGCGCGTGCGCGCCCTGGTGATCGACCGGGCGGCGGCGCAGGCACGCGTACGCCAGATCACCGGAGACGACAGACTCACACTCCGATCGTCCGGCCTCGCCCCGCGCGACGAGGAATCCGGACGCCACTGGGAGCGCACGGTCGCGTATCTCGAGGATGCGGTCGCCGAGACCGCCGCCGACGGCATCCTGCGCGCCGAGCTCGAGCGCCATGCGCTGGCGGTCACGCTGTCGGTCTTCCCCACCAGCATCCACGATTCGATGTCGCGCGCGGCTCAGCGCGGGGCCGCTCCGATCGCCGTGCGACGAGCACTCGTGTTCATCGACGAGAACGCGCACCGCCCGATCACGATCGACGACGTCGCCGCTGCCGCGTTCATCTCGACACGCGGCCTGCAGTACGCCTTCCGCCGGGCGCTGGACTCGACTCCGGCCGAGTACCTGCGCCGCGCGCGTCTGGCGGGCGCGCATCGCGACCTCTCCGACGGGGGCCATGGTTCGATCGCGGTGGTGGCACGACGCTGGGGTTTCAGCCACCCGTCGCGCTTCGCCGCGTCATACCGTTCGGAGTACGGGGTGGCGCCGTCGGCCACCGCGGCCCAGGCGCGCAGATGACATCGGGCGCACGGACGTTTCGCGTCAGCGGCGCGTCGTTCCGCGCGGGAGGCCGCGCGTCGCGGGGCACCGTAGAGTCCGATTGTGGGCAGTCTCTACTACGGCGATAGCGCCGAACCGATCGGCATCGAGGATCGCGCACTCGCGCACCTGAAGGTCGTGATCTCGACCAAGCTCCGGCGCAACGAGAGCTTCACGCTGTCGTGGAAGCACCCGGAGACGGATGCCGTTGGCCGATCGACGATCTGGTTGCACCCCTCCATTCCCCTCCGCTTCGTCTTCGATGAGGCGGAGCCGCCGGAACTGAGCCGCCCGTGGATCGAGGCGCTCGCGCATTCTGCGAACTCGACCGGCGGGATCGCTCTGATCGATGAGCAGATCAGTTCCGATGCGCCCCTGGAGGCCTCGCGCGGCTGACCCGCCCCCCTCCATTCAGTGCACTCCAAGGTTTGAAGTGCAAACTTGCACTCTATGGAGAACAATGCACCTTCGCTGCGCGATGTTCGCAAGCGCGAGACCATCCGCGCACTCACCGACACGGCTCGACGCCTGACGATCGAGCGCGGCTTCGCCGGGTTCACCGTCGAAGAGGTCTGCGCCGAGGCGGGGGTCTCCCGCCGAACGTTCTTCAACTACTTCGAGAGCAAGGACAACGCGGTCTTCGGATACACCGAGATCGATCCGCGCCTCGTCGAGCTCGACGACGAGTTCGTGGCGAAGAGCGGTGACCTGCTCGACGACTTCGTCGACGTCGTGGTCCGTCGCTGGGAGATGCTCGACCCGCTGTCCGACGCCCCCGCCCTCCTCCAGGTGATCGAGCACGAACCGCGACTGCTGAAGGGCGCGTTCGAGCGATTGGCCGAGAACGAGCGCCGCGACGTCGCCCTCATCGTGCGCCGCGAAGGCGCCGATCAGACGATGCGCGCCGAGGTCGTCGTCCACACCGTCGGCGCCTGCATCCGCCTGGCCGTCGCTCAGATCCTGGATCACCAGTCCTCCATCCCGTTCGGCCGACTCGTCGCCGAACGCCTCGACATCGCTCGCGACCTCTTCGCCTCCGCACAGAAAGACCACTGAATGTCCACCACCGCCACGGCAGATGCGCCCTTCCTGCTCACCAAGCGCCGCATCTGGATCATCTTCAGCGCCCTGATCGCCGGGATGCTGCTCTCCAGCCTCGATCAGACCATCGTCTCGACCGCGATGCCGACGATCGTCGGCGAGCTCGGCGGCGTCGACCACCAGGTGTGGATCACCACGGCCTACCTCCTCGCGACCACCATCGTCATGCCGATCTACGGCAAGTTCGGCGACGTGCTCGGCAGACGGAGCCTGTTCCTCGTGGCGATCGCGCTCTTCACCCTCGCCTCGGTCGGCTGCGCGTTCGCGACGGACTTCTGGATGTTCGTCGTCTTCCGCGCGCTGCAGGGCCTCGGCGGCGGCGGATTGATGATCCTCTCGCAGGCGATCATCGCCGACATCGTGCCGGCGAACGAGCGCGGCAAGTACATGGGCCCCCTGGGTGCGGTCTTCGGCCTCTCCGCTGTGGCCGGGCCGCTGCTCGGCGGCTTCTTCGTCGACCACATGACCTGGCAGTGGGCGTTCTACATCAACATCCCCGTCGGCATCGCCGCGTTCATCATCGCCCTCGTCGCCCTCAAGCTCCCCAGCAAGAAGGCCGAGAAGCCGATCGACGTGTTCGGGGTCATCTTCCTCTCGATCGCCACGACTTGCCTCATCTTCTTCACCGACTTCGGTGGCGACAAGGACTTCGGCTGGTCCTCGATCGCCACGTGGGCCTGGGGCGCGGGACTGATCGTCGCGGCGACCGCGTTCGTGATCACCGAGTCCCGCGTGCAGGACCCGATCATCCCGCTGAGCCTGTTCCGCAATCCGATCTTCGTGAACGCCACCGCGATCGGGCTGGTTCTCGGCATCGGGATGTTCGCCGCGATCGGCTTCGTGCCGACCTTCCTGCAGATGTCCTCCGGCACCTCCGCCGCGGCATCCGGACTGCTGATGATCCCGATGATGGTGGGACTGATCGGAACCTCGATCTTCTCGGGCATCGCGATCTCGAAGACCGGTCGGTACAAGGCCTATCCGATCGTGGGAACGATCCTCACCGGCATGGCCATGGTCGCCATGACCACACTGTCGGCCGAGACGCCCATCTGGCTCATCTGCGTGTTCCTGTTCGTCTTCGGCGCCGGACTCGGCCTCATCATGCAGGTCGTCGTGCTGGTCGTGCAGAACGCCGTTCCGGCCGGTGAGATCGGTACCGCGACGAGCACGAACAACTACTTCCGCGAGGTGGGGGCTTCTCTCGGGACGGCGGTGTTCGGCACGATCTTCACCACCCGTCTCACCGAGAACCTGCTCGGTGTCTTCACGGATGCCGGAGCGTCGTCTTCCGACGCCGCCCAATCCGCCGCGACGATCGACCCGGCCACCCTCAACTCACTGCCCGACGAGGTGCGCGACGGAATCGTCACCGCGTACGCCGACGCCCTCGCTCCGGTGTTCTGGTACCTCGTGCCGTTCATCGTGCTCGCGCTCGTGCTCTCGCTGTTCCTCAAGCAGATCCCCCTGTCGGATCAGGCAGGACTCGTCGCGCGGGGAGAGGCCATCACGGGCGAGGAAGCCGAGAAGCTCGAGGCCGAGCTGCGTGCGCGGCCGACGCCGGGCGCCCACGGCGATGCCCCGGACGCCCCGTCCGGATCGGATGCCGAGACGAGGCGTTCCTCCCGGTGATCAGACGGAAGGCCCCGGGCGCATGCGCGCCCGGGGCCTTCCGTCTGCGGTGACCTCGGACTCAGCGCACCTGCAGCGGTGTGCCGAGGGGCAGGAGCTGGGCGAGCGCCGTGATGTCGGCGTTCGCCAGGCGCACGCAACCGTGCGAGGCGTCGGAGCCGATGCTCGCCTCGTCGTCGGTGCCGTGCAGGCCGATCTGACCCGGGCCACCGCCGTACGAGTTGAGGGCGTCGGAGAACGCCGTCGTACCGTAGGCGTACGGGCCGTAACCGCTGTTCGTCGGAGCGAGCAGCTCGGTGATCGCGAACTGCCCCTTCGGGGTCGGCGTTCCGCCCGTGCCCGTCGCGACCGGATAGCTCTGCCGCAGCTCCCCGCCTTCGTAGAGATCGAGGGTGTTGGTCGACGTCGTCACGACCAGCGCGTACGAGGTCGTGGAGAGCTGAACGGCCTCCGAGTGAATCCACCCGAGGCTTCCGTTGGGCCGCTGCGCGAGTTGGACCTGCAGCCAGTCCCCCTCCTGAGCGGTGACCAGGAAGACGAGAGGCGCTCCGGACGACTGCGGGTTCGGCAACGATTGCGTCGCTGCACCACCGGGCTCGGCGCTGACCGCGATCTCGGCGCCGATCACGGCGGCGACGGTCGACTCCGCGGGCGCATGGACATCGGCGACCGGCTCCTCCGCCGTCGGCGTGGGTGTCGGCGTCGGGTCGGGCGTCGCGACGGGGGTCGACGAACTGGTCGGCGCGGGCTCGGCGACTGCCGGACCGCGACCGAAGATCACCACGCAGGCGACGACGATCGCGGCGCACACGACGACCGCGGCGGCCACGATGAGAATCGTGCGCCGCCGCGGGACGTTGATGGTGTCGGGCACCGAGTGTCAGCCGGTGTACGTGGCCTCGCCCGGCACCGGCACGGCGACCGGGGCCGCACCGGTGATCGCGAGAGCGCTCGACGCCACCTGACCGGAGGACTCACCGACGAGGACGATGAAGTAGTCGCCGGCGGCGGCCCAGGCCGCGGGGAGCACGATCGTGCCGCTCACGTTGCCGTCGGCATCCGCGATGAAGGTGTCGGGCAGGCTGTCGCCCATGGCGCCGGTACCGATGCCCGAGCTGACGATCTCACCCGGGGCGAAGCCGCTGCCGCTCACCGTGAAGCCGGTGGTGGTCGCCTGCGCGACGGTGATCGACGTGCTGCTGAGAGCGAGAGCGGCGGTGGGCTGCGGCGTGAAGTACGTGGTGAGGTCGCCGATGCGGAAGCTGGCGATGCCCGCGGCGGGCACGGCGGCGGCCCTCAGTGCGACTCCGCCACCCTGCGCCGCGAGCCGCTCCTCGAAAGTCGGCGCGGCGTCAAGCACGCTCGGGGCGGCCTGGCGAAGCACCGGAGGGTTGGAGGGATCTGCCGGCGGAGAAGTGATGACCGGAGCGTCGCCCGGGAGGATCGCGTAATAGGCGATCACCGCGTACCCGCTTTCGGCGAGCTCACTCCCGAACTGCTCGGTGGACATCCCCACCTCGCCCGCTCCCCACTGCGTGGACACGCCGCGGAAGCCGTCGACGGTGGCGATGGTCGTCACCTGCGGGGACTCGATACCGTCGCCGGCGATGAAGACTCCGGTTTCGACCTCCGCGCCGGAGTTCGTCGAGGAATTCTCCATGAAGGCGATGAACTCATCGCCGGAGACAGAGGCGGGAAGGCCGTGCACGAGACCGATGGGCGACGAACCGTTGCTGGTGAATCCGTTCGCGTCGAAGGTGCCGAAGTCCGAGAGCGTCGACCCCTCGGTTCCGGCGAATGCTGTCCACTGCCACTCGTCGGCGATCGCAAACTCCCCGTCGAGCTCCGTCGGAGCGAACGGCGTGAAATCCTCCGGAGCGTCGGCCCAGATGACCTGCGCGGACGCCGCGGGCGTCTCGGTGATGGGCTCCGCGATGGAGGCGGTGGGCACGAGGACGGCGGCGATGCCGAGCGCGGCGGCGCTGAGCGAGGCCACGGCGAGGCGCGAGCGAGTCACAGAGGATTCCTTCGTTGGGAGGCGCCGTTCGGGCGGCGTCTGCCGAGGGGCAGCGACCTCAATCTAGGGGAATGGAACGGTTCAGCGCCACCGGAATACTGATATCAGACTCGATTCCTTCGCATACAGTCATCTGTTCATACGGAGTCCAGGTCCTCGCGCGCCCGATCGAGGGCATCGGAGGCGACCTGGACGGCCTCCGTCGCCGTGGCCACGCGCGATCTCGCTGCGTCGGCGTCCTGCCGCGCACCGTCCAACTCGACGCGGGTACGCGCCAGCTCCCTCTCGAGAGCGACGACGTGGGCGCTCACCTCGTCGATGCGACGATCGGCGTCCCGGCCCGCGCTCTCCGCCGCGGCCAGCGCGCGTTCGGCGGACGTGACGGCATCCTCGGCATCGCGCACGGCACGCTCGGCCTGACGCCTGCGACGCCGCTCCGCCAGCTCGTCCACACGGTGCTCGGGAACGGCCTCTTCCCCGTGAACCGGTCCCCCGGCCACGATCTCCCCCAGGACCACGCTCTCGGAGGGCTCGATCTCCCGGATGAGGCGTCCGGAAGCGACGGCGATCGATGCCGCCTCGTCGAAGAACGCCGCGCCGATCGTCTGCTGCACGGCATCCAACGTGCCCGGAGTGACCTTCTCGCCGCGGGCGATCGCGAGGTCGCGGGCCTGCTCGGCGAGCCTGCGTGTCAGCGCCCGGCGCTCGCGACCGAGCCGAGCCAGTGCCGGCGCATCGAGATCGTCCTGAGCTTCACGGAGCTCGCGAGCGAGTCGCAGCGCCTCACCCAGTTCCGCAGCGCGTTCCTGCGCGAAGACGTTCACCACCCAGGCGGCGATCGACGGCTTGCGCAGCGTCGCGATCTCCGCCGCGAGCCCGCGGTCGGAGGCCTGTTTCGCGCTCGCACGACGGGCGCTCACGAACTCGCCGAGTGGACGCACGTACAGCTCGGTCGCGATCGTCGTCAGCTCGTCGCCGGCCGTCATGCTCCGAACGCTACCTCATGCGTCAGTGCGGGCGTACCGGCGCGCGCGCCCCTGAACCCCGATGAAGTGGAACGGCGCCGGCGATGTCGGCGCGATCTCACGGTCGACCTCGCTCGACGCCGAGTGCGCGGCGTGCAGCGCCCGATACGCATCGACGTCGAGCGGCTCCCGGGAATCGAGGATGCGCTTCGTCGCCTCGGTACGGAGTGCCGTGCGGTAGCCGGGACGAATTCGCAGCGAGAAGAACTCGCCGATGCTGCCCGAGCCGTAGCTGTACATCCCGACACGCCGATCGGTCAGGTCCTCCTCGCCGTCGAGCAGGGCGGCGAGAGCGAAGTAGAGCGACGCGGTGTACGAATTACCCAGGCGACGGTTGTATCGGGTGGTCGGCTCCATCTGAGCGGGAGTCAGCGCGACGCCGGTGTGCACCGCCAGGCGCTGGTGCGCCTTCACCGCCATCCGCGTGAACGGCTGGTGGTGGCAGAAGTAGTCGATCGACCCGATCGCCGCACCCCCGCGCGCCCGATAGTCGTCCCATGCCCCGACGAAGGCGTCGAGATAGGCGTCGATCGAGAGCTTGCCGTTCACGACGGCCGTGTCACTGTCGTTCGGTCGCCAGAAGTCGTCGACATCGGCGGTGTGGATGCCGGTGGCCGGCTCGACCTCGGCGATCGCGGGATTCTGCGTGACGAGCATCGCCACGGCACCGGCGCCCTGCGTGGGCTCCGCGGCGGTGTCGACCGCGTATCGGGCGACGTCCGCCGCGATCACGAGCACCGACTCGTCCGGTTGGCGGGCGACGATCCCGAGGGCGAACTGCAGAGCGGCCGTGGCGGAGTAGCAGGCCTGCTTGAGCTCGACGACGCGGGTCGCGGGATCCAGCCCGAGGAGCTCGTGCACGAACACCGCCGCCGACTTCGACTGATCGACGCCCGACTCGGTTGCGAAGAGCACGGTGCGGATGCCGGAGGCTCCGTGGCGCTCGACGATGGGCAGCGCGGCCGCGGCCGCCATCGTGACGATGTCCTCATCGGGGGCGGGGACGCTCATCTGATCCTGACCGAGGCCGATCCGATACTTGTCGGGATCGATGCCGGCGCGCTCCGCGAGGAGGGCGAGATCGAGAACGCGGCTCGCGGTGGCGATGGACAGGTCGTGGATGCCGACGACGGTCACTTCGCACCTCCCTGACGGCGCTCGAGCAACAGATGCGAGGCCATGAGTTCTCCCTGGTTGGTCTGGGCCGCGAGCAACGACAGCTCGCCGCACAGCACCGTCGCGGCGATGAGCGAGGCGAGGCGGCGGGCGTTGCCTCCCGGCGCGCGCTCCTCGCGGCAGCCGAGGCGCTCGAGCGCGTCCTCCACGGCCGGGAGGTCCTTGCCGTTGCCGACGGTGCCGACGATGAGGTTCGGCAGCGTGCAGGAGAAGAGCAGGTCGCCGTCTCCGCGCTCCTCCGCGTAGGTGATGCCCTGCGAGCCCTCGACGATGTTCGCCGCGTCCTGCCCCGTGGCGAGGTAGAACGCGAGGAGCATGTTCGCGTAGTGCGCGTTCGCGGAACGCAGCGCCCCGGCGATCGTGGAACCCACGAGATTCTTGCGCACGTTCAGTTCGACGATGCGACGGGCCGTCGAACGCAGCTGCTGCTCGACGATGTCGGCGGGGATGAGGATCTCGGCGATCACGCTGCGCCCCCGACCGAGGATGCCGTTCACCGCGGTGGCCTTCTTGTCGGAGCAGTAGTTGCCCGAGATCGAGCCGTACTCCAACTCGGGGTGCCAGGCGAGAACCCGTTCCATGAGCCCCTCGGCTGCCAGAGTCACCATGTTGTGGCCGGACGCGTCTCCGGTCGTCAGCGCGAACCGCACGAACAGCAGGTGTCCGACGATCTCGGTGTCGAGGTCGATGAGGCGCGCATGACGGCTGCGCTCCGAGACGACCGCTCCGAGCTCGTCTCGGCGCGCCTCGATGCTGCGGGCTGCAGCGACCGCATCGGCCGCCGATGGCGCGACGAACAGCGAGGATCGCGTCATCCGCTCGCCCACCACGGTGGTGCGGATGCCGCCGGCGACGAGCCGCGATACCCGGGCGCCCCGCCCGACCGACGGCCACAGCGGCGACTCGTAGGTCGCGAGCGGCACGGACTGCTCGCCCTCGACCTCGCCGCTGAGCAGCAGCGGACCGACCCAGCGCGTGGGGATGGGGGTGAACACGGCGTCGGACATGGGGAGCCTTTCGGTCATCGTGCGTCGGAGCGCCGCGAGAGGGCCGCGAGGTCGATGCCCCGCGCGCGGCAGAAGTCTGCGGTGTCGCCGGTGACGACGAGATCGGTGCGCACCAGGTCGGAGGTCGCCGCGGCGCCGAGGAGCGCCGAGAGCGCTGTGAGATGCGTGGTCCATTCCACGAGGCGTGAGGCCAGCGCCTCGGGACCGCCGTCGAGCACCGTCTTGAGGAACGGGCCGGAGACGCCCACCGCCCGTGCGCCGAGCGCCAGGGCGCGCACGGCATCGAGCGGTGTGCGCACGCCGCCGGAGGCGAGGAGGACCGGGGCGGATGCCGGGGCGTCGATCAGGCACTCGACGGCCGACTGCCCCCATCCCGCCAGGTAGGCGTAGCCCTCTCCCCCGCGGCGGGCGTTCTCGACACGGACGAAGTCCGTTCCTCCGCGGCCGGACACGTCTGCGGCGGCGACGCCGAGATCGGCGAGGAGGGCGAGCGTGCGGGCGCTCAGACCGAAACCGACCTCCTTCACGACCACCGGCACGTCGACGGCCGCCACCAGCGACTCGAGCGACCGCTGCCACGACGAGAACGCGCGGCGTCCCTCGGGCATGACCGTCTCCTGCACGCTGTTGACGTGCACCTGCAACGCGTTCGCCTCGATCAGATCGATGGCTCGGCGCGCGTCGTCCGGCGTGCGTTCGACACCCAGATTGGCGAAGAGGAACCCGTCGGGATGCTCTTCGCGGAGCACACGGAACGTGGAAGCGAGAGAGGGATTCTCCAGCGCGACGCTCATCGATCCCGAAGCCAGCGGCACTCCCGCCTCCCGCGCGGCGATCGCGAGGTCGCGGTTGATGCGTCCGGTGCTCTCGCTTCCGCCGGTCATCGCGTTGACGTAGAGAGGCACGCTCCAGCGTGCTCCCAGCAGATCACCCGCGAGGCTGACGCGCTCGGCGTCGATCCCCGCGAGGGCGTGATGCACGAACGCGACGTCGTCGAAGCCGTTCGATGCGATGCGCGCTTCGTCCTGCTGGGCTGCGGCGAGCCGCACGTGATCGTCCTTGCGCTCAGAGGACATCGAGCACCCCCTCGGGCGGGTGCACGCCGATCGTGAGGTGACGCACGTCGTGGTGCTCCCACTCGCGGAAGATGTCGGCGAGATCGGTGTGCACGGGAGCGAGCACGATGCCGCAGTCGCCGCCGCCCGCGCCGGAGGGCTTCGCGGCCGCCCCCGCCGCCTCGGCGATATCGCACAGCACCGCGAGCTGCGCGGTCTCGATCGGCAGACCGGCCTGGGCGCCGAGGCGCTGCAGCAGTCGTCGGGCTTCCCGGATGCCGTCGAGGGTCGCCGCGTCGTCGCCGCGCGAGAGCGACTCCCACAGGGCAGACACGCACGCGCGCGAGTCGAGCAGGAATGCGGGGTGATCGACCGCTCCCGCCAGCGTTCGGCGGCCGAGCTCGTCGACGAGTCGCGCCGTCGACGCGGGTTCACCGGTCCAGCCCACGACGAACCGCAGCTCCTCCGGCGGATGCAGACGCACGATCTGGAGGCCCGCCCAGAGGTTCTCGTCCGCGAGCAGCGGAGCGATCGGTCCGTTCTCGGATCTCTCTCCGAGGAGATCCCGGTCGGGCGCGCGATAGCCGATCCATCCGCCGAAGGCGCTCGCTGCCAGATCGCCCCCCGATGCGCTGGGGTTGACCCGGATCGTCGCGAGCATCGACAGCTTGAACGCCGCCAGGCGATCCAGGCCCAGCCCGTAGAACTCGTCGAGTGCGCGCACGGTCGCCACCGTGACCGCCGCCGAGGAGCCCAGGCCGAACTTGCGCCCGCTGACGTCGTCGAGACCGCTCTCGATCCGCAGATCGAAGAAGCGCGGGGCGACCCGTAGGTCGGCGCGGAGCCTCTCGACGATCGTGATCGCCGCCAGCACGTAGTCGTAGGGGTGGTGCTCCGGATCGATGCGCAGTCCGTCGGCACTGCGGGTCCACAGCAGCGGCGAACGCCCGTACTCGGGCGAGTGGATGCTCCCGGCTCCGACGCTCTCCGACACCGAGACCGACACGTACCGGTCGACGGCGACGAGCACGGAGGGCTCGCCCGGCGAGACGACCGCGTACTCCCCCGCGATGAACAGCTTGCCCGGTGCGCGGACCGTGATGACCGGGCTCATGCGA
Source organism: Microbacterium sp. 22179 (assembly GCF_052045715.1). Lineage (NCBI taxonomy): Bacteria > Bacillati > Actinomycetota > Actinomycetes > Micrococcales > Microbacteriaceae > Microbacterium > Microbacterium sp. 22179. The sequence continues at coordinate 676,161 of NZ_JBQEPJ010000001.1, read as the reverse complement.
GCACCTCCACTCCGGGCCCCGGACGCGCGATCATGGTCTCCGCGAGCGGACGGACCGCCGCGGCGACGGCATCCGCGTCCTGCGGCCGGCACAGGAACACGACGTTGGGCCCCGCATCGGCGGTCGCGTAGACCGGCAGACCGTCGGCTCGGAGCGACTCCGCGAGGTCGAAGAGGGCGACGCTCACCGGCGACAGGTACCGCACGGGCGGATCGCACGACTGGATGACCGCGTGCATGCGGAGCGCGTTCGTCTCGGTGATCCGCCCGAGGCGCTCGACGTCGCCGTCACGGCTGGCCTGCACCGCGGCCGACAGCGTCTCCGTCGTCGACGAGACCCACGCGGGGTAGAACGGCGACGTGAGGGCCGTCCGCTTCATCGCGTCGCGGCTCGAGACGGCTTTCTCCTCGGAGTTCACGATCGCGATCACCATCGCGAGATCGGGGGCCTCGAGCGGCCCCGCGAACGACTCCTCGTCGCTGCCTGCGTGCCACACCGCGAACCCCGGGATCACCGATCGAGCCGCGGATCCGGACCCGCGACGGGCGAGTCGACTGAGCGCCGTGCGATCGAGGTCGAGGCCGTACGCACGCGACGCCGCCGCGGCGAGGGCGGCGAACCCCGACGCGGAGGAGGCGAGACCGGCGGCGGAGGGCACCGTGTTCACGGAATCGACCACGGCTGCGGTCCGGGACCCGGCCATCTCCCGCACGATGTCGAGGAAGCGCACGACACGATCACGGACCACTCCCTCACGGACCGCTCCGTTGAGCACGACCTCGTCGTGCGCGGCATCCGGCGCGAGCGTCACGGTCGTGGTCGTGGGGAACACGTCCAGCGTCATCGAGAGGCTGCCCGTCGCGGGCAGGTTCAACGCCGTGTCCGCTTTTCCCCAGTACTTGACGAGGGCGATGTTCGGGTGGGCGCGGGCCGTGACGGCGGTCATCGCGTTCCTCTCAGTTCGGTGGTCCAGGTGGCGGCGGCGCCTCGTCCGCGAAGGTCGTGCGCGAGCTCCGTCGCATGATCGGGATCACGCGCCAACACGAGCACGCATCCTCCCCGACCGCCTCCGGTGAGCTTGGCTCCGAGCGCGCCGCCCGTGCGGGCGATGCCGGCGAGCCGGTCGAGCGCAGGATCTCCGACTCCCAGCTCCCCGAGCAGCGCATGCGCCTCGTCCATTCGGACGCCGATCTCCTCCGGCCTCGGGGATGCCAGCGCCGCCCGACCCTCGCGGGCGAGCGCTCCGAGCCGATCGAGCCGCCGCTCCACGGCGATCGGATCGGCGTCGCGCAGCGCGCGGACGGCGGCGACGGCCTCGCGCGTGCGTCCCCGCACTCCGGAGTCGGCGATCACGAACGACAGGGGACCTGCGACCTCGAGATCGTGCGCGCTGCCGTCCTGGAACCACACCGGCCGATCGGAGACGACCGTGCGCGCGTCGAGCCCGCTGGGCGACGTGTGCGCAGCGCGTTCCGCGATCTGGATCAGATGATGACGTTCGGAGGGATCGAGTTCGTGGCCGAAAGCGGCGGCGACGGCCTGCACGATCGCCGCCGACACTGCGGCGCTCGATCCCACACCGCGCTCCGCGGGCAGATCGCTCTCGACGTGCACCCGCACCCCGGAGCCATCGGCGCCGACCGCGCTCATCGTCGCCTCGACCGCGCGAGCGGTGGAGGCCAGGCGATCGGGAACCCGACCGAGGTCACCGGTGTAGAGCGCGCTGTGCAGAAGACGGCGCTCGGGCAGCGGCTCCGCCTCGGCACGAACGCGAAGATCGCGCAGCGGAAGGGCGATCGCGGGGTGCCCGTAGACGACGGCGTGCTCCCCGAAGAGGATCGCCTTGCCCGACGCGGTGCCTACACCGATCACCGGGTCGCTGTCGTGCGCGCCCCTCTGCGGAGCGGCGAAGGATTCGCCCGGTGTTCTGCTGTCGTCGGAAGCCGTGATTCTCATCTTTACTGAGGCAAGCCTAATCCACTGTCACGGCATGGTAGGGCGGGTGGGACTTGAACCCACGATCGTCGGGTTATGAGCCCGCTGCCTTGACCAGCTTGGCCACCGCCCCGTGTACGTCCAGCCTAGCGGTGCCCCGAGTCATACCTTCGTCGCGCGCGCGTGCACCTGCTGGTGCGCGAGATAGATGTCGGCGTTCGCGAGCAGTCCGGCACGCTCCTCCTCACTCAGGGCGCGACGCACCTTCGCAGGAACGCCCGCGACGAGAGATCCGTCCGGCACCTCGGTGCCTCCCAGCACGACGGCACCGCCCGCGATCAGGCATCCGCTCCCGATCACCGCGCCGCTGAGGATCACCGCCCCCATGCCGATCAACGAACCGTCGCCGATCGAGCATCCGTGCACGACGGCGTTGTGCCCGATCGACACATGGCGCCCGATCAGCACCGGGTGTCCGGCGTCCACGTGCACCGAGACGTTGTCCTGCACGTTGCTGCCCGCTCCGATCACGATCGAGGCCGAATCGGCCCGGAGGACCGCGTTGTACCAGACGCTCGACGACGCTGCGAGAGTGACGTCGCCGACGATGCGAGCCCCCTCGGCGACGAACGCCTCGGGATCGATCGACGGCTCCCGATCGGGGAGGGCGAGGACGGATGCTCCGGATGCGATGCTCATGAGGCGAGACTATCCTCACTTCCGCGTGATTCCGCGGATTTTCGAGGCGGTTAGCGGAGCCTCAGCTTGCTTGCGGAATGTTTCGACCTGAGTAGCGTTGTCTTCATCAGGTACGAAAAGGCACCTCGGAGGAGCACAAGATGAGCAAGGTACAGACCGTTTCCACCACCGCCAGCGACCCCACCGTGGCTGCTGCCGCCGCACAGTTCCTCTCGCCCGTCGTCCTGGGCCTGCAGGCGCTCACGATCAACGGCAAGCAGGCGCACTGGCACGTGCGCGGCGCCAACTTCGTCGGCGTCCACGAACTCCTCGACACGATCGTCGCCCACGCCGGCGACTTCGCCGACACCGCGGCGGAGCGCATCGTCGCCCTCGGTCTCCCGATCGACGCCCGCGTGAGCGCGGTCGCCACGAAGGCCGGCGAGACCGGCGTCCCCGCCGGCTTCACGCAGTCGGACGAACTCGTCCGCGCCGTGATCGCCGACATCGACGCGATCCTGGTCGACACCAAGGCCGCGATCGACGGCCTCGACGAGGTCGACCTCACGAGCCAGGACGTCGCGATCGAGATCATGCGCGGCCTCGAGAAGGACCGTTGGTTCCTCGTCTCGCACATCGCCGCGTAATCTCGTCGCACGAGAACGACAGAAGGGCCCCGGGATTCGATCCCGGGGCCCTTCGTGCTGTTCAGGCCCGGTGGGTGACGCGACCGGCGAGCAGTGTCGCGACCACCGGCATGTCGCGCAGGTGCGTCCCCGCCGCTCGCCGCGGATCCGCGGCGCACAACGCCAGGTCTGCGGGAGCTCCGGGAACGCTCGTCGATCGGATGCTCGCCTGCAGTGCCTGATCGAAGGTCACCGCTTCCTCGGGATGCCAGGCGTCGCGCGCGTTCTCGGTGCGTGTGACGGCGGCGGCCATCGCCTGCCAGGGGTCGAGGGCAGCCACCGGCGCATCGGAACCGAACCTCACGTCGGCCCCCGCGGCGAACAGCGATGCGAGCGGGTACCCCAGGGAATCCTGCGTCACCCACAGACGCTCCGCGAGGTCGCGGTCGTCGATCGCGTGCTGCGGCTGCACGCTCGCGGTGACGCCGAGCCGGGCGAATCGCGCGAGATCGGCGTGCCGGACGAGCTGCGCGTGCTCGATGGCGCCCACGGCCCCGGTCATGGCGAAGGCGTCCAGCGCGGTGGAGGCCGCGCGATCGCCGATCGCGTGCACGGCGACGGCGAGGCCCGCGCCGGTCGCGGTGGTCAGCAGACCGATCAGCTCCTCGCGGGGAACCGTCATCACCCCGAAGTTGTAGGGATCGCCCGGGTACGCGTGCGTGCACGCCGCGGTCCGCGTGCCGAGCGAGCCGTCGCTGATGATCTTCAACGGTCCCACCCGGATGAGGCCTCGTGCCGCCTGCGGAAGGTCCGCATCGTCGATGAGCTCACCGGTACGAAGACCCTCCGCCACCGCCCGAGCCAGGTCGAACGGGTACACGGCGAACTCCACCCGGTGCGCGGCGAACCCGCTCGCGACACGGCGCGGCCAGGCATCCGCGTTCCAGGCCATGTCGAAGTCGACGATCCCGGTCACGCCGCGAGCCGCGGCCTCCTCCCCCGCTCGCTGCACTGCGCGGTCCGCATGCTCGGGGTCGACCGCGTTCAGACGGCGCGAGATCTCGAATGCCCCCTCCTCGCGCAGCACCCCGTCGGTGGTCGACATGCCCTCGCGCCGCAGCGCCGCGGAGTTCAGCCACACGCTGTGCACGTCGGCGTTGATGAGGTACGTCGGCACCTCACCGGTCGCCGCGTCCAACACGGCGAGCGTCGGGCGGTCGTCCCAGAGCGCGTCGCGATACCCCGTTCCCACGCGTCGCCCGTCCGACAGAGGCGCGACCGCCCCCATCCGGGACGCCGCCTCGGCGGCCGAGAGAGCGTCACCCAGCGATTCGCGCTCGGCCGCCAACGCCCACTGCACCGTGTGCACGTGGTTGTCCCAGAGCCCCGGCACCGCCCACGCCCCGTCGGCATCGAGCACCGCACCGGTCGGGCGCAGGGCGCCCGCGGGCGCGATGTCGGCGATCCGTCCGTCCGCGATCACGATGTCCACCGGCTCCTCGTCGATCAGGTACTCACGACCGGGTCCGGCGATGCGAACCCCGCGGATCATCCCGACCTCGTCACCGACGACGCTCATGCCCGCCTCTCCTTCCGTGCGTCCTGCGCCCGACGCATCTCCGATGCCAACGCCGGGTTGGCGTACGGCCCCTCGCCGTTCAGTTCGCCGATGACCGTTTCGATCGTCTCCGCGGGCTTGTTCTGGCTGAGCTTGCGCTTCGCGACCACGCGCGTCGGGGTCAACCGGAAGCCGACGGTGCCGGCCGCAAGACGCTCGATGAAGGCCGCATCGTTCGGCCGCTCCCACATCCGTCGCGGATCGGGAAGCTCACTTTCGAAACGGTCGACGAGACGGTCCAGCACCGCGAGGTTCTCGTCGGCGGTCAGGATCTCGGGCACGCCCGACAGGTGCACCGCCGTGTAGTTCCACGTCGGCACCGCGGCGACATCGCCGTACCAACCCGGCGAGATGTAACCGTGCGGGCCCTGGACGACGATGAGGATCTCACCGTCGCCGAGTCCGTGGATGAGGTCATCGGGCCGGCCGACGTGACCCACCACCGTCAGGTCATCGCTCGCATCGTCCAGCAGTACGGCGTAGTGCGAGGCGACGAGTCCATCGGCGGTGCTGCTCGTGATCGTGGCCCAGGGATTCGCCGCGATCACGCGACGGATCTCCGCCTGATCGGCGAGAGTGAAGCTGGGATTCTGACGCATCCTCCCAGCCTAGGACTCGACTCGATCCCGGGCTTTCACGCCTGGCAGCGCGGGCACCAGTAGAGCTTGCGCGCGCCGATCTCCTCGAGGGCGATCTCGGTACCGCACACGCGACACGGCAGACCCGCGCGGTGGTAGACCCAGTGCCTGTCGTCACGGCTCGCCATGGCCGCTCGGTACCGCTCGGGCGACAGGTCGTCCATCGTCATCATCTGGCCGGTCTCGACGCCGATCGCCAGCAACCGTACCCAATCGCGCCAGAGCGCACGAACGACGTCCTCGGGAACGTCGCGTCCCGGGGTGTGCGGGTTGAGCCGCTGCCGATAGAGCATCTCGGCGCGGTACACGTTTCCGATGCCGCTCACGACCGACTGGTCCATCAGCAGAAGGGCGATGACGGTCTGCTTCTTGCGCACTGCGCGGACGAAGCGCTCCTCGTTCTCGACCGGGTCTCCGACGAGCGGGTCCGGTCCGAGCTTCGCGATGGTCGCGAGCATCTCGTCGGGGGTCTGCAGGACGCACGCGGTGGGGCCGCGGAGATCGGCGGCGGTGATGTCGGTCATCAGACGCAGGCGTACCTGCCCGACCACTGGCGGCGGCCACTCCACGCCCTCATCGGCGAGGCCCTTGGTCTGCTCCGACATGCGCACGTGCACGCGGGTGCGCCGCGGCGCGCCGATCGATGCGAGCGAGTTCTCTCCGGCGTCATCGAGGATCTCCTCGTCGATGACCGTGCCGCGCTGATTGGTCTGCCCCATCCGACCGTTCGCCGAGGCGATCGTCGGGTCGACGAGGATCTCCCCCGCGAAGTCCCAGGCGCCGTAGAGGCCGAGGTGCACGCGCAGCCACACGTCGCCCTCGGTCTCGAGGAACATCTGCTTACCGACGGCCTGCACGCTCACGGCGGATCGGCCGTCGAGAACCGCGGCCCCTTCGGCGAACCGGCCCTGCGGGCTGGAGGCGGAGAGCGTCTTCCCGATGAAGTTGCGGTCGAACTGGCGCGCGATCCGATGGACGGAATGACCCTCGGGCATGTCAGGCCCGCGGGTCCGGCAGCAGTGAGCCGTCGCGCTCGAAGTCGGCGATCTGACCGATCCGGCGAACGTGGCGCTCCTCGCCCGAGAACGGCGTGGCGAGGAAGAGATCGATGAACGACGTGACTTCGTCGTACGTGTGCTGACGGGCGCCGATCGAGATCACGTTCGCGTCGTTGTGCTCGCGGGCGAGCTCGGCGGTCGACAGGTTCCAGACGAGCGCGGCGCGGATGCCCTGCACCTTGTTCGCCGCGATCTGCTCGCCGTTGCCCGACCCGCCGAAGACGATGCCGGCGGCTTCGATCCCCGCGGCCTGGTCGGCGACGACGGCCTGTGCGGCACGGATGCAGAACGCCGGGTAGTCGTCGAGCGCGTCGTACGCGATCGGTCCATGATCGGTGACATCGTGGCCCGCCGCGCGCAGATGCTCCTGCAACTGGGTCGAGAACTCGAGACCGGCGTGATCGGTGGCGATGTGGATGCGCATGGCCTTCATTCTATTGACGCCGACGACATCGGGTCGGACTACGGGGCGACGCCCGCGGCCGCCGGCTTGAAGCCGGCGCGCACGTTCTCGCAGCAGCCGGGACGGCAGACGTCGAAACCTCCCGGAAGGTCGGTCAGGTGCTGGCGCTCACTCCGCGGACGCCCCTCGAGACGCTCCTGGATCAGGTCGACGATCCCGGCGACGAACGTGGGCGACACGCCCGGCGTGGGCGTGCGGGTGAAGGCGAGTCCCGCTTCCTCCGCTGCTTCCTTGGCCTCGGTGTCGAGGTCCCAGAGCACCTCCATGTGGTCGCTCATGAAGCCCAGCGGAACGACGGCGACGGCCCGGCGTCCGCGCCCGGGCAGCTCGGCGATGACGTCGCACACGTCGGGGTCGAGCCATGGCTGCGACGGGGGGCCCGAGCGCGACTGGTAGACGAGCTCCCACGACACACCGGCACCGGTCGGCAGCGTCTGCAGCACGCGGTCCATCACCCAGGCCGCGACGGCCTCGTGCTGCGCCGCGTACGCGCCTCCCTCACCCCAGTCGATGTCGCGAGCACCGGAGCGCTGCGCGTCCTCCGTCGGGATGCTGTGCGTGGAGAACAGGATCTGGATGTCGGATGCCGCGATCCCGTCGGCGAGGAAGCCCTCGATCGCTTCGCGGACGCCGGTCTCGAAGGCGTCGACGAATCCGGGGTGGTCGTAGAACGGGCGGATCTTGTCGATCGTGACGCTGTCACCGAGGCCGGTCTCCTGCAGAACACCCGCGAAGTCCTCGCGGTACTGCCGGCAGCTCGAGAACGAGCTGTACGCGCTCGTCGCGAAGGCGAGCAGCGTGGAGTGACCGTTGTCGGATGCCGTCGTCACCGCGTCCGCGAGATACGGCGTCCAGTTGCGGTTGCCCCAGTACACGGGCAGATCGATGCCCCGCGCGGCGAGTTCGGCTTCGAGCGCCGCCTTGAGCGCGCGGTTCTGGCCGTTGATCGGACTCACGCCGCCGAAGTGACGGTAGTGATGCGCGACCTCTTCGAGCCGCTCGTCGGGGATGCCACGTCCTCGCGTCACATTGCGCAGGAAGGGGATCACGTCCTCCTGCCCCTCCGGTCCGCCGAAGCCGGCGAGGAGGATCCCGTCGTAGGCGACGGGGGTCGTGACGATGGCTGCACCTGCGGCCGCGGCAGCAGAGGCAAAGGGGACGACTACGGGTTCGATCGCGCTCACCCTCCTATCCTTTCACCTCGACGGAGTGGCGAGGGTCGCGCGCTGGCGTAGTCTGTCATGGTTGCCGTCGGCGCCAACTGCGCCATTCCCCGGCGACGACCCCTCACCCCTGGGAGTAAAGCTGTGCCTGGAGAGAACCTCACCCGTATCGAAGCGCAGGAGCGTCGCGACGTCGTCGGCACCGAGTCGTACGACATCGCACTCGACCTGACGAAGGGCGCCGAGATCTTCGGATCCCGGAGCGTCGTCCGCTTCACCGCGACGCCCGACAGCTTCACGTTCATCGACCTGATCGCGCGCGACGTGCGCGAGATCTCGCTCAACGGCGAGCAGCTCGACCCGAACGAGGTCTTCGCGGACTCGCGCATCACCCTCACGGGCCTGCAGGCCGAGAACGTGCTGGTCGTCGACGCCGACTGCGTCTACACGAACACGGGCGAGGGCCTGCACCGCTTCGTCGACCCCGTCGACGGCGAGGTCTACCTCTACTCCCAGTTCGAGGTGCCCGACTCCCGTCGCGTGTTCGCGGTGTTCGAGCAGCCCGATCTGAAGGCCACGTTCCAGTTCACGATCACGGCGCCCGCCGCCTGGAAGGTGATCTCGAACTCCCCCACGCCCGAGCCGATCGTGCACGACGACGACGTCACCGCGACCTGGGGCTTCGAGCCGACCCCCCGCATCTCCTCGTACATCACGGCCCTGATCGCCGGACCGTACGAGTCGACCTTCTCGGAGCTCACGAGCGCATCCGGTCGCGTCATCCCCCTCGGTGTCTACGGCCGCAAGAGCCTCTGGCAGCACCTCGACGCCGACTACATCTTCGACAAGACCCGTGAGGGCTTCGCCTACTACGAGTCCAAGTTCGGCGTTCCCTACCCGTTCGCCAAGTACGACCAGCTCTTCGTGCCGGAGTTCAACGCCGGAGCCATGGAGAACGCCGGCGCTGTCACCTTCACCGAGACCTACGTCTTCCGCAGCAAGGTGACGGATGCCGTGAAGGAGCGTCGCGTCGTCACGATCCTCCACGAGCTCGCACACATGTGGTTCGGCGATCTGGTGACCATGAAGTGGTGGAACGACCTCTGGCTGAACGAGTCGTTCGCCGAGTGGGCGTCGACCATCGCGACCGCCGAGGCCACCGAGTGGACCGAGGCATGGACGACGTTCAACGCGATGGAGAAGACCTGGGCGTATCGCCAGGACCAGCTCCCGTCGACGCACCCGATCGTCGCCGAGATCAACGACCTCGAGGACGTGCAGGTCAACTTCGACGGCATCACGTACGCCAAGGGCGGCTCCGTGCTCAAGCAGCTCGCCGCGTGGGTGGGCATCGAGGCCTTCTTCGCCGGTGTCTCGCAGTATTTCCAGAAGCACTCGTGGGGCAACACCGAGCTGAGCGATCTGCTCGTCGAGCTCGAGGCCACCAGCGGACGCGACCTGAGCACGTGGTCGAAGAAGTGGCTCGAGACCGCGGGGGTCAACACCCTCGAGCCCGTCATCGCGGAGGACGGCAACGGCACGATCTCGCGCTTCGCCGTGACGCAGACCGCCCCGGCGGACTACCCGACGATCCGCCCGCACCGTCTGGGCATCGGGTTCTACAACCTGACCGACGGTGCACTCACCCGCACGCACTACGTCGAGGTCGACGTCGACGGCGATCGCACCGAGGTGCCGGAGCTGCAGGGCCTGGCCCAGCCCGACCTCGTGCTGCTGAACGACCAGGACCTCGCCTACGCGAAGATCCGCCTCGACGAGCGCTCGCTCGCCACGGCCATCGCGCACCTCGCCGACATCCACGATCCGCTCGCGCGCTCGCTCGTCTGGGGTGCGGCGTGGGATCAGACCCGCGACGCCGAGAGCGCGGCATCCGACTACATCGATCTCGTGCTCGGCAACATCGGCCGGGAGACCGAGTCGACCACGGTGCGCACCACGCTCGCGCAGCTGCGCACGGCGGCGACGCTCTACGTCGCGCCCGAGGAACGCGACGCGGCGCGACTCAAGGTCGCCGACGGCCTGTGGGCACTCGCCGAGTCGGCCGAGTCCGGCAGCGACAGCCAGCTGCAGTTCGTCACCGCCTTCGCCACCTCTCTCGTGACGCCGGAGCACGCGGGCATCGTCGGTCGCCTGCGCTCGGGCGAGGAGACGCTGCCCGGTCTCGAAATCGATGCCGACCTGAGCTGGCAGCTGCTGGTGGGCCTCGCGACCATCGGGGCCACGGATGCCGCGACGATCGACGCCGCTCTCGCCGCGGACAACACCTCCAAGGGTGGCGAGTTCGCCGCGCAGGCACGTGCGGCTCTCCCCGACGTCGCATCCAAGAAGGCGGCGTGGGCCTCCCTCGTCGACCGTGACGATGCCCCGAACACGATCGTCCGCTCCGCGGCTCTCGGCTTCGTGCACCCCGCGGGTGCCGAAGCTCTCCGCGAGTTCGTCGGGCCGTATTTCGAGATGCTCCTGCCCGTCTGGGAGTCGCGCACCTATCAGATCGCGCAGTACCTCGTGACGGGTCTGTTCCCGACGGCACTGGCCGATGTCGCCCTTCGTGACGCGACCCGCGCGTGGCTGTCCGAGCATCAGGATGCCGCGCCGGCGCTGCGCCGCCTCGTGCTCGAGAACCTCGCCGACGTCGAGCGCGCGCTCACCGCGCAGTCCCGCGACAGCGACGACTGAGCGTCTGCGTGACGGGGCCCGGGGTGCGTCTGACGACGTCGCCCCGGGCCCCTTCTCGTATCCAGCCCGCACCGAGACCCGATCGCTAGAATCGGTGGCGATGATCATTCCGTTCGAGAACACCGATCCCGTCGAGCCGACCGACGTCCCAGCGATCTGGGAGGAGACGCTCCGCGTGTTGGGGATCGTCGGAGGCAAAGCACTCCTGGTCGCGATCATCATCGTGAGCTGCGTGCTCATCGCCCTCGTGCTGCGTGTGGTCATTCGTCGGGTCGTGCACCGCATCGTCGACAGCGCGAAGAACAAGGCATCCGTCGACGACACGCAGGCCCTGGAACGCTCACCGCTCGCCGACATGCGCCTCGTGCAGCGCACGCGCACCCTGGGGTCGATCCTCCAGAACATCGTGAACGTGATGCTGGTGATCATCGCGCTTGTGCTCATCGTGAACGCGATCGACAACAGCCTGCTCGGCTCCCTGACGCTGCTGACCGCCGCGGTCGGCGCCGGCCTCGGTTTCGGCGCCCAGAACATCGTCAAGGACGTGCTGAACGGCATCTTCCTCGTCGCCGAGGATCAGATCGGCATCGGCGACGTCGTCGACCTCGGTCTCGCGACCGGCGTGGTCGAGTACGTGAGCGTGCGCATCACGCAGGTGCGCGATGTCAACGGCACCCTCTGGTACGTGCGCAACGGCGAGGTCCTGCGCATCGGCAACATGTCGCAGGGCTGGGCCCGCGCGATCATCGACATCGGCGTGCCTGTCGACTCCGATCTCGAAGTGGTCGAGCAGACGATGCTCGACACCGCCCTCGCCCTCGCGAAGGACCCGAAGTGGCGCACCCGGATCGTCGAGAAGCCCGAGCTGTGGGGCCTGGAATCGATCGAGGGCGACGCCCTCGTCGTGCGCATCGTGATCAAGGCCCGCGCGAACGCGAAGGATGACGTCGCGCAAGAACTGCGCAAGCGTCTGCGCGCGGCGCTGTCCGAGAAGGAGATCGCGATCCCCCGCATGCACGCCGTGATCCCCACCGGCCTCGACGGAGCGCGCCGCGTCCGCGGAGCGAATCCCCCCAAGACGCGTCCGAACGCCGTGACCGGCGTTCCGGTGATCCCCGACCGCGGGATCTGGCGGCGCAAGAAGCCCACCACGGGCGACGGGAGCACGGACAAGTGACGTTCTACGACGAGGTCGGCGGCCGCGAGACGTTCGCGAAGATCGTCTCGGTGTTCTACCGCGAGGTCGCGATCGATCCGGTGCTGAAGCCCATGTACCCCGAGGAGGATCTCGGTCCCGCGGAAGAGCGCCTGCTGCTGTTCCTCGAGCAGTACTGGGGAGGGCCCACCACCTACGGGGAGACCCGTGGGCACCCGCGGCTGCGCATGCGCCACATGCCGTTCCACGTCGACCCCGACGCCCGCGATCGTTGGCTCCGCTGCATGCGCACCGCCGTCGACGAGGCGGAGTTGTCGCCTCTGCACGAATCCACGCTCTGGGACTACCTCGAGCGCGCCGCATATGCGATGGTGAACACGTTCGAGCCGTCGGGAATCGGTGCCGGCGCCGACGGACGCCCCACCCTCGAGACCCGCTCACGTCAGGAATCAACGGAGACACCATGACGAACTCACCCCTGTCCACGGATGTCCTGGTGATCGGATGGGGGTTGGCCGGACTCGTCGCCGCCTCCGAGGCGCTCGACGCCGGTCGCCGCGTCGTGCTCATCGATCAGGAGCCGCGCACGAACCTCGGCGGCCAGGCGTGGTGGTCGTTCGGCGGACTGTTCTTCATCGATTCCCCCGAGCAGCGACGCCTCGGCATCCGCGACTCGATCGAGCTCGCGACGCAGGACTGGTTCGGCTCCGCCGGTTTCGACCGCCCGGAGGACGAGTGGCCGCGCCGATGGGCGGAGGCCTACCTGCAGTTCGCCGCCGGGGAGAAGCGCGCCTGGCTGCGCGAACGGGGCGTCGGCTTCTTCCCCGTCGTGGGATGGGCGGAACGCGGAGGCTACGGGGCGATCGGCCCCGGAAACTCCGTGCCGCGTTTCCACATCACCTGGGGCACCGGTCCGGGAGTGGTCGCTCCCTTCGCGGCCCGGGTCGAACAGGGCGAGCGCGAGGGGCGGCTCACCGTCCTGCCCCGCCATCGCGTCACCGCACTCCTCACGGCCGACGGCGCCGTATCGGGTGCCCGCGGCGACATCCTCGCCTCGAACGGCGAGGAGCGCGGCATCCCCTCCTCCCGAGAGATCGTCGGCGACTTCGAGATCCGTGCGGGCGCGACGATCGTGGCCTCGGGCGGTATCGGCGGCAACCACGATCTGGTGCGTGCGGCCTGGCCCGAGCGGCTCGGCACTCCCCCGGCCCACATGCTCACCGGCGTGCCCGCCTACGTCGACGGTTCGATGCAGCGCGTCTCCGCCGAGGCCGGCGCCCGGCTGATCAACGGCGACCGCATGTGGCACTACGTCGAGGGCATCACGAACTGGGATCCGGTCTGGCCGTCGCACGGTATCCGCATCCTCCCCGGTCCCTCATCGCTCTGGCTCGATGCGACCGGCTCGCGCCTGCCCGTACCGCTGTACCCGGGCTTCGACACGCTCGGCACCCTGGCTCATCTGCGCACGACGGGCCACGACCACTCGTGGTTCGTGACCTCCCGTCAGATCATCGAGAAGGAGTTCGCGCTCTCCGGGAGCGAGCAGAACCCGGACCTCACCAGCAAGGACGTCGGGCTGCTGCTGAAGTCGCGTCTCGCCAAGGGACCGACCGGCCCCGTCCAGTCGTTCCTCGATGAGGGCGCTGACTTCATCGTCGAGAACGATCTTGAGTCGTTGCTCGAGCAGATGCAGGCCCATCCGGGCGGAGAACACCTCGACATCGACACCGTGCGGCGCGAGGTGCAGGCGCGTGATCGGGAGATCGAGAACGACTTCACCAAGGATGCCCAGATCGGCATGCTCCGCTCGATGCGCAGCTATCGCGGCGACAAGCTCATCCGCACAGCCGCACCGCATCGCCTGCAGGACCCGTCCGCCGGACCCATGGTCGCCGTGAAGCTCCATGTGCTCACCCGCAAGTCGCTCGGAGGCATCCAGACCGATCTCGACGGGCGTGCGCTCGACGGCCAGGGCTCTGCCATCCCCGGTCTCTTCGCGGCAGGTGAGGCGAGCGGCTTCGGCGGCGGTGGCGTGCACGGCTATCGCGCGCTCGAAGGGACGTTCCTGGGCGGCTGCCTGTTCTCCGGACGGCAGGCAGGACGCGCCGCGGCGCGATGAACCGGCAGCCGGCGGCTAGATCGGGCCCTGGAGTCCCGTATCCCGCACGGCGGTGAGTCCGGTCGCAACGGGACCGCGCGCGAGCACATGCCCGCGACGGAATGCGAGGCGCGACCATCGCCCCGAGCGCGTCACCGGCACCTGCTCCTCACCCGAGATGAATCCCAGCGCGTCGGCCGCGAAGGCGATCCCGCGCGGCAGGCCCGCCAGGTCCTCGTCCGGCTCGCCCCAGATGGCCGCACGCAACGCGCGGACGGCTTCCTCTCCGGCGCCGGGAGTCGCACCGCGCGCGACGGCGGAGATCCCCCACTGGGCACGATTCGCGATGACGGATGCCGGAAGCTCGGCGATCTGCTCCCATCCGCTTCGCGGCGGCGCGACACCCGCCCACGCCGGGGAGAGACCCGTCTCGGGCAGTGCGAGTCGAACGTCGTCGTCACCGGCCGTGAGTCGGTCCACCACGATGTCGCACTGCAGCTCGGGATCGGCATGGACGATGCGCATCGCCAGCACGGTGGGGGTCTGGTCGAACAGGCCCTGCGGAGCGAGCGCCGCGGTGGTCAGGGCGAGAACTCCGTTCGCCGCCTGCAGACGCACCCCCTCGTCGGTGATCCGCGCCGCCCGTCCCAGGAAGGTGAGGACGTCTTTCGCGGTCTCGCGGTCGGCGAGCAGGAGGTCGTGGGGCACGGGTTCTAAACTATCAACGGAGCGGTGGTCCGGCCGCAGAGAGGGAGATATGAGCGCGGAGAGCCACGCCGTCCGCACCGTCGAGCAGTTGCTCGAGGTGCTCGATCTCGATTCGACGCAGGCGCGTACGACGGAGGACATCTTCACCGGCGCGTCGCACCCGATGCCCACCGGCCGTATCTACGGCGGCCAGGTGCTCGCACAGAGCCTCATCGCCGCCGAGCGCACGCTCCCCGAGGACCGACCGGTGCATTCGATGCACGGCTACTTCCTGCGCCCGGGCGATTCCGCGCAGGGGATAACGATCGCGGTCGATCGCATCCACGACGGGCGGTCGTTCTCCACCCGTCGGTCGCAGGCGTACCAGAACGGGGTGCCGATCTTCTCGATGATCGCCTCGTTCCAGGATGAGGATCCCGGCGTCGAGCATGCCGAGCCGCTACCCGAGGGAATCCCCGATCCGGAGACACTCGCCCCGGATGAGGCGACGGTCGAGGGTCTACCCGGCGGGACGGTGCGGATGCTGACCGACCGCGCTGCCGACATCCGTCACGTCGGCCACCCGCTCTACCTGCCGAGCCGTGATGAGCGGGCACCCCGTCAGGCGGTGTGGATGCGGATGCGCGCACCGCTTCCCGACGATCCGCGCCTGCACCGCGCGGCTCTCGCGTACCTCAGCGACATGACGATCCAGGAGTCGATCCTGCGGGCGCACGGCGTCTACTGGGCGCTTCCCGGGCTGAAGGTGGCGAGCCTCGACCACGCGATGTGGTGGCATCGTCCGGCGCGGGTCGACGAGTGGTTGCTCTACGTGCAGGAGTCGCCGAACGCCCGCGGGGGTCGCGGACTCGCGACGGGACGCATCTACACGCGTGACGGAGCTCTGGTCGCGAGCGTCGCGCAGGAGATCATGATCCGCGTGCCCGAAGGGGCCTGAGCCCCGATCCAGGGCTCGACCCGCTCAGCGGTGCGCGTACTCGATCGACGCGCCGACGTAGGGTTCCCACGCCTCGCGCATCTCTCCGGTGAGGCGGGTCGGCCGCCCGGTGCGGGCATCGACGAGCACGATGATCGCGGTCGAGCGGGCGTAGATGGTGCGCGGCTCGGACGCGGGGTCGTTGTGCACCTCGTAGCAGACCTCGACGCTCGATCCGCCGAGCTTGCCGAACCACATCTGCACCTCGAGCGGCCGGCGCTGGTACGGCACCGGCGCGAGGTACTCGATCTCCTGGCGGGCGATGAGCGTGAGCACGCCCTCGTCGATCCCCGAATCGAGCACAGCGGTCGAGGGGGCTTCCTCCCCCGGTCCCGCACGCCAGAACGCCCGCACGCGCGCCTCTTCGAGGAGCTTGAGCATGGAGGTGTTGTTAACGTGGTTGAATGCGTCCAGATCTCCCCACCGCAGGTGGATGGGAATGTGCAGACGAGGACCTGCCGCTGTGCTCGAATCGGACATCGGTGCTCAGTCGCGCGTGAGCTTGCGGTGCGTCGACCGGTGCGGCTTCGCCGCGTCCGGCCCGAGGCGCTCGATCTTGTTCTCCTCGTAGGCCTCGAAGTTACCCTCGAACCAGTACCACTGGTCGGGCTTCTCGTCGGTGCCTTCGTACGCCAGGATGTGCGTGGCGATGCGGTCGAGGAACCACCGGTCGTGCGTGATGACCACGGCGCAGCCGGGGAACTCGAGCAGCGCGTTCTCGAGCGAGCTCAGCGTCTCGACGTCGAGATCGTTGGTGGGCTCGTCGAGGAGCAGCAGGTTGCCGCCCTCCTTGAGCGTGAGGGCGAGGTTCAGACGGTTGCGCTCACCACCGGAGAGCACACCGGCCTTCTTCTGCTGGTCCGGCCCCTTGAACCCGAACTTCGACACGTAGGCGCGCGACGGGATCTCGGTCTTGCCGACGGTGATGAAGTCGAGTCCGTCGGAGACGACCTCCCACAGCGTCTTGTCGGGGTCGATGTTCGCGCGAGACTGGTCCACGTAGCTGATCTTGACCGTCTCACCGATCTTCAGAGTGCCGCCGTCGAGCGGCTCCAGGCCCACGATCGTCTTGAACAGCGTGGTCTTTCCAACGCCGTTCGGGCCGATCACGCCGACGATGCCGTTGGGCGGCAGGTTGAAGCTGAGTCCATCGATGAGAGAGCGACCGTCGAAGCCCTTCTGCAGGTTCTTCGCGTCGATGACGATGCTGCCGAGTCGAGGACCGGCGGGGATCGTGATCTCCTCGAAGTCGAGCTTGCGGGTGCGCTCCGCCTCGGATGCCATCTCCTCGTAGCGGGCGAGACGCGCCTTCGACTTGGTCTGACGCCCCTTCGCGCTGGAGCGGACCCACTCGAGCTCCTCCTTGAGGCGCTTCGCGAGCTTGGCGTCCTTCTTGCCCTGGATCTCGAGGCGCTCGCCCTTCTTCTCGAGGTAGGTCGAGTAGTTGCCCTCGTAGCCGATCAGGCGACCACGGTCGACCTCTGCGATCCACTCGGCGACGTGGTCGAGGAAGTACCGGTCGTGGGTGATCGCGATGACCGCGCCCTTGTACGCCTGCAGGTGCTGCTCGAGCCAGAGCACGCTCTCGGCATCGAGGTGGTTGGTGGGCTCGTCGAGCAGCAGCAGATCCGGCTTCTGCAGCAGCAGCTTGGCGAGAGCCACGCGGCGCTTCTCACCACCGGAGAGTGGAGCGATCGCCGCATCGGCCGGCGGGGTGCGGAGCGCATCCATCGCCTGGTCGAGCTGGGAGTCGAGGTCCCATCCGTCGGCTGCGTCGATCTCCTCCTGCAGGGTGCCCATCTCGGCGAGCAGAGCGTCGAAGTCGGCGTCGGGATCGGCCATCAGCGCCGAGATCTCGTTGAAACGGTCGACCTTCGCCTTGATGGCGATGCCGTCTTGGATGTTCTCGATCACCGTCTTCGATTCGTCGAGCTCCGGCTCCTGCATCAGGATGCCGACGCTGAACCCCGGCGAGAGCTTCGCCTCGCCGTTGGAGGGCGTGTCGAGGCCGGCCATGATCTTGAGGATCGTCGACTTACCGGCACCGTTCGGGCCGACCATGCCGATCTTCGCTCCGGGGAGGAAGGCCATCGTGACGTCATCGAGGATGAGCTTCTCGCCCACCGCCTTGCGCGCACGGACCATCGAGTAGATGTACTCTGCCACCGGGAATCGCTCCTTCTGTCGGCGTCTGATCGACACTCCAGCCTACCGGCTGGAGTGCGGGTCACCAGTCGATCGCGCGCGTGGTGCCGATGAGGCATCGTCCCTCGGCGAGTTGCGGCATCACCTGCGTCACCAGCTGGCCCGTCGACGGACCGACCTGGCCGATGAGGCACTCGGTGTCGCCCCAACGCACCGAGAACTGCAGACTCTCGGCCGCGTTCCCCACGGTCGACTGGTCGTTGGTGACCTGCATCGCCGCTTTGTCGAAGCCGACGCCCACCAGTGCGTCGATGTACGCTCGCCCCTCGCCGCGCTGCTCTGATTCCCACACGCCCTGCGCGGTCTGAGTGAAGATCGGGAGGTTGTCCTCGGCGGAGCCGTCGGGCACGAAGGCGACCTCCACGGGGGCGTCGGTCGTCGAGGGCGACGGAGCCGAAGACGTGGGCGCGGGCTCGGGGCCGCCTACGCAGCCCGCGAGCACGAGGACAGCGGCCGCAGCGACGGACGCACCGACGACCGCGCGTATGACGGGGAGGACCGATCGTCGAAGCACGCCCCGAGTCTACGGGGACGTGCCGACGATCGCCGTCACACGACACGGCGGGCGTCGCGGCCTCTCGCGGGCTCAGTAGAGTGCCGTCGCCGTCGCTTCCTCGTCCACCGCGGGGGTGTCCGTCTCGGCCCATGCCGTGTCGAGCGCGAGCGGCGCGGACTCCTCGTCGCCGCGAGTGTCTCCGTGCGTGTCGTTCGCCGCGGCCGGCGCCTCACTGGTCGGCGTCGTGCGGCTCGAACGGAGGTAGGCCGTCGTCCCCCACCGGAGGTCGTGCCCGATCGCATCCGCGTCGATGTCGACGCTCGTGCCGCTCTTGCCGTTGCTCTCCCAGTTGCGGATCCGCAGACGCCCGGTGACGATCACACTGTCGCCGGAGCGCAGCGAGGCCTTCGCATGCTCGCCGAGCTGCCGATACGCGGCGACGGAGTACCAGTTCGTTCCGGCGAATCCCCAAAATAGCCTGTCCTCGATCTTGGATCGCGCCCGAGTCGAGCGTATCCATAGGGCAGGAGGACACATGAAACTCAGAATCGGCATCTACACGCGCATCTCTCGCGACCGGGAGGGGACCGAGATCGGCGTGCAGAATCAGAAGCGAGCTTGCGAAGAGATTGCAGCGGGCCTGGGCGGGGTGGTAGTACGTCTTTACAGCGATAACGATGCGGGCGCGAGCAAACACTCGAAAGCCAAGCGACCCCAGTTCGCGCAGATGATGAAAGATGCTGAAGCCGGGAAGCTCGATGTCATCGTGGCCTATTCAATGAGCCGCCTCACTCGACGGGCCACTGAGTGGGTACATCTCATCGAGGTTGCAGAGCGCCGGGGCCTCCGATACGTGTTCAAGGTCTCGCCCACATTCGATCTCCAGACAGCCGACGGTAGAGCCACTGCATTGACCATTGCTGCTTGGGACGCCGCAGAAGCTGAGCGCACCGGAGAGCGAATCCGGTTTGCTCGTCAGTCTGCGTTGAATCAGGGGGTCGACATGCGCGGCGTCAGACCGTTCGGCTACGAACCGGGTTGCGCAGAGCTTCGCGAGGCGGAAGCTGCAGCTCTTCGATGGGCGTATGACGCTGTGATTGCTGGACAGACACTCGTGTCCATCGCTCGCGAGTTCACGAAACGGGGCCTGACCCGTGATCGAGCCGCTGACAACTCATGGAGGCCTCAGACAATTCGGTCCATGCTTCTGCGCGAACGCAACAGGGGTCACCTTGTCATCAAAGGGGTGCTCTACAGCACAGACCTGCTTCCTATCGTGGACAACGAGACGTGGGAGGCCGCAAAGGCTATCCTTGACGATCCCTCACGGAGGCCTCGCAGAGGTCGTCAGCCAGTCGTACAGAGTTTGACTGGGCTGATTCGGTGCGGGGTGTGCGGGAACTACCTCCGCCTTGCATCAAGCCGTGGGCGCGCCTATCTGAAGTGTGCACCGGATGGGAGACCGGTAGCCTCCCAAGACAAGCGCCACCCAACCATGCTTCTCACTTCTGCATCAGAGACGGTAGCCGAGATGGTCCTCCAGAGACTCGTGGCGCTCGTAGTGACGGAGAGTGACTTCCACACCGCCGCACCGATGAAAGAGATTCAACTGGAGCTCGCGGAACTTCGCCGTCAGAGCGACCTCGCCCAGGAGATGATCTTCGAACCTGGAGCGAACGTCCCAACCCTCAAAGCGAAGATCGCATCGCTCGGGCTGGAGATCGACCGGCTCCGGATCGAATTCGATCAAGCCGTGTCAGCAGACATCGGCGGAGCGGCGATGTCTGCTGCCCTTAGATTCGTGGAGGTCGAGCAGGGGTCGGCGATTGCGTGGTCTTCGCACTGGGAATCGCTCGCAGTTGACGACCGTCGGGCGCTGACCAAGGCACTCTTGCCGAACTCTCGACTCAATTTGGCGAATGCTGAGCGTCGCATCGTTGCCGACAACATACCCGCACTCGCGGACCACTCCCCCGGTGACATTGCGTCCGCGTTTGCTCAGCGCTGGTTGTCATACCAAGTAGCAAAGATCGCCCGAGATTCACGGGTGCGCAGCAGCGTAGGCGGCTTGAACGCTGTGTGCAATCCGGCCACCACTCGACACCTTTAGTCCCACTTGTGCGGCCCAAGCCCTTACCTCTGCCGGGGTCGGCGGTCTAGGCGCTTCACGCGGGTTCACATACTCGACCGGCCTCGCGGCCTCGACGTACCTCGCGATCGCTTCGAAGAACTCGGCGGCGTGATCCGTGCTCAAGTCGATTTCGTACGCGCGGCCTCGGAACGCGAACGCGACCGTATGGTGCGCTTCTGACCCGTCGAGGTCATCGATGAGAACATCGCGCTGCTCGGTAGCCATGTGCTGATGCTAGTCATCCGCGAGCGTGATCGCGTTGCCCCAAATCCATGCCCGGAAAGTCTGGCCTTCCACTCTGAACTCGATGCCGACAGCGGAGGGGGTCGAGCGAGCGACCTTGGCATCAACTAACAGGGGGTGCTCCCCGAACCGCACCCACGCTTGCACACGTCTTTGCGCGCCGGGGGGATACACGGTCACGGGAGCGTTGCGCACGTCTAACTCCCGGTCTGTAAGACTCTGTAGGCGTCCACGCTTCGATGCCGCGATCACGGACTCGCGGTAAGCCCTGGCGTCGTTCGCCGCCTTGACTCTCTCGCCTGCTCCCACTTCGTCAGGCTACTCGCGTTCGAACAAAGATTCGAACTAGCTTTCGGTGGGGTCGGGAGATAGCTTCAGTTCATGAGCATCGACTTCGGCACCAATGCGCGGCACGATCAGACCGTAACCATTCGTACGGTGGATGGGGAGTGGGCGAAGGTCATCGTCCGCACGTGGGGAGATGCGGGAATATGGGCGGTGGCTTATGACAGCCTTCGCTGGTACCCGTGGACTTCGATCCTGTTCGTCCAGCTAGACGACGATGCGGACGGCGAGAACAGCTAACGCTCAGAGAGCCTTCGCTGTCTCACTCGTGACGATGGCGCGCACCGTCGAGGCGTACCACTTCCCACCCTTCGCGGTAGGCACGCCCTCAGCGTTGAGCGTGCGGGCAATGGCGTTCATGCTCTCACCGCCGCTGTGCATCGTCAGGACGCGCCGATACGTGGCCAGAAACTCGGCGGCTACTTCTCGCCCGAACGTGACGCCCTCAGCCTTCCGCTGAGCCATCCCCTCGCGAGTGCGTACTGAGATCAGGCGGCGCTCATACTGTGCCGCCGACGCCAGGACGTTGGCCACGAACTCGCCGGAAGGGTCGGAGAGATCGAGATTGGGCGAGAGGAGCACGATGCCCCATTGCTTGCGGCGTGCCCTCTCAATGAGCGAGGCGAAGTCTGCAACGGAGCGAGAGACGCGATCCAGACGGACGGAGAGCAGGAACTGAGCCTCGCCATGGTCAAGGCGCTCTAGAGCCTCAGTCAGCCTGTCGCGGCCTTTGATGGTCTTGGCGCTCTTGCCTTCCTCGCGCACGATCTCGACATCCCAGCCGCGTCGGTCAGCTTCCTCACGCAGTGTGCTCTCTTGGGCATCGAGCGATGCGCCCTCCTCCACCTGCATGAGGGAGGAGACGCGAACGTACGCGAGTGCGAGGGGCTTGCTCATGAGTCGAGCATACATAAAAGGTTCCTCTTATGTATAACCCTAGTTGTCGAGCAACCCCTTGAGCGTGTCCAAGGCACCGGAGAGATACGCGCGCTGATCGGCGGATGCGTCGAGATTGCCCGATTCGATTTCTCCGAGCACTGCGGCGAGCGTGTCGGCAGAGCGCCGGATGCTCTCAGTGTCCATGTCCCGATTCTCGCAGGTTAGGTATGAGACAGCCCTCCCGGCGGACCTTGACGAAGTAAAGCCGGGAGGGCTGTGGAGGGTGTTACCCGGCCTGACACGGGTAACGGGTCTGCGCGGCCCCTACGAAGAGCGCGCAGAGATTCTTAGTTCTTAAGAATGTCCCCGAGTAGCCCGGCGAGCCGTTCGACTTCCGGATTCTGAGACGGCTCGGATGTGAGGCGGCGGACTTCAGGGTTGTTCGGGTCGAGGGCCTTGGCGATGTCTGCCTGACTCCACTCGAAGAAACTCTTCTTCTCCTCAGCGGCGGCACGTTCGGCATCGGTGTTGGACGCGATCACTGCGCGAAGGTAACTGTCATCGTTCATTGTCGTCTCCTAGAGCGGCGAGCACTTCAAGCGCCCACACCAAAATCTCAATCTCGTGCTCGGATGCCGATAGCTTCCCGCTGTAGACATCCCCCACTACTGCGAGTAGTTGGCTCAGAGCGTCGTCTGTAAGTGTCATCGGCCCGGAATGTGCTGAGGCCCCTGGGCGACCGGATGCAACGCGGAGCCATACTTGCGCTCGACTTCGGCCAGGGCGGCGGCACGCTCTTTCGGGTGGCTGATGAGCTGGGCCTCTTCGCGAGCGCGGGTGCCCTGGCGGTACTGGTAGCCCTCATCGTCTGATCCGAAAGCCATGTCGGACGGAGCGGGGCCAGTACCGAACTTCTGCATTCCCCAGCGCTTTACCTGTTCGTCGGGCGTCATATCGAGCCACGAACGGCCCAGACGGTCCTTCGAGAGTTCGTACTCAGCCTCAGTCACTGTGAAGTTCTCGCCTCGGGACAGCACCTTGCCCGCGCGAGCATCCCCGGCCTCGGAGAATTGCGCGAGGGTCAGGCCAGTGGCGCGGCAATGAAAAATGCGATCAGTCATGGTCGGTCGTACCAATCTGGCGACGGAGCGCCGCCTTGAGTTCGCGGAGGGCGGGACGCTCCGCCATCGTCTTCAGGAGGCCACGCATGGCCTCAGGATCACGCTTTGTGTGCTCGACGAGCGCGGCTACGAGTTCGGCAGTCTCTTCGAAGACTCTTTCCGCGTGAGTGTCATCGATGCCCAGGTGCCGGATCAGCACGCTCAGGGCTTCGGACTCGACCTTGATCGCCCGCGCTCGTGCGACAGGTGTAGAGGTTCGTGACTTGCGGCGGAGGTCTCGCGCGTCGTCCGCGATCTGTACGGCACGCACAATCACGTCGGTAGCGCTTGGCTCATCGTCTGCCAACTTCGCGAGGTCACTTTTTCGAGAAATTGCGTACCTGGAGAGAGCGCTTACGCTAAGGCCCGTCCACGTGCGAATTGATTCGTAAGTTTCGCCTGAGTCGAGGGCGGTATCGATACGTGCACGCGCGCTATGATTCTCTACGGTTGACGGTCTACCGATCTGCGACATAAGCTGCACTTCCCTTGAAACTTGCGGAATCCGTGGACTTTTGCTCGGCTCGGGTACACCGCCACGGATTCCCCCGATTTTGAAGATGAGGCCCCAGTAGGTTGAAGGAGACCTTTTTGCTCTCATCTCTAGTTACTACTATCGCTCAATCCGTCCCTCAGCTATCGGGAAATCTCGAAATCTTTTGAGAAACTTCTGCGGTCATTTGCGGGCCTGAATTTGAGTGAGGTATCCCTGCATCGGAGAGAGGGATTCAGGCGCTCAAAAACGCGCGTGCGGTTTCTGAGGGGCTACAAAGCGTCCTCATCGAGTACTTCTCCCGTGCTCATGTCGAAGACTGAATCAAAGTGCTTACGCATGGCATAAACGGTCGGTCGGGAAACGCCCAAGTGCCTAGCCGCTGCGGTCGGGGTCATGTCGTACGTGTCGAGGTACTGCTCCAGGTCCCACTTCCGCCCAGCCTGCCCGCCCTTGCGTGCCTTCGCGATCATCCGGGGATACCAAGTCTCATCCCAGGTATCTTCTACATAATCGACGGCACCGCTCACGATGTGTTCGAGCTGATCCCAGTTCAGCGAACCCTTCCTGTCCGCATTGCCGGTCGCAATCTCGTAGTCAGCGGCAAACTGAATCACTTCGGTGTGTTCGGCGTACTTCCCATCCATGGCCCACTCATCGAGATGATTGCTCAAATCGTCCCAGGTAGGTATTTTCTTCTCCACGTGTACCCGGTGATTCTTCCACTTCAAGCCTTCCTGGACCAGGAGCGTGTAGAGCACTCTCGACATGTATGCCCTATTCCTTTCCTTGTGCTCTCGGGCAGGTACCTTCGAGTTCGTGTGTAGCCGGAAGCTCTTCTTCCTATGTACTCTCACGGGGTGAGAGTAAGTTGCTTTACACTCTGTACCCCTAAGTTCCTTTACATTCGATGGGACTGCTCGGGTATCATCTTCCTGAGCAAAAAAATCGTGTACAATTGGCATTACAAATTCTCCATCCGACCCCCGCTGAGCTTCCCGGCAACGCGGGGGTCATTTCATCTTTACGCGTTACTGGGGAGATTCTCCAGAGCGCATATTTTCTAGTTTCTTCTGCCGCATTTTCTCGCGTGCCTTCGCGTTGGCAATGGCCTTCGATGCCTTACACGAATCACACCGACACGGTGGGCGGTTTTTTGTGCCGTTGTACCGGTGGGCTGTGCCGTGCTTTGGCTCGGGTCGGCTTTGGCGTTCGCGTCTCACCGGAGTTTTCTTCGCCTCTGGGATTACCGGAGGGGAGACAACGGGAGCTTGTTGCTTCTCGCTTCCGTGATGTCTCACAGGTGCATTGAGTGGTCGGTGCTCGGACTTTTCCGGGGCGGTCTTCGTCGGCGCGACGTAACGTACGCTCACGGGGCGGTGCTCCGGGAATCTAACGCCTTCCGCCATCGTGTAGCGCCTCCTGGAAGGCTCTGTGCGCTCCTCTGGCGGCCTTTGGGGGTTCCGCGCGGCCCACACCCTACGTGAGGCAAGTTCGGCCTTCAGATCGGCTTCTGTTTTTTCGCGTACTGTGCGACGTTCATGTCGCGCGTCGAGCACGATGAGAGCGCGGTCTGCGTCTGTCGGGGCGGTGCCGACGAGCGCGGCGAGGTAGCGGCGGCGAGCCTCGGGGAGTGCGTCGAGTTCGCGGATGGCGGCGAGGGCTTCAGGGGTTCTCATTCCTCTACCTATCGCTCGAAAGCCGGATGCCTATTTGGGGTGACGGTGCGCCACCGGTGTATGCCGCGAGATTCCCGAGCACTTGCGCCTACCCACGCAATACACCGGGTTTAGTGAGGCCGTAGATGCCTAAGGGCGAAATCCGCCGGGCGCTCGCACTAGTCTGAGCGGGTCGACCGAATCGCCCTGTGGAGATCGAATGCCGCCTGCCTGCCCGTGCCAAGACGCACACCGCCGACTTATGGACGTCCATGAGGACATCCATCGTGCGAGCGAATCGTACTTCGACGCCGAGGAGTTTCGCCGATTCCTCAACTCCGCTATACAGAATTCCCGCGGAGTGAGCTTCCTACTCCAGAAGCGCAAGTCTCGATGGAGCAACTTCGATGAGTGGTACTCCAAGTGGCAGGACGAAGCGCGCGCGAACGAGGTCATGCGCTGGGGCGTTCAATCGAGAAATCGCATCGTCAAGGAGGAGGATCTCCACACGCTAAGCGTCGCGGAGGTCACGTATTACGGGCCGCGCCTTCGCGAGGGCGAGGACGTGGTCAACGTCCCACCGTCGTTCACCGTCGACGACATGATCAACGTCTACCGAGATCTGATCGCTCGCGATCGCCCCGCCGGTCCTGGCACCATCCGCGTCTCCCGAAAGTGGTTCGACGATCAACTCCCACAGCATGAGTTGATTGCCGCCCTCCGCGAGCTTTACGCGGGGGTCGCACATCTGATTCGCGTTGCTCACGAGCAATCCGGGGTTGAAGTGTGCGAACTTGGCGGGTTTCGACGTCCGTGCGTCGACGCCAGCACAAGCGACTCCCCTCGATGCTTTCCACTCGCCCCGCCATCGGCAAGCATCGATGTCACGACTGGAGAGATCCATGACGTGGCCTACGGAATCATCGAGATGGACGAAGCCTCCGCGCAGCGCTCTCGGGAACGGTACGGGGACCCCATCGCCTTCAATAACGGAGTGATCGATGATGTGCCCGCACGCATGGCGGTGTCCAAGATCTTCCTTGAGAAAGACGACTATGCCGGATCTGTCCTGCTGTTCTATCGAGGCAACGAGGTTGTTCGAGGTATACCGCTCCGGATTCCCGCCAACCAACCGAGGGAGTTGATGTTCCAGCATGCCGTCGAAATGCTTGGGGCAATGGCCTTCGACGGAGTCATGTTCGCCTCTGAGATGTGGATCACGAGGCTAGATCCACGTACCGGTAAGCCGAAGAAGCGTTGGGCTAACGACTTGCCGGAGCATAACGATTTCTACGATAAGGACCCCGTAGGGGGCCGCGACGAAGCCCTCGTCGTCTACGGGCTGTCGAAGGATGGGCGTGCGCGCACGATAGCCGAGCTGTACAGGAAGACGTCGACTGGATACGAGTACCGAAGTTTCATCGACAGCGACGATCCCAAAGACCTGCCTCAGATGCTAACGGGGCCGGTTTCGCGCGCCTGGGCAACATCCAAGGACTCCGCGTCTAAGTAGTTGGCTTTCCCTCAGGTTGTTTCGACCGAGCGAGGTTCGGCGAAGTCCGCCTCGCCTGGAACCTCGACGTTGTCCTCATCTTCGTCAGATGGTGCAAAGGCTCGAAGGTCGACCTGCGGCGACGTTTTAGGGAGCGGCACTTCAGCGTCTACCGTCATCAAAAGCGGTCCAAGGTGGCTTCGAGCGAAGTCGTACAGCGTTTCCAATGCTTCGCTGGAGCCAAGCTCATCTTCCCAATGCGCGTCAGTTGCGGATCCCGCGTTCTTGAGAATGCCGGAAACGGTGATGTCGGCCCATCCGCCGACGCCTCCGGCGTGAATCGTGGCTAGAAGGGGCCAAGCATCTCCCAGCTCCGTCGCCACTGCTGTAGTGCTGTATGTCACGGACCAATCGACATGCAGTTCTACGTCATCGGCGCGCGACGCCCGGAGCCGGAACACCTGCAGGTTTACAACTGACAACGTCGTGTTCATCGTGCTGCGAGTGCCTTGCGAGCAACTTCTAGTGGGTCGATCGTCGAGCTATCCCCGGACGAGTCATAGTGCCTAGTCACAAAGCTTCGGTGCGCCGCCGTCATCTCTGTAAAGGCCGAGCGCACCCGAGTCCATTCGCTCCTCGCTGGCGTCACTCGGTAGGTGACAACGACTTCTGCAGCCAATGAAAAGAGTCGAAGCTCAGTGAGTGTGAGGTCGGTACGGCCATGGATGATGTCGTCGACATCCGCCGGTGAGATGCCCAGTCGTTCTGCAACGACGCCAGACGAGATACCCGCCTCAGAGTTCGCCACAGCAAGGGCCACAAATAGCTGCTCTTGAGATCGCAGGTTGCACGACGCGGTCCATTCGCCGATGTCGCGGGCATCGCCGTGGGCTGCTGGCGCTTCGTACTCCCAATGAGCTTCTAACTCGTTGTGAGTCATGCGTCCACCTCCAGGTATCCCACTCTAGCCGCCTTGGTCATGCCGCCCGCCATGCATCCGCTCGGCGGAACGACTCGTGGATGGCGTTGTTCTGTTCGTCCTTGCCGGACTGAGCGTCCCCCTTAGTATCCAGGTGCAGCGCCCAGAGGGCGCTGGGGTCACCTTCGGGTTCGCCGAAGTACAACCTGAGATGACGTTGAGTGCGATTGAATGCGGGCCGCGTGGTTTCGAGGAGCGGTCGGAGTTCAAGTAGCGTGTCTCGGATCACGTGAGCCTCGCCCCGCACTTCCGCGACATACACCATTCCCGTCCTGCCCTTTTTGAGCAGGTCGGTCAGCTTCGCCTTGTAATCCTGGTGCTCGGCCCACGTCAACTCAGGATCGAGCCGGTTGTCCCAGAGCGCGTCCATCTCTGGGCGAACTTCCACGTGCCAGTGCCAAACATTATCGGGTCGTCCGTCATGGAAGATTCGGGCGTGGCTACACCGCGCCCCTACGGGGACAGCGGGTCGGTAGACAAGGCAGGTGATCGGCGCCACTCGCTGAGCATATTGGATTCCAGGCGCGCACAGGTCAAGGACTACAGAGTGCCAACGAAGTTGTCATCGTCACCGGAGCGAGTCAGGGCTTGTGTCGAACGACAACGTCCGCGGAGAACCAACCAACTAGTGTGGCGGCGAGTTGAACGTGCCCGGTCGCTTGAGCCAGGGAATAGCCATGTCCGGAGTGCCGATGCTGCTCCGCGAAAGCGAGAGTTTCGAGCATCCCAATCAAGACCGCCAGATGGTCGGGATGGCCATCATCGCGCCGCGCGAACGCAAGCCCCCATCCTTGTTGCTGCCGGAGTGCGCCGACAATCTTGGACAGCTGGGGTTTCTTATCCTTCGGGATCACCTGGCCTCCAGCCGCAGCCTCGACCGCTTGAATGCCCTCTCGCAGGATCTTGCTGGCATCGGGTTCGAGGCCTTGCATCTCTTGCCACGCGTTGACCAGATGACGACCGGCGGTGACGTTGGCACTCTGTACTGCCATCTGCGCCGCCTCTTCGACTCCTTCCGGCATTCGTCGCGCAAGCCTGTAGTGACGGTCCTCCCCCACGATCGCTACCGCCGAGCCGCTACGCTCCATTTGCAGATTCAGCATCGCTACGCTCTCGGGCATGGACCCGTATGGCGGCTCCGGCTCGAAGGTTGACAGCAGAAGGTCGACAACACGAAGAGTGAACTTTTCTCCACGAGATGTGATTGCTGCCGCAAGTTCGTCCTGGCTTGGATGGGCCTGGTTCAGGCGGGTTCGGAGGGAGGTTTCGATAAAATGCACCAGGGGCGGATTTACTTCGCCGTACTGTGTCGCTTGGAGGAACACGCTTCGGAGCCACCCGAAGATCGGTTCCTCCAAGCTCTCCGGAATCTGCTCACGGATGACGTAGAGATCTGCGATCTCTGCATCGGATGCGTCCCACGGTTCCCACGGTTTCACGTCTTGGAGCCTATTCGATGCCGCCGACGATGCGAACGAGGACTTTCCATGCCGGTGATCGGATTGGCCTCGGCGTAGGGCAATCGAGCGCGGGCGCAGAGTTCTGAAGCCTCACCACTTCCTGCCGACGATGCTCAATGGGTCCGTCTGTATGACCTGCCATGTTCCTCGCGGATCACCCTCAACCCGCGTGTGCTTGTCTCCGTCGACATACAACCACCGCAGCTCCGATTCGTGGAGTACGCCGTCGACAGTCAGCCCGACAGTCACATGGGCAAGGCCGGGACCTCGAACATCGACGCCCAAGACCTGGAAGCTCTCGAGTGGAGTTGCCGCAAAGCGTGAGCGAACCTCACCGATGAAGGCATTCTTCGACTTCGGCTTAGTGAACTCGTACAAAAATGGAGCAAGTTGGCCATAGTTTCTCGCGATCCACGCATCCAACATTGACGCTGCCGCCACAACGACCGGCTCCGACATAACCTTTTCAAGGCCGTCAGCCACGACGCTCCTCGTACGAGGCTTCCATGCAGCCATCTTCTTGCGGTCGGCGGCAATGTCCGCCATCTTCGCTAGGGACTCGCGAAAGGTCGGCTCGGGTTCGATGGGTTTCTTCGCCTGCTCGATGGCTTGCGCCCAGTCGATCAGAGAGAACAGGCGATTCCAGGCCTTCGAAGCGACAACGACGTTGTTGAAGTTCGTGAGGTTGCCGTGCATGATCCCGTTCCGATACAACTCATAGACAGGTTCGGCACTGGTCTTGTTGAAGCTCTTCGTGAACGACTTCTGTGTTGCCGCCAGGCCCTGGTGATGTGCGGTCACCGAGTTCCAGGCGACGAGTTCCTCACCGTCACGAGTGTGTAAGCCCCGCCGCTGGCTGCCGACGTCGTTGACGAAACCGTCCATGACCGCCAGAAGCACAAGTACCACCGCGTAGTAGCGCCCTTCAAGGTGGTCTCGGAAGGCAGCATCCAACATCTGCGATCTCGGGCGCATCTCGCGGACATTCTTGGCGCGCATCAGCGCGTACTTCATCCGCTGTTCGTCTTGGTACTGCGCAATAAGCGATTCCTCGACGGTCTCGGGATCCCCTGCGCTGACCGCGGTAGCCATGGAATCCAGGTGTAGTGAACCGTGGAACACCCAATGCCGATCCCCAATGATTCGATAGAAAGATTCGACGGTGCCGACGATGCGTTGGTGCTCCCGCTCGATTTTCTTGAAATCGGCCCGTAGCGATGGCTTCAGGGCAAGAAGAGCACGCATCCCGGCCATCTGCTCCCGCATGTGCTTGAAATCAGGGATGTCGTACGCGCTTGGGTAACCAGTGCTGGGCGGTGGATCGACCTCTCCACGGCCCGGTTTTGACTGTCGCGGCATGTGTGCGACCTCCTCAGAATCGAGTCTGCCGTACCCCACTTCCCCTCGCATCGCTCACGACAGGACATATCTGCGCTTGACACCGGAATCGACCCAGGCCTGGGCCGACTGATCGAATCGGCGATGGGTGCTCGCGAGACGGAAGTTCGTCACGGCGACGCCTCCGCCCGTCTGCGCCTGGTTGGGTTCGGTCGCCACCTTGCCGACGATCGTCACGGTATCCATCATCTCGTTCTCCTTCGCTCCCGAGTCTTCCGCTCGGCTCGCTCCAGACTGCGGCAGGCAGCTGGCCCTGCGGGACACGGATCACGCGGTTGGTGGACGAACGGGAATCCCCGGTCAGCGTGCAGGAAGAGTGCCCCCGGCCATCGATCCGAATGTCGGTGGTCGGTCATACGTTCGAGGTGAGAGGAGAACTCATGAACGACACACTGATCGCACCCACCACCGCACAGCCCTGGACGACGCCCCGCATCGCCTCGACGCGTGAACACCTGATCCGCGCCGCCGATCAGTTGTGGCGTGTGCAGGACAACGCGTCCGGTCGAGTCCTCGGCCACCTTCGCGTCGCCACCGATCCGCTCGGTCTGCGCTATCGCGCCGAGCGTCTCCACCTCGAGACCGGCGCGTTCCGACTGATCGGCGAGTTCTGGCGGGTCGACGACGCGGTATCCGCGCTGCGATACTCGTGAACCGATGACGCAGTCGTGCCCCCGGCAGGATTCGAACCTGCGACCGGCGGATTAGAAGGCCGCTGCTCTTCCGCTGAGCTACGGAGGCGAATAGCACTACCGTACCGTGCTCGCGCTCCGATGTCGGAGCCGTCGATAGTATGACGGCATGGTATCTGCGTCGGAGAACGATCGTCTCGTATGGATCGACTGTGAGATGACGGGGCTCGATCTCTCGATCGACGAACTCGTCGAGATCGCCGTCGTCATCACGGACTTCGAACTCCAACCCGTCGATCCCGGATTCCAGATCGTGATCCGCCCGAGCGCCGCCTCGCTCGAGAACATGAACGACTTCGTCACCAAGATGCACGAGAAGTCGGGCCTGATCGAGGAGATCCCGCTCGGGGTGACGCTCGAGGAGGCTGAGGCGCAGACGCTCGCATATATCCGTCGCTTCGTCCCCGTCGAGCGCAAGGCTCCCCTCGCCGGCAACACGATCGGCACCGATCGCATGTTCCTCGCGAAGTACATGCCGAAGATCGACCAGTGGCTGCACTACCGCAACGTCGATGTGTCCAGCATCAAGGAGCTGTCGCGCCGGTGGTACCCGCGAGTCTTCTTCCAGGCCCCGTCAAAAGACGGCGGACACCGCGCGCTCGCAGACATCCTCGAGTCCATCCGTGAGCTCCGCTACTACCGGGAGGCGGTGTTCGTCGACGAGCCCGGCCCCACGAGCGACGACGCGAAGACCATCGCTCAGCGCACCGTGTCGGAGTTCACCCCAAACATGTAATAGACTCGTCTGGTTGCCTGCTCCGGTAGGCACATGGTGGGTATAGCTCAGCTGGTAGAGCGCTGGCTTGTGGTGCCGGATGTCGCGGGTTCGAGTCCCGTTACTCACCCCATACGAAAGGCCCGAGTCCCTGGACTCGGGCCTTTCGCTTTGAGGTCTTTCACCCCGAAACGCGCCCCTAGACTGACGAGGTGTCACTCGCGGTCTGGTTCTCGCTTCTGACGGCATCCGTGGTGATCAGCTTCACCCCGGGCGCCGGCGCCATCAATACGATGTCGAACGCTCTCTCCCAGGGCTGGCGTCGATCGATCTGGGGCATCATCGGGCAGCAGCTCGCCCTCGTCGTGCACGTGGTCGTGGTGGCGGCGGGAGTCGGGCTGCTGGTCTCGCGGTCCGAACTGCTTTTCAACGGCATCCGTTACGCGGGTGCCGCCTACCTCGTCTACCTCGGCCTGCGGCTGATCCTCGCGAAGCCCACGGCTCCCGTCGCCGACGACGCACTCGACCTGGTCGATGCGCACGAGGGCCACTGGTCCATGATCCGTCGGGGTTTCTGGGTCAACCTGCTCAACCCCAAGGCGATCGTGTTCTTCCTCGCCTTCATCCCCCAGTTCATCCGCCTCGACGAACCCCAACTGCCTCAATACCTGATCCTCCTGGCCACGGTCGTCGTCGTGGACGTCATCGTGATGTGGGGCTTCTTCGCCGCAGCCGCCCGGCCGTTCCGACGCTTCACGCGCACGGCGAAGGGCCAGCGCACCCTCAACACCGTCTTCGGCATCCTCTTCATCGCGGTCGCCGGGCTCCTCGTCTTCCTGCACTGATCCTGCTCGGGACCCCTAGGCTGAAGACGATGGAAATGGATGCCACGACCTTCGAGACCCTCGTCGTCGACGAGCTCGATCGGCTGCCCGACGACATGGTCGACGGACTCGACAACGTCGTGTTCGTCGTCGAGGACCGCCCGGAGGACGGCAGCCTCGACCTCCTCGGCCTGTACGACGGGCTCGCCCTGACCGAGCGCACCCAGTACGGGATGGGCGAGCTCCCCGACCGGATCGTCGTCTACCGCGAACCCCACCTCGCCGTGTGCGAGGACGAGGAGGAACTCCGCGACGAGCTCCACACCACGCTCGTGCACGAGATCGCGCATTTCTACGGCCTCGACGACGCCCAGCTCCACGATCTGGGGTGGGCATGAGCACGCCTGCGGTGGTCCCGGACGTCGTGGAGGACATTGATCTCCGCGCCGCGCCGCTCGAGCCCTGGCAGGTCGTCGTCTGGAACGATCCGGTCAACCTCATGAGCTACGTCGTACGGGTGTTCCGCACGTACTTCGGCTACTCGATCGATCGCGCGACGTCGCTGATGCTCGCCGTGCACCACGACGGGCACGCGATCGTCGCCACGGGGCCCCGCGAGACCATGGAGGTCCATGCTCAGGCCATGCACGAGTACGGCCTCTGGGCGACCGTGCGGAAGGCCCCGCAGTGAGCGCCGCTACCGTCGAGATCACCCTCGTCACCCTCGAGGGCGTGCGACTGGACGAAGTCGTCGACGAGTACACGACGTTGCTGTCGTCCGCGGATGCGAACGACGAGGCCCTCGATCGTCTCGCACCGAACCCCTATCCCGACGATGAGCACGCGTCACGCGATTTCGCCGAGGCCACCCGAGACGATCTGCTCGAGCGCCGCCTCGCCGATGCCGACGTGGTCCGCCGCGCACTCGCCCCGTTCCGATCCTTCCGCGCGTCGATGACCGACGACGACATGCTCCGCGCCCACACCCTCGAGGTCCCGCGCGGCGAGGTCGATGCGTGGTTGCGCACTCTGAACGCGATCCGCCTGGTCCTCGCCACCGGCCTCGGGATCATCGAGGACGACGACCACGATCCCGAGGATCCGCGTTTCGGGATCTACGACTGGATCGGGTACCGCCTCGAGCTCCTCATCGATGCGGAGATGGGCGACTGACACGCCCACGGGTCACGGGATCTCGATGATCCGCGTCGCCAACGACCGGGGGTCGTCACGCGCGATGTGCGCGCGCTCCTGCGCCGCCCAACGATCCCAGTGCGGGCGGTAGGTCTCGCCGTCGCGCGTCAGCGCCCTGCGCTTGCGCACCGGCTCCGCAGCCTCGAGCCACACCCGCACATCGCCCAGGGCTGCCGTGGCCGGTGTCAACAGTCCGCTGCCCTCGACGATCACCCCGAGCGCGGGGTCGACCGCGTGCGTCTCCGCCTCGGTAGCGCGTTCCCAATCCCAACGTTGCCATGCGCCGAGCTTCCCGCGCCCGTGCGGCCGGAGGATTCCCTCCAGCGCCCGCTCGACTCCCCCGTCGAGGCCGTCCCACCCGGGATAGAGCGAATCGAGCGCGATGACCTGCACCCGACCGACGAGCGGCCACTCTTCCACGACCCGCGCAGCGAGAGTGGACTTGCCCGCGCCGCTGCAGCCGTCGATGAGGACGACCGGGTTCGACGCGGCCAACGCGCGGAGATCGTCGCAGATCAGCCCCGCCGCGCGGACGAGCGCCGCAGCGACAGGATCATCACTTCTTGAGGGCACGGATGATGCGTGAGAGAGTTCGGCCGGCGACCCAGACGAACGGCACTGCCACGACCAGCAGCGTGACGATGTTGGGCTCGAAACGCAGCCCCTCCTCGCGACGCACATAGACCCCGACGGGAACGGAGACCCCGCCGCCGCCACCGCCTTCCGCGCCGTCGCCGCTTCCCCCGCCGAAGCCCGAGTAGGTGAAGGCGACGGGAGTGATGCTGACGCCGTCGACGTCCTGCGGCTCTCCGTATGCGCTCTTGACCCCGATGGACGCGGCCTGCTTTCCGAGTTCCAGTGCAATGTTCGGCATGGGACCACGCTAGTCGACCGCAACGTATTGCGGAGAGTCAATCCACGCCGTGCGCCCGAGGATGCTGTGCAGCCCCGCGCCCTTCGCCGCGCCCGATGTGTCGCGCGCGTGTGATGGTCGCAGTCCCGAAGCGAGCCACGGCATCGTCGACCGCGCCCTCGACCCGCCTCCAGTCCTCGTCGTCGTCCCACAGCCCCATTCCACCGCCGCCCGCCGGCTGCAGCTTCTCGGCACGCACTCCGACGAGCCTGATCGGATCACGACGGTCGATCTGCTCGAACAGCGCCTGAGCGGCCTCGCCGATGCGCTGTCCGACCGCGGTGGGTTCCGACAGCGTCTGAGAGCGGTTCACGGTGCGGAAGTCGTCGAAGCGGATCTTGATCGAGACCGTCGCCGCCTCCCACTGCGCACGGCGAAGACGGGCGGCGACGCGGTCCGCGAGCCGCAACAGTTCCGCTCGGAGGAACGGACGATCGAGGATGTCGTGCTCGAACGTCTCCTCGTGTCCGATGCTCTTCTCCACACGCTCGGTTTCGACGGC
The DNA here is from genome assembly GCF_052045715.1 of Microbacterium sp. 22179. Classification (NCBI taxonomy): domain Bacteria; kingdom Bacillati; phylum Actinomycetota; class Actinomycetes; order Micrococcales; family Microbacteriaceae; genus Microbacterium; species Microbacterium sp. 22179. The sequence continues at coordinate 640,565 of NZ_JBQEPJ010000001.1, read as the reverse complement.
TCGGGCGTCTTCTCCGCGGGCGAGCTGCGCCAGACGGGCGCTCAGCGCCGAGCCGACGGCGCGGTCGAGCATCTCCGGAGAGGACTCACGGATGTCGCCGATCGTCCGGATGCCGCGCGCCTCGAGCGCTTCGGCAGCCTTCGGGCCGACACCCCACATCGCACGGACCGGCCGCGGCGAGAGGAACTCGAGCGTGCGTGCCGCCGGAACGACGAGCATTCCATCGGGTTTCGCGATCGTCGACGCCATCTTCGCGACGTGCTTGGTCGCCGCGACGCCGACGCTGCACGTGATACCGACCTCGTCCGCCACGCGCTCGCGCACGAGCCGGGCGATCACCCCCGGGCTCCCCCACAACCGGCGCACGCCCTGCACATCGAGGAACGCCTCGTCGACGGACAGCGGCTCGACCAGCGGCGTGAATGACTCGAAGATCGCCATCACCTGTCGGGAGACCTCTCGATACCGGTGGAAGTGCGGCATCACGATCCGCGCCGAGGGGCAGAGCCTGATCGCCTGGGAAACCGGCATGGCCGAGCGCACCCCGTAGCGACGGGCCTCGTACGACGCGCTCGAGACGACCGAACGCCCATCGGGTGCTCCGATGATGATCGGGAGCCCACGAAGACCCGGATCGTCGAGCACCTCGACAGCCGCGTAGAAGGCATCCATGTCGACGTGCAGGATGCGCGTCCCCGTGTCGTCGGCTCCCGCCGACGACACCATGCGCCCTCTGCCGTCTCCGTGCCCCATGAGAACATTCTCCCTCGGACCACCGACACCGGCCCGAAGGAGAACAGGACCTACTGCGCGGCGCGCTCGAGGATCAGTTCGCGCACGCGCGCGGCGTCCGCCTGACCCTTCATCGCCTTCATGACCGCACCGATCACGGCACCGGCGGCCTGCACCTTGCCATCTTTGATCTTCGCCAGCACGTCCGGCTGGGCGGCGAACGCATCGTCGATCGCCGCGATCAGCGCGCCGTCGTCCGAGACGACCGCGAGGCCACGGGCGTCGACGACCTCCTGCGGCGTTCCCTCGCCGGCGATGACGCCCTCGAGTACCTGACGGGCGAGCTTGTCCGTCAGCGTTCCCGCGTCGACCAGCTTCTGCAGGGCGGCGACGTTCTGCGGGCTCACCAGGGCAGCGGCATCCTTCTCCTGGGCGTTGGCGAGACGGGCGATCTCGCCGGTCCACCACTTACGAGCGGCCGCGGGCGCGGCCCCGGCCGCGATCGTCGCCTCGACCTCGTCGAGGATGCCGCCGTTGCGCACGTCCTGGAACTCGAGATCCGTGAAGCCCCACTCGGTCATCAGACGACGACGCCGCGCGACGGGCTGCTCGGGCAGTGCCGCCCGCAGCTCCTCGATCAGTGCAGCGGCTGGCTCGACGGGGAGGAGATCCGGCTCCGGGAAGTAGCGGTAGTCATCGGCATCCGACTTCGGCCGACCCGGAGACGTGGTTCCGGTGTCCTCGTGCCAGTGGCGGGTCTCCTGCGTGATGGAGCCCCCATCGGCGAGGATCTGCGCCTGGCGCTGGATCTCGTACCGCACCGCACGCTCGACCGAGCGCATGGAGTTGACGTTCTTGGTCTCCGTGCGGGTGCCGAGCTTCTCCTCGCCCCGGCGTCGCAGGGAGACGTTCGCGTCGCAGCGCAGGTTGCCCCGCTCGAGACGGGCCTCGGAGATGCCGAGTCCGCGCACGATGTCGCGGATCGCAGCGACGTACGCCTTGGCGACCTCGGGAGCGCGGTGCTCCGTGCCGGTGATGACCTTCGTCACGATCTCGACCAGCGGCACGCCCGCGCGGTTGTAGTCGACCAGCGAGTACTCCGCACCCTGGATACGACCGGTCGCGCCGCCCATGTGGGTCAGCTTGCCGGCGTCCTCCTCCATGTGCGCGCGCTCGATCGGGATCGTGATGAGCGTGCCGTCCTCGAGCTCGACCTCGACCGACCCCTCGTACGCGATCGGCTCGTCGTACTGCGAGATCTGATAGTTCTTCCCGAGGTCGGGGTAGAAGTAGTTCTTGCGCGCGAAACGGCTCGACTCCGCGATCGAGCAGCCCAGGGCGAGCCCGAGGCTGATCGACGACCGGATCGCCGTCTCGTTCACGACGGGCAGTGAGCCGGGGAGACCGAGGTCGACCGGCGCGATCAGCGTGTTCGGCTCCGCGGCGTGATACGCCTCGTTCGCCGGGTTCGGCGCGTCCGAGAACATCTTCGTGTTCGTGTTCAGCTCGACGTGCACCTCGAATCCGAGCACGGGCTCGAACAGTTCGAGGGCCTTGTCGAAGTCCATGAGCTTGGCGGCGGCCATCAGCGGTTCCCTCCTGCGAGCTGGGGTGCGCGGGTGAGCAGCGGGGCGCCCCACGAATCAACGAGGAGCGTCTCGAGTGCGGCTCCCACACGGTAGAGGCGGGCGTCCTCACGCGCCGGAGCGATGAACTGGATGCCGACGGGGAGACCGTCGTCGTCCGCCAGACCGCTCGGGATCGAGATCCCCGGCACACCCGCGAGGTTCACGGGAATCGTCGTGATGTCGTTGAGATACATCTGCAGCGGGTCGTCGATCTTCTCGCCGAGCTTGAACGCGGTCGTCGGCGCCGACGGCGTCGCGATCACGTCGACCTCCGCGAAGGCGGCGGCGAAGTCCTGCTGGATGAGCGTGCGCACCTTCTGGGCACTGCCGTAGTACGCGTCGTAGTATCCCGCCGACAGCGCGTAGGTGCCGAGGATGATGCGGCGCTTGACCTCGTCGCCGAAACCGGCGTCGCGCGTCGCGGACATGACGTCCTCGACGGTCGGGTTCCCGTCCGGAGTGACCCGCAGGCCGAAGCGCACCGAGTCGAACTTCGCGAGGTTGCTCGACGCCTCCGCGGGGAGGATCAGGTAGTACGCCGCCACACCGTATTCGAAGTGCGGTGCGCCGATCTCGACGATCTCGGCTCCCTGCGCCTCCATGAGCGCGAGCGAGGCGCGGAAGGATGCCGCGACCCCCGGCTGGAAGCCGCTGTCGGGCAGTTCGCGGATGACACCGACCTTGAGACCCTTGAGCACGTCGCCGCGCGCGCCCTCGCGGGCGGCCTCGGCGAACGACGGCCAGGCGTCCTTCAGCGACGTCGAGTCCTTCGGGTCGTGACCGGCGATGACATCGTGCAGGAGTCCGGAGTCGAGGACGGTGCGCGAGACGGGGCCGACCTGGTCGAGGCTGGACGCCAGGGCGATCGCCCCGTACCGGCTGACCCCGCCATAGGTCGGCTTCACGCCGACCGTGCCGGTCACGTGCGCGGGCTGGCGAATCGATCCGCCGGTGTCCGAGCCGAGCGCGATCGGGGCCTCGAAAGCGGCGACGGCTGCAGCCGACCCACCGCCGGAACCGCCCGGGATGCGCTCCAGGTCCCACGGGTTGTGGGTGGGGCCGTACGCCGAGTGCTCGGTCGACGAGCCCATCGCGAACTCGTCCATGTTGGTCTTGCCGAGGGGAACGAGACCCGCGGCGCGCGAGCGCGCCACGACCGTCGCGTCGTACGGCGAACGGTATCCCTCGAGGATGCGCGAGCCGCTGGTGGTGGGCTGATCGGTCGTGACCAGCACGTCCTTGATCGCGAGCGGCACACCGGCGAGCGGGCCCAGCTCCTCACCCGCGGCACGGCGCGCGTCGATGGCCGCTGCGGCCTCGAGCGCCCCTGCGTTCACGTGCAGGAAGGCGTGGACGTCGCCGTCCACGGCGGCGATGCGGTCGAGGTGCGCCTGCGTCGCCTCGACGCTCGACACCTCCCCGGCGGCGAGCTTCGCCGCGAGGTCGGAGGCGTCCAGGCGGATGATGTCGCTCACTGCTCTTCTCCCAGGATCGCGGTGACGCGGAAGCGGCCGTCGGCAGCATCCGGAGCGTTCTGCAGCACCTGCTCGTGCGTCAGCGTCTGCCCGACGACGTCGGGACGGAAGACGTTGCTCAGCGGGATCGGGTGGCTCGTCGCGACGACGTCGGCGGTCGCGACCTCCGACACCTTCGCGATGTTGTCGACGATCGCGTCGAGCTGGCCCGTGAGCCGCGACACCTCGTCGTCGTTCAGCTGGATGCGTGCGAGCACACCGAGATGCCGCACGAGTTCGGGGGTGATTTCAGACACGCCTGCAAGTCTAGTCAGCGGCTTCCTCCACAGCCGCCTCCGTGCGTTCGATCCCTCCCCCTATGCTGGGGCGCGTGAGTACGTTCCAGCCTCCTCGCCCGTGGGTCGCCAGCTACGCAGACGGCGTCCCGGAAGACCTCGCTCCCGTCTCGGGATCCCTGATCGACATCGTCGCCGAGTCGGTGCGGGACTATCCCGATGCACCGGCTCTGCAGTTCTTCGGCCGCGAGACCACGTACGCCGAGTTGCAGGATGCGATCGACCGCGTCGCCGGCGGACTCCGCGATCTCGGCGTGCGCGCGGGCGACCCGGTCGCGATCGTGCTGCCGAACTGCCCGCAGCACATCGTCGCGTTCTACGCCGTCCTGCGGCTCGGAGCGGTCGTCGTCGAGCACAATCCGCTGTACACGCCCCGCGAGCTGCGGAAGCAGTTCGAGGACCACGGCGCGAAGCATGCGATCGTCTGGAACAAGGTCGTCTCGACCGTGCAGGAGTTCCCGTCCGATCTCGCGGTGTCGACCCTCGTCTCGGTCGACGTGACCACGGCGATGCCGTTCCTCACCCGCATCGCGCTGCGCCTTCCCGTGGCGAAGGCTCGGGAATCCCGCGCGGCTCTCACCACTCGCGTCCGTGGAACGGTGACCTGGGAGTCGCTCGTCTCCCACGACCCGATCCCGGAGTCGCATCCGCGCCCCGCGACCGATGACCTCGCCATCATCCAGTACACGTCGGGCACGACCGGCACCCCCAAGGGCGCCTCGCTGACCCACCGCAACCTCCTGGCCAATGCCGCGCAGGCCCAGGCGTGGGTCCCGTCGATCCAGCGCGGCAAGGGATGCGTCGTCTACGCCGTCCTCCCGATGTTCCACGCCTACGGCCTCACGCTGTGCCTCACGTTCGCGATGTCGATGGGTGCGCGCCTCGTGCTCTTCCCCAAGTTCGATCCCGATCTCGTGCTCGACGCGATGAAGAAGCACCCCGCCACGTTCCTGCCCCTCGTGCCGCCGATCGCCGATCGCCTGCTCGCGGCGGCGAACCAGAAGGGCGTCTCGCTCGACGGCATCGAGGTCGCGATCTCCGGCGCCATGGCGCTGCCCCACGAACTCGTCGTCCCCTTCGAGGCGGCGACGCACGGTTTCCTCGTCGAGGGATACGGACTCAGCGAGTGCTCCCCCGTGCTCATGGCCAACCCCGTCGCCGACAACCGCGTGCCCGGCACCGTCGGTCTCCCGCTGCCCGGTACCGAGTGCCGCGTGGTCGATCCCGAGAATCCGACGGTCGATGTCCCGGCCGGATCGGCGGGCGAGCTCGTCGTGCGCGGTCCGCAGGTCTTCTCGGGCTATTACGGCAAGCCGGAGGAGACGGATGCCGTCTTCGCCGACGGCTGGTATCGCACGGGTGACATCGTCACGATCGATGACGCCGGCTTCGTGCGGATCGTGGACCGCATCAAAGAGCTCATCATCACGGGCGGGTTCAACGTCGCCCCCACCGAGGTCGAGAACGCGCTGCGGCAGCATCCGCAGATCGTCGATGCCGCGGTCATCGGCCTTCCGAGCGCGCACTCCGGCGAAGAGGTCGCCGCAGCGATCGTCGTCGACGGCGGTGTCGACGTCGACGTCGAAGCGATCCGCGAGTTCGTGCGGGGGATCCTCACCCCTTACAAGGTTCCGCGCCGGCTGTTCGTGGTCGACGAACTGCCGAAATCCCTCATCGGAAAGGTGCTCCGGCGGCAGGTCAAGGAGCGTCTTCTCGCACTCACCAGCGGTTCCTGAGGACGCCCTCACAGGCGCGCAACATCCGCGGGGCGCTACCCTTGGGAAGTGACCCCTGAAGATGCAGTGCTGACCGACGCCCCCGAGGACTCCCCCGCGACCCCCGGATTCGAGGATCTCGGCATCACCGGGCCCGTCCTCAAAGCCATCCGTGACCTCGGCTACGAGACCCCGTCGCCCATCCAGGCGGCCACCATCCCGACGCTCCTCGCGGGTCGCGACGTCGTCGGCATGGCGCAGACCGGCACGGGAAAGACCGCGGCCTTCGCGCTGCCCGTCCTCGAGCGTCTCGACGTCTCGCAGAAGACGCCGCAGGCCCTCGTGCTCGCCCCGACCCGCGAACTCGCGCTCCAGGTGTGCGAGGCGTTCGAGTCGTACGCCTCGAAGATGAAGGGCGTCCACGTGCTGCCCGTCTACGGCGGCCAGGGCTACGGCGTCCAGTTGTCGGCTCTCCGCCGCGGCGTGCACGTGGTGGTCGGTACCCCCGGCCGCATCATGGACCACCTCGCCAAGGGCACGCTCGACCTCTCCGAGCTGCAGTACCTCGTGCTCGACGAGGCCGACGAGATGCTCAAGATGGGCTTCGCGGAAGACGTCGAGCAGATCCTCGCGCAGACGCCCGAAGAGAAGCAGGTCGCCCTCTTCTCAGCCACGATGCCGCCGCAGATCCGCCGTCTGGCGCAGAAGTACCTGCGCGATCCCGAAGAGATCAGCATCAAGTCGAAGACCGCGACCGGCACGAACATCACCCAGCGATACCTGGTGGTGTCCTATGCGCAGAAGGTCGATGCGCTGACCCGCATCCTCGAGGTCGAGAACTTCGACGGCATGATCGTCTTCGTCCGCACCAAGAACGAGACCGAGACGCTCGCCGAGAAGCTACGTGCGCGCGGGTACTCGGCCGCGGCGATCAACGGCGACGTGCCGCAGGTGCAGCGCGAGCGCAGCGTCAACCAGCTCAAGGACGGCAAGCTCGACATCCTCGTCGCCACCGATGTCGCCGCCCGCGGCCTCGACGTCGAGCGCATCAGCCACGTCATCAACTTCGACATCCCGACCGACACGGAATCGTACGTGCACCGCATCGGTCGCACCGGCCGCGCCGGTCGCACCGGTGACGCGATCAGCTTCATCACTCCGCGTGAGCGCTACCTCCTCAAGCACATCGAGAAGGCGACGCGTCAGGAGCCGACGCAGATGCAGCTCCCGACCACGGAAGACGTCAACACCACGCGCCTCACCCGGTTCGACGACGCGATCACGGCCGCTCTCGGAGACGCCGCCCGGATCGAGTCGTTCCGCGATGTGGTCGCCCACTACGTCCGCAACCACGACGTCCCCGAGGGCGATGTCGCCGCGGCCCTCGCGATCGTCGCCCAGGGGGACACTCCCCTGCTGCTCGACCCGGCGGACGACCCTCTCGCGAAGGCCGTCGCCGCCGACAACCGCCCGCCGCGCGAGCGCAACGCGCGCGATACCCGCGAGCCCCGCACCGAGCGCCGCGGGCGTGGCGACTACGCCGCCTACCGCATCGAGGTCGGTCGGCGCCACCGTGTCGAGCCGCGACAGATCGTCGGCGCGCTGGCGAACGAGGGCGGCCTCGGACGCGACGACTTCGGGGCGATCAACATCCGCCCCGACTTCTCGATCGTCGAGCTTCCCGCGAACCTCGACCCGGCCGTTCTCGAGAAGCTGAGCAGCACACGCATCTCGGGCCAGCTCATCGAGATCAAGCCGGATCGTGGACCGGGTGCGCGACGCGGCGGGCCGCGTGAGGGCGGCGCTCGCTTCGACCGGCGCGACCGTGACGATCGTCCGCGCCGCAACGACGACAGCCGTCCGCCGCGTGGCGACCGCGAGGAGAAGCCGTTCCGCAAGCCGCGGCACAAGAACTGAGCGCTCGCGGCGGAGCTAGCCGGCCTCGCGCCGCGCGAGCTTCGCCGCGAGATCGACCAGCACCTCGGGTCGCGCCAGCAGAAGGCGCTGCTCAGGGTGACCGATCAACTGGTCGAGCAGCAGTTGAGCGCCGACGACCGTCGGGCGCCAGTACCCTCCGACGTGGTGGCGTCCGAGATCGAGGCGCTGCACCTCGCCGCGGACGATGAGCTCCACCGAACCGTCATCCGGTCCGATACCGACATCCTCCTGCGCCGCCGCAGCGAGGATTCCCAGCCCGATCGTGCTTGCCAGCCCCGGGTAACGGAATCCCGTCGTCGGAACGTCGAGCCGCACCGACGAGAGGTGCTCCCACGCGAACACCCGGCCTGCTCCGGCCCCGTGCCGGTGCACGACGACGTCTTCCGTGAGGCGGAGGTGGCCGCGCCCCGGGTCACCCACGACGAGCGCGCCCTCGGCGACGATGAGCGGACCGTAACGCCTCATTCCGCCGAAGACACCTCGCCGAGCGCCTCGGGTCCCTCCGTCACCAGCAGGTGGAACTGCGCGGCGTCGAGGATGCGGATGCCGAGTTCCTCGGCCTTGCCGAGCTTGGATCCGGCCCCCGGTCCTGCGGCGACGAAGTCGGTCTTCTTCGAGACGCTCGAGGCCGCTTTTCCGCCGGCCTGGATGATCGCCTCCTGGGCGCCTTCACGCGTGTACCCGTCGAGCGACCCCGTGGCCACGATCGTGAGACCCTCGAGCACGCCTCCGGCCGAGACGGCGGCTCCGGGGCCGGGGTGTCCGGGGGTCGCCCATTGCACTCCCGCCGCCGCCCACTGATCGACGATCGCGACGTGCCAATCCACGTCGAACCATGCCAGAAGGGAGTCGGCGATGATCCCGCCCACTCCTTCGACGGCCGCCAGCTCCTCGCGAGACGCCCCACGGATCGCATCGAGCGAGCCGAACCACTGGGCCAGTGCGCGCGCCGCGACCGGTCCGACGTGACGGATGTTGAGCGAGACCAGCAGGCGCCAGAGTTCCTTGGTCTTCGCCTTCTCCAGCTCCGCCAGCAGCGTCACGGCTTGGGACGACGGTTGAGGACCTTCGACACCCGACTTCTTCTCGGCTGCCGTCGGGTTGCGACGGAACGGCGCACGGGTCTTGACGATGCCGTCGTCGTCCTGCTTGGGCAGGCCGGTCTCGGCGTCGCGCACGAACAGCTCGATCGGGACCAGCTGCTCCAACGAGAGGTCGAACAGACCGGCCTCGGTCACGAGCGGGGGCTCCGCCGGTGACGTCGGCTGAGTGAGCGCGGCCGCCGTCACCTCACCGAGCGCCTCGACATCGAGCGCACCACGCGAACCGATGTGCTCGACACGACCGCGCACCTGGGCGGGGCACGAGCGAGCGTTGGGGCAACGCAGATCGATGTCGCCCTCCTTCATCGCCCGCAGCTCCGTGCCGCACTCGGGGCAGACCTCCGGCATCACGAACTCGCGTTCCGACCCGTCGCGACGCTCGACGACAGGACCCAACACCTCGGGGATCACGTCGCCGGCCTTGCGGAGCACGACCGTGTCTCCGATCAGCACGCCCTTCGCCTTGACCACGTCCTTGTTGTGCAGCGTGGCCTGGCGCACGACGGAACCCGCCACCTGCGCCGGGGCCATCACCGCGAAGGGTGTGGCGCGCCCGGTGCGCCCGACCGAGACGACGATGTCGAGCAGCTTCGTCTGCACCTCCTCGGGCGGGTACTTGTAGGCGATCGCCCACCGGGGCGCCCGACTCGTCGCGCCGAGCTCGTCGTGGAGTTCGAGCTCGTCGACCTTGACCACGATGCCGTCGAGCTCGTGTTCGATGTCGTGACGATGCTCGCCGAAGTACTCCACGAAGTCGGTGACCTCGTCGATGCTCGCGCAGACCTTCGTGTGCGGGCTCGTCGGGAGGCCCCAGGTCGAGAGAAGCTCGTACACCTCGCTCTGAGCCGCGACCGGCAGGTTCTGCCAGGCGCCGATGCCGTGCACGTAGAGAGCGAGGGATTCTATGCGCAACAGTCCCGCCTCGAGCTCGAGGCCGTCCTTCTTGTCGATCTGCTGGCGCAGCCCGCCACTGGCGGCATTGCGGGGGTTGGCGAACGAGGGGAAACGACGAGCGGCCGCCGTACGCGCCTTCTCCTCGTCGAACGGGCGCTTCGCACCGGTGCGGGCCTCCCAGCGCGCGAGCGCATCGGAGTAGGCGCGTTCCCGGAAGGACGCCTGCGCAGCGTTGAGTCGCTCGAACGCGGCCACCGGGATGAAGACCTCGCCGCGCACCTCGACGATCGCGGGATGCCCTTCGCCGTCGAGACGCTCGGGGATCTCCGGCAGCCGCAGCGCGTTCTCGGTCACGATCTCGCCGACCCGTCCGTCGCCGCGCGTGGCCGCGGAAGTGAGGACGCCGTTCTCGTAGCGGAGATTGATCGCGAGGCCGTCGATCTTCAGCTCGGTGAGCCACGCGACATCACGACCGGCGGAGGCGCGGGTCTTCGCCGCCCACTCCCGGAGCTCGTCGAGGGAGAACACGTTGTCGAGGCTGAGCATGCGCTCGGCGTGCTCGATCGTCGCGAGCCCGGTCGTCTCGGCCGCGCCGACCATCTGCGTGGGCGAATCCTGACCCTGCAGCTCGGGATGCAGACGCTCGAGTTCTTCGAGCCGATGCATCCACCCGTCGTAGGTCGCGTCGTCGACCAGCGAGGTATCGCGACCGTAGTAGGCATCCTTCGCTTCGAGGATGCGGGTGGTCAGCTCCTCGGCCTCGATGCGGGCGTCTTCGAGCGAGATGATGTCGGGCACCCGGCAAGTCTACGAGCGGGCACCGACATTCGGCGGTTCCGCTCAGGCGTCGACCGGAACCGCCGAGACCGTCCGGTCGATGGTGAACTGGCCGAGCACGCGCGTACCGACGTAGAGCACCGCGGTCTGTCCGGGGGCGACGCCGTCGAGCGGCACGACCGGCACCACCCTCACGCCGTCTGCATCGACAGAAGCGGTCGCCTCGACCGGCTCGGCGTGGGCGCGGATCTGTACGTGGCAGTCGAAGTCGGATGCCGTCGGCGCTGCCCCCGCCCAGCTGAATCTCGCACCCGAGATCTCGCGGATCGCGAGCGCCTCCTTGGGGCCGACGACGACCGTGTTCGACACGGGACGGACCTCGAGCACGAAGCGCGGCTTGCCGTCGGCGGCCGGGATGCCGAGCTTCAGGCCTCTGCGCTGTCCGACCGTATAACCGTGCGCCCCCTCGTGCGAGCCCACGACGGCGCCGCTGCGGTCGACGATCTCGCCGGTCGCGGTGCCGACCTTCTCGGCCAGCCAGCCGCGCGTGTCGCCGTCGGGGATGAAGCAGATGTCATGGCTGTCGGGCTTCTGCGCGACGCTCAGGCCGCGCTCCGCGGCCTCCGCGCGCACCAGAGCCTTGGACGGCGTCGTCCCCAGCGGGAAGTACGTGTGTGCGAGCTGCTCGGCCGTGAGCACTCCCAGCACATAGGACTGATCCTTCGCGTTGTCGGATGCGCGATGCAGCTCGAGCCCGCCCTCGCCGTCCACGAGTGTGGCGTAGTGCCCCGTGCAGACCGCATCGAAGCCCAGTTCGATCGCCCGCTCCAACAGGGCCGCGAACTTGATCTTCTCGTTGCAGCGCATGCACGGGTTGGGGGTGCGACCCGCCTGGTACTCCGAGATGAAGTCATCGATCACGTCGTCGCGGAACCGCTCCGAGAAGTCCCACACGTAGAAAGGGATGCCGAGCCGGTCCGCCGCGCGGCGCGCGTCCATGGCGTCCTCGATCGTGCAACATCCGCGGCTGCCGGTGCGGAGAGTGCCACCGGCACGAGAGAGCGCGAGATGCACCCCCACGACCTCGTGGCCGGCCTCGACCGCGCGCGCCGCGGCAACGGCGGAGTCCACTCCGCCACTCATCGCCGCCAGGATTCGCATGGATCCAGTCTACGATCGTGCGGCTGAGCCGGAGCCGGATGCGCGGAGATAGGCGTCTCCGATCACCTCCACGACGGCGGTGACGTCGTCATCCGTCGACGTTCGTCCCAGGCTGAACCGCAGGACGCTCCGCGCATCCTGCTCGCTCCGCCCCATCGCCCGCACCACGTGCGAGGGCTCCGCGACCCCCGCCTGACACGCGGACCCGGTCGAGGCGGCGACGCCCGCGGTGTCGAGCAGGAAGAGCAGACTCTCCCCCACCGCACCAGGAAAGAGGAGGTGCGCGTTGCCCGGGAGCCGATCGACCGGGTCGCCGAGCAGCACGGCCTCGGGCACCCGCGCTCGGATGCCGGCGACCAACCGGTCCCGCAGCGCGCCGAGTCGGATCGCTTCGGCGGGACGCTCACGCTCGGCGAGCTCGAGAGCCGTGGCGAAGGCGGCGGCACCCGGGACGTCCTGGGTACCGGCGCGGAGGCCGCGCTGCTGCGCCCCGCCCCGGAGCAACGGAGCCATGCGCGCGGTCCGGGCGACGATCAGCGCACCGACGCCGACCGGCGCTCCGATCTTGTGCCCGGCGAGGCTGAGGGCCACGAGCCCGACCCCCGTTCCGGCGTCACCGCGGAGTCGCCGGAACGACAGCGGCAGATGGCCGAGCGCGGCGACGGCATCCAGGTGCAGGGGCACGCCGGCCTCCGCCGCAGTGGAGGCCAGCTCTGCGGCGGAGTTCACCGTGCCCGCTTCGTTGTTCGCGACCAGTGCGGTGGCGAGGGCGGCTCCGGGGAGTGCCGCGGCGAAGCGCACCGGATCGATGAGCGCCGTCGAGGTCAGGGCGACGGGGCGCACGACCGCCCCCTCGCTCTGGAGGGATTCCACGGTGTCCATGGTCGCGTGGTGCTCACCGTCGGGCAGGACGATCGCGTCGCGTCCCTGAGCGCGGGCGCGCCAGCTCCCCTGGAGCGCGAGATTGATCGACTCGGTGCCGCCCGAGGTGAAGACGATCTCGATCGGGTCGGCGTCGAGCACCTCGGCCACCCGTTCACGCGACTCCTCGAGGAGCCGACGGGCATCCTGTCCGGCGCCGTGCGTCGACGATGCATTGCCGATCGTCTCGCTCGCGGCGAGCCAGGCATCGCGCGCCTCCGGGCGCAGCGGAGTCGTCGCGGCGTGGTCGAGATAGTGCATCTCTCCACTCTCCCTCATTCCGACGTGCATCGGCGCACGGAACCCGCTTCTCACTGGTCCGACACCCGAGCGCAGCACTCTAGGGTGTATTCATGCCCGAGACCCGAGTCTTCGCCGCGCCCGGCGGCACCACCCTCGACGATCTCGGCGTGCGTTTGCACGACGGGGTCGGCACGCTGCGCGTCTGGTCGCAGAATGCGTCCTCCGTCGAACTCGTGGTGTTCGACGCCACCGATCTCGACTGGGCGACCGACCAGGTCTCCCTCGAGCGCCTTCCGGGCGGGGTGTGGGAGGTCACGACACCGCTCCTCCAGGCCGGAACCCGGTACGCGATCCGCGTCGGTGGCCCGCACGGACCGGGCAATACGTTCAACCCCGAGACGCTGCTCCTCGATCCCTACGCCCGTGGCCTCGCCCAGGGCGGCGGGTACGAGGAGTGGCGGTCGGTCGTGATCGTCGACGGTTTCGACTGGGGGGAATCCCGTAAGCCGCGTGTCCCGCTCGACCGCACGATCATCTACGAGGGCCACCTCAAGGGCCTCACCAAGCGACAGCCCGATGTGCCGCCCGCCCTTCACGGCACCTACGCCGGGCTCGCCCACCCGGCGATGATCGAGTACTTCCACACGCTCGGGATTACCTCGATCGAACTCCTGCCCGTGCACGCGTTCGTCCCGGAGCCGCGCCTGCTCGAGCGCGGGCTCACGAACTACTGGGGCTACAACACGCTGAACTTCTTCACCCCGCACACCGCCTACGCCTCGGAGGATGCACGCAAGGAGGGACCCGAAGCGGTCCTCGCGGAGTTCAAGGGGATGGTGCGTCTGCTCCACGAAGCCGGGCTCGAAGTCATCCTCGACGTCGTCTACAACCACACGTCGGAAGAGGGCATCGGCGGCCCCCGCTCCAGCCTGCGCGGTCTCGACAACGCGAACTACTACCGCCAGGACGCGAGTGGCGCGTACATCGACACGACCGGTTGCGGCAACACCCTGAACACGTCGACGGATGCCGGTGCGCGCCTCGTGCTCGACTCCCTGCGCTACTGGGCGCAGGAGATGCAGATCGACGGGTTCCGCTTCGACCTCGCGACGTCGATCGCCCGCGACGCGGACCACACCTACTCCCCCGAGCATCCGCTCCTGACGGCGATCGCGAACGATCCGGTGCTGCGCGACACCAAACTGATCGCCGAGCCGTGGGACGTGGGGCTCGGCGGATGGCAGACCGGCAACTTCCCGGCGGGGTGGCACGAGTGGAACGACCGCTACCGCGACCGCGTGCGCAACTTCTGGCTGAGCGACATCGACTACGCGCGTCGGGCGTCGGCGCCGGTCGGCATCGGCGGATTCGCGACGCGACTCGCCGGATCGTCGAACACGTTCGATGAGAAGCGCGGGCCGCTCGCGAGCGTCAACTTCGTCACCGCCCACGACGGCTTCACCCTGCACGATCTCGTTTCGTACGACGTCAAGCACAACGAGGCCAACGGCGAGCACAATCGCGACGGCGCGGACACGAACCGCGCCTTCAACCACGGTGTCGAGGGACCGACCGACGATGCCGCGATCCTCTCCGCCCGGCGCAAGGCGATGCGCAATCTCCTCGGCACGCTGCTGCTCTCGGCCGGTATCCCCATGCTCACCGCGGGCGATGAGGTCGGTCGCACGCAGCGGGGCAACAACAACGCCTACGCACAGGACTCCGCCCTCACGTGGCTGGCCTGGGACTACGAACCGTGGCAGCTCGACCTGCAGGCGCACGTCGCACGCCTGATCGAGCTGCGCTCGCAGAACCCCGCGCTGCGCCCGAGCCGGTACGCGCGCCTCGGCGAGCACATCCCGAACGCCTCGGTGATGGACTGGTTCGACCAGAACGGCGAGACGATGGAGAGCGATCAGTGGACGGATCCGGGCAACCGCACGCTCCAGTACGTCGCGGCATCCACGCCGGATGCCGAGGACGCGAATCGCATCCTTCTGATCGTGCACGGCACCGAGTCCCCGATCGACGTACGGCTGCCGGAGGAGATCGAGGGCGCCACCCGCTTCGTGTCGCTCTGGTCCAGCGCCGACGAGCGTCCGTCGGACGACCGCGAGGTGTTCGCCCCCGGTGACGTCCTCCCCGTCGCCGGCACGTCGATGCGACTTTTCCTGGTCGAATGATGTCGGGTCGCGACGCGCTTGTCCACCCGGTATCGGAGGTCTGACCGGAGCGGTACATTCGGGATGTGGCTGCACGCGTCGGAAGTTCTCCCTCGGCTCTTCGGAGCCCCGCCCAGATCCCCCTGCGTCCCCGCACGGACGAACCGATCGCCGAGGGGGTGACCACCGGAAGACTCCCGCTCACGAACGTGCAGCCCTCCGTTCCCGGTGGGTTCCCGCCCAAGGCGTTCGTCGGCGAGGTCGTCCCGTTCAGCGTGGTCTCGTTCCGTGAGGGTCACGACATCATCGGGGTCCATCTCCGGCTCACCGCACCGGACGGCGCCGAGAGCCTGCACCGACTCGCTCCCCGCCAGGACGGCACCGACACCTGGGCGGCGGAGATCGCGCTCGATGCCCAGGGATCGTGGACGTACCGTTTCGAGGCGTTCTCCGATGATTTCGCGACGTGGGCGCACGCCGCGGAGCTCAAGGTCGCCGCCGGGGTCGACGTCCCGGTGATGGCAGCGCTCGGTGCCGAGATCCTCCAGCGCGCGGCGGCGGAGCGCGATCGTCCGGCGGCGGAGCGCAAGCGGCTGACCGCAGCGGCGGCCTCCCTCGCCACCGGGGATGCCGCAACGACCTCGGCGCTGTCGACGGATGCCGACCTCGCGCGCGCGTTCGCCGATCGACCCGTCACCACCCTCCGTTCCGCGACGCCGGACCATCGGCTCGTGGTCGACCGCACCGCCGCCGGCGTCGCGTCCTGGTACGAGTTCTTCCCCCGCTCCGAAGGCGCCAAGCGCCTCAAGGACGGAACGGTGAAGAGCGGCACGTTCCGCAGCGCGACGAAGCGACTGCCCGGTGTCGCGGCCATGGGCTTCGATGTGCTCTACCTCGTGCCGATCCATCCCATCGGTACGACGAATCGCAAGGGACGCAACAACACGCTGACCACCGAGCCCGGCGACCCGGGGTCGCCCTACGCGATCGGCGCGGCCGAGGGAGGGCACGACGCCATCCATCCCGAGCTCGGCACCGCCGCCGACTTCCGTGCATTCGTCCGCGCGGCGAAGAAGGAGGGGCTCGAGGTCGCGCTCGATCTCGCCCTCCAGGCGTCTCCCGATCACCCGTGGGTCGCCGCGCACCCCGAATGGTTCACCACGCTGCCCGACGGCACGATCGCGTACGCCGAGAACCCGCCGAAGAAGTACCAGGACATCTACCCGCTGAACTTCGACAACGACCCGGCGGGCATCTACGCCGAGATGCTCCGGATCGTGCAGCACTGGGTCGCGCAGGGCGTGAAGATCTTCCGGGTCGACAATCCGCACACCAAGCCCCTGCAGTTCTGGGAGTGGCTCATTGCGACCGTGAACGCCCAGGACCCCGACGTCATCTTCCTGGCCGAGGCTTTCACCCGCCCCGCCGTCATGCGCGCGCTCGCCGCCGTGGGCTTCCAGCAGAGCTACAGCTACTTCACGTGGCGCAACACCAAGGCCGAGCTCGAGGAGTTCCTGACCTCGGTGTCGCACGAGACCAGCGACTACATGCGCCCCAACCTCTTCGTGAACACGCACGACATCCTCACCGAGTACCTGCAGTTCGGCGGGCGCGCGGCATACCGGGTACGAGCCTGCATCGCCGCGACCGCCGCACCGCTGTGGGGCGTGTACGCCGGTTACGAGCTCCTCGAGAACGTCGCCCGTCCCGGGTCCGAGGAGAACATCGACAACGAGAAATACGAGTTCAAGTTCCGCGATTGGGAGGGCGCCGAGGCCCGCGGCGAGTCCCTGGCTCCGCTGTTGCGCCGACTGAACGAGATCCGCCGACAGCATCCCGCGCTGCGTCAGCTCCGCAACTTCGACGTGCACTGGAGCGACGACGACCACGTGCTGGTCTACAGCAAGCACCTGGATGCTGCTTTCACCGGAACCGGCTCCCCCGACACGCTGATCGTCGTCGCCAACGTCGACCCGCATTCCGTCCGCGAGACCACCGTGCACCTCGACACCTCGCGCTGGGGGGTCCCCCTCGGTGAGCAGTTCGAGGTCGAGGATCTGCTCACGGGAGCGGTGTGGACCTGGTCGGATCACAACTACGTGCGCCTCGACGCCTTCGCCGAGCCCGTGCACATCCTGAAGGTGAGGCACCGCCCATGACTTCCATCGACGACCTGACGGCATCCGCCGAATGGCAGGCGGTGTCCTCGGGCACCCACCACGACCCGCACGCCGTCCTCGGCGCCCACCCGCACAAGGATGGTGCCGACCGCACCGTCACGGTGATCCGTGCGCGCCGACCGCTCGCCTCGTCGGTCGCCGCCGTCTTCGGCAACGGCCAGCGGCTCGACCTCGCCCACGTCGCTCAGGGGATCTGGGAGGCGCAGCACGACGGCCCGCCCGTGCCCTACCGTCTCGCGACGGCCTATGGAGACGACGAGGAGACCGTCGTCGGCGACCCCTATCGCCACGCGCCCACCCTCGGCGACGTCGACATCCATCTGATCGCCGAGGGCCGGCACGAACGCCTCTGGCACGTGCTCGGGGCGCATTCCGGCGACGTCGGCGGAGAGACGGGGGTCGCGTTCGCCGTGTGGGCGCCCAACGCCACGGCCGTGCGCGTGATCGGCGACCACAACGGATGGAGCGGGGAGTCCCACGCCATGCGCTCCATGGGCGCCAGCGGCGTCTGGGAGCTGTTCGTGCCCGATCTCGCGGTCGGCACCCGCTACAAGTATCAGATCCGTACGCGCTCCGGGGAATGGATCCTCAAGGCCGACCCGATGGCGCAGTGGGCCGAGGTACCGCCGGACACGGCGTCGGTCGTCACGGCATCGTCGTACGTCTGGAGCGACGGTGCGTGGATGACCCGACGCGCCGCCACGCATGCCGTCGCGCAGCCTCTCTCCGTCTACGAGGTCCACATCGGCTCCTGGCGGGGCGGTCTCGGTTATCGGGACCTCGCCGAGCCGTTGATCGAGCACGTGACGACGACGGGGTTCACCCACGTCGAGTTCATGCCGGTGGCCGAGCATCCGTTCGGCGGATCCTGGGGCTATCAGGTCAGCGGGTACTACGCGCCCACCAGCCGGTTCGGGACCCCCGACGATCTGCGGTATCTCATCGATCGTCTGCACCAGGCGGGCATCGGCGTGATCATGGACTGGGTTCCGGGCCACTTCCCGAAGGATGCCTTCGCGCTGGCCCGCTTCGACGGCCAGCCCCTCTACGAGCACCCGGACCCGCGTCGCGGCGAGCACCAGGACTGGGGAACCCTCATCTTCGACTACGGCCGTCCCGAGGTGCGGGGATTCCTCGTGGCCAACGCGCTGTATTGGCTCGACGAGTTCCACGTCGACGGCCTCCGCGTCGACGCCGTCGCATCGATGCTCTACCTCGACTACTCGCGCAACGAGGGCGAGTGGGAGCCGAACATCCACGGAGGTCGCGAGAACCTCGAGGCCATCCGGTTCCTGCAGGAGGTCAACGCGACGTCGTATCGGCTGCACCCCGGGATCATGATGATCGCCGAGGAGTCGACGAGCTTCCCCGGAGTGACCGCACCGACCGACCATGCCGGCCTCGGATTCGGCTTCAAGTGGAACATGGGCTGGATGAACGACTCGCTCCAGTACATCGCCCGCGACCCGATGTACCGCGCGCACCACGAAGGCGAAATGACGTTCTCGTTCGTGTACGCCTTCGGCGAGAACTACCTGCTGCCCATCAGCCATGACGAGGTCGTCCACGGCAAGGGCAGCCTCGTGACCAAGATGCCCGGCGACCACTGGCACAAGCTCGCCAATGTGCGCGCTTACCTCGGCTACATGTGGGGCCACCCCGGCAAGAAGCTGCTCTTCATGGGCCAGGAGTTCGGTCAGCTCGCCGAATGGTCGGAGTCACGTGAGTTGGACTGGTGGCTCCTCGACCAGCCGTCCCACGCCCAACTGCAGGACTTCGTCGCTTCTCTCAACGCGGCGTATCGCGTGCAGGCGCCGCTGTGGGCTCGCGACAGCGATGCCTCGTCGTTCTCGCGTCTGGGAGCGCCGAGCTGGGATCCGACCGTGATCGCGTTCGAGCGCCGCGACGGTCACGGTGGACGCGTCGTCGTGATCAGCAACTTCTCCGGCATCGAGCACGTCGGCTACCGCCTCGAACTCCCCCGTGCCGGCGTGTGGGAGGAGATCCTCAACACGGATGCCTCGGCGTTCGGAGGCCGCGGATCGGGCAATCTCGGTGTCGTCGTCGCCCACGCGGAGGACGGCGGTCCGGCGACGGCGACGATCACCCTCCCGGCGCTGTCGACACTGTGGCTCCGGTACCAGACCGACCCCCACGTTCCGAGCGTCACTCGCGGCTAGGGCGACCCGAGCCGGAAGCGGTGATCAGAACAGGAGCGAGGTCAGGCGGTTCCGCGCCGAGACGACGCGAGGGTCGCCGGCACCGATGAGTCCGAAGAGCTCGACGAGACGCTCGCGCACCGGTGTGCGCTCATCCGACGGGAGCTGTGCGAACAGATCGAGGAGGCGTCCGAAGGCATCGTCGACGTGCCCACCCGCGAGATCGAGGTCGGCGACGTCGAACTGTGCCGCGATGTCGAGCGGTGCCGCCGCAGCGGCGGCACGAGCGGTCTGCAGATCGAGCGACTGCACGCGATCGAGCAACCGCACCTGTCCGAGCCCGGCGATCGCGTCCTCGTCGCGGGGGTTCTCCGCGAGCGCCTTCTCGTACGCGATAATGGCGGCGGCGTAGTCGCCCGCCTCGATCGCAGCGAAGGCCTCGGCGTGAAGCGGCGGCAGTGCGGGCTCCTCGGGAGCCGCAGCCTCCTCGCCGACCGGCGCGCCATCGACCGCCAGCGAACCGGTCACGCCGTTCTGCGCGGCGAGCTGCAGCAGCTGCGCGAAGACCGCGCGCACCTGCTCCTCGGGAACGGCGCCGTTGAACATCGGCACGGGCTGTCCGGCGATCAGGGCGACCACCATCGGGATGGACTGCGCACGGAAGCTCTGCGCCAGCTGCGGATTCGCATCGACATCGACCTTCGCCAGCAGCACACGCCCGCCCAGCTCGCGGGTGACCTTCTCGATGATGGGGCTGAGCTGCTTGCACGGCCCGCACCACTCTGCCCAGAGGTCGACGACGACGGGCACCGTGCGCGACAGCTCGAGCACCTGGCCGAACGTCTCGTCGGTCGCATCGATCACGAGATCGGCGAAGGGGGTGCCCGCGGCGGGCGCCGCCGGGGCGCCGGGCGCGGGAGCGGCCGGCCGGTTGCGCAGGCTCGACAGGTCGACGGCACCACGCAGCGCCGCAGGAGACAACTCGGTCACTTGATCACCTCTACGGAGACGAGATCCTGACGCGATGCCAGGAGTTTGATCTGCTCGGTGGATCCCTGCGCGGGGACCGAGAAGAAGAGCTGGAACTCATAGGTCGTCACGACGCCCTTCGCGGACTCCGAGACGCCGGTGAGAGCATTGGCCTTCGCGTTGTCCCCGAAGCGGATGACGGCGTCGGCGGACGTCGGCTTCACGGTCTCGGCGTCGGTCAGCGTGATGCCGACGATCGCTCCGCTGTCGAGGGTCGTCATCGAGACGGCGGGGGTATCGGTCGGCGCCATGTCGAAACTGACCTCGGACGTCTCGGCCGCACCGTTGTCGATGAGGTTCTGGACCACCGTCTGCCGACTGTCGCGGATCGAGGTCGCGAGCTTCTGCGAGAGATCGTCGAAGAGCCCGTTGGAGGCGCTCTTCTCCCCCGTGTCGACGACGTCCGCGAACGCGGCGGCGAGTTCGCCGGGAGCGATGCTGAGGAAGGCGGAGTCATCCGGGACCAGCGCGGTGCCGAGCCAGGCGGCGGCGACGTCCGGGAACACCGCGTCCGCCGACATCTCCGCGATGTTCGTCACCTTGTAGTTCGACCACGGATCCTGCTGCGTCATGGTGAGCAGCACGGGCGGGACGGTCTCGTCATCCGCGCTCTTGGAGAGCAGGAGCGTCGTGCGGGGCCAGCGATCGGTCGCCTCGGGGAGCACGACCTCCACGTCGTCGGTGGGGATCGCGGCGGGAACGGGAGAATCGGCGATCGCGGTGCGCAGGGCGTAATCCGTCGTGCGAGCCGTCAGCGCCGGTCCGTCGAGCCGCGTCTTGGCGAGATCGAGATCGCGGTTCGTATCGGCTTCCACGAGTGTGGTGGAGATCTCGCCGAGGATGCGTTCGGCCTGACCCTCGGTGACGGCCGGCGGCTTCTGGTTCTCGGGGGCAATCACCGTCGGAGTGGGCGACGGAGTCGCCTCGGGAGCGCCCAGTTGCGGCCACGAATCGGACGAGCAACCGGCCGCGAGCACCGCGGTGAGCCCGAGGATCGGTACGACGAGGAGACGGCGACGCCGGCGAGCGGGATCTGCGGCCTTCATCGTCGACTTCCCCTCGGTTTTCTCGTCCGTCTTCTCGCCGGGCTTCTCGTCTGCGGGCACAGCGGGCTCATCGACGATCTCGGCGTCCTGGACGTCGTCCTCGGTGGCCTGCGGCTTCGCCTGGGTCGCTCCGCTCTCTATCGCTGCGCGTTCGCCCGCGGGTAGGGAGGCGAGGTCGATGGGCTCGGTCACCGGGAGCGGACCCGGGCCCTTGCGACGCGGACCACGACCGCGACGCTGATGACGGATGCCGAGCACGTAGAGGATCAGCCCCACCAGCAACAGCACACCGCCGCCTGCCATGAGCGGACCTGCGGCCGGGGTGGACGTGTCGAGCGGCCAGGACGCCACGATGTCGTCGGGCGCGTTCTCGGTCCCGTCGTAGGCGACGAGCACGCTGACTCCCTCAGGGAGACGGAGATTGTCGAGCGACAGCGAGTCGGTGTCGCTGAAGGAGTTCAGCCACAGGTCGGATCCGACGGGGTTGCGTCCGCTGTCTGCAGCGGGGTCGTCCTCGGCGGTCGGCTCCTCCGTCGCGGCATCTCCCGAATCGACCGCGTCATCCTCGGCCGCAGGCGCGGCGATGTGTTCGACCTGGAAGGATCCGTCGTCGTCGACGGTCACCTGGTTGTAGTCGGAGTCGGCGAGCCACGCCTCCATGTCGGCCGTGCGTCCGTAAGCGGAGAAGATGTCGCCGTTGCCGCTGATCAGCAGCGTCTGCGCGCCGGGGTGGGCACGCAGCACATCCCCGTCGAGCAGGATGAACGGCGCAGGCTCTTCGATCTGCACCTTCTCCTGCACCGAATCCGGCCCCATGAAGATGGTGCGCTGAGCGATGCCGGCACCGATCAGGGCCGCGGCCAGGACGAAGGCCACGACGGCCCATACGAAACGCACGAATAGTCTCCTCACGCATCCCGCACGATCGGCCGGGACGCAACACTCGACATTTCAGACTAGCGAAACCACCTGTGTGTTGCCCACAAGGGTGATTCCCCCGGTGTGGAACGGCACGTCGCGCGGGCTGCGCGTGGCACGATCGGTAGCCTGGCAGCACCCCGACACGAGGAGTCGAGATGAAGATCCACAATCCCTTCCGCACCGCCCTGGTGGCGACGCTCGGAGTGGGCCTCGGCATCCTCCTGATCGGAAGCCTGCAGAACCTCTCCACCGTCCTGCTGTACGTCGGCACCGCGCTGTTCCTCAGCCTCGGACTCGACCCGGTGGTCGCATTCCTCGAACGCCGCAAGCTCCCCCGCTGGCTCGCGGTGCTCGTCACCATCCTCGGAGTGCTGGGCGTCTTCGCGGGCATCGTCCTGATGGTGCTCCCCATCCTGGTCGATCAGATCAGCCAGCTCGTCCGGCGCATCACGCTGTTCCTGCAGAGCACCTACATCGGCGACGTGAAGGACTGGATCAGCGATGTCTTCCCGGGCCTGCAGCCCTCGTTCATCGATGACACGTTCACGCGTGCGACCGACTGGCTGCTTGAGAACTGGGGAACGATAACCGAGAGCGTGATCGTGGTCGGCACCTCGATCATCACCGGCCTGTTCGGCGCTTTCATCGTGCTGATCCTCACGGTGTACCTCACGGCATCCACTCCCTCACTCAAGCGCGCCGTCTACCAGCTCGCGCCGGCCTCGAAGCGGGAGCGCTTCATCGACCTGGCCGACCAGATCACCGACTCGGTCGGGTACTACGTGATGGGACAGGTCTCGCTCGGCGTGATCAACGGCGTGCTGAGCGCGATCTTCCTCTCGATCATCCAGGCGCCCTTCCCTGCCGTGCTCGCGGTCATCGCGTTCTTCTTCTCGCTCATCCCGCTCGTGGGTACGCTCACCGGCTCCACGCTCATCGTGCTCATCTGCCTGATCCCGGGTCTCGGATCCCCCGCGACCGCGATCGCCGCCGGCATCTACTACCTGATCTACATGCAGATCGAGGCGTACGTGATCTCTCCGCGCATCATGAGCCGCGCCGTGTCGGTACCGGGTGCGGTCGTCGTGGTCGCCGCCCTCGCCGGCGGCAGCCTGCTCGGACTGCTCGGAGCGCTCATCGCGATCCCCGTCGCCGCGAGCATTCTGATCATCTACCGCCAGGTGCTCATCCCCCGCATGAACGAGCTCTGACGCCGCTCAGCGCGATGCCGGCCACTCTGTCGGCAGCGGGAGGGCCGCCGGGTGGACGGCCGCGACGATCTCGGTGAGCACACGGCGCGTCTGCGACTCCCCCACCCAGAGGTGCTTGCCGCCGTCGACGGCGATCAGCGTCGCATGCGGGATCGAGGCGAAGCGCTCACGCGCCTGCTCGGGCCGGAGGTAGTCGTCGAACTCGGGGACGAGGATCACGACCGGCCGATCGAACTGCGCCCACGCAGCGACCTCGGCGTCCGATGCGCGATGCAGGGGCGGAGAGAGCAGGATGACGCCCGCGATGTCGTGATCCCGCCCGTATTTGAGGGCCAGCTCCGTGCCGAACGACCATCCGAGGAGCCAGGGGCGCGGCAGCTCGCGCTCGTGGACGAACTCCATCGCGGCGGCCACATCGAACTGTTCCGCTTCTCCCCCGTCGAACGCCCCTTCGCTCGTGCCACGCGGCGACGTCGTCCCCCGCGTGTTGAACCGCAGGACGGCGAGGTTCGCGAGGGCAGGGAGGCGCGCCGCGGCCTTGCGCAGGATGTGCGAGTCCATGAACCCTCCCGCGGTGGGGAGCGGGTGCAGAGTCACGAGGGTCGCGACGGGATCGGCCGCTTCGGGGAGCGCGAGTTCACCGACGAGAGTGAGGCCGTCGGCCGTACGCAGCTCGATGTCGTCCCGCTGTGCGGGCAGTTCGAGCGGTCCGCGGATCTCGATGGTCACGATTGCCTCCAACAGTGTGTGTGCCAGTGCCTGCGTGCGGCGAGGTCGGCGGCATCGCCGAGGACTCCATCGGCGCGCCAGGCGACGAGATGAGCGGTGCCCGGTTCGATCGTGCGGGAGCAACCGGGGCACACGTAGGACTTCTGAGCCTGGATCGCCGAAACGGGCTGCACGGTCCACTCCGCACCGCGACGGGTCTCGGTACGCTTCCACCCCGCGAGGAGGCGTTCGAAGGACTCGTCGGCCTCAGATCGCGAAGGAGGCCGCCTGCGGGAGCGGGGCATCGTGCCTGCTCACCACCAGTGGTTGTTGATCCAGAAGTTGTAGGCACCGGCCCAACTGCCGTAGCGCCCGGTCGCGTAGCCGCTCGCCCAGCGCAGGTTGTCCACCGGGTCGTACCCGTTGCCCGGCACCTTGCTGCAGGGCAGAGCCTGCACGAGGCCGCAGGCACCCGAACTGCTGTTCGTGGCGTTCGGGTTCCACCCGCTCTCGCGCGACACGACGTAATCGACGTAGCCCCAGTCGGCTTCGGCGATTCCCGCGGCAGCCATCCAGTCCGCCGGCGCACCGCCACCGGTGTAGAAGAGCGGGGCCGCGGGGGCCGTCCCTCCCGAGTTCGATTTGGAGGCCGTCGTCGGCGTGGGCGTGGGAGTCGGCTTCGGCGTCACGTAGACCTCGAAGGATCCGCGCTCGACCGGAGCGATCTCGGCACCTTCGACCGTCACCGTCAGATTCTGGGTGTCTTCGAGTGCGACGGAGTACGCGCTGTCCGGCGTCTCCTGCTCGGGCGGATCCGCGAGAGCGACGGCGGTCGGTGCGACCATCGCGGCCGCGAAACCGACGACCGCGAGCGATGCGAACGCCGCGACCACACCGCGGCGACGCGACCATCGACGAGTACCACGATGCGCGGAATTCGCCGTCGCCACAGGTACCGGCGAGGCGTCACGTCGTGCGGGTGTCATGTCGTTTCGGGAGTTCACGATGGTCGACAGTCTACGCAAGACTGCCTGGGACGGCCATGAGAAGGTCAGCGGACGGCGAGGATCACGTCGATCGCCGCGTCGAGCAGGGCGTCCACCTGCTCTTCGCGATAACCGCCGCGCTGCATACGGAAGGCCGCCGAACGGAGCTGTTCCGCGCTCAACGCATCGCCGTCGCGAAGGTAGCGCACGATGCGCGTCGCCACGTGGTCGACCTCGTCGACGCGGTATCCGAAGGTGAGTGCACCCGTGCGGGCGAAGCGGTGACGGCGCGGACGCGCGAGATGGTCGAGGATCACCTGAGCCTCGTCGCGTGCCTGCTCGACCCAGACGCCCGCTCCCTCGGAACGCACGGCCCGATCGCGCTCGCGCGCCGCGAACGCGTCCTCGACACGGCTCAGCGCGGCGTCGACGTCAGCGACCACGTAGCCGCCCTTCACGAGCGGGAACGAGGCCGTGCGGACATCCGCCGCACCGAGATCTCCCCCGTGCTCGAAGGCGGCGCGCGCCGAGGCGAGGAAGGTGTCGACGGCCGCGGGGTGATATCCCTTGGTGCGCCCCGAGGCGACGGCGAAGGCCGCACGGGAGGGCTGTTGCTCTTCGGTCTTCTGGTCGTTCATGACAGCACCACCCAGGGAGAGAGGAGGAAGTAGAGGCAGAGGGCGGGGACCGTCGACGGCAGGATGCTGTCGAGCCGATCGAGCAGACCGCCGTGCCCCGGAAGCCAGGAGCTCATGTCCTTGATCCCGAGATCGCGCTTGAGCATCGACTCACCGAGATCGCCCAGTGTCGCCGACAGCAGGATGGCGGCACCGAAGACGATCCCACCCCACCACGGCAGTTCGAGCAGGTACATCGCGAGCAACACACCTGCGGTCAGCGAGGCGACGACCGCACCGGCGAAACCCTCCCAGGTCTTCTTGGGGCTGATCCGCGGAGCCATCGGATGCCGCCCGAAGGCGAGGCCGGCGGCGTACGCGCCGGTGTCGGCCGCGACCGCGATGGCGATGAAGCCGAGCACCCACCACTGACCGCCCTCCTGCCCGAGCAGGATCAGCGCGATGGCCGCGAGGAAGGGAACGTAGACCTGCACGAAGCCGCCGATGACGGCATCCGCGAGTACATCACCGTAGGTGCGCCCGTCCTGAGCGAACATCTGGGCGATGAGCCTCCAGACGATGACGAATGCCACGGCGAGGAACAGCACGATCCAACACAGCCAGATATCCGCGAAATAGCCGGAGAGCACGAGCGCGCCGGCAGCCACCAGCTGCGGGACGACATCGATCCGGCGGCCGGATGCCCGGAGAGCCCGCGCGAGTTCGTAGACCCCGAGCAGCGCAGCCGCCAGGGCGAACGGAACGAAGAGCACCTTGATGAACAGGAGGGAACCGAGAAGAGCCGCACCGAACGCGAGGCCGATGAGGATCGCGAGCACGAGGTCACGTCCCGTGCGCTGCTTGATCCGCTCGTTCGCCTGGTCGATCTGGTCTCGGGCATGCGAGACGTGACTGCCGAACTCGTCGCGCTTCGCCCGCCACTGTTCACGGATGGCGTTGTGGTCCGCCGTGTCGATCATGTCGGGGATCACCACGGCCGGCTCGTCCGGGAGCGGGGGGCGGGGCGGGATGAGCGAGGCGTCGAAAGCGGGGAACGCCTCGTCCGCCAACGGGATGCCCGAGTCCGGCGTCGTCGCATCCCGCGCCTCGCGGCGGGTCAGCGGCGCACCGTCCTCGGAATCTCGCGTGTCAGACATCCGTCCTCACACCTCGAGGAGTTCTGCCTCTTTGCGCTTGAGCGCGTCATCGATGAGGTCGACGTGCTGGCGGGTGAGAGCATCGAGCTCCTTCTCGCCACGCGCGATCTCATCTTCACCGACCTCGCTCTTGAGCGCATCGAGGTCGTCCTTCGCCTTGCGGCGGATGCCGCGGACGTGGACCTTCGCGTCCTCGCCCTTCGACTTGACGAGCTTGACGTATTCCTTGCGACGGTCGGCCGTCAGCTCGGGCATCGTCACGCGCACGAGATTGCCGTCGTTCGTCGGGTTCGCCCCGAGGTTCGGCATGTCGCGGATGGCCTGCTCGATCGCCTTGAGCGCCGACTTGTCGTACGGCGTGATGACGAGGGTGCGCGCCTCCTGGTTGACCATCGAGGCCAGCTGACCGATCGGGGTCGGCGTTCCGTAGTAGTCGACGAGGACCTTCTGGAAGAGCTGGGGGTTCGCGCGACCGGTGCGCACCGTGGAGAAGTCCTCCTTGGCAGCTTCGACCGCCCGGTCCATGCGGGTGGTGGTTTCAGCGAGGACGTCCGCGATCACGGTGACTCCTATCGTCGGGGTGTTCTGCAAATTCTATCGGGCGAAGCCTTCTCCGCCGCGTCACACACTCAGGTGGTGACCAGGGTGCCGATCGGCTCACCGAGAAGGGCACGCGTCACGTTGCCCGCGGGCTCCATGCCGAAGACGCGCATGTTCATGTTGTTGTCCATGCACAGGCTGAAGGCGGTCGAATCGACGACCTTCAGTCCGCGCTGCAGCGCGTCGCTGTACGTGACCCGCTCGATGCGCTCGGCATCCGCGTGCTTGTTGGGGTCGGCCGTGTAGATGGCGTCGACGCCGTTCTTCGCGACGAGGACCTCCTCCGCGCCGATCTCGAGCGCGCGCTGAGCGGCGACCGTATCGGTGGAGAAGTACGGGAGGCCGGCACCGGCACCGAAGATGACGACGCGGCCCTTCTCGAGGTGACGCTCCGCCCGGCGCGGGATGTAGGGCTCGGCGACCTGGGTCATCGAGATCGCGGACTGCACACGCGTCGCCGCCCCGGCCTGCTCGAGGAAGTCCTGCAGCGCGAGCGCGTTCATCACGGTTCCGAGCATGCCCATGTAGTCGGCGCGCCCCCGGTCCATGCCACGCTGGCTCAGCTCGGCGCCGCGGAAGAAGTTGCCCCCGCCCACGACGATGGCGACCTCGACGCGGTCGACGGCTGCGGCGATGTCGCGCGCGATCTGGCCGACGACATCCGGGTTGACACCCAGCTGACCGGCGCCGAATGCCTCTCCGGAGAGCTTGAGAAGGACGCGGCGGCGTCCGGTGCGTTCGGTCATGGGTGTTGTCCTCTCGTCCCGATTCAAGATAGTGCCTTCTGGGCATGAAGAAGGGGTTCGGATCTCACCGATCCGAACCCCTTCGACTCTGCTACGCGCCGACCTTGAAGCGCGCGAAGTCCGTCACGGTGATACCGGCGTCCTTCGCCACCTGGGCGACAGAGAGCTTGTTGTCCTTGGCGTAGTCCTGCTCCAGCAGGGCGACCTGCTTGATGAACGCGGAGACGCGGCCTTCGACGATCTTGGGGAGAGCCGCTTCGGGCTTTCCCTCGTTGCGCGAGATCTCGGTGACGATCTCCCGCTCCTTCTCGACGGCGTCAGCCGGAACGTCCTCGCGGGAGAGGTACGACGGGTTGGCGAACGAGATGTGCTGCGCGATGCTGCGAGCGGTGTCCGCGTCGTCGCCCGAGTAGGCGACGACGACACCGATCTGCGGCGGCAGGTCCTTGCTGGTGCGGTGCAGGTAGACCTCGACGTTGTCGCCGGCGATCGTACGCACACGACGCAGTTCGACCTTCTCGCCGATGATCGCAGCCTCTTCCGAGATCAGCTGCTCGACGGACTGACCCGCCGCGTCGGCGGCCAGGGCAGCCTCGACCGAGTCGGCCTTGACGGCTGCAGCGGCGTCGGCGACCTTGTCGGCCAGCGCGATGAAGCGGTCGTTCTTGGCGACGAAGTCGGTCTCGCACGCGAGCTCGATCAGCGTCACGGCACCGGCCTGCTCGCGAGCGACGACGAGTCCCTCGCTGGTCGAACGGTCAGCGCGCTTCGCGTTGCCCTTCGCACCCTTGAGACGCAGGATCTCGGTGGCCTTCTCGACGTCTCCGTCGGCCTCCTCGAGCGCCTTCTTGGTGTCGACCATTCCCGTACCGAGCTGCTCACGCAGCGCCTTGAGGTCAGCGATGGTGAAGTTGGCCATGTGTGGTGGCTCCTTGCTTCGTGATGTGTGTGGTGGTCGCGGGATTACTTGGCGTCTGCGGCCTCGGCGGCGGCGACCTCAGCGGTCTCCTCACCGGAAGCGGCGGCGATCGCCTCGTCGTGAGCCTCGGCACCGGCCGCGTCGGCAGCGGTCTCGTCGGCGGCGGGCGTCTCGACGACGGCGGCCTCGTCGGCCGCGGTCTCGACGGCAGCGGCGTCAGCGGACTCCTGGACCTCCTGGGCGGGAGTCTCGAGGAGCTCCTTCTCCCAGTCGGCGAGAGGCTCGGCGTCGCCCGTCTCCGGGTTGTGCTTCTGCTGCAGGCCCTCGGCAGCGGCGTCGGCGATGATGCGCGTCAGCAGCGAGACCGAGCGGATCGCGTCGTCGTTGCCGGGGATCGGGTACTGGAAGTCGTCCGGGTCGGCGTTCGTGTCAAGGATGCCGATCACGGGGATGCCGAGCTTCTTGGCCTCGTCGATGGCGAGGTGCTCGCGCTTGGCGTCGACGACCCAGATGGCCGACGGCGTCTTGGTGAGGTTGCGGATTCCGCCGAGCGACTTGTGCAGCTTGTCGAGCTCTCGCTTCTTGAGCAGGAGCTCCTTCTTCGTGAAGCCGCTGTTCGCCGGGGTCTCGTAGTCGAGCTCCTCGAGCTCCTTCATGCGCGCGAGGCGCTTGGAGATCGTCTGGAAGTTCGTGAGGAGTCCACCGAGCCAGCGCTGGTTGACGAAGGGCTGACCGACGCGCGTGGCCTGCTCGGCGAGGATCTCCTGCGCCTGCTTCTTGGTGCCGACGAAGAGGATCGTGCCACCGTGGGCGACGGTCTCCTTGACGAAGTCGTAGGCCTTGTCGATGTAGCCGAGCGACTGCTGCAGGTCGATGATGTGGATGCCGCTGCGCTCGGTGAGGATGAAGCGCTTCACCTTCGGGTTCCACCGACGGGTCTGGTGTCCGAAGTGCACGCCGCTGTCGAGCAGCTGGCGGATGGTGACCACAGCCATGGTCGTCTCCTTGTTCTGGCGCGGTGCGCCGTTGAGGTTTTCGCCGATCGTTCGATCGGACTTCCTGGTGCCCGGCGCACACCCGCCTTCCGAGGAAGGACCTGTGGGAGTGGATGCCACGACCAGAGTCGCTCTGGGCACGCGTAGTCACCCCGATTTCGAGGTGCCCCTCCAGCATACAGGACAACGACCGCCTGTCCTGCTCTCCACGGGCGGCGACATCGCGCACTTCTCCCCCACCTCCGGGCCTGTCGCTCGGACTCACGTCTCAGCCGCCTGAACGACCCGCAGACTCTCGGGATGACCCCGCCCGGACGTGTCTTCCTGATCGCCGCCCTCCTCGTCGCGCTCGCTTTCGGCGCGCACGATCCTGCGATCGCCGCACTCGAGCCCGACTCCTCCGTCCGGCCCCACTCGTCGGATAACGACGCCGCGTGGCGCTGGCCCCTCGACGGCCCGCGATCCGTGACGGCGCCGTACCGTGCTCCCGCTCACGCCTACGGGGCCGGACACCGCGGGATCGACATCGCCGGCGTTCCGGGACAGGAGGTCCGTGCACCCGCGGACGGCGTCGTGGCCTTCCGGGGAACCGTCGTCGACCGTCCGCTGCTCACGATCGACCACGGCGCCGGATACGTCTCGACCTTCGAGCCGCTCGCCTCCTCCCTGAATCCCGGCGACACCGTGGTGGCGGGAGACATCGTGGGGGTCGTCGCTCAGGGTGGGCACAGCGTGGTCGGCACCCTGCACGTGGGGGTGCGCCTCGACCGTGTCTACATCAATCCGCTCCTGCTCTTCGGCGCACTGGCCAGAGCGGTCCTTCTGCCGTGCTGCGACGATTCGTGACGCCCGCTCAGGCGCGCGGGTGCGCGAGGCGGTAGGTGGCGGTCAGTCGCTCGGCGGAGACGTGCGTGTAGATCTGGGTGGTACCCAGGCTGGCGTGGCCGAGGATCTCCTGCACGGCGCGCAGGTCGGCGCCGCCGTCGAGGAGGTGCGTCGCCGCCGTGTGCCGGAGTACATGTGGACCGACCGTCTCCGACCCCACGAGAGGGCCGAGCACTTCTGCCACCAGCGAGTACACCGCACGCGGTCCGATTCGCCCGCCGCGGCTGCCCAGGAAGACGGCGGCACCGGAAGCATCGCTCCGGGCGACGAGCGCCGGCCGCGCGCGCCGCAGGTACGCGTTCAGCGCCTCACGGGCGGGCACCCCGAAGGGCACGACTCGTTCCTTGGCGCCTTTGCCGAGCACGCGCGCGGTACGGCGATCGACGTCGAGATCGTCGATGTCCAGTCCGCAGAGTTCGGAGACACGGATGCCGGAGCCGTAGAGCGTCTCGAGGATCGCATGGTCGCGGAGAGCGAGCGGATCTCCGCCGGCGGTCGCGCGGCTGCGGTGCTGCTCGAGAAGCGAACTCATCGCGTCCTTCGAGGCCACGACCGGCAGGGTGCGACCGCGCTTCGGAGCGATCAGACGGAGACTCGGATCGTGCGCGATGATCTCGTGCTCGGTCGCCCAGGTGAAGAACGATCGCGCCGCCGCCGCGCGGCGCGCCAACGTCGAGCGTGCATCTCCGCGCTGGGTCGCTTTCCACAGCCAGTCTCGGAGCACGTCGAGATCGACGTCGCCGATCGTGATGTCTCCGGCCGACGCTGTCAGGTCCCGCAGGTCGGAGCGATAGGCGCGCACCGTCGCAGCCGACAGCCGGCGCACCCGCTCGAGGTACTCCGTGAAGGCCTGGACGGCGGCGGCGAGCTGCATGGCTCCAGCATGCACCGGATGACGGTGCGAGAGATCGCACCTCGCCGCCGCGGCTCGATCAGCGGGCCGCCGCGCGCACCCACCCCGCATCCGATCGTGTCAGGATCCCCTCGAGTTCGAGCAGACCGAGTAGCGCCCGCACCCGCTCGGGGGCGAGACCGCTACGCCGACAGATCTCCATGACGTCGAGAGGCGTCCGTGCCCCGAGAGCGTCGAGTAATCGGGTGCGATCGGGATCGTGACGCCGAGAAGCCCACGCCTCCTGCACGTCGTCGCCCCAGAGCTCGCGGACCTCCGCCGCGCAGGTCACACAGCGTGCGTCGTACTCCCGAAGGAGGCGATGGCACCCCGCCGAGGCAGCCGAGGTCACCGGCCCCGGCACAGCTCCGAGCGGTCTCCCCAGCGCCGCCGCGTGACCCGCCGTGTTGAGGGAGCCGCTCCGCCATCCCGCCTCGACGACCACGGTGGCCTGGCCGAGCGCCGCGATCAGACGGTTGCGCGCAAGGAAGCGCCACTTGGTCGGTGCGGCACCGCACGGCAACTCGCTGACGACCGCCCCGTGCCCGGCGATTCGGGTGAAAAGCTCCTGGTGTCCGGAGGGGTAGGCGCGGTCCACACCGCCGGCCAGGAACGCGATGGTCGCTCCTCGGACTCCGAGCGCCGCACGATGCGCCACGCCGTCGATGCCATACGCCCCGCCCGAGACGACCGTCGCACCGCCCGCGGCGAGATCTCCGGCGATCTCGGCGGCGACGTGCTCGCCGTACCCGGTCGCCGCGCGAGCGCCGACGATGGCCACGCGCGGGGTCGCCCTCAGGAGTCGGGTGTCCCCGCGAATCCACAGCGCCGGTGGAGCGTGCTCCCCCAGGTCGTCCAGCGAATCCGGCCAGTCCGGGTCGCCGGGGATCACCAGGCGCGCACCCACCTGGCTCGCACCGTGCAAGGCATCGACCAACGCACGGGTCTGCGCGCGCGGCCGCCAGCGCGCTCTCCCTTCCGCCAACGCGCGATGCGCCCGTGCGGAGCCGTCCACACGACCATCCGCCGGACTCGGCGTATCGAGGGCCAGCTCGAGGGCACCGGCGGCACCGAGTTCCCGGATCAGCGAGCCTGCGACGCCATCGCCCGGTTCCGCGAGCACCGACCACGCCGCGCGGGCGATCGCCTCCGTCGCTGTGCCCGTCTCACCTGCTCGGAGAGCGAACGCCGCATGCACGACCTCCCGGTCGTCGATCATCTCGTGGGTCACGGCGTCATCCCCCTCTTGAGGAGCAGCGCTCGACCGATCTCATCCTGTCGAGGACGCGCGAGTCCGGCGAGGTCGGCCATCGTCCACGCCAACCGCAACACCCTGTCGTAGCCGCGCAGGGTCAGCGCTCCCCGCTCGAGTGCGCGATCGAGCGGCTCACGATCCGCGGAGTCCAGGCGGAACTCCCCCTGCCGGAGCCACGTCCCCGGGATGTCGGCGTTCCGCGACCACGGCGTCCCCGTCCACCTCGCGGCGGCACGACCCCGCGCATCGGCGACGCGTTGTCGAGCGGCGGCCGTCGAGAATTCGGAGCGGCCACCTGCGGTCGCGCGCGATGCAGCCACTCTCGCGACACGCAACTCGATGTCGACTCGGTCGCGGAGGGGTCCCGAGAGCCGGGTCGCATATCGTCTGATCGCCTGCGCCGGGCAGGTGCATTCCGCGCCGCGCACGCCGTAATTGCCGCACGGACACGGATTCATCGCGAGCAGGAGTTGGAAGCGCGCGGGGAACCGTGCGGTGAACCCCGAGCGGATCACCTCGATCGCGCCGGATTCGAGCGGCTGGCGAAGCGCGTCCAGAGCCACCCTCGAGAACTCGGCCGCCTCGTCGAGGAACAGCACGCCGCGATGGGCGCGCACGATCGCGCCGGGACGCGCCACCCGCGATCCGCCGCCGACCAGTGCGGCGACGGATGCGCTGTGATGCGGTGCCTCGATCGGTGGGGTCCGGTCGAGGCACGCCACTCGGTCACCCATCAGCGAGCGGATCGAGGCGACCTCGAGTGCTTCGCCTTCGGTGAGCGGTGGAAGGATTCCGGGGAGGCGTCGCGCGAGCATCGTCTTGCCGGCGCCAGGGGGGCCGCTGAGGAGCATGTGGTGCCCGCCCGCTGCGGCGACCACGAGCGCCTCGACCGCCGACTCCTGCCCCACGATGTCCGCGAGGTCGAGCGACTCGCTCGGTTCCTCCTCCACGGCGGGCGGTTCCTCGGCGGGCACCTCGGGGATCTCGACATCCGCCCCGTGCCAGACCGCCACCTCCGCGAGCGAGCGCGCCCCGCGGACCTCGATCCCGGTCACCAGTCGCGCTTCGGCGGCGTTGGCCTCGGGCACGATCACGCGCTCGAACCCTGCCCTCGCCGCCGCGAACACCGCGGGGAGCACTCCGGCCACCGGTCGAACGCGACCGTCGAGACCGAGCTCGCCGACGTGCACGGTGCCCCGGATCGATCGCGGGGAGATCGCATCCCCCGCAGCGAGTGTCGCGACGGCGACCGCGAGGTCGAAACCCGATCCGTGCTTCGGCAGGCTGGCCGGCGAGAGATTCACCGTCATCCTTCGCCGCGGGAGGTCGAGTCCGGAGTTCTTGCATGCGTTGTGCACGCGCTGCACCGCCTCTCCGAGAGATTTGTCTGGCAGCCCGATGATCTTGAACTCCGGCGTCTGGTTCGAGAGGTCCGCCTCGACCTCGACCATGTGCCCGTCCACCCCTGTGATGGCGACCGCCCAGGTGCGTGTGGTGCTCATACGAGGTCCGCCACGTGCTCGAGCGAACCGGATGACGGGTCGTGACCGACGATCCCCACCACATCGAGCCGGATCCGACGCCCCCGAGCGTGAAGCGGGTGCGCGACGGCCCAGGCGTGGGCGAGCCCCCACATCCGCCGCTTCTTGCGCGCGTCGATCGCCTCGAACGGGTGCCCGTAGTCGATCGTCCGCCGCGTCTTCACCTCGACGAAGACGACGTCCTCGCCCTGAAGAGCCACGATGTCGATCTCACCTTGTGCGCAACGCCAGTTGCGGTCCAGGAGTGTGTACCCGGCGTCGACGAGATGCCGCGCCGCCCGTTCTTCCCCGGCTCTACCGAGGTCATCCTTCGCTGCCATTCCGACAGCATGACGATCGTGGCGCCCGAGCGGCGGGGCGGTCTCCGAGCGTCCACCGCACGGCGAAAACCCGGCCCTCAGGCGTCAGTGGTGCAGGAGAGGTGCGCTTCTCCGACTCACTCGCCGTCGAGCGAGAGTTCCTGGGGAAGTTCGAACTCCCGGCGCTGCAGCTCCTCGACGTTGACGTCCTTGAAGGTCAGCACACGTACGGCCTTCACGAAGCGATCGGCGCGGTAGATGTCCCACACCCACACATCGCTCATCGAGATCTCGAAGTAGAAGTCGTGCTCCGTGTCGCGCCGCACGACGTTCACATCGTTCGCGAGGTAGAACCGACGCTCTGTCTCGACGACGTACTGGAACTGCGAGACCACGTCTCGGTACTCGCGGAACAGCGCGAGCTCGAGCTCGCGGTCGTAGTCGTCGAAGGCTTCCTCATCCATGGTGGTTCCATCCTAGGGTCGCAAGAGCCCGCGTGCGGCACCGCACCCGGTGCTCAGAACAGGGCGGGAGCATCGGCGATCGCCCACGACGCACGATGCAGCGGGGAGAGCCCGAGCGTGCGGATGGCCTCTCGATGCTCGGTGCTCGCATATCCCTTGTTGCGATCCCACTGGTACTGCGGGTAGTCGGCGTGGAGCTCGGCCATGTGCGCGTCGCGCGCGACCTTCGCGATCACGGATGCGGCCGAGACGGAAGCGCAGTCCCGATCGCCTTTGATCACCGGACGCACGTCGAGCACGGAATGATGCACGGCCGAGAGATAGTCGTGGTTCCCGTCGAGCAGCACGACCGCCCCCGCGCTCGACGTGCCCTGCGCGACGACCGCATCGACGGCACGGGAGGCGGCCAGACCCAGTGCCCGGATGATGCCGACCTCGTCGACCTCCGCGGCACTGGCCCATCCGACAGACGAGGCGCGTACCCACGCCGTCGCCCGCTCCGCGACATCGGGTCGACGTCGCTCGGTGACGAGCTTGGAGTCGCGGAGCCCCTCGGGCACACGACGTCGCGCACCGGCGGCATCCATCACCGCCGCGCCCACCGCGACCGGGCCCGCGAGCGCACCGCGACCGACCTCGTCGAGCGAGATGATCAGGGCGCTGTCTCCGAGGATGCGCCGCTCGAGCGTGAGGGTCGGGGAAACGACCGTCATTCTTCGTCCGGAACGCTGTCGAAGGCTTGGTGGTGTCCGTCGATCGCCCCGATCCGCCCGAACGGCCAGGTCGTCAGGAAGGCCTTCCCCACGACGTTCGACACCGGGACGAAGCCGCCGCTGGGAAGCTCCTGATGCGCTCTCGAGTCCCGCGACCGAGTGCGATTGTCGCCGAGCAGCCACAGCGAGTCCTCGGGCACGACGACGTCGAAAGGCTCGTTCGACGCCGCGGTGTTTCCTTCGGGGAGGTTCAGGTAGTCGAGCTCGTCGATCGGAGCACCGTTGATCGTGATCTGGCCGAGGGCATTGCAGCACACGACGTGATCGCCGGGGAGGCCGATGATGCGCTTGACGAGATGGTCCTGCGAATCGGAGGCGGAGATGCCGATGAACGTCAGCACGCCGTCGATCGCCTGCACGAGCGGAGGGGATGCCGGCGGCTGCGGCTGGTCGCCGAGCCATCCGCCCGGGTCCTGGAACACCACCACGTCCCCGCGCTCGTACCCCGTCCATCGCGGCGTGAGCTCATCGACGAGGATGCGGTCGTTGACCATGAGCGTGCGCTCCATGGATGCCGAGGGGATGTAGAACGAGCGGACGATGAAGGTCTTGACCACGAACGAGACGAGCGCGGCGATCAGGATGATGATCAGCACATCGCGCAGGAAGACCAGCAGTCCACGGCGCCGCCTCGTGCCCGTGGCGGGCGCGGCGGAGGGTTCAGAGGTCATCGGCATCCTTCGTCAGTCGTGCGTGCCATCGAGCGGCAGTATCAAGGTTCGCATACCGGGGACGAAACAAAGCACCCCAGGACATCGTGTCCTGGGGTGCTGTGGAGATGCGCCGACTCAGCGGTCGCGCTTCTCCTTGATCTTCGCCTTCTTGCCACGCAGCTGGCGCAGGTAGTAGAGCTTCGCGCGACGGACGTCACCGCGGGTGACGACCTCGATGTGGTCGATCACCGGCGAGTGCACCGGGAAGGTACGCTCGACGCCGACCTGGAAGCTGATCTTGCGGACCGTGAAGGTCTCGCGCACGCCGTCGCCCGAGCGGCCGATGACGACGCCCTGGAAGACCTGGATACGCGAGCGGCTGCCCTCGGTGATGTTGACGTGCACCTTGACGGTGTCACCGGGGAAGAAGTCCGGAATGTCCGAACGGAGGGAAGCCGCGTCTACGGCGTCGAGGATCTGCATGATCGTCTCTCTCTGCACTCGCCTCAGGTCGCATGCATGGTGGAAGGAACAAGAATGGGTGTGCACCGTACGGGGCCGAAGCATCCGCGGGTTCCCCTGAGGCAGAACCGGTCACGGCACAAACATCTATTCTGCCATGGATGACCGCAGCCGCCAAAACACGCGTCTCAGCCGAGCGGGTCCTTCTCCTGCACGATGATGACCTCGCGCGGGCGAGGCTCCGGTGATGCGTCATCGGATGCCGGGAACGAGGACCAGGCGATCGTCTCGCGGAACCGCGCCCCGCTGCCCTTGGCCTCGCTCCAGAGCTGCCACCCCTGCAACCAGACGAGTGCGAGGCCGACGATCACCGCGGCGGTCAGCAACCACGGGAAGACCCCGGGGATGAAGCATCCGACCGCGATCGTGAGACCGTGCCAGAGCGTGAACCCGGCCACGTCACACCACGACACGGCACGGTCGGCGCGCACCGACGGACGCGAACGAGTGAGGAGGGTGAGGAGCAACTGGCCCAGGAACACCGACGGGATCGCGATGAACAGCACCCAGAGGATGGCCCATCCGCCCTGGAACACTCCCCATCCGACGAGGAGCCACAGGGGCAGGAGGAAGGCCGCCGGCAGGAGCCAGCGGAAGAACGCCCGTCGCAACCACATGCTCCGATGGTATGCCGGTGGGCGGCGGCTCGCACGGCTGTTCGCTGTGAGCGCGGCGACGCCGCGTCCCCCCGGATCGGGGAGAATGGACGAGGACGAGAGGACTCCCCCGAATGATCGAACTGCGCACCCCTGCCGAGATCGACGAGATGCGCGCAGCCGGCCGCTTCGTCGCGGAGACGCTGACCACACTGCGCTCCGATACGAAGGTCGGGACCAACCTCCTCTCCATCGACCGTCGCGCCCATGACCTGATCCGTCAGCGCGGTGCCGAGTCCTGCTACATCGACTACCACCCGTCCTTCGGTGCGAGCCCGTTCGGGAAGGTCATCTGCACATCGGTGAACGACGCAGTGCTGCACGGGCTCCCCCACGACTACACGTTGCGTGACGGCGACCTCGTCTCGCTCGACTTCGCCGTATCCGTCGACGGATGGGTGGCCGACTCCGCCGTGTCGTTCGTGGTCGGCACCCCTCGCGACGAGGACCTCCGGCTGATCGAGACGACGGAGCGCGCACTGGATGCCGCCATCGCCGCGGCCGTCGTCGGCAACCGGATCGGCGACATCTCGGCATCCGTCGCAGCCGTCGCCCATGGCGAGGGGTACTCGATCAACACGGACTTCGGCGGGCATGGAGTGGGTCGCACGATGCACGGAGACCCCCACGTCGCGAACGACGGTCGCGCCGGACGCGGATTCCCGCTCCGCGACGGACTCGTGCTCGCACTCGAGCCCTGGTTCCTCGCGACGACCGACGAGCTGGTGACCGACCCCGACGGCTGGACTCTGCGCAGCGTCGACGGTTCGCGCGGCGCGCACTCGGAGCACACCGTCGCGATCACCGCGGACGGACCCATCGTGCTGACCGACCGATCGTTCCTCGGGGTCGACTGAGCGTGCTCGCGGTCACGCCGTCCGGCGGTACCTGTACACCTCGGTGAGCTGCGGGAGAACCAGCTCCGCCCGCCCACTCGTCTCGGGGGCGTCGTCGAGGACCGTTTCGATCGCCGCGAGCATCTCGGTCTTCGATCGTCGGTCGGCGACGAGGACACTGCTGATCGTGCCCCACCGACGCAGGTAGTCATCACGTGAGATGTTCTCGGACCACGCGATCACCGCACGCGAGTCGAACTCGAAGCCGG
Organism: Microbacterium sp. 22179; assembly: GCF_052045715.1. NCBI lineage: Bacteria > Bacillati > Actinomycetota > Actinomycetes > Micrococcales > Microbacteriaceae > Microbacterium > Microbacterium sp. 22179. Next base: position 601,162 of record NZ_JBQEPJ010000001.1, on the reverse strand, counting down.
GAAGATCCTCGACGGCACTCCCGGTCGTCTGATCGTCGGCGCCCACTGCCGGATGAGCGATGCGGTGAGCAGCACGGTCCCAGGTGCAGGCGGGATCGGAGTGGTTCCAGACCAGCCCGAGGACACCACCGGGCGTCAGAATGCGAGCGATCTCGGCACACGCCGCCTCGCGCTCGAACCAGTGGAACGCCTGCGCCACCGTGACCGCGTCGACGGAGGCGTCGGAGAGGGGGATGCTCTCGGCCGTGCCGAGATGCGCCGTCACATCGACCAGCTTCGCCCGCAGCACGTCGAGCATCGGTTCGGACGGCTCGACTGCCTGGACGGAGGTCGCGCGACCGATCAGAAGCTCGGTGAACTTGCCGGTTCCGGCACCGAGGTCCAGCACCGCCCCGACCCGCTCCGGCAGGATCAGGTCGGCGGCGGCATCCGGGAAACCCGGTCGATAGCGGTCGTAGTCCGCTCCGATGGTCTGGAAGGAATCCGCGAGCGCGCGATCGATCATCCTCGGACGGTATCACCGAGAAGGAGGCGGTCTATCCGTCCCCGTCAGTCGGCGTCGTCGGCGAGCAGGTCCGGTCGACGCGCTCGTGTGCGCTCGAACTGCTGATCACGGCGCCACTGCGCGATGCGGGCGTGGTTCCCGCTGAGGAGCACCTCCGGAACGGCGCGCTCCCGCCAGACCGCCGGCTTCGTGTACGAGGGGTACTCCAGCAGGCCGTCCTCGTGCGATTCCTCGACCAGGCTCTCGGGATTGCCGACGACTCCCGGCACCAGGCGTCCGATGGCCTCGATCATCGCCATCGTCGCCACCTCGCCGCCGTTGAGCACGTAGTCGCCGAGACTGATCAGACGTACCTCGCCGAGCGCCGCGGCGTACTCGAAGACCCGCTCGTCGATGCCCTCGTACCGGCCGCAGCCGAAGACGATGTGCTCGCGCGTCGCGAGATCGCGCGCGGTGGCCTGCGTGAAGACCTCACCGGCCGGCGAAGGGAAGATGATCGTCGGACGTTCGGTGGCCGCGGCGACCTGGTCGAGCGCGAGCCCCCAGGGCTCCGGCTTCATGACCATTCCGGCACCCCCGCCGTACGGGGTGTCGTCGACGGTGCGGTGACGATCCGACGTCCAGTCTCGGAGGTCGTGGACGTTCAGGTCGAGAATGCCCGCATCGCGCGCCTTGCCGAGCAGGGAGAGCGTGAGACCGTCGAAGTACGACGGGAAGATGGAGAGGACGTCGATGCGCACGGGAGGGACCTCTCAGCGGCTACTCGGCCGCCGGGGAATCCTCGGCTGCGAGCGGTTCCTCGGCCGCCGGCGAGTCGTCGTCGGCATCCGGAAGCTCCTCGAAGAGCCCGGGCGGCGGGGTGACGATCACTCGACCGGCAGCGACGTCGACGGTCGGAACGATCGCCGAGACGAACGGCACCATGATCTCCTTCTCACCGGACTTGACGATGAGGAGATCCTGCGCCGGGAAATGCTCGATGCGCTGGACGCGTCCGACCACGGTGCCGTCACGGACGACATCGAGGCCCACGAGCTGGTGGTCGAACCACGCGTCGTCCTCGGTCTCGTCGACGTCCTGGTCGATCCAGAGGATGGCCCGCACGAGGCCTTCGGCGGCGGTGCGGTCGTCGACGTCGTCGAAGAAGGCGACCGGGTTGCCGTTCATCACCCGGTACTCGCGCACGGTGATGGTCTTGCCGTGCCACGGAGATGCCTCGGGCACCTGCAACGTGAACTCGGCTCCCGTGACGAAGCGACGCTCCGGGTTGTCGGTGTACAGCTCGAGCTTGAGCCCGCCCTTGAGGCCATGGGCCTTCACGAGGCGCCCCACCCGGAGCTGGTTTTTGCCCTGTGGGGTGTCCTGCGGCACCACGTCAGTCGTCCGCGACATCGACGCGCACGCGACGGCCGTCGGCCAGGGCGGCGACGAGCGTGCGGAGTGCCTTGGCGGTGCGGCCGCCGCGCCCGATCACGCGTCCACGGTCATCGGGGTGCACGCGCACCTCGAGGAGATCGCCTCGCGGCGACGTGGATGCGGTGATGCGCACATCTTCCGGGTGATCGACGATCCCCTTGACGATGTGTTCGAGCGCGGCGGCGAGCACGACGGATTACTCTGCGTCGGCGGCGGGAGCCTCGGCGGCCTCCGCGTCGGCGTCGGCGGCGGGAGCCTCCTCAGCGGGAGCCTCCACCTTCTTCTCCGCCTTGGGCTTGACGACGGACTTCTTCGAGGAGTCGACCTCGAAGGCGGCCTTCGGCTCGGCGACCTTGAGGGTCGACTTCGCGTCGGCGTCGCCCTTGAACTTGCCCCAGTCGCCCGTGATCTTGAGGATCGCGGCGACCTGCTCGGTCGGCTGCGCGCCGACGGAGAGCCAGTACTGCGCACGCTCGGAGTCGACCTCGATGAACGAGGGCTCCTCGGTGGGGTGGTACTTGCCGATCTCCTCGATCACGCGACCATCGCGCTTGGTGCGCGAGTCGGCGACGACGATGCGGTAGTACGGCGCACGGATCTTGCCCAGGCGCTTGAGACGAATCTTGACAGCCACGATTCTCCTGAATTGTGTGGAAGGAAACGAACTGGTCGCCTGGAGAGTGGGGTGCACATCCGGCGGAAGCTCAAAGAGGAGGACGGAAGCTGGATAGAGGGTCGAGCATGCCGTCCGACCTTCTATTCTGCCAGATGCCGAGCCCGGGCGCGAAACGTGAGGACTCCGGCTTTGCCGTGTCGCGTCGGCCGCGTGCCAGAATGTGCACGTGACGCTCGAGTTCGCCCCCTCAGCCCGCTCCACCGTCGGCCTGGAGTGGGAGATCATGCTCGCCGATCCGGCGTCCGGTGATCTGGCCGGACGAGCGCCCGAACTCCTCGCCGTTCTCGAGGAACAGAGCGCCAGCGAACGCCACACCGTCACCGGTGAACTCCTCACCAACACGATCGAGGTCACGAGCGGCGTCGGCGAGTCCGTCGCCCACGCGGTCGACGACATCGCCCGGGCGATCGCCGCGGTGCGCGGGGCCACCGACCCGATCGGGATCGAGTTGCTGTCGGCCGGCAGCCACCCGTTCGCGCAGTGGTACGACCAGCAGGTCACCGATAAGACGAGGTACCACACGCTGATCGAGCGCACGCAGTGGTGGGGCCGCAACATGATGATCTGGGGCATTCACGTGCACGTCGGCGTCGATGACCATCGCAAGGTGTTCCCTATCATCAACGCGCTCACGGCGTACCTCCCCCACCTGCAGGCACTCGCGGCATCGAGTCCGTTCTGGGCCGGGGAGCGCACCGGATACGCCTCCAATCGCGCGCTGGTGTTCCAGCAGCTGCCGACCGCCGGGCTTCCCTGGCCCCTGCACGATTGGGCGCAGTTCGAGTCGTACATGGAAGACATGGTCCGCACCGGCGTGATGAAGGATGCCTCCGAGGTCCGCTGGGACATCCGCCCCGCGCCCCGCTGGGGAACGATCGAGGTGCGCGCCTGCGACGGTATGTCGACGCTCCCCGAACTCGCCGCGGTCGCCTCGCTCGTGCAGGTCCTCGTCGAGCACTTCTCGCGAGAACTCGACGAGGGACGCCCGCTGTCCGCCCTGCCCTCCTGGTTCCACCGCGAGAACAAATGGCGCGCGGCCCGCTACGGACTCGACGCGCGGGTGATCGTCGACGACTCCGGCGCGCAGCGCGACGTGCGGGATCACCTCGCCGAGACCCTCGACGAACTCGCGCCCGTGGCACGAGCGCTCGGATGCGAACGGGAGTTCGGCAGCGTCGGCACGATCCTGCGCGACGGAGCCAGTTATGCGCGGCAGGTGGCCGTAGCGGACGCCGCCGAGGGCGACCTCGGAGAGGTCGTGCAGCACCTGATCCGCGAGTTCCGCTCCGGCCCGGAGGCCTCGACGCACGAAGCCTGACCGTCAGTCCTCCGCCAGGCGGCGGGCGAGTCCCTCGTCGAGGACCACATCGGTGATCAGATCCGCGGCGATCGCCGCACGGAGGCTGGCGAGCTTGGGGATGCCGGACACGACGCAGACCCGTCGGGGTACGCGTCGCAGGCGATCGAGTGTCGGGCCGGTCGCCCGCGCATTGAGACGGATGTCCTTCCAGGAGCCGTCGGCGCGGAAGAAGACGGTCGCGACGTCTCCGATCGCATGGTCCTCGCGCAGGCTCCGATAGTCGTCGCGCCCGAGGTATCCGCCGACGTACACCCGGCTCGGCACCTCGGCCGCAGGCGATCCGAGGCTGAAGACCGCGATGTCCATTTTCGACTGCAGGTCGAGCACACGCCGTGTGCTCCGCTCCCGCCACATCGCCTCGCGCGTCGCCGGATCGTCGAAGAACGCCGGCACCGGGAACTGCTGCACCTGCGCACCGAACGCGCTGCCGAAGCGCTGGAGGATGTCGCTCGAGTACTCGACACCGCTGGTCTGGGTGTTTCCCGCACCGTTCAACTGCACGAATGTCGTGTTGTGCGTCTCCTTCTGCGTGAGGCCGCGACTGACCGCACTGATGGTCGACCCCCACGCCACGCCGATGATCATGTTCGAGTCGACGAACTGCGACAGCAGTCGCCCCGCGGTCAACGCCACCCGTTCCAGGCGCTCGACCTCGCTGACGATCTCGGGCATGGGAACGACGTGCGCCACGATGCGATGGCGATCGCGGATCCGCTGCTCGAGCATCCCGAGCCGCTCGAGAGGCGAATTGATGCGGATGTCGACCAGACCGCTCTCCCGGGCATAGCTCAGAAGACGAGATACCGATGAGCGGGAGGTGCCGAGCTCGCGCGCGATGACCTCCATCGTCTTGTCCTGCATGTAGTAGAGCTGGGCCGCGGTGAGCGCGGCGACCAGCTTCCCGTCACGCGGATGTGCACTGTGATCAGCCAAGACCGCCTCCTTGCCCTCGATCCTTGCACATATGTGCACTGGGCTTGCGCGCAGCGGACGAGAGGTCGATGCTGGGGGGCAAGCAAGGAAGCGAGCTCGAGAATGATCGAATCGACACACTCATCGGCCGAGCGCGACGACGTACGCGCGCTCCGCGAATCCGGACGCACGACGGTGCTGCTCATCGGTGGCGGCATCAACGGAATATCGACATTCCGTGACCTCGCCCTCCAGGGCGTCGACGTCGTCCTCGTCGAACGCGGCGATTTCGCCTCCGGGGCATCGTCGGCGTCCAGCCACATGATCCACGGCGGCATCCGCTATCTCGAGAACGGCGAGTTCCGTCTCGTTCGCGAGTCCGTCGAAGAGCGCAACGGCCTCCTGCGCATCGCTCCGCACTACGTGAAGCCGCTGCAGACGACGATCCCGATCTACTCGACGTTCTCGGGCATCCTCTCGGCGCCCCTGCGCTTTCTCACGCACAAGAGCGGCAAGCCGCAGGAGCGCGGTGCGTTCCTCATCAAGATCGGTCTGACGATCTACGACACGTTCTCCCGTGACGGCGGTAGCGTTCCGCGCCACCGCTTCCTCGGCCGCAAGCGTTCGCTGGCCGAACTGCCCGCGCTCGACCCGAACATCAAATACACCGCCACGTACTACGACGCGTCCATGCACGACCCGGAGCGCTTGGCCCTCGACGTCCTGCAGGACGGCCGTTCCGCGCACCCGGGCGCGCACGCGCTCAACTACGTCGAGGCGATCGCCCGCGACGGCGAGAACATCGTCCTCCGTGACCGCGAGAGCGGCACGGAGTTCCCGGTGAAGGCCGACGTGGTCGTCAACACCTCCGGCCCCTGGACCGACCTGACGAACGACGCCCTCGGCACTGACACGCGATTCATGGGCGGCACCAAGGGGTCGCACATCGTGCTCGACCACCCGGAGCTGCTCGCCGCCACGCGTGGACGCGAGATCTTCTTCGAGCACTCCGACGGTCGTATCGTGCTGATCTACCCGCTCAAGGGCAAGGTGCTCGTCGGAACGACGGACATCGACGCGGATCCCCGCGAGGTCGCCGTCTGCACCGAGGAGGAGGTCGACTACTTCTTCGACCTGATCCACCACGTCTTCCCGCAGATCGCGGTCGACCGTGAGCAGATCGTGTACCGGTTCTCCGGCATCCGTCCGCTCCCCCGTCACGAGGACACCGCACCCGGTTTCGTCTCGCGCGACTACCGCATCGAGGTCGACGAGAAGGGCGCCGTCCCGCTCGTGAGCCTGGTCGGCGGCAAGTGGACGACCTTCCGTGCGCTCGGCGAGTCGCTCTCCGACGTCGTGCTCGGCCTGCTGAACCGCACCCGCACGGTTTCGACCGCCGGCCGAGCCATCGGCGGCGGCCGCGACTTCCCGCGCACCGAGAAGGCGAAGCGCATCTGGATTCAGGAGAACCTCGCGGGCGCCGGAGACCGCGCCGAGAAGCTCCTCGCCCGCTACGGCACCCGCGCCGCCCAGGTCTGGGAGTACGTCGAGCAGGGAGCGGACGCCCCGCTCGCCGGCGGCGACCTCTCCACCCGGGAGCTCGAGTGGATGGTGCAGAACGAGCTCGTCGCGCGCCTGCAGGACGTCATCCTGCGTCGCACGAGCATCGCGTTCACCGGTCATGCCGATGCCGAGGTCCTCGATGAGATCGCCGACGCGCTCGCTCCCCTACTGGACTGGGACCGTTCGAGGCACGATGCTGAACTCGAACAGACCCGCCAGCTGCTGAACGAGCGGCACGGCCTCGACATCTCGTCCCGCACCCGCGGCTGACGAGACGGAACCGCCGCCTCCCCGCGGCGTAACCCAAGAAGTGTCACGGCAGGGATGACGTGACACGTAAGAAAGGTCAAAGAAGACATGCCTGATGTCAATCTCGGTCTCTATTTCCTGTCGGAGTTCGTCGGCACGGCGATGCTGGTCCTTCTCGGATGCGGTGTCGTCGCCAACGTCGCCCTCGCGAAGAACAAGGGCTTCGGCGGCGGCTTCCTGATGGTCAACTGGGGATGGGGCCTCGCGGTGTTCGCGGGTGTCATCGTCTCGGCGTACTCGGGTGCGATCCTCAACCCGGCCGTGGGTATCGGCCTGGCGATCGCCGGCAAGATCACCTTCACGATGTTCCTCGTCGCGACCGCCGCAGAACTGCTCGGTGCGATCCTCGGTGCGATCGTCGTCTGGCTCGCCTACAAGCAGCACTTCGATGAGGAGCCGGAGGCCGCCAACAAGCTCGGCGTCTTCTCGACCGGCCCCGCGATCCGCTCCTACGGCTGGAACCTCGTCACGGAGATCATCGGTACGTTCGTCCTCGTGTTCGTGATCTTCGGATTCGCCGACTACGGCGACATCGAGGTCGGCGTGCCGGGAGGCCTCGGACCGCTCACCGCGCTGCCCGTCGCGCTGCTCGTGGTCGCCATCGGCGCCTCGCTCGGTGGACCGACCGGCTACGCGATCAACCCGGCCCGTGACCTCGGCCCCCGCATCGCCCACGCGATCCTCCCGATCAAGGGCAAGGGCTCGAGCGACTGGAGCTACTCGTGGGTGCCGGTCGTCGGACCGCTCATCGGTGGTGCGATCGCGGCCTTCGCCGCCCCCGCCCTGCTCGGCCTCGCAGCCTGACGCCACCCGAATCCCACTTCAAAGGAGAACACACCATGGCTGACTACATCCTCGCCATCGATCAGGGAACCACCTCCAGCCGCGCGATCATCTTCGACAAGAAGGGCAGCATCATCGCGACGGGCCAGAAGGAGCACGAGCAGATCCTGCCGAAGGCCGGCTGGGTGGAGCACGACGCCTCCGAGATCTGGCGCAACGTGCAGGAGGTCATCGGCCTCGCACTGAGCCGCGCCGACCTCACCCGCCACGACATCGCGGCGGTGGGCATCACCAACCAGCGCGAGACGGCCGTCGTCTGGGACAAGACGACCGGCAAGCCCGCCTACAACGCGATCGTCTGGCAGGACACCCGCACGCAGGACATCGTCGACCGCCTCGCGGCCGACGGCGGAGTCGAGCGCTTCAAGCCGATCGTCGGACTCCCGCTGGCGACGTACTTCTCGGGGACGAAGATCGCGTGGATCCTCGAGAACGTCGAGGGTGCGCGCGCGAAGGCGGAAGCCGGGGACCTCATCTTCGGCACCACCGACAGCTGGGTGCTGTGGAACCTCACCGGCGGCGTCGACGGCGGCGTGCACGTGACCGATGTCACGAACGCCTCGCGCACGATGTTCATGGACCTCGAGACGCTCGAGTGGCGCGACGACATCCTCGAGGCGTTCGGCGTGCCGCGCTCGATGATGCCGGAGATCCGCTCCTCCTCCGAGGTCTACGGTGCGGCGGAGGACTCCTCGCTGCTGCGCGAGACGCCGATCGCCGGCATCCTCGGCGACCAGCAGGCCGCGACGTTCGGACAGGCCGCCTTCCAGACCGGTGAGAGCAAGAACACCTACGGAACCGGCTGCTTCCTCATCTTCAACACCGGCGAGGAGGTCGTCCACTCGAAGAACGGTCTGCTCACCACCGTCGGCTACAAGCTCGGCGACGCTCCGACACACTACGCGCTCGAGGGTTCGATCGCCGTCACCGGATCGCTAATCCAGTGGCTGCGCGACCAGCTCGGCATCATCTCCTCGGCCCCCGAGGTCGAGGAACTGGCCGACAAGGTCGAGGACAACGGCGGCGTGTACATCGTCCCGGCGTTCTCGGGCCTGTTCGCACCGTACTGGCGACCGGATGCGCGTGGCGCGATCGTGGGCCTCACCCGCTACGCGAACAAGAACCACATCGCGCGCGCCGCACTGGAGGCCGTGGCCTTCCAGACCCGCGACGTGCTCGACGCGGTCAACGCGGACGCGGGCGTCGACCTCACGGAGCTCAAGGTCGACGGCGGCATGGTCGCCAATGACGCTCTGATGCAGTTCCAGGCCGATGTCCTGGGCGTGCCGGTCGTGCGACCGGTCGTCGCGGAGACGACCGCCCTCGGCGCCGCCTACGCCGCCGGCCTCGCCGTCGGGTTCTGGAGCGGCCTGGATGAGCTCTCCGCAAACTGGCAGGAAGACCGTCGCTGGGAGCCCTCCATGGAGAGTGACGAGCGCGACCGCCAGCTGCGCCTGTGGCGCAAGGCCGTCACCAAGTCGATGGACTGGGTCGACGAGGACGTCAAGTAACGACCGATCACCGCGAGGGGCGGGTCCGGAGGGAACTCCGGGCCCGCCCCGTCGCCGTTGTCAGACGGATGCCTCCCCATCAAGCACCGTCAGCAACGCACGAGCGACACGCCGAGGCGAGTCGAGATCCCAGGCGACGTACTCCGCTCGCCTCGGGCCGTCGGCGACCGTGACCGTGCTCACCCCGGCCATACCCGCGGGAACCGCCCCCGGAGTGAGGAGCGCGACCGCGAGTCCCTCGGCGACCAGGCCGAGCATGACTCCGGCCGTGTCGACTTCGAATGCGACGTCGCGATCGACGCCCGCCGCCCGGAAGGCGACGTCGCTCTGGGCTCGCCCCGACGTCCCGGCCGGGAAGTCCACGAAGACGTCCTCGGCGAGATCGCCGAGTCTCAGTCGGGTGCGCGCCGCGAGTCGGTGGGCACGCGGGAGCACCGCGACGTGATGATCGATGGCGATCTCCCGGTATCCGACACCGCGGGGCTCGGCGCCCGGTTGCAGCCCGAGAAGCGCGACATCGAGATCGCCGCGCCGGATCTTCGCGACGAGGTCATCGCTGTTGCCCATCTCCAGTTCGACTCGTACGGCGGGGTGTGCGGCTCGGAACGACGCGAGGAGGCGCGGAACGCGGACGGCGACGACCGTCGGGATGATTCCGATCCGAACGGTGCCGTCCAGCTGATCGGGCTCGGCGGCCACCGCATCGATGGCCTGCTGCGCAGAAGCGAGCGCGCTGCGTGCCGGTGGGAGGAAGGCCTCCCCCGCTTCGGTCATTCGGACACCGCGGCTCGACCGGATGAACAGTCGCTGACCCAGCTCCCGCTCGAGGGCGGCGATCTGGTGGCTCAGCGCGGACTGCGTGACGAAGCAACGCTCGGCGGCTCGGGTGAAGCTCCGCGTCGCGGCCACCTCGACGACGTAGCGTATCTGTTGAAGCTCCATCTGCACATGATCTCACGTCATGAACAGCATGCTCAGAATGCGTTGGATTCATGTTGGCTGCGTGTCCATGCTGAGAACATGAACCGTCTGCGCATCCTGCTCCTCACCGCCCTCGCACCGATGGCCTGGGGAACGACCTACCTCGTCACGACGGAGATGCTGCCGCCGGGGCATCCGCTCTTCGCCGGACTCCTGCGCTCCCTCCCCGCCGGGGTCCTCGCGATCCTGCTCTCGCGCAGGCTCCCCCGCGGCGCCTGGTGGGGAAAGGCCGTGGTGCTCGGCGCGCTCAACATCGGGGCGTTCTTCCCCCTGCTCTTCCTCGCCGCCGAGCGTCTTCCGGGAGGGGTGGCCGCCGCGGTCGCCGGCGCTCAACCGCTGATCGTGCTCGCGCTGGGTGCGCTCGTGCTGCACGAACGCATCCGTCCATTCTCCGCGGCTGCGGCACTGGGAGGCACGATGGGCGTCGCACTCATCGTCCTCGGGCCGTCGGCGGGGCTCGACGCGTGGGGAGTCCTCGCGGCGCTCGGCGGCGTGACGGCGACCGGCGCCGGAATGGTCCTGACGAAGCGCTGGGGACGGCCGAAGGGGGTCGGTCCCATCACTTACGCGGGGTGGCAGCTCGGCGCCGGAGGTCTCGTTCTCCTGCCCCTCACGCTCCTGATCGAGGGAACGCCCCCCGCGATCGACGCGACGGCCGCACTCGGCTACACGTGGCTCGCGACGGTGGGCGGCATCTTCGCCTACACCCTGTGGTTCGGCGGCATCCAGAAACTGCCGGTGATCGCGCCCGGACTGCTCGCGTTGCTCTCCCCGGTGGTGGCGACGCTCCTCGGCGTCGTCGTCGCCGGCGAGTCGTTCACCGGCATGCAGGGAGTCGGGATCGCCGTCGTCCTCGCCGCATTGGTCGGCGGGCAGTTCGCGGCGATGCCCGGGCGGGCCGTCAGCTCTTGCCGAACAGCTTCTGGATCTCGGCGAGATCGGCCTCGGTCGGCGCCTTCGCGCCGCCGCCCAGACCGAATCCCGAACCGGTCGGCTGCGCGGTAGCGACGGCTCCGGAGTTCTCGGCCGCACGCTTGGCCGGGTTGCCCGAGCGCGATCCGCTCGACGACTTGCCCTTCTTCCCGCGCTTGGACGATGCGCCGGGGCGTCCCATTCCAGGGACCGGGCCCATGCCGGGGATGTTCGGGGTACCGCCGCGGGCGACGGTCTTCATCATCTTCGCGGCCTGTTCGAAGCGGGCGACGAGCTGGTTCACGTCGGTGACCGTCATGCCCGAACCCCGGGCGATGCGCAGGCGGCGCGAGCCGTTGAGAACCTTCGGATTGCGGCGCTCACCCGGCGTCATCGACCGGATGATCGCTTCGGTGCGATCGATCTCGCGCTCGTCGAAGTCGTCGAGCTGCTGCTTCATCTGGCCCATGCCGGGGAGCATCCCCAGCATCTTCTTCATCGAGCCCATCTTCTTCATCTGCTGAAGCTGCTCGAGGAAGTCTTCGAGGGTGAACTGCTCGGTCGCGAGCTTCTCGGCGACCTTCATCGCCTCTTCCTCGTCGAACGCCTGCTGCGCCTGCTCGATCAGAGTGAGGATGTCACCGAGGTCGAGGATGCGGCTCGCCATGCGATCCGGGTAGAAGGGCTCGAGATCTTCGAGACGCTCACCCGTGGAGGCGAAGATGATCGGGCGACCGGTGATCGACGCGACCGAGAGCGCGGCTCCACCGCGCGCGTCGCCGTCGAGCTTCGAGAGCACGACACCGGTGAAATCGACGCCCTCCTGGAACGCCTTCGCCGTGTTGACGGCATCCTGACCGATCATCGCGTCGATCACGAACAGGACCTCATCGGGCTGGACCGCCGCGCGGATGTCGGCCGCCTGCTTCATGAGCTCGGCGTCGACGCCGAGTCGTCCGGCGGTGTCGATGATCACGACGTCGTGCTGCTGGCGGCGCGCGTGCTCGACACCGTCCCGCGAGACCTTGACCGGGTCGCCGACGCCGTTGCCGGGCTCGGGGGCGTAGATGGTGGCGCCGGCCTGCTCGGCGACGACCTGCAGCTGGTTCACGGCGTTCGGGCGCTGGAGGTCCGCGGCGACGAGCAGAGGCGTGTGCCCCTCGCCCTCGAGCTGCTTGGCGAGCTTTCCGGCGAACGTCGTCTTTCCCGAGCCCTGGAGGCCGGCGAGCATGATGACGGTCGGAGCGGTCTTCGCGAACTGCAGACGACGCTGCTCTCCGCCGAGGATCTGCACCAGCTCCTCGTTGACGATCTGAACGACCTGCTGGGCGGGGTTCAGCGCCTTGTTGACCTCGTCTCCGAGCGCACGCTCGCGGACCTTCGCCGTGAAGTCCTTGACCACCGTGAGTGCGACGTCCGCGTCGAGGAGTGCGCGGCGGATCTCGCGCACGGTGCCGTCGACATCGCTCGCGGTGAGTTTTCCCTTCGTGCGCAGATTGCGGAAGGTCTCGGTGAGCCGATCGGAGAGCGTGCCAAACGTAGCCATGGTGCTCCGATTCTACGCGAGTCGACCGACGCGGATCGTCGGCTCGACCCGGCTTGTCGAATCAGCGGGACCAGCGGAGGTCGCCGATGAGGTCGAGCGCATCGCGGAGCACGTTCTCGGGTGCCGCACGACCCGCTCCCTGCTCCGCCCAGACCCGCAGCGACGAGAGCACCGCGGCGGCGTGAGCCGCACCGAGGATGTCGGCGCGGATCTCATCGATCCCCGAGGTACGGGCGGCCTGTGCGATCGCCGCAGCCAGCCGCGCCTGGCGCACACCCGCGTCGCGCGGAAGCTCGTCCTCGAGGCCCATCGCCGCGACGTTCCGCAGTGCGAGGGCCAGGGGGTCGGGGGCGAACTCCCGCACCGCTGCGAGCAGGATCAAGCGCACGTCCGCGTCGCTCGCGTCACGATCGAGGACGTCGAGAGCATCGGACGCCTCAGCGATGCGAGCGTCGAGCCCCGACCAGAGCACGTCGCTCTTCGACGCGAAGTAGTTGAAGAAGCTCGACCGGCTCACCCCTGCCCGCTGAGTGATCTCGGCGATGGAGGTCGACTCGTACCCCTGCTCGAGGAAGAGTTCGCAGGCGGCCTCGGCGAGCGTCTCGCGGGACGACGCCTTCGGGCGTCCGGCACGACCGGTGGTCTTCATGCCTTCACGGTACCGCGCCGCGCCGATAGGTCGCGGCGCGCATCGAGAGGCGTATTGTTGGACGCGTTACAACAATGCGCTTCGACGGGAGATCGGATGCTGGACATCGTGACGGCCGGACTCGCTCCGGACCTCGTCCCTTACGCCGAGGGTTGGGATCTTCAACGACGGATCCACAGGGACGTGGTCGACGGCACGCGCCCCGACACGCTCATCCTGCTCGAGCACGAGGCCGTGTACACCGCCGGCAAGCGCACCGAGCCGCACGAACGCCCCGCGGACGGGACGCCCGTGATCGATGTCGACCGCGGCGGGAAGATCACCTGGCACGGACCGGGTCAGCTCGTCGGATACCCCATCGTCCGACTCGAGGAGCCACTCGACGTCGTCGCCCACGTGCGCCGTCTGGAGCGTCTACTGATCGACGTCCTCGGACCGCTGGGCGTGGACGGCTACCAGGTCGAGGGCAGGAGCGGCGTCTGGGTGCGCCGCCCGCTGTCCGAGGACAAGGTCGCCGCGATCGGCGTGCGGGTGCAGCAGGGTGTGACGATGCATGGGTTCGCGCTCAACTGCGACAACTCCCTCGCCGGTTTCCGCGACATCATCCCGTGCGGCATCACCGACGCCGGCGTCACCACCATCAGCGAGATCGTCGGGGCGGACGTCTCCCCCGCCGACGTCCTCTCCTCCGTGATCCGCACCTTCGCCACCGAGTACTCAGGAGTCACCGTATGACCGCCGTCCCCGAGGGGCGCAAGCTCCTCCGCCTCGAAGTACGAAACGCCGAGACGCCGATCGAACGCAAGCCCGAATGGATCCGCACCAAGGCGAAGATGGGCCCGGAGTACACGGCCCTGCAGTCGCTCGTGAAGAGCGAGGACCTGCACACCGTGTGCCAGGAAGCCGGGTGCCCCAACATTTTCGAGTGCTGGGAGGACCGCGAGGCCACCTTCCTCATCGGGGGCTCGCAATGCACGCGCCGGTGCGACTTCTGCCAGATCGACACCGGCAAGCCCGCCGACTACGACACCGACGAGCCGCGTCGGGTCGCCGAGAGCGTGGTGCGGATGAACCTTCGCTACGCGACGGTGACCAGCGTCGCGCGTGACGATCTGCCGGACACGGGAGCCTGGCTCAACGCGGAGACCGTCCGCAAGATCCACGAGCTCAATCCGAACACCGGCGTCGAGCTGCTGGCCAACGAGCACAACGCCGATCCGGCGTTCCTGGGGCAGATCTTCGATGCGCGCCCCGAGGTCTTCGCGCACAACGTCGAGACCGTGCCGCGCATCTTCAAGCGCATCCGCCCGGCGTTCCGCTACGAGCGCTCGCTCGACGTGATCACACAGGCGCGAGACGCCGGCCTCATCACCAAGTCGAACCTCATCCTGGGCATGGGTGAGGAACCGGAGGAGGTCGTCCAGGCGCTCCAGGATCTGCACGACGCCGGGTGCGACATCATCACCATCACGCAGTACCTGCGCCCGTCGCCGCGTCACCTCCCGGTGGCGCGCTGGGTGAAGCCGGCGGAGTTCGTCGAGTTCAAGGACGAGGCCGAGCGCATCGGGTTCCTCGGTGTCCTGGCCGGGCCCCTTGTGCGTTCGTCGTACCGTGCGGGCCGCCTGTGGGCGCAGTCGATGGTGTCGAAGGGACGGGAGATCCCCGCGCACCTCGCCCACATCGCCGACAGCGCCGATCTGGGATTCGCCCAGGCGGTCTGAGCACAGACCGTCGCGTCAGTCGGCGCTCATCACCGACTGCACGCTGCCGTCGGAACCGAGGTTCACCAGGAGCACGTCGTCCGTGGTGGCGGCGTCGAGCGCGTACTCCAGCACCGCGAACGGCTCGGACCCGCCGTGCTCGTCGGCGAGGATCGTCATGCTCATGAGCCGGAGAGAACGGATGATGTCGACGGCGGCGTCGCCCGAGATGTCGACGAGGACATCGGGGAGGTCGTCACCGTAGGCCTCCTGCTGCTGCAGGATGTACTCAGTCACCTCGCTCGTGCGATCGTCGACCTCCGACAGCATCCCGCGACGTGCCGTGTCGTCGACGTTCTCGAGCCCGGCGATCAGCGAGGCGGCAATATCGAGCGCCTCGGACGACACATCGTCCTGATCGGGCGCGGTCAGGTCGACGGTGACGCTCTGGTCGCCGAGTTCGACCGTCTCCGACCAGAAGATCGATCCGTCCGGCCCTGAGGACAGGAGCCCGAAGTAGTCGTGTTCGATCGCCATACCGCTATGAAACCAGCCTCATGCTCGCGACGGTAGTCCCGTCGTCATCCGACAAGTGATTGCACGAACACGTGCGGGGTGAATCCGGTCAGGTCATCGATGCCCTCACCCTGACCGAGGAGCTTGACGGGGATGCCGGTGCGCTCCTGAACCGCCAGAACGAAACCGCCCTTGGCGGACCCGTCGAGCTTCGTGAGGACGAGTCCCGTGACCCCCGCGTGCTGCAGGAAGGACTCCGCCTGCATCACCCCGTTCTGCCCGGTCGTGGCGTCGAGTACCAGCAGCACCTCGCTGATCGGCGCCTGCTTCTCGACCACACGCCGGATCTTGCCGAGCTCGTCCATCAGGCCGCCCTTGGTGTGCAGCCGGCCCGCGGTGTCGATGATCGCGATCTCGATCCCCTCGCGCTGCGCGTACTCGACGGTCTGGAATGCCACCGATGCGGGGTCCTGGCCCTCCTGCTGAGGCCGCACGATCGCGGCGCCGCCGCGCTGGGCCCAGGTGGCGAGCTGGTCGACGGCCGCCGCGCGAAAGGTGTCGGCGGCGCCCACGACGACACTTCGCTGGAATCCGCGCAGGAACTTCGTGAACTTCCCGATCGTGGTCGTCTTCCCGACGCCGTTCACGCCCACGACGAGCACCACGGCGGGGCGCTCGGTGAGCTTGAGCGTGGTGTCGAACTTCGCGAAGTGCTCCTCGAGCGTCTCGCGCAGCATCCGCTGGAGGTCCTTCGGGTCGGTCGTACGGAACCGTTCGACCTTCGCCCGGAGCTCCTCGACGATGCGCTCGCTGATGTCGGGACCGAAGTCCGCCGTGATCAGCGCCGTCTCGAGGTCGTCCCAGGTCGTCTCATCGATCGTGGGCTTGACGAACATGCCGCGCAGTGCGCGACCGAGGGACCAGGACTTCTCCGCCATCCCCCCAGCCTACGGGGCGGGAGGCCTCGCGGAGTCCGCCGCTGTTCCCCGGCGATTCGCTCGGAGGCCTCAGCTCGCCGCGGCCGCGCGATCGCCCACGCGCTGCCCGACCACCGCGGAGACGCCGTCCTGACGCATCGACACGCCGTACAGCGCGTCGGCGATCTCCATCGTGCGCTTCTGGTGCGTGATCACGAGCAGCTGCGAGGTCTCGCGCAGCTGCTCGAAGACGGTGAGAAGTCGGCCGAGGTTCGCATCGTCGAGCGCGGCCTCGACCTCGTCGAGGATGTAGAACGGGCTCGGACGCGCCTTGAATATCGCCACGAGCAGAGCGACGGCTGCGAGTGAGCGCTCTCCGCCCGAGAGCAGGGAGAGCCGTTCGATCTTCTTCCCGACCGGGCGCACGGCGACCTCGATCCCGGTCGTGAGCATGTTGTCGGGGTCGGTGAGCGAGATGCTGCCCGTACCGCCGGGGAACAGCAGCGGGAAGACCTCGCCGAACGCCTCCTGGGTATCCGCGAACGCGCTCGCGAAGATGGTCTGCATCCGCTCGTCGAGGTCGGCGATGATCGTCATCAGGTCTTGACGGGTCTGCGTGAGATCCGCGAGCTGTTCGGTGAGGAACGCGTGACGCTGTTCCAGCGCGGCGAACTCCTCGAGCGCGAGCGGATTCACCCGGCCGAGTTGTGCGAGCTTGCGTTCGGCGTCGGCCAGGCGTCGCTGCTGGATGCGGCGGTCGAACGGGATGGTCAGGTCGACGTCGATCTCGTGGTCATCCGAGACCTCGGCGACGTCGCGCGGAACGGGCTGATCGGGGCCGTACTCGGCGACGAGGATGTCTTCGTCGAGCGCGAGCTCGGAGGCGACGCGTTCGAGCAGCCCGGTCAGGTGGAGCTTCTTCTCGTGGATCTGCAGTTCGAGGCCGTGCACGCTCTCGGTGAGCCCGGCCAGGCGTTCCCGCAATGAGGACTCCTGCGCCCGCAGTGCGGTGAGCTCCTGGTTCTGGGCCGCCCGAGCCGTCTCGGCCTCGGCCAGCGCCACGCGCGCCTCGGTGACCGAACGGTCGAGCGAGTCGAGGACGCGGGGGAGCTCCTCGGCGACACCGGCGGCCGCCTCGCGCTGCGCACGGCGGATCACGGCACGGCGGGCAGCTTCGGCGGCGGCATCCCGCTCCTGCTCGCGCTGGCGCTCCAGGGCGGTCACCCGCGACTGCGCCGCACGCACGCGTTCGCGGAGCGTCTCGATCTCGAGCCGCGCCCGCACCTCGCCCTCGCGCGCGGATTCCAACGCCTCCAGCAGACCGTCACGCGCCGAGGCATCGAGCACGGGACGGGGAGCGGAGACGGCATCGTCGAGCGCGGTCTTCGCGGACTCCGCCTTCGCCTCGGCATCCGCCACAGCCGACTGCGCCTGTGCGAGACCGGTCTCGAGACGCTCGCACTCGGCGACCGCGGCTTCGTGACGCACCGTGATGCGGTTCACCTGTTCGGCGTGCGTGGCCAGGGCCGCGTCCAGCTCGCGCAGTGCGCGCAGGGCGTCCTTCGACTGGCGCCGCGTCGTCTCGACGGCCTCGTTCGCGTCTTCCCGTGCCTCGCGGAGCGAATCCACGATCACCTGCACCTCGGCGAGCCGCTCTGTGGCGGCGTCGCGCTCGGCCGCGAGCTCGAGGCGCGAGCGTTCGCCTCCCGACCCGGTGCGCAGACTGTGGGCGGTGACGACGTCTCCGCCGACGGTGACGATCGTGGTCGACTCGTCGTCGAGTGCATCCAGAGCGGTGCGCGCAGCGCGAGCAGCATCGAGATCGTCGGCGATGAGAACGTGGGCGAGGATACCGAGCACTCCCGCGGGCGCATCGACGGCCGAAACCGCCGGGGTCACTCCGGGCAACTGCGGGAGTTCAACCGAACGACGCGCGGTCTCGGCCGCGACGAAGTCGACCACTCCCCTCCGCTGGTCGGCCGCTTCGGCAGCCAGCATGAACGCATCGGCGGCTGTATCGACGAGCACACCCTCGGCGAGTGGACCGAGCACGGCGGCCACCGCGGCTTCGAAGCCCGATCGGACCTGCACCGCGTCGCCGACGAGACCCCGGATCCCCGGGCCACCCGCCTTCACGATCTCGGCGGAACCACCCGACAACGCCAGCGCGCTCCCGAGCGCCGCCGCCTTGGCCGTCAACGAGTCCACCTCGCGCTCGGCGGCGTGCAGCCGTTCGCGCAGAGTCTCGCGCTCAGCCTCCGCCGCGGTCGCCGCGCGCTGCGCATTCTCGTACGCCGCAGAGTAATCGGCCGCAGAACCTTCGGGCGCCTCGGCATCGTCGATCGCCTCGAGCGCCTCCGACGCCTCTCGCCGCCGCTCGTTCGCGGCCTCGAGCGCGTTCTCCTGGCGGAGCACCGCGCCGCGCACGGCGGCAAGTGCGGAGGCGGCCGCGTCGGCGGTGCCGCGCAGCTCCGAGAGACGCATGTCGTACTCCGACACCAGAGCGCTCTGCTCCGCGATGTCGACGTCGAGCGTGTCGAGCTCGGCGCGGGCGTTCAGGACCTCCCGGCTGGCCGCGACGGCCGCGTCCTGGGCGTCACCGAGACCGGCCGAGATCTCGGTGATCTCATCCCTGGCCTCGTCGATCGTCGCCTGCGTCACGGTGACCGCGGTGACCGCGGCATCGTCATCCTCGGTGCCGAGGAGGGCGAGGCGCTGATTGGCGAGCGTGTAGAGACCGCGCATGCGCTCCTGCACCTGCTCCAGCCCGAACGCGACGCTGCGCGCCTGATCGACGGCGACGGAGTTCTGATCCTGTTCGAGCCGGTGGATGCTCGCCCGCACGGTCTCGGCCTGGTCCGAGAGCACGAGGCGCTCGGTGTGCCGTTCGTTCTCCGTGCGCGTGTGGTCGGCCAGCGCCGTGCGCAGGGCCACGACGTCGTCGGCGAAGATTCGTGCCTTCGCATCGCGCACGACGGCAGCGATCGACTGCGCCTCTCGGGCGATCTCGGCCTGACGACCGAGCGGCTTGAGCTGGCGACGGATCTCCCCCGCGAGATCGCTCAGACGCGTCAGGTTCGTCTCCATCGCGTCGAGCTTGCGGACCGTCTTCTCCTTGCGTCGACGGTGCTTGAGGATGCCGGCTGCTTCTTCGATGAAGCCGCGCCGATCTTCGGGCGACGCCTGCAGAACGGTATCGAGACGCCCTTGCCCGACGATCACGTGCATCTCACGACCGAGGCCGGAATCGCTGAGCAGCTCCTGCAGATCGAGGAGCCGGCAGCTGTCGCCGTTGATGGCGTACTCGCTCGATCCGTTGCGGAAGAGCGTTCGGCTGATCGTCACCTCGGCGTACTCGATCGGAAGCGCACCGTCGCTGTTGTCGATCGTCAGCTGAACCTCGGCACGACCCAGCGGCCCGCGCGTCGACGTGCCCGCGAAGATGACGTCCTCCATCTTGCCGCCGCGGAGGGTCTTCGCGCCCTGCTCCCCCATCACCCAGGCGAGAGCGTCGACGACGTTGGACTTACCGGAGCCGTTCGGTCCCACGATGCACGTCACACCGGGTTCGAAGACGAAGC
Source organism: Microbacterium sp. 22179 (assembly GCF_052045715.1). Taxonomy (NCBI): domain Bacteria; kingdom Bacillati; phylum Actinomycetota; class Actinomycetes; order Micrococcales; family Microbacteriaceae; genus Microbacterium; species Microbacterium sp. 22179. The sequence continues at coordinate 581,265 of NZ_JBQEPJ010000001.1, read as the reverse complement.
TCGTCGGTTGCGCGAACGACTTGAAGCCCTTGAGGGTCAGGCTCTTCAGATGCATCGGGGCACCGATCGTTCGGGGAGAATCACGCCCATACGTTACCGGAAACGCGGGATTCGGCCGGGAGACCGCGCGGGAAGCACCGGAGACCGACACGCGCGACACGCCGTGAAACTGGGAGAATGCTTGACTCGGCGCCCGAACGTTCGCTAGCTTGGGCCACCGACACCTCAAGAAGGGAGGTTACCGATGATGAACATTCAGCTCTCCGCACAGACCAACGGTCTGGTCGCGCACGCTTCCACTGCGCCGCGCCTTGCGTACTCGGTAACCGACCTCGGCGTCGACGGCAACGCTGTCTCCTAGAACAGCGCCCGCCCTCGACTGATCCCCTCGGGGATCCGTCCGCGTCGATCGCCCTGTGCGCCACCGCCGCTGATCGTCATCGATCCGCGGCTCACGCCTCTCGGCATCCGCTCTCCGCGCCCTCTGCGCATCCGTCCGTCCGGCCGTCCGGCCGTCGACGCCGCGTCTTCCGCGTTTCTGCACACCCCTTTCGAAGGAAACCACCGTGAACATCACGCTGTCCCGCAACATCACCCACCCACCGGATACTCAGGACCGCACGGTCCTGCACATCCCCGAACCCGAAGAACTGCGCGCCCTGTCGCTCGGCGATCGCCTGTCACTGCGGATCGGCCTCTGGCTGCTCCGTCGGACGCAACGCCCCCGCCGACCGAAGCGCGAGTTCGCTCCGGCTGCACCGCTGTTCCTCCACGAACAGCACCGCAGCCCCCAGGAGAGCGCGGCGATCCTCGCCTACCACCTCCAGCGTCAGATGCACTGAGAGGGAGAATCGGATGAGTATCCCCCTCAGCGCAGGCGCGACCCTGCATCCGCTCGTGGTTCCGGCCCGGGCGGATGCAGCGGACGCGGGCGAGTTCCGTGAGCTCGCCCGCGTCCGCAACCTCGTCTACCGCGAACTCACCGGACGCGACGAGCAGGATCTCTCGCCGGCCGAACTCCTCCCCCGACTGCGATCGCGCGAGGAGCAGACGACGCTCGTATGGACGGTCCGACTCGCCGACGAGATGATCGGTCGCGTCGTCGTCGATCTCCCCCACGAGGCGGGGTCGCGTGTGGCGATCGCGACCATCGAGTTGCGCCCCCTCGCCTGGGGGCGTGGCATCGGGCGGGCGATCCTCCCTCACGTCGAGGAGGCTGCGCGAGCGCACGGCCGCAGTGTCATCCAGAACTGGACGGAGCAGCCCACCGCTGATGGGGCGCGCATCGAATCGCCCACCGGGCACGGCAGCGTCCCGAACGATCATGTCGCCCGCTTCCTCACCCGCAGCGGCTTCTCGCTCGAGCAGGTGTACCGGATCAGCCTGTTGGATGTCGACGACGTCGCCCGCGCGCGGAGCGCCGAACTCCTCGCCGAGGCGGAGGCCGCATCGAGCCGCTACCGGGTCGTGCGCTGGACGCTGCCGACACCGGCCGAACACATCGACGGGTACGCCTGGTTGAAGTCGCGCATGTCGACGGACGCACCGTCCGCCGACCTCGACGCCGACGAGGAGGCCTGGGATGCGGCACGCGTGCGCCGCATGGAGCAACGGCAGGCCGAGGCGGGTCACACTCTCCAGGTCACGGCCGCCCAGCACATCGTCACGGGAGAACTCGCCGCGTTCACCGAACTCGGCACCGGCACGAGCGGATCGACGACGACGATCCAGCACGACACCCTGGTGCTGCGCGAGCACCGCGGACACCGACTCGGGCTGCGCGTGAAATGCGCAGCCCTGCAGAGCTGGACTGCGATCGCGCCGACCTCCCCGCGGGTCATCACCTACAACGCCGAAGAGAATCGGCCGATGCTCGCCATCAACGAAGCGATCGGCTTCACCGCGCGCGCCTACGAGGGCGCTTGGAAGAAAGAACTGACATGACCACCCCGACGACGATCGTCCCCCTCGCCGTTCCCCTGACGCTCGACGACCCCGACGCCGCGGGGTTCCTCGCCTATGGCGAGCTCGGCCACCGGGTATGCGACGAGATGGTCGGCCTGCCCGATCTCGCACCGACCGCCGCGCAGATGCTGCCCGCGTGGCACGACACGACCGACACACTGCACACGGGCTTCCTCGCCCGACGGGGCGACCGCATCGTCGGCGCCGTCACCGTCGACTACGCCCAGGAGGCCGGGGCGCGGGCGGCCGAGCTCGACCTGCTCGTGCCGGAGGAGCACTGGAGCGAAGGCGTCGAGGAGGCTCTGCTCGATCGCGCTGAGGACGAGGCGCGCGCACGAGGACGCGACATCCTCCAGATCTGGAGCCTGCACCGCCCGATCGAGGCTGATCGGATGCTGGTCCCGAAGACCGGATGGGGACGAGTGCCCGCGATCGCGCTGACCGACCTGCTGGAGGCGCGCGGCTACCGACTCGAGCAGGTCGAACGCAACAGCGAACTCGATCTCACCGCCGACCCGGCGCCGCTGCGCGACGCTCTGGAGCAGGCGATGAGCCGAGCCGGTTCCGACTACCGCCGCCTCGAGTGGAATCTGCCGACTCCGCCGGAGCTGCGCGACGGCTACGCCGATGTGCTGGCCCGGTTGGTGACCGATGCACCGAGCGGCGACATGGAGTTCGACGCCGAGGAGTGGGATGCCGCACGCGTCGTGCGTCGTGACGCCCGCCTCACGAGCGCCGGCCAGACGGTCTCCGTCGCCGCGGTGCGACATGTGCCGACCGGCGCGATCGTCGCGTACAACGAGCTGCTCATCGGCGAGGACCGCGCGGGCGTGACGCATCAGTTCGGCACGCTCGTCGCTCGGGAGCACCGGGGGCATCGGCTCGGCACCATCGTCAAGTGCGCCAACCTGCTGCGGTGGCGCGAACTCGCGCCCGACTCGACGCGGGTCTCGACCTTCAATGCCGAGGAGAACCGGCCGATGCTCGACATCAACGAGGCGATCGGTTTCGTACCGGTCTCGTATGCCGGGGCGTGGCAGAAGAAGCTCTGAGTGCGGTCGGCGGGTCAGCGGCGCCGCTGGCAGCGTCGGCGGGTCAGCGGCGCCGCTGGCAGCGCGGGCAGTAGTGCGAGGAGCGATTCATGAAGCTCTCCCGCACGATGGGCTTTCCGCAGCGCGGGCAGGGTTTGCCGCCGCGCCCGTAGGCGTTCAACGAGTGGGCGAAGTACCCCGCCTGGCCGTTGACGTTGACGTACTGCGCATCGAAACTCGTACCGCCCTCGGCGAGGGCCTTGGCGAGCACGGAGCGGACCTCGCCGAGAAGCCGACGCACGGCCTGCGTCGACAGTCGGTCGGCCGGGGTCTCGGGGTGGATACGAGCGGCCCACAGCGCCTCGTCGGCGTAGATGTTGCCGATGCCGCTGACGACCGTCTGGTCGAGGAGAACCCGTTTGATCGCGCTGCCGCGTTTAGCCAGGGCCGCGCGGAAGATCACGTCGTCGAAGAACGGATCGATCGGGTCGCGGGCGATGTGCAGCACCTGCGACGGCACGGCGCTCGAGCCGTCGGCGACGAGAGCGTCGACGGCGAGTGATCCGAACGTGCGCTGGTCGGCGAACACGACGGCGAGCTCGCCGTGCGTCGGATGCTCGATGTGCAGTCGGATGCGCTCGTGACGCTCGGCCGAAGCATCCGGCGCGCGCAACAGCATCTGCCCGCTCATCCCGAGATGCGCGATCAGGGCGGAATCGTCGGACTCGAGCGGGAGCCAGAGGAACTTGCCACGCCGCGAGGCCGTGACGACACGGCGCCCTTCGAGGCGACGCACGAAATCCGCGGCGCCGGCCGGATGCCGGGTGAGGGCACGCTCATCGAACACGCTGACACCCGTGATGATCGCGCCGGTCATGGCGGGAGCGAGCCCCGCTCGGACGACCTCGACCTCGGGAAGCTCAGGCACGTTCGCTGAGGAAGCGCCAGGCGCTGAGCGCCGCAGCCATCTCGGCCGTCTTCTTGCTGCTGCCCAGGCCGTTCATCCGGACATCGCCGACGACGACCGTCGCCGTGAAACGCCGATCGTGATCCGGACCGCTGGCGACCACGCCGTAGACCGGCGGGGTCGCGCCGATACGTGCGGCCAGCTCTTGCAGGCTGGTCTTCGGGTCCATCGCCGCGCCGTAGCGCTCGGGGTCGTCGAGCAGCGGCCGGGTGAGTCGCAGAACGAGCTCGGTCGCTGCATCTGGACCCGCCGAAAGGTAGGTCGCGCCGATGACGGCTTCCATGGTGTCGGCGAGGATCGAGTCCTTGTCGCGTCCACCGGTCTGCTCTTCGCCGCGTCCCAGGAGAAGGTGGCTGCCGAGATCGATTCCTCGTGCCACCTCGGCCAGCGCCACGGTCGACACGACGCTCGCTCGGCGCTTCGCCAGCTGCCCCTCATCGAGTTCGGGGTGCGTCGTGAACAGCATCACGGTCACCGCCTGCCCGAGCACCGAGTCCCCGAGGAACTCGAGACGCTCGTTGTGCGGGATGCCGCCGTGCTCGTAGGCGTAGGAACGATGAGTGAGCGCCAACTCCAGAAGCTCCGCGTCGATATCGACGCGGAGCTTGGCTGGGAGAGGTCGCTTCCCCTCAGGGACCTCCGTCACGATGACTCGCGACTCAGACGTCAGCGACCTTGCGGCCCTTGTACTCGAGGAACAGCTCGGTGCCCTGCGAGTCGGTGACGACCTTCGCCTGGTGCGGACGGCTGTAGACGACCTTGCCGTTCTCGATCGTCTTCACGAGGGCGACGGGCGCCGCCTTCCACTGCGCGCGGCGCGAGCGGGTGTTCGAACGGGAAACCTTGCGCTTCGGGGGGTTACCAGCCATGACTAGCTCTCTTCTTTCTCGGCGGCGCGGCTCTGTGCCGTTCCGTCTTGGTCTGTGATCTGCTGGAGCGCACTCCATCGAGGATCGATGGGAGCGGCCTGCTCCGTCCCGGTGCTCGCGGTCAGCCTTTCGCCCGTTTCCGGGTCGAGACCCAGGCAATCCGGCTGACACACCGGCTGAAATGGAAGCGCCAAAACGGTCGCATCCCTGACGAGAGTTTCAAGATCCACGTGGTCGTCTTGAACCTCGAAGTCAGTTTCTTCCTCACCAGGATACGCGAAAAGCTCCTGGAACTCGACTTCGACGGGCCGAGCGATGTCGATGAGGCATCGACCGCACACGCCGACGTACTCCGCGTCGGCCGCTCCGGAGACGAGAATCCCCTCGTGCACGGACTCCAGTCGCACGTCGAGGTCGAGGTTCGAGCCCTTCTCGAACGAGACGATCCCCTCGCCCCACTGCTCGGGAAGCGTCACCGTGAAGGTATGCTCGCGCATCTCCCCCGGCCGCCGGACGATGTCGCGGACGGGCAGGATGAAGGGGCCGTTCAGTCGGGATCGCACCCGACAATGCTACCGGCCCTCACCGGCGCGGGGCTGGATGAACGCTCGGGCTCAGATCCCCCGGGCGCCCGTGTCGAGGAACTCGGCCACCACCGGCGGGACGAACGGGGAGATGTCGCCCCCGAGCGAGGCCACCTGACGCACGAGTGAGCTCGACACCAGCGCGTGCGCGGGATCGGGCAGGAGGAACACGGTCTCGATGTCGGCGAGGTGGCGGTTCACGATCGCCATCGGCGACTCGTAGGCCACGTCGATCTGCGATCGGATGCCCTTGACGAGGACTCCCGCATTCACGTCGCGCGCATAGTCGACGAGCAGCCCCATGCTCCACGAGCCGATGATGATGTTGCCGGGCATCCCGTCGTCGGCGATCGATCGCTCCAGCAAGGACATGCGCTGAGCGATCGGGAGCATCGCCTCCTTGCCGGGGTTGTGCACGACGAGCACGTGGAGCTCGTCGAACAGGGTCGCGGCCCGCCGGATCACGTCGAGGTGTCCGAGCGTGGGCGGATCGAAGGAACCGGGGACGACGGCGATCCTGCTGCTCATGCCCACCAGCCTAGGGCACCTCTTCGATGCACTCCCCGTGCGGCGACATCGAGCTCAGTTCTTCGCGAGCGCGGCTCTGTCTTCGTCAGTCACTCGCCGGAGGATCGCGTCGCGCAGACCGGCGTGTCGCGCGAGATCGGGGTCAGCCGCGAGGATCTCCTCACCCAGCTCGCGAGCACGCACGATGAGGCCCGCGTCCTTCACGACCCGGAGGAGTTTGAGCGAGGAGCGCACGCCCGCCTGGGCGGCACCGAGCACGTCGCCTTCGCCGCGCAGCTCGAGATCGACCTCGGCCAGCGCGAAGCCATCGAGCGTAGCCGCGACGGCATCGACGCGCTCTCGGGCGACGGAGCCGGACTCGGCCTCCGTGACCAGCAGGCAGAGCCCCGGGACGCCACCGCGACCGACGCGTCCACGCAGTTGGTGGAGTTGGGACACGCCGAAGCGATCGGCGTCGAGCACGATCATGGTCGACGCGTTCGGAACGTCGACGCCGACCTCGATCACGGTCGTCGCGAGCAGGAGATCGATCTCGCCGCGCGCGAACGCCTGCATGACCGCATCCTTCTCGTCGGACGGCATCCGTCCGTGCAGGACCGCACGTCGCAACCCGCCGAGTGTGGGATGGGTCGCGAGCGCCTCATCGAGCTGCACGACGCCCCAGCGCGGGCCGTTCCCGCCTTCCGAAGCGATCGTCGGCTGCTCCCCCGCCTCGCCGGTCTTCTTGGTCGTGTCGATGGCCGCGCACACCGCGAAGACCTGACGCCCCTGGGCGATCTCCTCGGCCGCGCGTTCCCAGACACGGTTGAACCACCCGGGATGCTCGGCGAGCGGAGCGACGAAGGACTCGATGCCCGCGCGCCCCGCCGGCATCGTCCGGATGACGGAGGTGTCGAGGTCGCCGAAGACCGTCATGGCCACCGTGCGCGGGATTGGGGTCGCGGTGAGCACGAGTGCATGCGGACTCGAGCCCTTCGCGCGCAGCGCCTCGCGCTGCTCGACGCCGAAGCGGTGCTGTTCATCGACGACCACGAGACCGAGGTCGGCGAACGTGGTCTTCTCGCCGAGGAGTGCGTGGGTGCCGACCACGATCAATGCCTGGCCGGAGGCGACGCGCAGGGCGGCCTTGCGTCGCTCGGCAGCCGGCATCTGGCCGGTGAGGAGAGTCGGCATCACGAGCGGAGCCAGCTCGCGACCGAGCATTTTGGTGATCGAGCGCAGATGCTGCCCCGCGAGCACCTCGGTCGGCGCGATGAGCGCCGCCTGTCCCCCGCTCTCGGCCACCTGGAGCATCGCCCTCAGCGCGACGAGCGTCTTTCCCGAACCGACCTCGCCCTGCACCAGCCGGTTCATCGGCCACGCGCCGATCAGGTCTTCGGCGATCTGCGCACCGACCGTCTGCTGGTCGGGCGTGAGCGTGTAGGGCAACGCGGCATCGAAGCGCTCGAGCAGCCCTCCCGGCGACGCGGCGCGGGGGGTCGCGGAGAGCGCGCGCACCGCATCACGCTGCTGGAGCAGAGCGGTCTGCAGAGTCAATGCCTCGTGCATGCGCAGAGTGCGCACCGCAGGATCGATGTCGTTCTTGGTGCGGGGCCGATGGATGAGCTCGATGGCCTCGCGCGCGGTGAGGAGCTCCTCTCGGGATCGCACGGATTCCGGGAGCGGATCGGGCACGTCGACGAGCGCATCGATCACCCGACCGACGAATCTCGCGATCTGCCAGGTCTGTACCGTCGACGTCGCCGGGTAGATCGGGATCGGCACCGAAGCGCGGGCATCCGCACTGCGTCGAGCGGAATCCTCGTCATCGAACAACTCGTACTCGGGATGCGCGAACTGCGTCACGCCGTTGAACTCCCCGACCTTGCCGGAGAACACGCCTCGCCGGCCCACCGCGAGATCGTTCGAGCGCCACTCCGCCTGACCGATGTTCTTCGCGAAGAACGTCAGCGACATCCGACCGATCCCGTCGCCGATCACGACGTCCACCATCGCCCCGTTGCGATTGCGCATGCGACGGAAGCTCGACGAGAGCACCTCGGCCACGATCGTCACCGTTTCACCGAGCGGGAGCTCGCGGATCGGAGTCAGCTCGCCCGGATCGGCGTAGCGGCGCGGATAGTGCGAGAGAAGATCGCCCACCGTGCGCATCGAGAACGCCCGATCCAGCGTCTTCGCGGTCGTCGTACCCAACGCGTCCTCGAGCGACGAATCCAGGGTGAGCGACATGCATCGAGTCTAGGGAACGCCACCGACACCCGCGTCACTCCGCCTGTCGTATCGTGAACGGGTGACGAGGATCATCGCCGGTACGGCCGGAGGAACGCGCCTGGAGGTGCCGGACGCCGGCACCCGCCCCACGAGCGATCGGGTGCGGGAGTCGCTCTTCGGAGCGCTCGAGTCGTTCGGCGCCATCGATGACGCCCGGGTGCTCGATCTGTACGCCGGCTCCGGCGCCCTCGGGCTGGAGTCGCTCAGCCGCGGCGCTCGCAGCGCCGATCTGGTCGAACGGGGGCGCGCCGCCGCAGCGATCGTGCGCAAGAACTCCGCGGCCGTCGCGCGCGCCGGCGGAGTCGCGGCGGCCCGCGTGCACGAGAGCGCCGTGCATCCGTTCCTCGTGCGTGCGCAGGGCCCGTTCGACCTGGTGTTCACCGACCCGCCGTACGACCTCGATGACGAGGCGATGACCGCGGATCTCGTCGCCCTCGCGCCATTGCTCTCCCCCGACGCACTGGTCGTGGTCGAGCGTGCGCGCCGATCGACACCCCCGGATCTCGACGCCGCGGGGCTCGAGCTCGTGCGCGAGAAGACCTACGGCGACACCACCGTGTGGTGGGGGCAGCCGCTCGACGGCGCGGATCGCGATCAGCCCGCGGCGGAGTCCCAGTCGCGATAGGGGTCCCACCCCCGGATATCGACGGGTTCGCCATCGCACAGCACACCGTCACCGGATCGCTCGACCACGCGTCCGATCACGCGGAAGCCCGGAGCGAGCATCCCCTCGGGGAAGGTGGCCAGAAGGGCGTGGTCCTCACCTCCGGCCAGGGCGCGACGCGCATCCGACCCGAGCGCGTGCCCGTCGAGTGCGAGGGTGACACCGGAGGCATCCGCCAAGCGACCGGCGTCGAGCGCGAGCCCGTCGGACACATCCATCATCGCGGTCGCACCCGTCACGGCGGCCATCGGTCCGAGGCCGATCGGCGGTGACGGTCGCAGCTGGGCGGCGACCGCGGCCGCCTCACCGTCGCCGAGCCTCGACGGATCGACGGGGACAGGCGTCTCACCGTCGCGGAAACGACCGAACAGCACCGCCAGCCCGCGGGCCGCGAGGCCCAGCTCACCGGCGATGGCGACGGATTCCCCGGGCCGCGCGCCCGAGCGGGTGATGGCCGAGCGCCCCTCGAGGTCGCCGAGGGCGGTGACCGCGACGGTCAGCACATCCGAGACCGTCAGATCGCCGCCGACCACCGCGCACCCCGGCGCGAGCGCCTCGCACGCGTCGCGGAAGCCGTCGGCCAGCCGCTCGACGAACGACAGCCGCAGATCGCGAGGGACGGCGAGGGCGACCAGCAGGGCCGTCGGACGGGCTCCCATCGCGGCGACATCGGCGAGGTTGACCGCGGCGGCCTTCCACCCGAGGTCGTAGCCGGAGGTCCAGGCGAGACGGAAGTCGGGACCGTGCACGAGGGTGTCGGTCGTCGCGACCACCGAACCCGATGGGGCGGAGATCACCGCCGCGTCGTCTCCGGGACCGAGGATCGTGTGCGATCCGGGTGGCGTGCGCGACAGGATCGCGCGCAGGATGCTTCCCTCCGAGAGCTCGCCGAGCAGGGGGTCGTGGTTCTCGGGTCGGGAGGGCATGAACTCAAAGGTAGCCTGGAAGCATGCCCCTCTTCCGTCGCCTCGCTGCTGCCGTCGCGGTCGCCGGAGCCGTTGCGATCGCCCTCGCCGGATGCTCCACGACGATCCACCTCGAGCCCGCGGATGACGCGAACAACCCGGCCTGCGCGAACGTATCGGTGCTGCTGCCCGAGAACGTCGCCGGCTTCGACCGGGTGTGGACGGATGCCCAGGCCACCGGAGCATGGGGTGATCCGACGATCGTGCTCCGCTGCGGCGTCGCCCCGCCCGCGCCGTCGGATCTCGTCTGCACCACTATCGGCAGCGTGGACTGGCTCGTGCTCGACCAGGAGGAGGAGCGTCAACGCCTGGTCACCTACGGGCGCGACCCCGCCGTCGAGGTCATCATCCGACGCGGCGCCGAGATCGACTTCCGCACGGTCGTCGAGAAGCTCTCCGCCAGCATCCAGCCCGGGCTCGAGCGGGCGACCGCGAAATGCACCGACCGCGTGGAGTCCCCCGCCGGCTGAGCGCGGTCTCCTAGACTCGCGGCATGAACCCTCAGCCCGCGAATCGAACTCCCGTCATCGCCGCCGTCCTGGTGGGCGTCGGCGCTCTCCTCAGCTCCCTCGCCGGCTACCTCTTCGTGCTCGGCGGAGTGCCGAACGTCCCGCGGGTCTGGATCCTGCCCGACCCGATCGGGTGGGGCTTCGGCCGCGGAGGCTCCCCGCTGCCGATCCTGGGCATGCTCCTGGCGCTCGTCGTGCTGAGCGGCCTGACCTGGCTCTTCGTGAGAATGATCGTCCGCGGAGCTCTTCCCGGGCGCGGGGCCGCCGTCTTCTTCGGCACCTGGGGCGCCGTGATGATCGCGTCCGCAGCCGCCGGTCTCGTCCGTGCGCCACTGACGCTCGCGTACCTCCAGATCGACCCCACGCAGATCGAGATCTACCAGGTGCAGTTCTTCACGATCAGCACCGCGGGAGTCACCTGGGCACTCGTCTGGGGGTGGGTCACCGCTCTCGTGGCCGCGATCGTCCACCGCGTTGCAGCCGGCCCGGCGGCGCCGAGCGGTGCATACGGCGCCGGGCATCCCGCACCTGCGTACCCGCCCCAGCAGGCGTATCCGCAGCAGCAGTACCCGCCGCAGCAGGCGTATCCGCAGCAGCAGTACGCGGGCCCGCACCCCGGCCAGCCTCAGCCTCCGACAGCGGGCTGAGGCACCTCGCGTCGCCGATCAGCGACGCAGGCCCGCCTCGATGAGCTCCGAGATCAGGTCGCCGTAGCTGAGACCGGAGGCCACCCAGCACTTCGGGAACATCGAGATCGGGGTGAACCCCGGCATCGTGTTGAGCTCGTTGACGACGAGGTCACCCTCCGGAGTGAGGAACATGTCGACGCGCGCCAGCCCGCGACCGTCGACGGCCTCGAACGCGCTCACGCCCGCGCTCTGGATCGCCGCGATCTCGGCATCCGTGAGCACGGCCGGGCACACGACGTCGACGCCGTCTCCCCCGAGGTACTTGCCCTCGAAGTCGTAGAAACCGCGCGAGGTCAGCACGATCTCGCCGGGCAGCGATGCGCGCACGCCGTCGGCGCCCTCGAGCACCGCCACCTCGATCTCACGTCCGCTGACGCCGGTCTCGATCAGCACCTTGTCGTCTTCGGCGAACGCGATCGCGAGCGCCGCGTCGAGTTCGTCCAGCGCCTCCACCTTCGACACGCCGACGCTCGAGCCCGCACGCGCGGGCTTGACGAACAGCGGGAGGCCCAGTTCGGCAGCCTGTGCGCGCACCTGCGCGGCGTCCTGGTCCCACGCACGGCGCCGAACCGTGACCCAGGGCGCCACGACGATGCCGGCTGCCTGCAGCGCGATCTTCATGAAGTGCTTGTCCATGCACAGCGCCGAGTCGAGCACACCGCCACCGGCGTACGGCACCTCGAGGGTGTCGAAGTACCCCTGGATCGTGCCGTCCTCTCCGTGCGGGCCGTGGAGGATCGGGAGCACCACGTCGATCTCGCCGAGACCGTCGATCGTTCCGTCGACACGGACGACGCGCAGCGTGCGGTCGCCCCCGGGTTCGGGCCACAGCACGCGGGTGCCGTTGTCGACCACCTCAGGGAGGTGCGCGGCATCGAGCGGGAACTTGGCCGGGTCGTCGTCCTCGAGAACGAAGGCGCCCTCGCGAGTGATCCCGACAGGGATCACGTCGTAGCGACCGCGATCAATCGCGCCCAGCACTCCGCCCGCCGTTGCGGAACTGATCGAATGCTCGCTGGAGCGCCCTCCGAACAGCACCACCACCGTCTGCTTGTCCATGGTTGGTCCTCTCCCCCTGCGGGGTGTCGTCGTCCGTCGTCAGGTGGGGTGCGATGTCGCGCGGGCTCATCTTGCCGTCGAGCACCATCTTCACCTGTTCGACGATGGGCATGTGCACCTCGGACTCGCGTGCCAACTGCAGGATCGGCGCGACGGACGCGAGTCCCTCGGCGGTCTGCTGCATCTGCTTGACGACGTCCTGGAAGCTGTACCCCTGGCCGAGCAGACGCCCGGCCGTGTTGTTGCGGCTCAACGGCGACTGGCAGGTCGCGATCAGATCGCCCAGTCCCGCCAGCCCCTGGAGCGTCTCCGGGTGCGCACCGTTGGCGACCGCGAAGTCGGTCATCTCGACCAGTCCGCGGGTGATGATCGACGCTTTCGTGTTCTCGCCGTAGCCGACGCCGTCGACGATCCCGATCGCGACGGCGATGAGGTTCTTGAGCACTCCGCCGAACTCGGTGCCGATCACATCGGTGTTCACGAAGGTGCGGAAGTAATCGTTGCGCGCGGCGCGGGCGACCGTCTCGGCCGTCTCCTGGCTGCGCGACGAGATGACGGCGGCCGTCGGCTGCTCCCGAGCGATCTCGAGCGCGAGGTTGGGTCCCGAAGCGACGGCCACCCGGTCGGGATCGCAGCGGAGCTCCTGCTGGATGACCTGGCTCATGCGCAGTCCGGTGCCGCGCTCGACGCCCTTCATGAGGCTGACGATCTTGGCTTCCGATCCGGCGAGCAGCGGCCGCAACGCCTTCAGGTTCTCGCGCAGAGATTGGCTGGGCACGGACAGGTAGACCTGATCGACGCCCTCGAGCGCGGTCGCGAGCTCATGCGTCGCGGCCATCGACCGCGGAAGGTTGATGCCGGGGAGGTATCGCGAGTTGCGCTTGGCCTCGTTGATCTCCTGCGCCAGCTCGGCTCTGCGTGCCCACATGGTGACCTGGGCGCCGCCGTCGGCGAGGATCTTGCCGAAGGTCGTGCCCCAGCTGCCGGCGCCGATCACGGCGACGCGCGGCCCCTGGTGCGTCGTTCGCTTAGGAGTCAAGGCGCCCCGTCTCCTTCTGACCGTGCGTCGACGGGTTCCACCGCTCGGCGGGGGCCTTCTCGTCGCGCAGTTCTTCGAGCAGAACGGTGATCGCGTTCATCAACCGCGTGGTGGCCTCGTTCAGGGCGGCCTGGTCGCCGCCACGTCCCTGGAGGTCGGAGACGTCGACGGGGTCGCCGACGATCACGTCCACGGGCTTCCGGAGCGGCCAGAGGCTCAGCCCCTTCTGGTACCGGCCCATGATCTCCTGGGTGCCCCACTGGGCCATCGGGATCAGCGGGATGCCGTCGGTCAGGGCCAGGCGGACCGCGCCGGACTTACCGCGCATGGGCCACAGGTCGGGATCGCGGGTGAGGGTGCCCTCGGGGTAGACGATGACCCCGCGACCGTTCTCGACGATCTCCTTCGACTGCAGCATCGTCTGCTTGGCCGCCGTGGCCGACGACGCACGTGCCACGGGGATCATCCCCGTCCTGCGCAGGATCCATCCGAGAACCGGCACACGGAAGAGGCTCTCCTTCGCCATGAACCTCGGCGCGCGGCCGATCCGCCACACGGCGACCGCCACGATCAGCGGATCGAACTCCGAATAGTGGTTCGGCGCGAGCACGTACGCCCCGTCGCGCGGGAGCTTCTCCGGGTTCCTCACCCGGATCTTCGCGATCAACGAGACGAGCGGGAGGACGATCACTGCGACCGGCCAGAAGATGCTGGGCCGCGTCGTCTCCGGCGACCTGTTGCGCATCGGCGTCACCGGAGGACGTCGAAGTCGGCGCCGAGCGCGTCGAGCTTCGCGAGGAACTTCTCGTAGCCGCGGCTGAGGATGTCGACACCCGAGACCTTGGACTCGCCGGAAGCGGTGAGCGCCGCGATCACGTGGCTGTACCCGCCCCGGAGGTCGGGCACGACGATGTCAGCGCCGTGCAGCGGGGTCGGCCCCGTGATGACGGCGGCCTGCTCGAGGTCGCGGCGCGGCACGCGGCGCGGTCCGGCCTGCAGCCCGCGCGGGTGGACGACGATGTCGGCGCCCATCTTCACGAGCGCCTCGGTGAAGCCCATGCGGTTCTCGTACACCGTCTCGTGCACGACCGACCGGCCGTTGGCCTGGGTGAGGGCGACCACGAGGGGCTGCTGCCAGTCGGTCATGAAGCCGGGGTGGACGTCGGTCTCGACGACCACGGGGCGCAGCTCCCCTTCACGACGGAAGAGGATGCCGTCCTCCTGGATGTCGAACCATCCGCCCGCCTTGCGGAAGACGTTGAGGAAGGTCAGCATCTCCTGCTGCTTCGCGCCGCCGACGAAGATCTCGCCGTCGGTCGCCAGAGCGGCGGAGGCCCAGGAAGCCGCCTCGTTGCGGTCGAAGATCGACCGGTGGTCGTAGCCGCGGAGCTTCTCGACGCCCTCGATGACGATGACCCGGTTGGGCTCGTACGAGATGATCGCGCCCATCTTCTGGAGCACGGCGATGAGATCCATGATCTCGGGCTCGATCGCCGCGTTGCGCAGCTCCGTCACGCCCTCCGCCCGCACGGCCGTCAGCAGGACCTGCTCGGTCGCGCCGACGCTCGGGTACGGGAGGTGGATGTTCGCGCCGTGCAGGCGACCGTTGGGGGTCGACAGACGGATGCCGCTGGGGAGCTTCTCGACGACGGCGCCGAACTTGCGGAGCGCGTCGAGGTGGAAGTCGATGGGGCGGTCGCCGATGCGGCACCCGCCGAGGTCGGGGATGAAGGCCTGACCGAGACGGTGCAGGAGCGGGCCGCAGAAGAGGATCGGGATGCGCGATGCACCGGCGTGTGCGTCGATCTCCTCGAAGTGGGCCGACTCGACGTCGCTCGGGTCGAAGACGAGCGCACCGGGCTCGTCGCCCTCGGACACGCGCACGCCGTGCACCTCGAGGAGGGAGCGGACGACCGCGACGTCGCTGATCGCGGGCACGTCGCGGAGGGTGCTGACGGTCTCACCGAGGAGGGAGGCGACCATCGCCTTGGTGGCGAGGTTCTTCGCCCCCTTGACGTCGACGCGGCCGCGCAGCGGGCGTCCGCCTCGAATCGCGAGGACGTCTCCGGTGAGTGCGGGGACTCCGTCCGGAAGAGCGTCGCGCACGGGTGTCGTCATTCGGAGCCTCACTTCAGTTCACTGTGTTCGGGGCGGGTGCCCCTCAGCCACCCGCCTCCACCGCGTTACTGAACGGGAAGGGTCCGGGGCCGCCACGACTCGCGACGGGCCTCGAACTGCGCGATCTTGTCTTCGTTGCGCAGCGTGAGCCCGATGTCATCGAGCCCTTCGAGGAGCCGCCATCTAGTGTAATCGTCGATACCGATCTCGGCCTGGATGTCGCCGATCGACGCGGTGCGCGCCTCGAGGTCGACGGTCATCCGAACCCCGGGATTCCGCTCGATCTCGGCCCAGAAACGCTCGAGATCCTCTTCGGAGATCGTTGCGGCGAGCAAGCCCTGCTTGCCCGAGTTACCGCGGAAGATGTCGGCGAAGCGCGGGCTGAGCACGACTTTGAAGCCGAAGTCGCGCAGCGCCCAGACGGCGTGCTCACGGCTCGAGCCTGTGCCGAAATCGGGACCGGCCAGCAGCACGGAGGCGCCCTGATACGACGGCTGGTTGAGGACGAACTCGGGGTCCTGACGCCAGCCGTGGAACAGCGCGTCCTCGAAGCCGGTCTTGGTGACCCGCTTGAGGAAGACGGCGGGGATGATCTGGTCGGTGTCGACGTTCGACCGCTTCAGAGGAGCGGCGATGCCGGTGTGGGTGGTGAACTTCTCCATGATCAGATCTCCAGATCGCTCGGGCTCGACAAGGTTCCGCGGATGGCCGTGGCCGCCGCGACGAGGGGTGACACGAGGTGCGTGCGCCCACCCTTGCCCTGCCTGCCTTCGAAGTTGCGGTTCGAGGTCGATGCGCAGCGCTCCCCCGGTGCCAGCTGGTCGGGGTTCATGCCCAGGCACATCGAGCACCCGGCGAAACGCCACTCGGCGCCGAAGTCCTTGATGATCCGATCGAGGCCCTCGGCCTCGGCCTCGAGACGCACCCGCGCCGAGCCCGGCACCACCATCACGCGCACCCCGTCTGCCTTCTTCTTGCCCTCGATGATCGATGCGAAGGCGCGCAGGTCCTCGATGCGGCTGTTCGTGCACGACCCCATGAAGACGGCATCCACCGGCACCTCCTTGAGAGGCGTCCCCGGCGTGAGGTCCATGTACTCGAGTGCACGTTCCGCCGCGGCGCGCTCGTTCGGATCGGTGATCGCGGCGGGATCCGGCACCGCCGCCGAGAGCGAACTTCCCTGCCCGGGGTTGGTGCCCCAGGTCACGAACGGCTCGAGGTCGTCGGCGTCGATGAACACCTCGGCGTCGAAGGCGGCCCCGTCGTCGGAGGGCAACGTGCGCCAGTAGGCGACGGCATCCTCCCAGTCCTGGCCCTTCGGCGCGTGCGGACGCCCCTCGAGGTAGTCGAAGGTCGTCTGGTCGGGCGCGACCATTCCGGCGCGGGCACCTGCCTCGATCGACATGTTGCAGATCGTCATGCGCCCCTCCATCGAGAGGGCGCGGATCGCGCTGCCGCGGTATTCGAGCACGTAGCCCTGGCCACCGCCGGTGCCGATCTTCGCGATCACGGCGAGGATGATGTCCTTGGCGGTGACGCCGGGTCGCAGCGTTCCCTCGACGTTGATCGCCATCGTCTTGAACGGCTTCAGGGGCAGCGTCTGGGTCGCCATGACGTGCTCGACCTCGCTCGTACCGATACCGAAGGCCATGGCACCGAAGGCACCGTGGGTCGAGGTGTGCGAGTCGCCGCAGACGACAGTGATGCCCGGCATGGTGAGTCCGAGTTGCGGGCCGACCACGTGGACGATCCCCTGCTCGGCGTCTCCCAGGGAGTGCAGACGGACTCCGAACTCGGCGGCGTTGCGGCGCAGCGTCTCGATCTGCGTGCGGCTGGTGAGATCGGCGATCGGCTTGTCGATCTCCCACGTCGGAGTGTTGTGGTCCTCCGTGGCGATCGTGAGGTCGAGGCGGCGCAGCGGTCGCCCTTCCGAGCGCAGGCCGTCGAAGGCCTGCGGACTGGTGACCTCGTGCACGAGGTGCAGGTCGATGTAGATGAGATCCGGCTCACCGTTCTCGCCCTTGACGACGAGGTGGTCGTCCCAGACCTTCTCGGCCAGGGTTCTCGGGCGTGAGGAATCGACGTCGACTGCGGGGGTGTTCATGGCTCTTCTCCTGAAGCTGGCGGTTCGGCCCACGATGGACTCCGCGACGAGGAGGGGCTCAGAACGAGGTCTCGTCGCGGCCGCTAAGAAGGAGCACGATCCGCATGACGTCAGGTTACCACCGCTTCGGCGCCCGATGACGCGCCGTGACACTCTACTGTTCACCCGAATCATCGAGAGGCATCGCATGACCGCCGACCACGCCCGCTTCGCGACTCGCGCCGTGCACGCCGCGAGGACGCGAGACTCCGCCGCTGCGCGCGCGACGCCGATCTACCTGACCGCCGGCTTCGAGTTCGACGACTTCGATCACGCCGCCGATCACTTCGGCACCGGCGCCGGCTTCGGCTACACCCGCACGGGCAATCCGACCGTTCGGGCCGTGGAGCGGCAGATCGCGGCGCTCGAGTCCGGGGCGGACGCCCTGCTCGTCGCGAGCGGTCAGGCGGCGGTCGTGACCGCCCTTCTGACGGTCGCGGGCGCCGGCGACCACATCGTCTCGTCGACGCACATCTACGAGGGAAGTCGCGGCCTCTTTCTCGACAATCTCTCCCGCTTGGGGATCGAGACGACGTTCGTCGACGACATTGCCGATCCGGATGCCTGGCGCGCCGCCATCCGTCCGAACACCCGGGCTCTGTTCGCCGAGTCGATCGCCAACGCCCGCAACGACATCCTCGACATCGCCGTGGTGAGCGCGGTCGCCGACGAGTCGGCGATCCCCTTGATCGTGGACAACACGCTCGCGACGCCATTCCTCGTGCGTCCGCTCGAGCACGGAGCGGCGATCGTGGTGCACTCCGCCTCGAAGTTCCTGGCCGGGCACGGCTCGGTGCTCGGCGGTGTGATCGTCGACGACGGCCGCTTCGACCCGGCGGTCGCCGGACACAATGCTCCGCATCTCGTTCTCCCGGGCCGCAACGGCGAGCCGAGTGTCGCCGCACGGCACGGTGGGAACGCGCGGATCGCGTACGCCCGGGAGAGCGTGGCTCCTCGATTCGGCGCCTCACCCTCCCCGCTCAACGCCTTCCTCATCGGTCAGGGCGTCGAGACGCTCGGACTGCGGGTCGAACGGCAGTCGCGCAACGCCCAAGCGGTCGCCGAGTGGCTGTCGCAGCATCCCGACGTCGAGCGGGTGGACTACGCCGGTCTCCCCACCCACCCCGATCACGCGACCGCGGCGCGCTACCTCCAGGGCGGGTTCGGCTCCATCTTCACCGTCACCCTCCGCGGAGGCCTCCCCGCCGCACGCGACTTCGTCGAGAGCGTCGGCGTCTTCATCCATATGACGCACATCGGCGACGTCCGCTCCCTGGTGCTGCATCCGGGCACGACCAGCCACTCCCACCGCACCGAGGACGAGCGTCTCGCCCTCGGCGTGCACCCGGGTACGCTGCGCCTCTCGATCGGCATCGAGGACATCGACGACCTCATCGCCGATCTGTCGCGCGTGCTCGAGACCGTTCGGGAGGTCGTCGCATGAGCCGCCCGCAGCACTTCGGCTGGTTCCTCGCGCGCGGCTTCGGACCGCAGGGCTGGGGCTACCCGTCGCTCGATTGGGACTACGACTGGACACGACCCGAGATCTACCAGGAAGCGGCGCGCACGCTCGAGCAGGCCGGATTCGATCTGGTGATCATCGAGGACGGCCCCTCGCTCGGATCGCCCTCGACGATCGATCTGCGGGTGCGCCACGCCTTCGGCGGGCCCAAGCACGACCCTCTGCTGCTCGCCCCCTACCTGTTCCAGGCGACGAAGCATCTCGGCGTGGTGCCCACGGTGAATCCCGCGGCGTCCCTGCCCTTCACGTCGGCCCGCCAGTTCGCCACGCTCCAGCATCTGAGCGGACATCGCCTCGGTCTCAACGTCGTCACCGACACCGGGAGCGCCCGTCACTTCTCCGGCGCGGCCCAGCTCGGGCATGACGAGGCCTACGACCGCGCGGAGGAATGGCTCGACGGCATCCGCGCGCTCTGGCGCAGCTGGGACGACGGAGCCCTCGTGCTCGATCGTGACAGCGACGTCTACGCCGACGGCTCGAAGCTGCGCCCGGTACAGCACCGCGGCGAGTACTACGCCTTCGACGGGCCGCTCAACGCGATCCCCTTCACCGACGGCGAACCGGCGATCGTGTCGCCGGGCGGGTCGGGCCGCGGCCTCGGCTTCGCGGGCGCGAACTCCGACGTGCAGCTCGCGCTCGCGCCGCTGAACGAGACGTCGGTGCGCGCATATCGGAAGAAGATCCACGATGCGGCGATCGAACGCGGACGCCGCCCGGAGGACATCAAGATCCTGTTCGCCATCCAGCCCGTCATCGTCTCGTCGCCCGAGGAGGCAGACCGGATCGTCGCCGCCTCGGCCCATCCCGACGACGCCGCCCTCGAGCAGATCGCACGCAAGCAGTCGAGCGATCTCGAGACCGATCTCACCGGACTCGACCTCGATCGCCCGCTCGATCTGTCGATCTTCGGCGCACACGTGTCACGCGGAAGCATCCAGCGGCTGATCGGCGACCGCGGCGAGGGAGCCCCCCTGCGCGCGCACCTCACCGCCCTCGTCCGCGCCGGACGCATCAGCGATCGGAGCGGCTTCGTGGGTACGGCGGAGGAGTTCGCCGACCTGATCGAGGAGCTCGGCGAGTGGGGCAACGACGGCGTACTGCTCTGGGGCGATTTCCACCCGGTGACCCTGCACCGCACGCTCGACGAGCTGGTGCCAGTCCTCCGTCGTCGCGGCATCCTGCGTCGTGAGTACGCGGACGGCGGGCTGCAGGCGAACCTACGGGCGTTCTGATCGTCGGCGGGTGGGAACTACCAGCCCATCGAGCCCGGGATCCCCTTGAACGGACCCACCACGGCCGACGTGACCCAGCCGCCGTAGAAACCACCGGGCTGCGGGACGACGATCTCTCCGCCGACCGTGCACTCGTCCATGGGCCCGGCGTACACGGCGACGCGGTCCTCGAGCGCTTCGAAACCCCGCGTCGGATCAGGGTAGTTCCATGCGGCGCCCGCGCGCACGACACCTCCGCCGTGGACATCGAGATAGCGCGCTGCACCCTTGAATTCGCAGAACGACGAACCGGCCGCCTCGGTGAGCGCCCCCGGTGCGAAGTCGGCGATCGGGAGGTAGTAGACCGGCGGGTGGCTCGTCTCGAGCACTCTCATCGCCCGGTGGGTGTCCGCGATCAGTTCGCCACCGAGCCGGATCGTCACGCGTTCCGCCACCGCTTCCACTCGAGGCGGTCGCGGGTAGTCCCACACCGATTCCTGACCGGGCGCGGGAGTGACGGGGAGCGGTCTGCGCATCTCTTCACTGTACGACGCTGGCCTGCGTGCGGCGCGGGGTGTTGACTGATCCCATGAACCCGATGCCGATGTTCCCCCTCGGTTCGGTGCTGTTCCCGTACACCCCGCTCCCGCTCCGCGTGTTCGAGACCCGATACCTCACCATGATCGGGCGGCTCCTCGACGAAGAGGATCCGGAGTTCGGCGTCGTGCTGATCGAGCGCGGCGCCGAGGCGGGCGGTGGCGACCAGCGCAGTCGCGTCGGAACCCTGGCGCGGCTCGTCAGCGTGTCCGCCGACACCGAGGTGCTGCATGCGCTCGCCGTCGGCACGGAACGGTTCCTGGTCGAGCAGTGGCTCGACGACGACCCGCATCCTCGGGCCGCTCTGACCCCGCTCCCCACTCTGGAGTGGCACGACGGATTGACTCCCCTGCTCGCCGAGGGCGAGTCGATCGTGCGGCGCGTGCTCGCCCGCGCACCCGAGGCGCGCTGGGATCCGAACACCGAACTCTCCGACGATCCCCTCGCCGCGTCCTGGCAGCTCGCCGCGATCGCCCCGCTCGGCGAGTACGACCGCTATTCGCTTCTGCAGTCGGAATCGGTCGGGGCACTGCTCCGTCAGACGATCGACGCCACCCTCGACGCGGAGATCCTCTGGTCGACGGAGTGATCCGCGCCCGAGTCGCGTCCCTCCGGGATCACTCCGCGGGCGGTGCCACCTTCTGCGCCCGCTTCTCCCGCGAAGCCGCGATCAGGCTCGCGATGGTCGCCACGGTCATCGAGACCAGGATGACTCCGAGCGAGACCATGTTGTCGATGTCGGGCACCCATTCCACGTGCTCACCGCCGTTGATGAACGGCAGCTCGTTGACGTGCAGGGCGTGCAGGATCAGCTTGATGCCGATGAACCCGAGGATCACCGCGATGCCGTAATGGAGGTAACGCAGGCGGTCGAGCAGGTCACCGAGCAGGAAGTAGAGCTGACGCAGGCCCATGAGCGCGAAGATGTTCGCCGAGAACACGAGGAACCCGTTCGTCGTGATCTCGAAGATCGCGGGGATCGAATCGATCGCGAAGATCAGGTCGGTCACGCCGATCGTGATGAACACGATGATCATCGGAGTCCACATGCGCTTGCCGTCGACGGTCGTGCGGATCTTGGATCCGTCGTACGTCTCACTGATGTCGATCCGGCGGCGCAGCAGGCGCACGATGAAGTTCTCGCGCTGCACCTCGCCGTCGTGGTCGCCCTCGGGCATCGCCTGGCGGATCGCCGTCCACACGAGGAAGGCGCCGAAGATGTAGAAGATCGGGGAGAAGTTCTCGATGATCGTGACGCCGACGAGGATGAAGGCACCGCGCAGGAGCAGCGCGATGATGATGCCCACCATGAGGACCTGCTGCTGCAGACGCCGCGGCACGGCGAACTGGGCCATGATCAGCACGAAGACGAAGAGGTTGTCGACCGAGAGGCTGTACTCCAGCGCCCACCCGGTGATGAAGTCGCCGGCGTTCTGCCACCCGCCGACGTTACCCAGGAGGAGGGCGAACAGCAGGGCGAGTCCCACGTAGAAGACGACCCACAGGGTCGACTCCTTCGTGGAGGGGATGTGCGGCCGGAGCCGGATGAGCAGGAGATCGCCGATGAGGATGACCGTGAGGACGATCATCGAGGTGATCTCGAACCAGAGAGGGATTTCCACGGGGAACGACAGCTTTCGCGAAGGGTCTAGAAGGATCGAGAGTCTCTCCCCCGCACACGGTGCGTCGCGCGCCCGGAGCAGCGGCCTTGGTGCTCGTGATGACGTTACGCGCGGATCCGGGATACTCCCCCTCGCAGACGCAATGCTATCGGAGCGCCGACGATATCGGCGCGCGGAGGATTCTGAGACGATGGGGCATCCCTCGACACTCTCCGGGTGAGAGACACCGAACGGAATCAGGATGCCTACGCAGACGAGTGATCAGAGATGGGCGGCGCAGGCCGCGTCGGGTGACGAGAGCGCCTTCCGCGAGCTGTACCGCGCACATGTGCGACCCGTGTACTGGATCGCCTACGGCATCCTCGCCTCCCCCGCGGATGCCGAGGACATCGCCCAGGAGACCTTCCTGGTCGCCTGGCGCAAGCTCCCCGCACTCGACCTCCAGGGCGAGTCGATCCTGCCGTGGCTCGCGACGATCTGCCGCTTCCAGGCGGCGAATCGTCTGCGGCAACGGCGGCGGGATCAGGCGCACACCTCCGACGCGCTCGATGACTCCCTCCCGGACACGGTGAACGTCGAGGAGCAGGTCATCACGGCGGCGCTCGCGGCTCGGATCGCCGATGAGGTGGGAAACCTCAGCGAGATCGATCGCGAGATCTTCCGCCTCTGCGCCACCGAGGGGTACGCCTATCAGGCGGCCGCGGAGGAGCTGGGTGTGAGTCACGCCGTCGTTCGGAACCGTCTCTCCCGAGTGCGCACCCAGTTGCGGGGCGCCGTCCAGGAAGTGAGAGACGCATGAACGACCAGACCACCCCGGAAGAGCTGCCCGAGCTGTCGGATGAGGCGGTCACGCGCATCGAGAACGCCGTGTTCGCCCAGATCGCCGCGGAGCGCGCTCCCGGCCCGGCCCCGCAGGTGGCTCCTGCGCGTGCCGGAGCGCGCCGCCGTCGCTGGCTGACCGGTGTCGGCGTCGCCGCGGCCTTCGCGGTCGGCGTGCTGGTGACGCCCCCGATCCTCGGTGTCGTCGGTTCCGGCGGCGCCTCGAGCACGGCCGATGGCTTCAGCTCCCCCGCCGTCGATGCGCCCGTCCCGGGTGTCGCCATGCCCGAGCAGGGTGTCTCCGGCGATCGCAGTGCGAGCCTCGACAGCGCCGCCGAATCGAGTTCGCTCGCGAGCGGAGAAGTCGACACGGCCGATCGCGAGATCATCGCGAACGCGAACGCCACGCTCGAGGTGGAGGACATCGCGGATGCCGCGGACGCCATCAGCGCGCTGGCCGAGGAGCGCGGCGGGTACGTCGAGAGCACCGAAGTCGGCAAGGCCCTGGCTGTCGACGGCACGTCGGAGCCGGCTCCAGCGGATTCGGGGTACGGGTGGATCAGCATCCGCGTACCGTCCGCCGACCTGGCGGCGGTCATCGCCGAGCTCGACGAATCCGGGGAGGTGCTGTCGTCGTCGATCTCCCGCCAGGACGTCACCGACGTCGCCGTGGATCTCCGGGCGCGTGTCGACGCGACGAAGGCCTCGGTCCAGCGGCTCACCGAACTCATGGCGCAGACGGGATCCGTCTCGGAGCTCATCGAGGCCGAGGTCGCGCTGACCGACCGCCAGGCGCAGCTCGAGTCCTACGAGCAGCAGCTCGCCGCGCTCGACGACCAGGTCGCGATGTCCAGCCTCCAGGTGCAGCTGACCCGGACCGCCACGACGACGACCGCCGATCCCGCGGGGTTCGGTGACGGGCTGTGGGCAGGATGGAACGGGCTCATCGTCTCGCTCAACGCTCTCGTGATCGCCGTCGGCTTCCTCCTCCCCTGGGCCGCGATCGCCGGCGTGGTGGTGCTCGCGATCTGGCTCATCCGTCGGGCCCGCCGGATGCGACGAGACGCTGCGACGGCTGCGGCATCCGACGTCGAGGCCTGACCGACGCTCGAACCCGAAGGGGCGCCCGCATACTCTGCGGGTGCCCCTTCGGCGCTTTCTGCACAGGTGACGGCACGGGCACCTGGGCGATGGCCTCGCGGCGCTAGAGTCTTCGGCATGACCCGCGCCGCCGCCGACACGACGACCCGCACCGTCCCCGCCGGACGAGACCTCACGCTCGACCTCGCACGCGTGGCGTGCGTGCTCCTCGTGGTCTTCGTGCACATCCTGTTCACCGGCGTCGGCCGAGGCTCGGACGGATCTCTGGTGATCGAGAAGACCGTCGAGCTGCAGTCCTGGTTCGTCGCCGGCACGTGGATCGTCAACATCATGCCGCTGTTCTTCGTCGTCGGCGGATACGCGGCGCGCGCGGGATGGCGCTCCGCGACCGCCCGAGGAGAGACGGCCGACGGTTTCGTGCGCGTGCGGCTCGCCCGGCTCGCCCGCCCGGCACTCCCGGTCTTCGTGTTCTTCACGGTCGCCCTGGGCGTCACACGGCTGATCGACCTCGATCCCGCTTTCGTGGACTCGATCGCGATCGGCGTCGGCTCACCGCTATGGTTCCTCGCCGCGTATCTGATCGCTCAGGCGTGCGCGCCGTTCATGATGCGCCTGCACGAGCGGTTCGGCGCGCGCGTACTCGTCGTGCTGCTGCTCGCCGGCTTCGCGGTCGACGCCTTCCGCTTCTTGGTTCTCGGCGAGCTGCTGGGCATCGATCGCGTGCCGCCGACGGGGTACGGCTTCGGCCAGGAGATCTTCGGCATCCCGAACATCGTCTTCATCTGGCTGTTCGCGCAGCAGGTGGGCTTCTTCCTGTACGACGGCTGGTTCGCGCGGCACAGTCGGTGGCAGCTCGCGGCGATCTTCGTGGCCGGCTACGGCGCGCTCTGGGCGCTCGTCGTGATCGCGGGATATCCCGCGAGCATGCTCACGAACCAGTGGCCTCCGACCGCGCCGATGGCGCTGCTGGCGATCGTGCAGGCTGCGGGGCTGACGCTCCTGCGCCAGCCGCTGACGGCTCTCATGCGCACGCGACCGGCGCAGGGGGCGGTCTTCCTGATCGGTTCCCGCCTGATGACGATCTACCTCTGGCACTTCCCGGTGATCCTCGTGCTCATCGGGATCGAGTTGCTGCTGCCCCTGCCGATGCCCACCCCCGGGAGCGCCGCATGGTGGTGGACGCGTCCGGTGTTCTTCGCGATCGTCCTCGGCACCGTGTGGCTGGCATCGCTGTGGCTCGTTCGCTTCGAGAAGGCTCCGCGGCAGACACCCGCGCGCTTCCCCTCCCCGGCAGCGACGACCGTCGCGGTGCTCGTGTTCGTCGCCCCGGTGATCGGCATCACGATGTACGGACTCGACTTCCCGCTCGCCGCGGCAGCCCTGGTGACGACGACGGTCGCGCTGTGGCTGACCGGCGCGAAGCGCACGACCTGAGCACAGACGTCGACGCACGAAGAAGGCCCCCGGAGAACCGGGGGCCTTCTCTTGTTGTGTGACCCCAGCGGGATTCGAACCCGCGTTACCGCCGTGAGAGGGCGGCGTACTAGGCCGCTATACGATGGGGCCGTCTGCGTTTCGTTTCCGTCGCGCGACAACCGTTCAAGTATGCCACGGCATTTCTCACGACGCCAAATCGAGGCCCCGGCATCGCGTCGCCCGGGCGTGGCGCGCAGAAAGTCAAGGGTTTGCACGGCGCACGGAGAGGGAGTTGACTCGACGCATGCGCGTGACCAAGTTCGAACATGCCAGCCTCCGCATCGATCAGAACGGTGAGACCCTGCTCATCGATCCGGGTTCCTTCACGACTCCGCTCGACGACCTCGGCGACGTCGTCGCCGTCGTGCTCACCCACGAGCACCCCGATCATTGGACGCCGGAGCATCTCGACCGCATCCTGCGGATGGCGCCGGGCGTTCCGATCTTCGGACCAGCGGGTGTCGCCCGCGCGGCCGAGGGCTACGAGATCACCGTCGTCTCCCCGGGCGAGACGCGCACGGTCGGTGGATTCACTCTGCGCTTCTTCGGCGGAGCGCACGAGATCATCCACTCGTCGATCCCCGTCATCGAGAACGTCGGCGTGCTCGTGAACGACGAGCTGTATTACCCCGGCGACTCCTACGCCGTGCCGGAGGGCGTCGAGGTCGGCACTCTCGCGGCACCCCTCGGTGCCCCGTGGCTGAAGATCGGCGAGGCGATCGACTACGTCCTCGCGGTAAAGCCCCGCCGAGCTTTCGGCACGCACGACATGACACTCTCGGTGGCGGGAAAGACCATGCACCGCCAGCGTCTGGAGTGGGCGACTCAGCAGGGCGGCGGCGAGTTCCTCGTGCTCGAGCCCGGCGAGTCGCTCGACATCTGATGCCGGCGGCGCCCCAGCTCCTCCCGGAGCCGACCGCACGCCTCCGCTTCCGCGAGATGGCGGAAGACGATCTCGATCTGATGGCGGCGATGCTCGGCGACCCCGAGGTCATGGCCTACTACCCGGCACCGAAGACGCGGGCGGAGAGCGCCGACTGGATCGCACGGATGCGCACTCGCTATGCAGAGGACGGCCACGGCCTGTGGATCATCGAGACCCACGAGGGCGAGTTCGTCGGAGACTGCGGACTCACCTGGCAATCGGTGAACGACGAGCGTGTGCTCGAGGTCGGGTACCACGTGCGACGGGAGATGCAGCGACGGGGCTTCGCCACCGAGGCCGCGCACGCGTGCGTCGAGCTCGCACGAAAGCGCTACGCGCCGATCGTGCTGACGGCGATCATCCATCCCGAGAACCGCGCCTCGCGCGGCGTCGCCGAGAACCTGGGGATGACCCACATCGACGACGACCGCGCGCATCCGTGGATCGTGCGCACGGTGATGGGGATGGCTCTCGAACCGCGGACGCCCTAGTCCTGCGCCGCCCGCACGCGGATCTCGCGGGCGAGGTGATCGCGCTGCTCGAGCACGAGTCGGCGCAGCGCAGCGGGCGCCTCCGCGTTCTCGGCCAACCAGGCGTCGGCCGCGTCGGTGGTGTCCGACGAGGGGAACAGCCCGAGCACGAGGCGCCGCGCGAGTTCGATGCTGCGGCTCCGCCACGCGTCGCCGATGCGGCGGAAGTACTCCGCATCGAAGCCCGCGATGAGATCACGGCGTCCGCCGGCACGGAACCCCCCGATCTCTGCATCGAGGTGGTCGTTGCTGAGCGAGAGGTCGTTCCAGGCCGCCTCCCAGGCCGCAGCACGCACGTCGGCTTCCGGACGGGAGGCAAGCGCGCGACGCGCGGCCGTCCGGCCGCTTCCGGTGTCGTCGCGCTCGAGCTCGGCGGCGATCTCCGCGGCATCGGCGTGCCCGGTGGTCGCCAACGCGGTCAGCAGCTGCCAACGGAGGTCGGGGTCGACGACGAGGCCGTCGGGCACGTGCCCACCCAGCAGTTCCCGCACCTGCTCGGCATGGTGGTCGTCGTACGCGGATGCCCCGGCGAAGGCGCGCGCCCACGACAGCTGTGCATCGCTTCCGTCATCCGCGTCCCACACGGCGATGAGCGACGCCGCGAGCCACGACCGCTGCTCCGCGTCGCGATGCGCGTCCGCGAGGAAGTGGCGGATCGCGAACGCGGCGTTCGCGAGGACGCCGGTGAGGAGCCCGCTGTTGGATTCGAGCGGTGCGTGCGCGCGCACGATGCCGAGATACCGCCGGGGGTCGAGATCGCCGTCGCGGGTGGCGTTCCACAGCGACGACCATACGAGTGCACGCGCGAGCGGGTCATCGATCGCCGACAGCGACTCCTCGACAGCGGTGAGTGAGCGCTCATCCAGACGCGCTTTCGCATAGGTCAGGTCGTCGTCGTTCAGCAGCACGAGATCCGCCTCGGGGACGACGATCGACGTGCGCTCCTCGCTGACGTCGACGGCGATCTGCTCGCGACGCACGAGCCGCTCCCCCTCGCGGGCGTACAGACCGATGCGCAGGCGGTGCGGACGCGGGTCGGTCTGCACGAGCACACGGGTTGCGGCATCCGCATCGTCCGTCTCCTCCAGCCACAGCGTCGACATGCCCGTCGTCTCCAGCCACGCCCGGGACCACTCGCCCATGTCTCGACCCGAGACGGCGCTCAGCTGCACGAGCAGGTCGTCGAGCGTCGTATTGCCGAACGCGTGGGCGGCGAAGTAGCGGCGGGCTCCTTCGAAGAACGCGTCCTCGCCCACGAAGGCGACGAGCTGCTTGAGGACCGACGCGCCCTTCGCATACGTGATGCCGTCGAAGTTGAGCTTGGCGGCCTCGAGATCGGTGATGTCGGCGACGATCGGATGCGTCGTTGGCAGCTGATCCTGCTGGTAGGCCCAGGCCTTGCGCCGGGCCGCGAACGTCACCCAGGCATCGGTGTACCGGGTCACGGCGGCCGAGGCGTGGGCACCCATGTAGTCGGCGAAGGACTCCTTGAGCCAGAGGTCGTCCCACCAGCGCATCGTCACGAGGTCGCCGAACCACATGTGCGCCATCTCGTGGAGGATCGTGTTCGCTCGTGCCGCGCGCTGGGCATCGGTCGCCGCGCCGCGGGAGAGGTACGCCTCGGTGAAGGTGACCAGCCCCGGGTTCTCCATCGCCCCGAGGTTGTACTCGGGCACGAAGATCTGGTCGTACTTGCCCCAGGGATACGGATAGGCGAACGCCTCCGCGAAGAAGTCCAGACCCTGACGGGTGACCTCGAGGATCTCCTCCGCCTCCAGGTACTGGGCGAGCGATCGGCGGGCGAACACCCCGAGCGCGATGCGCTGGTCGCCGCCCTGCCACTCCCCGTCGACACGGGTGTAGGGGCCCGCAGCGACCGAGGTGATGTAGCTCGAGATCGGCAGCGTCGGAGCGAACTCGACGCGCTGGATGCCGACGCCCGCCTCGGTGCGCACGGCGGCCTGGTTGGAGAGGACCTCCCAGCCGGCCGGCGCATCGACGACGAAGGTGTACGACGCCTTGATGTCGGGCTGCTCGAAGCAGGCCATGACCCGGCGCGAGTCCGCCGGTTCGTACTGCGTGTACAGGTAGGTCTCGCCATCGGCGGGATCGTGGAACCGGTGCAGACCCTCACCCGAACGGCTGTACGCACCGACGGCATCGACGACGACCGTGTTCGTGGCGGCGAGACCGCGCAGAGCGATGCGGGCGCCGTCGTACTCGACCTCGACCTCGTCGCCGTTGATCACGACACGCTCGACCGACTCTCCGATGAAGTCGAGCCAGGTCTCGGTCGCCGTGGCGTCGAACTCGAGCGTGGTCCGGGAGTGGAATCCTGTGCGCGCGCGCTCGGGAGCGCCCGCGAGATCGAGCTCGACACGGATCCGGTGCGCGGTGATCGCGGCGGATCGCGCCGCGGTCTCGTCACGGGTGAGGTTGGCGGTTTCCATCCCTCCATCCTCCCATCCGCACCGTCGGGGTGCAGGCCATCCCGTGAATGTGTTGCGGAATGCAACACAACGGCGTAGCGTTGCATCAAGCAACAGGAGGGTGAGATGGACATGGATCGTCAGGACCACAGCATGAGCGCGCTCCGCTCTCTCGTCGCGATCACTCGCCGCGGCCTCGCCGACGCGCGCGACGAGGAGACTCCCCTGTCGATGACCGAGCAGTCGATCATGATGGCGATCGCCGAGCAGCCCGGCATCCGTTCCACCGATATCGCCCGCATGTTCCGCCTCAACCGATCGACGGTCTCACGCCAGCTCGCAGCGCTGATCCGTCTCGGACTCGTCCGCGAGACGCCGAACGACACCGGACGCGGACGCCCGCTCGAGCTCACGGAGGACGGCGCAGATGCCTTCCACCGTGCACTCACGTCGCTCCAGCGGATCGTCGAGGCGCACCTCGCTCCGTGGTCCGACGAGGAGGTCGCCCGGTTCGCGCACGATCTCGAAAGGTTCGACCGCACCGCCGACGCGTCCTGACCCGGACGCGTCGTCCCCGAAATCGGCCCACGAGGCCGCAGAAGAAGGAAGAGAAATGAAGAACATCACCGTCCTGGGCACCGGCGTCCTCGGATCGCAGATCGCGTTCCAGACCGCGTTCCATGGATTCGACGTCACCGCTTACGACATCGACGATGCGGCCCTCGAGCGGGCCGGCGAGCGATTCCGCGGACTGGCCGCGCGGTACGTCGCGGATTCGGTCGAGGGCGCAGCCGATGGCGGCGCGGACGCGGCCATCCCGCGGATCCGTCTGACCACCGTTCTGGAAGACGCCGTCGCCGCAGCCGACCTCGTGATCGAGGCCGTTCCCGAGAACCTCGAGCTCAAGCAGGGAATCTACCGGCGCATGGCGGAGGCCGCGCCGTCGTCGACCGTCTTCGCGACCAACTCGTCGACCCTTCTCCCGAGCGCGCTCGCCGATTCGACGGGCCGCCCCGACCGTTTCCTCGCCCTGCACTTCGCCAACGAGATCTGGTCGCACAACACGGCAGAGGTGATGGGCACTCCCTCCACCGACCCGGCGGTGTATGCCGAGGTCGTCGAGTTCGCACGCCGCATCGGCATGGTGCCGATCGAGATCAAGAAGGAGAAGGCCGGTTACCTCCTCAACTCCCTGCTCGTGCCCTTCCTCCAGGCGGCGGGCGAGCTGCTCGTCGACGGCATCGCGGAGCCGGAGGCGATCGACGCCACGTGGCGCATCGGCACCGGAGCACCCGCCGGCCCCTTCGAGATCTACGACATCGTCGGACTCACGACCGCCTACAACATCTCGCGGATGGGCGACGCGAAGCAGCAGGCATTCGCCGACCTCATCAAGGAGCGCTACATCGACCAGGGCAAGCTCGGCGTGGCCACGGGTGAGGGCTTCTACACCTATCCTCGCGAGAGCTGATCAGCGACGCCGCCTCGTGTCGCTCAGAAGACGGCGGATCGCGGTCTCCGGGGCGACCGAGAGGTCGAGCGTCTTCCCCCGGGAGTACAGCTTGAAGACGCGGGGATCGATGTAACTGCCCCGGGCGACCGCGACCGTATTGCCGAGCGCGGAGGCCGTGGCCTGTACGGCGAGGCGCTCGGCGCGCTCGCGATCCCGACGCGAGTCGAGCGGGCCGATGCGCGCGAGGGCATCGGCCGCGAGGATCGTGCCGTGGAGGGTGCGGAAGTCCTTCGCCGTGAACGCGTCGCCCGTGACGTCCTTGAGGTAGCGGTTCACCTCGGCGGGCGTGATCTTCACGCGCCGGCGTCCCCGCCGATACGCGAGGAGCGGCGCCCGGTCCGGGCCGGCGGCCAGATCGTCGAGCACGGCCGCGAGCACGTCGTCGGTGATCTCGATCGCCGCGGTCTGCCCGCTCTTCGCCGGGAACGAGAGCGACACGACGTTCCCCTCGACGTGCACGTCACGGCGGCGCAGCGTCGTCAGGCCGCGGCTGCCGTGACGCACGAGGTAGCGCTCCGACCCGATCCGGAGGGCTCCGTCATCGAGCAGCCGGAATGCGGTGGCCAGCACCTTCTCGCGGGAGAGGGTCTCGTGCTGCAATGCTCGCGTGACCCGCCCCCGCGCATGCGGAAGGGCTTCGGCGAGGGCCAGCGCGCGGCCGAACTTGTGGCGGTCTCGTTTGACCCGCCAGAGCGGGTGGTACAGGTACTGCTTGCGCCCCGCTCCGTCGACGCCGACGGCCTGGATGTGCGCGAGCGGGTCTGCGGCGATCCAGACGTCCGTCCACGCCGGAGGGATGACCAGGTCGTGGATGCGCTCCCGGTCGGCCTCCTGTACGGCGTCACCACCCTTGTCGACGTAGCGGAAGCCGGATCCCGATCGGATCCTTCGGAAGCCGAGGTCTTCACCGGGGATCACGCGCACGAGAGCTGCCATGCCAGCACTCTGCCCGCCGGCACCCGATCCGAGAAGGGGCTGGTCACGTTCGCGTGCGCTCTGCTAGGTGCGGCGGGCATGGGGAGGAATACCCAACCGGATTGTCGCGCGCTGCGGGTTTCTGCCATCATCGCCAGCATGGGCCTGTCACTCGATGAATTCCGTTCGTACCTCCTGAATGCGCAGGCGCGCCAGTCGTTGGGCATCCAGCTCTCGGATGCCGAGGCCCAGCAGGTCGTCGCCGATCCCCAGGCCAGCCAGAGCTGGTACGGATACTGGCAGTCGATCAGTCAGCCCGCTCCCCCGGCGCCGGAGGCCGCGGCACCCGCGCCTGCACCCGCATCCGAGGCCGCGCCCGCACCTTCTTCTCGGCCTGACGGGTATACCGGCGCACCGGTCGGCGGCTTCGCCGCGGCTCCCCCGCCCGCCGCTCCGTCCGCGGAGCCGTCGCCGCCCGTCGATCAGGCACCGGCATCCGATGCCCCGACCGCCGCATACGGAGCCGCGCCCGCTGCGTTCGCCGCGCCGGCCGCCTTCGCCGCGACCGCACCGCACGACGGCCCGATGGGCGCGCCCTACGGCGGGCCCGGGGATCCGTACGCAGCGACCACACCGTACGGAACGCCGGGAGGGGAAGCCCCCGCCAAGAAGAAGCGCACCGGCCTGTGGGTCACCCTCTCGATCGTGGGCGCCCTGCTGATCGCCGCGATCATCGTCGTCGTGATCGCGTTCACGACCGCGCGCCACTGGACCAAGACCGATGTCGCCGAGAAGCCCGAGACGTTCCACACCGAGGAGTACGAGACGGGCCTCTACAACGTCGCTGACGACGGTGTGAGCCCGTGCACGGTCAACCAGGACTGGACCGACTGCATCGGCCTCATGGAGGCCCAGTACGCCGGCGCCTGCGCAGATGTCGAGCTGACGGGTGCGGCGACTCTGCTCTGCACGCAGCACCGCACCGAGATCGACCGGATGCGCGGCCTCGATCAGGAGGGCATGTACGTCTCGTCGCTCGGGTCGTTCGGGCATCTGACGAAGACCGCGGAGACCGCGACCCGCGAGGTGTCGAACGACGACTACGAGCCCGCCGTCACCCACGAGGCCGTCTGCTACCTCGAGTTCATCGGGGAGTGCGAGTAGGCCCTCCGGGGCCCGCTCCCCGCGGGCAAAGCAAGAGGCCCGGGTTCCGCATCTCGCGGAATTCCGGGCCTCTTCGTCTTGCTGGGGTACCTGGACTCGAACCAAGAACAACGGAACCAGAAACCGCCGTGTTGCCAATTACACCATACCCCAAGGGCGAAACCGGAGCCTCGCACCGAGAGTCAAGCTTACCGGACGGATTGGGAAGCGCCAAATGGAGCGGCTCCCTCCGCGCGTGTCGCGCTCCCGTGCGCGTGCCCCGAACGCGAAGAGGAGGACCACCGCGAACGGGGTCCTCCTCCAGAGCGTGCGGCGGGCGTCTCAGCCCGCCAGCGTCTCCGACAGCAGACGCAGGCGACGCAGCGTCTCGTCCTTGCCGATCAGCTCCATCGACTCGAAGAGCGGCGGCGACACGCGGCGACCGGTGATCGCGACGCGCGGCGGGCCGTAGGCGACACGGGGCTTGAGCTCGAGGTTCTCGACGAGCGCCGTCGCCAGGGCATCCTGGATCTTCTCCGGAGTGAACTCGGTGACGGGCTCCAGCGCCGCGACGCAGGCGTCGAGCACCTCGCCGGCGTTCGCCGGGAGGCCCTTGAGCGCATCGGCCTCGTAGGCGATGTCGTCGGTGAAGAGGAAGCCGAGCATGCCGGGCACCTCCCCCAGCAACTGCACGCGCTCCTGCACGAGGGGCGCGGCGCGGAACGCCAGCACGAGCTGCTCATGGGTCGGCTCGTCGAAGAGACCGGCCGCGGCGAGATACGGGATCGTGCGCTCGGCGAAGTCCTTCAGGTCGAGCATGCGGATGTGGTCGCCGTTGATCGACTCGGCCTTCTTCTGGTCGAAGCGGGCCGGGTTCGGGTTGACGTTCTCGATGTCGAACGCGGCGATGAACTCGTCGAGCGAGAACACGTCACGATCGTGACCGATCGACCAGCCGAGCAGGGCGAGGTAGTTGAGGAGACCTTCGTGGATGAAGCCGCGCTCGCGGTGCAGGAACAGGTCGGCCTGCGGGTCGCGCTTCGAGAGCTTCTTGTTGCCCGTCTCCCCCAGCACGAGCGGCATGTGGGCGAAGCGCGGCACGAACGTCGTGACGCCCGCGTCGATGAGCGCGGCGTAGAGCGCGAGCTGACGGGCGGTCGAGGGCATGAGGTCTTCGCCGCGCAGCACGTGCGTGATACCCATGAGCGCGTCGTCGACCGGGTTCACGAAGGTGTACAGCGGGATGCCGTTCGGGCGCACCACGACGAAGTCGGGGAAGGAACCGGCGGGGAAGGTGACCTCTCCGCGGATGAGGTCCACGTACGTGAGGTCTTCATCCGGCACCTGCAGACGCAGAGCGGGCTGGCGGCCCTCGGCGCGGAAGGCGGCCTTCTGCTCCTCGGTCAGGGTGCGGTCGTAGTTGTCGTATCCGAGCTGCTTCGCACGACCGTTGGCCTCGTTGCGGGCGTCGATCTCCTCGGCGTTGGAGTAGCTCTCGTAGAGGGCACCCGAGGCGATGAGCTTGTCGATGACGCCCCGGTAGATGTCGTGGCGCTGCGACTGGCGGTACGGCTCGTGCGGTCCGCCGACCTCGACGCCCTCGTCCCAATCGATCTTCAGCCACGTGAGGGCATCGACGAGCTGCCGGAAGCTCTCCTCGCTGTCGCGCGCCGCATCGGTGTCTTCGATGCGGAAGACGAGCTTGCCGCCGTTGTGGCGCGCGTACGCCCAGTTGTAGAGAGCGGTGCGAACCATGCCGACGTGCGGCAGGCCGGTGGGCGACGGGCAGAAGCGGACGCGGACGTCGGCACCGCTGGCGGTCGTGGTGAGGGGGTGAGGAGTAGCCATAGCCCTTCGATTCTAGAGCGCGCGCCCCACCGCCACCGCCGCCGAATGACGCAGGGGAACCATCCCGCCGCGCGCGTGGACGGCACACGCCTCATCGAAACCGGATCGGAAGCGTGCACGCTCTTCACGATCGAGGCTGCGGTAGAACTGGCCCGCCGAGGCGACGCCGCCCTCCGCCGAGCTCCACAGGGTCTCCGGCGCAGCCTCCCACGTCCATGTCTGTTCGATCGTCGAGGTGTCCCGCCAACCGGCATCCGTCAGCATCGCGGAGAAGCCGCCGACGGTGCGCTCGAAGTCCTTATGCGCCGGAAGCCGCTCGCCAGCGGCAGGCATCACGCCTGCCCGCTCGCACACCTCGAGCCAGAACCACGACGGAGACGATGTCCAGATCGTGCCGGCGAGCAGACCACCGTGCGACGCCACCCGGGTCATCTCCCGGGCCGATGCTCGCGGATCGACGACATGGTTGAGCACGAAGTTCGCCGTCACCGCATCGAACGACGCTGATGCGAACGGGAGTCCGGGGAGCGCCGCGGCGACGAACTCCAGTCCGGGATGCGCACGCCCGGCGACCTCCCGCATCGTCGGCTCGGGCTCGCAACCGGTCGCCGTCCACCCGGCTCCTGTCGCGCGGGCGACCAGCTCTCCGGTTCCCGCGCCCACGTCGAGCAGCGAGCGTCCCCGAGCCGGCCCGAGGGCGTCGAGCAGGGTGCCGACCATGCCCGCGCAGAGCGATGCGTACGAGGTCGCGTACGCCTCCCCCACTCCCGCCCAGGACTTCACGAGCGTGCGCGGCGGCCGAGAGGTGACAGCGCGACGATGATCAGCACCAGGACGGACGCCGCGATCCCGAGTCCCGCGTACTGGAAGTTCGACAGGATGACCCCGGCCAGCACCGCGCCGGCGGCCGCCGACAGGCTCATCAGCGAGTCGCTGCGCCCCTGCCGGCGCGTGCGCAGCTCGGGTGCACTCGACTCGGTCAGCAGCGCGGCACCGGCGACGGTCGCGGCGCTCCAGCCGAGACCGAGGAGGATGAGGGCGATCATGACGCCCCAGGCCCGGTCGTTGGCGAAGATCGCGAAGATCAACGACCCGCCGAGCAGCACCTGCCCGAACAGCACGACCTGCAGCCGCCCCCAGCGGTCGGAAAGGATGCCGAAGACCGGGGAGAGGGCGTACATGCCGGCGACGTGGAGCGCGATCGTGATCCCGACGAGCTGGGAGACGTCGGCCGCGGCAGCCGCCGTATCGTGCCCCGTATGCATGCCGTGCGCCATGTGAGAGAGATGGATCGGGGTCATCGCCATCACGGAGGCCATCACGACGTGGGAACCCGCGATCGCGAACATCGCGTAGCGTGCGACGACGGGGCGGTCGACGGCCTGGACGCTCGAGGCCGCCGCCGCGACGGTCGCGATGCGCTGCGCGGCCAGCAGCGGATCCGGGCGCAACGCGACGAGGTAGAGCACGAGGGCCGCCGACTGCGCGACGAACGAGAAGACGTACGACCCGGTCTGCGGTGGCATCCCGATCGCGGCGCCGACGATCTCCCCCGGCCCGAGCAGCAGCGGGCCGGCGACGCCACCGATCGTCGTCGCCCAGACGACGATCGACAGGTCGCGGCCTCGATGGGCGGGAACAGCGAGATCGGTCGCGGCGAAGCGCGACTGCAGGTTGCCCGCGTTGCCCGCGCCGATCATGAGGATGCCCGCCAGCAGCAGCGGGAAGACGCGCAGCGACGCAGCGAGGATGACGACCGCGATGCCGACGAGCGCGAAGAGGTTGCCGAGGGTCAGTGCCCTTCGACGGCCCACCCGCGCAGCGAGACGCGCCAGCGGGATCGCGCAGAGCGCCGCGCCGAGCGTGACCGACGCCGTCGCGAGTCCTGACAGTGCGTCGTCTCCCGAGATGTCGGCGGCCAGGAGCGCGCCGAGCGACACCGTCGCGCCGAAGGCGATCCCTCCGAGAACCTGCCCGAGGGAGAGGACGAGAACCGTGCGGCGCTGCACCGCCGACTGCTGCGCGGCGGTGAGGGCCGGCGCGTTCATGCCGCGGGAACGGCGTCGCGCACGGCGCTGCGCAGGATGCCGAGACCCGTGATCTCGACCTCGACCGTGTCGCCGGCCGCGAAGGTGCCCACGCCCGCGGGCGTTCCGGTGAGGATGACATCACCCGGGAGCAGTGTGAAGACGGCCGACGCGTAAGCGATGATCTCCTCGACCGAATGGATCATGTCGGTCAGCGGCGCCTTCTGGCGGACCTCACCGTTGACGCGCGTCTCGATCGTCGCCTCGGACGGGTCGAAGTCGGTGTTGATCGTCGGGCCGAGCGGGCAGAAGGTGTCGAAGCCCTTCGCTCGCGCCCACTGGCCGTCCTTGCGCTGCAGGTCGCGGGCGGTCACGTCGTTGCCGATCGTGTATCCGAGCACGTAGTCGAGGGCATCCGGCGCCGAGACGTTCTTCGCAACCTTGCCGATCACGACGGCGAGTTCGCCCTCGTACTCGGTCTGCTCCGAGATCGCCGGGCGCACGATCGTGTCGCCTGGGCCGATCACGGCGGTGTTCGGCTTGAGGAAGAGCAGCGGCTCCTCGGGGGCCTCTCCGCCCATCTCGGCGGCGTGGTCGTGGTAGTTCTTGCCGACGCAGACGATCTTCGATCGCGGGATCACCGGGGCGAGGATGACGGCGTCGGCGATCGGCACACGGTCACCGGTCGGCTCGTAGCCTGCGAAGAGAGGGTCGCCCGAGAGGACGACGAGGTCTTTCTCGTCGACGATCCCGAAGAGGATGGCGTCGTCATGGCTGAATCGGGCGATCTTCATGACTCCAGCCTATCCAGCGGCCCGGACGACGAGACCCCGCTTTGCCGGTTCGGCAAAACGGGGTCTCGGGTGGTTGGCGAGCGGTCAGGCGTCGAGGCGCAGCAGCCAGCCGTGGCGGTCGTCACGGCGCCCGTACTGGATGTCGGTGAGCTCTTCGCGCAGCGACAGAGCGAGCTCGCCGATCGGCTGGGGCTCGTCGAAGCCCTCGCCCACGAGCGCACCGATCGGGGTGACGACGGCGGCCGTACCGCACGCGAACACCTCGGTGATGTCGCCCGAGGCGACGCCTTCGCGCCACTCGTCGATCGAGATCGCCCGGCGCTCGACCGTGTACCCACGGTCCTCGGCGAGCTGCAGCAGCGAGTCGCGCGTGATGCCGTCGAGGATGCTGTCGGACTCGGGAGTGACGATGCGGCCGTCCTTGAACACGAACACCACGTTCATGCCGCCGAGCTCCTCGACGTCGTTCTTCTCGTTGAGGAAGACGACCTGGTCGCAGCCCTTCGAGCTCGCCAGCGCCTGCGGCAGGAGGCTCGACGCGTAGTTCCCACCGGTCTTCGCCTTGCCCGTACCACCGCGACCCGCGCGGGAGTGCTCCTCGGAGAGCCAGATGCGCACGGGCTTCACGCCTCCGGTGAAGTACGCGCCCGCGGGACTCGCGATGACGTAGTAGGCCACCTTCTGCGCGGCACGGACGCCGAGGAACGCCTCCTTGGCGAACATGAACGGCCGGAGGTAGAGGCTCTGATCGGCACCGGACGGCACCCAGCGTCCGTCGACGGCGATGAGCTGACGCAGCGACTCGATGAAGTACTCGGTCGGGAGTTCCGGGAGCGCGAGGCGACGCGCGCTCGCCTGCAGGCGAGCGGCGTTGCGGTCGGGACGGAAGGTGTGGATCGACCCGTCGGCGTGGCGATAGGCCTTGATGCCCTCGAAGATCTCCTGACCGTAGTGCAGCACGGATGCCGCGGGGTCGAGCGGGATCGGGCCGTAGGGCTGCACCCGCGGTCGGTGCCAGCCGCCCTTAAGCGACCAGCAGATGTCGACCATGTGGTCGGTGAAGACGACGCCGAAGCCGGGGTTCTCCAGCACTTCGGCGACCCGTGCGGGCGATGCCGCGGCGAGGTTCTTGGTCACAGCGAAATCGAGCGGAGCCACTGCTGCCTGTGCGTCGATGGTCGTCATGGTGATGTTCCGTTCTGAGGGGTGTACGCGTCCTCGCGCGGTTCCAGCCTACGCCTGCGGATCAGAGGCGTGCGGCGATCGCGGAGCCGATCTCGGCGGTGGTGCGCGCGCCGTCACGGCTCGCGATGTCCGCCTCGACCGCCGCGCTGACGCGTGCGGATTCGGCCGTGAGGCCGAGGTGGTCGAGCAGCAGCGCGATCGAGAGGATCGCAGCGGTCGGATCGGCCTTCTGCTGCCCCGCGATGTCGGGCGCCGAACCGTGCACCGGCTCGAACATCGACGGGAAGGCGCCCGAGGGATTGATGTTCCCCGAGGCGGCGAGTCCGATTCCGCCGGTGACGGCACCGGCGAGATCGGTGAGGATGTCACCGAAGAGGTTGTCGGTGACGATGACGTCGAAACGCGCGGGATCCGTCACGAGAAAGATCGTGGCGGCATCGACGTGAAGGTAGTCGACCGCGACATCGGGATGCTCGGCCGCGACCTCGTTCACGATCCGCTGCCAGATGGCACCGGCGTGCACGAGCACGTTCGTCTTGTGCACGAGCGTGAGCTTCTTGCGACGACGCTCCGCGAGCTCGAACGCGTAGCGGACCACGCGCTCGACGCCGAACGCCGTGTTCACCGAGGTCTCGTTGGCGATCTCGTGCGGGGTGCCCTGACGGATCGCTCCCCCGTTGCCGACGTAGGGACCTTCGGTGCCCTCGCGCACGACGACGAAGTCGATGTCACCGGGGTTCGCGAGCGGTCCCGCGGCGCCCGTGAAGAGCTTGGAGGGGCGCAGGTTCACGTAGTGGTCGAGCGTGAAGCGGAGCTTGAGCAGGAGGCCTCGCTCGATGTTCGCGTCCTTGAGCCGCGGGTCGCCCGGCGTTCCGCCGACCGCGCCGAGCAGGATCGCGTCGTGCGCGGAGATCGCGGCGAGG
Source organism: Microbacterium sp. 22179 (assembly GCF_052045715.1). Taxonomy (NCBI): domain Bacteria; kingdom Bacillati; phylum Actinomycetota; class Actinomycetes; order Micrococcales; family Microbacteriaceae; genus Microbacterium; species Microbacterium sp. 22179. Next base: position 541,284 of record NZ_JBQEPJ010000001.1, on the reverse strand, counting down.
TCGTCGTCGGTGAGCGTGTCTCCGGTCTCGAGGAACCGTGCAGCTCCGAGCGAGAAGCGGGTCTTGTCGAACGTCACGTCCGTCTCGGCGGTGACCGCGTCGAGCACCTTCTCGGCTTCGGCGATGACCTCGGGACCGATGCCGTCACCCGGGATGACGGCCAGCTTCACGACACGCGACATGACACTCCTTGCTTCGGGAACCGAGCCGCGAGTCGGTGTCGACGGCTCGGTTCCCCCAGCGTACTGGTCAGCGCGGGGTGCGCGTGCGCAGTGTGACGGCGGCGATGACGCCCGCGACCACGACGAGTCCCGCACCGATGAGCGAGGTGATGAAGACACCCGAGCCGAAGGCGTCAGCGGCCGCTTGCCACAGCTCGTCGCCCAGCGCGCCCGAGAGCTCGTTCGAGGCGGTGTAGGCACCGGCGAGCGTCTCGCGCGCGGCATCCGCCGTCTCGGTGGGCAGCCCCGCCGGAAGCACGATCGCAGCGCGGTAGAACGCGGTGATGATGCCGCCCAGCACCGCGGTGCCGAGCACCGCACCGAGTTCGTACGCGGTCTCCGAGACCGCGCTGGCCGCGCCCGCCTTCTCGGCCGGCGCGCTGGAGAGGATCAGCTCGTTGGAAATCGTCTCGGCGGCGCCGATGCCGATGCCGAGCACCACGAAGGCGATGATGAGCGGAGCGACTCCGTGCTCGTGGGTGGTGAACGCCACGATCAGGTACCCCGCCACCGAGAACGCGAGACCCATCGGCACCACGAGGTGCGGCGCCACGCGTCGCGAGATCGGTACGACGCCGAGCCCCGCGACGATCATCACGGCCATGCCGGGCACGAGGGCCAGACCGGCCATCATCGGCGACAGGCCGAGCACGAGCTGCAGATGCTGCGACACGAAGTACAGGAATCCGACGAGCGCGACGACGCTGAGGAGGTTCACCAGGATCGCGCCCGAGAACGTGCCGCGCCGGAAGAGCGCCATGTCGAGCATCGGGATCTCCGCGCGGAGCTGGCGGCGCACGAACAGCACGCCCATCACGACCCCGAGCAACGCCCATGCACCGGCGACGACCGAGGGTCCGTCGACCGCGAGCGACTTGATCGCGTAGACGACCGGGATCATCGCGGCCATCGACAGAGCGATGCTGAGCAGATCAATGCGCCCGGGGTTCGGGTCGCGGCTCTCGGGAACGAGCAGCGGCGCAGCGATGAGGAGCGGGATGAGCACCGGGACGGCGATGAGGAACACCGAACCCCAGCTGAAGTGCTCGAGCAGGAACCCGCCGACGATCGGTCCGAGCGCGGATCCCGCGGAGAACGCGGAGGCCCACACGGCGATCGCGAGCCGACGCTGATCGCGGTTCACGAAGATCGACCGCAGCAGGGAGAGGGTCGAGGGCATCAGCATCGCGCCGAAGAATCCCAGCAGCGCGCGGGCGGCGATGAGCAGGCCGGCGGTCGGGGCGAAGGCGGCGAGCACCGACACCGCGGCGAATCCGCTCGCGCCGATCAACAGCATCCTGCGGCGGCCGAACCGGTCGCCCAGCGTTCCCATCGTCACGAGGAGTCCCGCGAGCACGAGCGGGTAGACGTCGATGATCCACAACTGCTCGGCACCGGAGGGCGCGAGCGCGATGGAGATCTCGGGCAGCGCGAAGCTGAGCACCGTATTGTCGACCGAAACCAGCAGCACGGGCAGCATCAGCACGATGAGCGCGGCCCATCCGCGGGCTCCAACGCGGGGGGCATCCGTTCCTGCCGTCGGGATCGACGCGGTCCGGGTCATGTCACACCTCTCACTTTCTGCGGCGGCATTACTAAACCGTCCGGCTGGTATAGTAACAGAACCCGCCCTGATCGACTGAGCAGAGGACCCGATGCCCCGACCACCCCTCGCCCGCGAGCGTGTGCTCGACGCCTTCGAAGAGCTCGTCCTCACCGAGGGCGAGCGGGCCGCCACCATCGAGGCGACAGCCAAGGCCGCCGGCGTCTCGAAGGGCGGTCTGCTCTACCATTTCGGATCAAAAGACGAGCTCGTCGCCGGGCTCCTGCAACGCCTGGAGGAGTTGACGACCGCCGACCTCGCACGCATGAACGCCGCCGACGAAGGCCCCGTGTCGTACTACATCCGCACCTCCGTTATGGAGGACGACGCGCTCGACCGTGCGCTGGTCACCGCTTCACGGCTCGCCCAGGGCGGCTCGGTCGCCGCTGCGGACGCCCTTCGGGACTCGCGCAGGCGCTGGGAGGACACCATCCGTCCGCACGTGCGCGACCAGGCGGGACTCGATCTCGTCATGCTGCTCAGCGACGGCCTCTACTTCAACAACTCCCTCGACGTGAACGGCTCCGAGCATCTCGTCCCCCTGCCGGACGAACTCTCGGCATTGATCGCGCTCGTCCTCCGCACGACGGCCCCGTGATCGGCGTCCCGTCGACGACGAAGGGCGAGGCGCTCGCGCGCCCCGCCCTCGAACACCCCGCCGTGATCAGATGTCGGTGATCTCGATCTGACGGAACAGGTCGGCGTCGATCGCATCGCGCACGTCGTCGAGGAGTTCGTCGGAGACCGGCGAGTCCAGCGTGAGAACGCTGAGCGCCTGGGCACCGGCGGCCTCGCGGGCGATCTGCATGCCGGCGATGTTGATGCCGGCCTCGCCGAACTTCTGCCCGTAGACCGCGACGATTCCGGGACGGTCGGTGTAGAGCATGACGACGTGGTGCTTCTCGATCGGGAGCTCGAGCGCGTGGTCGTTGATGCCGACCAGCTTCTCGGCCTGCTTCGGGCCGGTGAGCGTGCCGGACACCGAGAGCTGCGAACCATCGGAGAGGGCACCGGTGAGCGTGATGACGTTGCGGTACTCGGCGCTGACGTCGTCCTTCAGCAGACGCACCGCGATGCCGCGCTGCTCGGCGAGCAGCGGAGCGTTGACGTACGACACCGTCTCGCTCACGATGTTCGTGAAGACGCCCTTGAGAGCCGCGAGCTTGAGGACGCTCACGTCGTAGTCGTTCAGCTCGCCGTGCACCTCGACGTCGAGGCTCGTGAGCGGCGACGTCGCGAGAGCGGCGAAGATCTGGCCGAGCTTCTCGACGAGCGAGATGCCGGGGCGCACGTACGGATCGATGACACCACCGGCGACGTTCACCGCGTCGGGCACCAGGTCGCCACCGAGGGCGAGGCGCACCGAGCGGGCGACCGAGACACCGGCCTTCTCCTGCGCCTCCTCGGTGCTGGCACCGAGGTGCGGGGTGACGACGACGTTCGGGAGGTCGAGCAGCGCGTGGGCGCTCCCGCCCTCGACCGGAGGCTCGGACGTGAAGACATCGAGGCCGGCGCCGGCGATCTCGCCCGCGACGAGCGCCTCGCGCAGAGCCTCCTCGTCGATGAGTCCCCCACGCGCGACGTTCACGACGAAGGCGGTCGGCTTCATGGCCTTGAACTGCTCCGCGCCGATCATCCCCGTGGTCTCGGGCGTCTTCGGCATGTGGATCGTGAGGAAGTCCGACTCGGCGACGAGCTCGTCGAGCGAGAGGAGCTGCACACCGAGCTGCTGCGCACGCGCCGAGGTGACGTAGGGGTCGTAGGCGACGACGCGCATGTCGAACGCGGCCAGACGCGCGGCGACCAGCGCGCCGATGCGTCCGAGGCCGACGATGCCGACGGTCTTCTCGAAGAGCTCCGCTCCGGTGAAGGAGCTGCGCTTCCAGGCCCCGCCCGACAGCGAGGCGTGCGCGGCGGGGATGCGGCGCGCGAGGCTGAGGATGTGACCGACGGTGAGTTCGGCGGCCGAGACGATGTTGGAGGTCGGCGCGTTGACGACCATGACGCCGGCCGCGGTGGCCGCCTTGATGTCGACGTTGTCGAGTCCGACGCCGGCACGAGCGACGACCTTCAGCTTCGGCGCGTGCGTCAGCGCCTCTTCATCGATCTGCGTCGCCGAGCGCACGAGCACGGCATCCGCCTCCGACAGCGCCGAGAACAGCGCCTCGCGATCGGTGCCGTCGACATTGCGGACATCGAAGTCCGGGCCCAGGGCCTCGATCGTGGCAGGAGAGAGAACTTCGGCGATGAGCACTACGGGCTTCGGCACAGTGGATCCTTCGGGGCAACACAATAGGGGCCGATGCGCCGCACGCCTTCGGGGGCGCGATCTCCTCCACTGTACCCGAGGGGATCGCTCGGCTTTACCGTGTGACGCCCGTCAGGCGGCGATGAGTCCGAGGCTCAGCGACAGCACGCAGAGCCAGAACACCGCCACGATCCCGAGGCCGGCGAGCAGCGCCAGCGCGAGTTCGCCCGCGCTGCGCCGACGTCCGATCGCGGAGGCGAACACGAAGACGATCGCGGGGAACACGACGCCGAACAACAGCGTGATCCACCCCCCAGAGGTCAGCCCACCCTGCGCCATCCGGATCAGATGGGCGACGGCGTTCCACACCGCGTAGGCGTAGAACAGCCCGGCCAGCCCCAGGACGAAGCCGGTGATCCAGCGCGGCGAGGTGCGCACGCTGTCGATGCTCTGCTCGGCGCTCATGCTCCGATCACCCCCACGGTCACGAACGGCCACGGCACGAGGAGCACGATACCGAGCAGGAGAAGGGATGCCCGCACCCACGACGCCCGCCCGCGGGTGAGCACCCACGTGGCCAGGAACCACAGCGCGGGTGCGGCGACCGCCAGCACGAACCACGGGACGAACATCTCGTCGGCGACGAAGAAGTTGGCGAGCGGCTTGAGCCGCAGACCACCGACCACCCAGCCGATCGAGTACAGGAGGTACACGCCACCGACGACCCCCGTGATGAGCAGCATCGCCGTGCTCAGCGGTGCACGCTCGTCCTCCTCTTCCGGTCCGTCATCCACCGTCGAGACGGCATCCTCCACCGGAACGGGCGCGCGATCGGCGACGACGGGGGCAGGCGATTCGGCGGCGATCTTCTCGCGCTTCACCGGAGCCGAACGCGCGAGCGACGCGTCGTCATCTCCGTCCCAGTTCAGGGCGTCATCGGAATCGGAGGTCATGTCTCCAGCGTAGGACACCTCGTCCACTAGGCTCGGCGTCACGACCGAGGAGGGGGCCATCGTGGCTGAGCAGCGCACAACGAATGCAGAGGGTGTCGAACCGCCCGCGAACTGGAAGCCGACCCCCGAAGCGAAGGCGAAGGCCACCCGCTTCCGCTGGATCGCCGGAGCGCTGTGGCTCCTCGCGATCGTCGGTGAGGCCGTCGGCATCTTCTGGTTGCTCCGTCAGCGCGTGTTCGTCGGCGAGGACGGCACGTTCGTCCGCGACCCCGACACCGGTCTGCTCGAGGAGCAGGGCGTCACGGCGCAGTTCCCGCAGTGGGCGTTCATCGCGCTGCTCGTGCTGCTCGTCGTCATCGCCGCGCTCTCGATCACCGGGTCGGTGCTCTGGAAGAAGGCCAATCGCCTGGATCCCGCGCGGAGATCCGACACCGCGCGCTTCTTCGTGCAGAATCAGCTCGGCGCGATCATCGCCATCGTGGCGTTCCTCCCCCTGATCATCCTGGTCTTTCTCAACAAGGACATGGACAAGGGCCAGAAGACGACGGCGGGCATCGTCGGCATCGTGCTCGCGGCGATCGCGGTGTTCATCGGCATCGACTTCGACCCGCCCTCCGTCGAGCAGTACACCGCCGATCAGTCCGCGGTGATCCAGCTGCTGGGCAAGGACGAGGTCGTGTGGGTCGACGGCGGCGCCGTTTATCACGTGTGCGACGAGGTGTCGGCGATCCAGACCGGCAGTGAGATCCGCACCGGCACCACCGCCGAAGCGGTCGAGGCCGGCAAGATCCGTCTGACCCTCCAGTTCGGCTCCGAGCTGCGCGCCTGCGGTCTCCCGGTCCCCGAGAACGATGACGAGATCACCGAGGCTCTCCGCGCGATCCAGGCCGGGCAGGTCGACACCGTGCTGCCCGCACCGGTGTGGGCGGAATCCGTTGAGCCGCCGCTCGTCGTCGAAGAGGCCCCGGCGAGCTGATCGCCGGCTCGTCACTCAGTCCGCGCCGAGAGCGTCGACGAGACGCTCCTGCGCCGACGAGAGGTGGATGCCGAGAACGGCGATGGCCCGCTCGGCTTCGCCGGCGGCCAGGGCGTCGAGGATCTCGGCATGCTGGGCGGCGATGACGCCGGCATCGAGCAGACGACGACCCTGCACCTGCGCCATGCACATCCGCGCCTCGTCGAGCACACTGCGATACATCCGGCCCGTTCGAGCGCTGCCGAGCGCATCGATCAGCGCCGTGTGGAAGCGCAGATCGGGATCGACGGTGGCCGGATCGGGCCCCGCGGGCATCGCCTGGATCTCGGCGTTCGCCGCGATCGCCGCAGCCGGTACCGTGCGCGTGCCGGCCAGCTCTCGCAACGCCGCGCTCTCCAGTCGCGCCCGGGTGCGATAGACATCGCGCACGGTCTCCGGGTCGATCGCCACGACACGGGCACTGCGGTGGGCGGTGCGCTCGAGGAGGCCCGCGCCGACGAGCTGTTCGATCGCGGCCTTGGCGCTCGGCCGAGCGACCGCGTACTCCTCCGACACGAACGCTTCGGTGAGCGCCGAGCCTGAGCGGAGATCCCCGCTCAGGATGCGATCCCGCAACCGTGACGTGACAGCGTCGACGACGCCGACGACCGCGAGCGGGGCATCCGTGGGACTGTTCACCCACTCAGATTAGCGAGATCGTGGTCATCGGTACACTTGTCTGACAATCTTCCATCAGCGCCGAGGAGCCTCCCGTGTCGATCACTCTCGCCGAACCACTCGATCCGACGATCCTCGGACCGTCGACCGAGGTGCACGCCCGCTCGATCGACCGATTCGCCCGGGCGCACGACGCCTCCCATTACCTGCTCGTGCCGGATGCCGTTCTCTCCCCCACCGACGCCGCGGGAGTCGCCCGGGTGTTCGAGGCCGTGCGCGCAGCGGGGCGCACGCTCACGTTCCGTTCCGGGGGCACGAGCCTCTCGGGACAGGGCGTCAGCGGCGACATCCTCGTCGACACGCGCAGCGGATTCCGCGACATCCGCGTCGAGGACGACGGCGCCTCGGTGCGGGTCGGCCCCGGCGCCACCGTGCGCCAGGTGAACACGCGTCTGGTGCGCCACGGTCGCAAGCTCGGCCCCGACCCCGCCAGCGAGATCGCCTGCACGATCGGAGGTGTCGTCGCCAACAACTCCAGCGGCATGGCCTGCGGCATCGTCGAGAACTCCTACCGGACGGTGGAGTCTCTCCTCCTCGTCCTGCCGAGCGGCACCGTCCTCGACACCGCACTTCCCGACGCCGATGAGCGCCTGCGCGCCTCTGATCCCGACCTCGCCGCGGGGCTCCTCGCCCTCCGCGCACAGTTGCTCTCCTCCCCCGAGAACGTCGCCTTCGTGCGCCGCCAGTTCTCGATGAAGAACACGATGGGCTACGGCATCAACGCCCTCCTCGACTTCGACACCCCGGTGCGCATCCTCGAGCACCTCGTGATCGGCTCGGAGGGCACGCTCGCCTTCGTCGCCGAGGCGCGCTTCCGCACCATCCCGATCCGTCCCGCGATAGCCACCGGCCTGCTCGTGTTCACCACGCTCTCCGATGCGATGGCCGCCCTCCCCGGGCTCGGCGACCTCGGGCTCGCCACGATCGAGCTCCTCGATGCCGCCTCACTCCGCGTCGCGCAGGGGCTCGGCGACGTGCCCGCCGCGATCGCCGACATCGATGTCGATCAGCACGCGGCACTCCTCGTCGAGGTCCATGCCGGCAGCACCGAGGAGTTGGCGATCGACAGTGCGACCGCGCTCGCACACTTCGCCGACCTCCCCCTCGCGATCGAGGCGGCGCTGACCACCGACGCCTCGGAGCGCGCGGCGCTGTGGCACGTGCGCAAGGGCCTCTACACCGCTGTCGCCGGAGCACGTCCGTCCGGCACCACCGCACTGCTCGAGGACATCGTCGTGCCGGTCGACCGTCTGCTGGTGACCTGCGAGCGCCTGATCGAGCTGTTCGCCGCGCACGACTACGAGGGCTCGGTGATCTTCGGTCACGCCAAGGACGGCAACGTGCACTTCCTGCTCAACGAACGCTTCGACGATCCCGACAGCGTCGCGCGCTACCGGCGCTTCACCGACGACCTCGTCGAGCTCGTGCTCGGCCAGGGCGGCTCGCTGAAGGCGGAGCACGGGACGGGGCGCATCATGGCGCCGTTCGTCCGCCGTCAGTACGGCGATGAGCTGACCGACATGATGTGGTCGATCAAGCGTCTCTTCGATCCCGCCGGCATCCTCAATCCGGGCGTCGTGCTCTCCGACGACGCGGACTCCTACCTCCGCGACCTCAAGCGCGTGCCGACGGTCGAGAAGGAGGTCGACCGGTGCGTCGAATGCGGCTACTGCGAGCCGACGTGCCCGAGCAAGAGCATCACCCTCACCCCGCGCCAGCGCATCGTACTGCGGCGCGACATGGCCTGGGCCGAGGAGCAGGGAGACACCGCGCTTCTCGAGGACCTGCGCGCCGACTACGACTACGACGGAGTGCAAACCTGTGCGGTCGACGGCATGTGCGCAGTCGCCTGCCCCGTCGACATCAACACCGGCGATCTCGTCCGTCGCCTGCGCGCCGAGGAAGCGTCGAAGATCGAGGACGGCCTCTGGGATGCCGCGGCGAAGGGCTGGGGCGCCGTGACGCGCGTCGGCGGTACGGCGCTGACCTTCGCCGCCGCCCTGCCCGCCCCGATCGTGACCGGCGCGACCCGGGTCGGACGAGCGATCCTGGGATCCGATACCGTCCCTCTCTACGACGGCGGACTCCCGCGCGGCGGTACGAAGGCCCCGTCCGCCCAGAATCCGTCCGACGCCCGTGCCGTGTTCTTCGGGGCGTGCATCGGCACGATGTTCGGCGCGGAGGGGCACGGAGAGGGGTCGAGGGACGCCGTCCGCGCGCTTCTCGATCGGGCCGGGATCGCCGTGGTGATCCCGGAGGATGCCGGCGGAATGTGCTGCGGCACGCCCTGGAAATCGAAGGGGCACCTCGCCGGCTACGACCGCATGACGAAGCGCGTGCTGTCGAGCCTCTGGGAGGCGAGCCGATTCGGCGAGCTCCCGGTCGTGTGCGATGCCGCCTCCTGCACCGAGGGGCTCCACACGATGCTCGCGAAGTCCGTCTCCGAGTATCCGGAGTACGCCGGCCTCGTCATCGAGGACGCGACGACCTACATCGCTCGGGAGGTGCTCCCCCGCGTCACCGTGCAGGCGAAGCTCGACAGCGTGGCGGTGCATCCGACCTGCTCGACGACCGCGCTCGGAGCGACCGGCGCGCTGACCGAGATCGCCGCGGCCGTCGCCACGGACGTGTTCGTTCCCGAGGGCTGGGGATGCTGCGCCTTCGCCGGAGATCGAGGCATGCTGCACCCCGAGCTCACAGCCAGCGCGACCGCGGTCGAATCGGAGGAGGTACGCGCGGCCGATGCCGATCGGGGCGGCTTCGACGCCTTCGTCTCCGCGAACCGCACGTGCGAGATCGGGATGACCCGCGCCACGGGACAGCCGTACCGCCACGTCGTCGAGGTGCTCGAGGAGCTCACCCGCCCCTGACCACCACCGGACGCGAAAGAGCGGGCGCCCCTTCCGGGACGCCCGCTCTCGTCTATCGGTCGATCAGCGCGCAGCGCTGCCGTCGATGTAGTCCTCGTCCTGCTGCTTCCATGCGAAGAGCGAACGCAGCTCCTTACCGGTGACCTCGATCGGGTGCTGCTCCTCCTTGGCGCGCAGCGCCAGGAACTCCTCGGCTCCGTTGTCCTGGTCGTCGATGAAGCGCTTCGCGAACGCACCCGACTGGATGTCGGCGAGCACGCCCTTCATGCTCTCCTTGACGCGCTCGTCGATGACGCGCGGGCCCGAGACGTAGTCGCCGAACTCGGCGGTGTCGGAGATCGACCAGCGCTGCTTGGCGATGCCGCCCTCCCACATGAGGTCGACGATGAGCTTGAGCTCGTGGAGCACCTCGAAGTACGCGATCTGCGGCTGGTAACCCGCCTCGGTCAGCGTCTCGAAACCGGCCTGCACGAGGTGGCTGACGCCACCGCAGAGCACGGCCTGCTCGCCGAACAGGTCGGTCTCGGTCTCCTCGGTGAAGGTCGTCTTGATGACGCCGGCGCGGGTACCGCCGATCGCCTTCGCGTAGGAGAGTGCGAGGTCCCAGGCCTTGCCCGAGGCGTCGCGCTCGACGGCGATGATGTCGGGGATGCCGCGACCGGCGACGAACTCGCGACGGACGGTGTGGCCCGGCGCCTTCGGAGCGACGAGGATCACGTCGACGCCCTCGGGAGCATCGATGTAGCCGAAGCGGATGTTGAAGCCGTGCGCGAAGGCGAGGGTCTTGCCCGCGGTCAGGTTGGGGGCGATCGACTCGCTGTAGATCGTGCGCTGGTGCTGGTCCGGCGCGAGGATCATGATGACGTCGGCCCAGGCGGTGGCGTCGGCGACGGTCTTGACCGCGAAGCCGGCCTCTTCGGCCTTCGGAGCCGACTTGGAGCCCTCCTTGAGGGCGATCGCGACCTCGACACCCGAGTCGCGCAGGTTCTGCGCGTGGGCGTGGCCCTGCGAGCCGTAACCGACGATGGCGACCTTCTTGCCCTGGATCAGGGACAGGTCGGCGTCGGCGTCGTAGAAGATCTCGGTGCTCACTGTGTGTTTCTCCTTGTTCGTGGCGGTTCTTCTCGCTCCGTGCCGGACGGCGGTGGAGCGGATGGATGGGGTGGTCTGGGTCAGCCGCGCAGGACGCGTTCGGTGATGCTCTTGCCGCCGCGGCCGATGGCGAGGAGGCCCGACTGCGCGATCTCCTTGATGCCGAAGGGCTCGAGCGCGCGGAGCATCGCGTCGACCTTGCCCTTGTCGCCCGTGACCTCGATCACGAGCGCGTCGGCGGCGTAGTCGACCACCGAGGCGCGGAAGAGGTTCACGACCTCGATCACGTTCGAGCGGGTGGCGTTGTCGGTGCGCACCTTCACGAGCATGTGCTCGCGCTGCACCGAGGTGGCGAAGTCGAGCTCGACGATCTTGATCACGTTGATCAGCTTGTTGAGCTGCTTGGTGACCTGCTCGAGGGGCAGCTCGTCGACATCGACGACGACGGTGATGCGCGAGATGCCGGGCACCTCGGTCACGCCGACGGCGAGCGAGTGGATGTTGAATCCGCGCCGGGCGAAGAGCCCTGCGACGCGGGTGAGGAGGCCGGGGGTGTCCTCGACCAGGAGGCTCAGCACGTGGGTCGACATGGTCAGTCCTCCTCGTCGAATGCGGGCGCGTGCTCGCGGGCGTACTGGACGTAGCTGTTGCTGACGCCCTGGGGCACCATCGGCCACACCATGGAATCGGCGCTGACGACGAAGTCGATCACGACGGGGCGATCGTTCGTCTCGAGGGCGAGCTGGATCGCCGCATCGACCTCGTCCTCCTTCTCGACGCGGATCGCGAGGCATCCGTAGGCCTCGGCGAGCTTCACGAAGTCGGGGATGCGGACCGTGCCGTGCCCGGTGTTCAGGTCGGTGTTGGAGTGGCGCCCGTCGTAGAAGAGGGTCTGCCACTGGCGCACCATGCCCAGCGAGGAGTTGTTGATGATCGCGACCTTGATCGGGATGTTGTTGATCGCGCAGGTCGCGAGCTCCTGATTGGTCATCTGGAAGCATCCGTCGCCGTCGATCGCCCACACCACGCGGTCGGGTTCGGCGACCTTGGCACCCATGGCCGCGGGCACGGAGTACCCCATGGTCCCGGCGCCGCCGGAGTTGAGCCAGGCGTTGGGGCGCTCGTACTTGATGAACTGCGCCGCCCACATCTGGTGCTGTCCGACGCCTGCCGCGTAGATGCCCTCGGGGCCCGTCAGCTCGCCGATGCGCTGGATCACGTGCTGAGGCGCGAGCAGGCCGTCGGTCGGAGGCGTGTAGCCGAGCGGGAACTCGTTGCGGAGTCCGTCGAGGTACGACCACCACTCCTCGGTGTCGGGCTTCGCGCTGCCGATCGCGCCGCGGTAGGCGGCCTCGAGGTCGACGAGCACGTCGCGCACGTCGCCGACGATCGGCACATCCGCGATGCGGATCTTCGAGATCTCGGCGGGATCGATGTCGACGTGCACGACTTTCGCGTTCGGCGCGAAGAGCGCAGCCTTACCGGTCACACGGTCGTCGAAGCGGGCGCCGAGCGAGATCAGCAGATCGGCCTCCTGCAGCGCGAGCACGGCCGGGACCGTGCCGTGCATGCCCGGCATGCCCAGGTGCTGCGGGTGTGAGTCGGGGAATGCACCGCGGGCCATGAGCGTGGTCACGACGGGTGCACCGGTCGACTCGGCGAGTTCGAGCAGTTCGGCGGACGCGCGTCCGCGGATCACGCCGCCGCCGACGTAGAGCACGGGCTTCTTGGCCTCGGCGAGCAGGGCGGCTGCGGCCTGGATCTGCTTGCCGTGCGCCTTGGTGACGGGGCGGTACCCGGGCAGATCGACCTTGGGCGGCCAGACGAACGGTGCGATCGCCTGCTGCGCGTCCTTCGTGATGTCCACCAGCACGGGACCGGGACGGCCGGTCGACGCGACCTCGTATGCGGCGGCGATCGCGCCGGGGATGTCGGCGGCGTCCTTCACCAGGAAGGAGTGCTTCGTGATCGGCATCGTGATTCCCACGATGTCGGCCTCCTGGAAGGCATCCGTTCCCATCAGCGTCGAGAACACCTGTCCGGTGATGGCGAGCAGGGGAACCGAGTCCATGTAGGCGTCGGCGATCGCGGTGACGAGGTTCGTGGCTCCGGGTCCGGACGTCGCGATGCAGACGCCCACCTTGCCGGAGGCGGATGCATAGCCCTCGGCCGCGTGGCCGGCACCCTGCTCGTGGCGCACGAGGATGTGACGCAGGTCGGACGCGTCCATGAGCGGGTCGTACACGGGCAGGATCGCGCCGCCGGGAAGTCCGAAGACGTCGGTGATCCCGAGCAGCTCGAGCGAACGGACGACGGCCTCGGCGCCGGTGATCTCGGGGGCGTTGGATTGACGGGCGGGCGGCCTCGGCACAGCCGAGACGGAGTCAGCAGTCATGACTTTCCTTCTGGTGTTCTGTAGGGCATCGGATGCCGGAGACGACGATGCTGCGTGCCGAACGAGTCGGGATCAGCCCGTCGTCGCGCCTTCGGCGGCGGACCGCACGAGGCGTGAGTACTTGGCAAGAACGCCACGGGTATAGCGCGGGGGAAGCGGCTCCCAGCCAGAGCGGCGGGAGGCGAGCTCCGCCTCGTCGACGAGTAGGTCGAGAGAGCGAGCTGCGATATCGACCCGTATCAGATCACCATCGCGCACGAAGGCGATAGGACCTGCGTCCACCGCTTCGGGTGCTATGTGGCCGATGCACAGGCCGGTTGTGCCGCCTGAGAATCGTCCGTCCGTCAAGAGTAGTACATCTTTTCCGAGTCCCGCGCCCTTGATGGCCGCGGTGATCGCGAGCATCTCGCGCATGCCTGGCCCGCCCTTCGGGCCCTCGTAGCGGATCACCACGACGTCGCCGGCGTTGATCTCGCCGTTCGCCAGAGCATCCATCGCTCCGCGCTCGCGCTCGAACACGCGCGCCGGGCCCTCGAACACGTCGGCGTCGAAGCCTGCGGACTTCACGACCGCTCCCTCCGGGGCGAACGAGCCGTGCAGGATCGTGATGCCGCCGGACGCGTGGATGGGGTTGTCGAACGTGTGGATGACGTCGCCGTCGACGGGATCGGGATTGAGGTCGCGCAGGTTCTCGGCGACCGTCTTGCCGGTGACCGTGAGCGCGTCGCCGTGGATCAGGCCCTCGTCGAGCATCGCCTTCATGATCACGGGGATGCCGCCGTGGCGGTCGACGTCGTTCATCACGTACTTGCCGAAGGGCTTCATGTCGGCGACGTGCGGCGTCTTGCTGCCGATGCGGTTGAAGTCGTGCAGGCTCAGGTCGATCTCGGCCTCGCGAGCGATCGCCAGCAGGTGCAGCACGACGTTGGTCGAACCGCCGAGCGCCATCGCGAGGGCGATCGCGTTCTCGAACGACTCCTTCGTCAGGATGTCCTTCGTGGTGATCCCCTGGCGCAGCAGGTTGACGACGGCCTCGCCGGAGCGGTGGGCGAAGTAGTCACGGCGACGGTCGGCCGAGGGCGGCGCCGCGGAGCCGGGAAGGCTGAGCCCCAGGGCCTCGGCCACCGAGGCCATCGTGTTGGCGGTGTACATGCCGCCGCAGGCACCCTCTCCGGGAGCGAAGGCGCACTCGATGCGCTTCAGGTCCTCCTCCGTCATGCGACCCGCGCGACAGGCGCCGACGCCCTCGAAGGAGTCGATGATCGTGATGTCCTTCTCGGTGCCATCGGAGAGCTTCACCCATCCCGGCGCGATGGAGCCGGCGTAGAGGAACACGCTCGACAGCCCCAGGCGCGCACTCGCCATGAGCATGCCGGGGATGGACTTGTCGCAGCCCGCGAGCAGCACGGTTCCGTCGAGGCGCTCGGCCATGATGACCGTCTCGACCGAGTCGGCGATGACCTCGCGCGAGACGAGCGAGAAGTGCATGCCCTCGTGGCCCATCGAGATGCCGTCGGAGACGGAGATCGTGCCGAACTGCAGCGGGTAGCCGCCGCCCGAGTGCACGCCCTCCTTCGCACCCTGCGCGAGCCGGTCGAGACTCAGGTTGCAGGGCGTGATCTCGTTCCAGCTCGAGGCGATGCCGATCTGGGGCTTCTCCCAGTCCTCGTCGCCCATGCCGACGGCACGCAGCATGCCTCGTGAGGTCGTGGCTTCGATGCCGTCGGTGACGACACGACTGCGGGGCTTGATGTCGATGGACGCGCTGGCAGGATCGTGCGGAGACATGCAGGCAGTCTATTCCCGCCCGGCGGCCCGCTCGTCCGCCAGCGCGCCGAGAAGGCGTGCGACATCGACGGGTCCGTCGACGCGCAGCGCCGCGGCGCTCTCCCCCGGGCCGACGCGCACGCCGAGATCGCCCGGTTGCAGCACGCGCATGGCGTCTTCATCGGTGACGTCGTCGCCGGCGAAGAGGATGCCGGTGGCGTGGAAGCGCTCGCGGAGCACTCCGATCGCGGCGTCCTTGCCCTCCGTCCGCGACGAGAACTCGAGCACGCGATGGCCCGCGCGGCGGCGCCAGTGCGGGAACCGCTCGGCGGCGAGCGCGTCGATCTCGGCGAAGAGCTTCTCCTCGGTCTCCCGATCCGCCCGACGCGTGTGCACGCCCATGCCGAAGGTCTTCGGCTCGAACTCGGCGCCTTCGTAGCGGTCGATGATCGGACGAGCGGCCGCCCAGAGTTCCTCTCGGGCACCCTCCTCGGTGGCGTCGCCGGTCGGTGCGGCCTCGCCCTCGCCGGGGAACCAGTACTGCGCACCGTGCGATCCCGCGAGGGCGACCGGCGAGTCATCCTCGTGCTCGGTGATGATGCGGAGGTCGTGCAGGCTGCGCCCGGAGACGAACGAGACGATCGTGTCGGGCAGGGCCGTCAGACGACGGATCTGTTCCACGGTCTCCGGCAGCGCGCGGGCCGCCATGGGATCGGGCACGAGCGGCGAGGCGACGCCGTCGAAGTCGAGAGCGACGACGAGACGCTCGGTACGCGCGAGCGCGCTCAGTTCGGGCGAGGGGGTTCCGGGGATCCAGGGGCTGGTCATAGGTGTCTCCAGTCGTGGGGGCGGGAAGATGCGGGGCGGCTCAACGGCGTGCGTCGTCGAGCGCGGAGAGGAACGACGACGACCAGGCGTCCACATCGTTCTCGAGCACACGGCGGCGGAGCGAGCGCATGCGCTTGCCCTGTTCGGCCGGTGTCATCTCGACCGCGGTCATGATCGCTGCCTTGACGCCCTCGATGTCGTGCGGGTTGACGCGCACCGCCTGGCGGAGTTCGTCGGCGGCGCCCGTGAACTCGCTGAGGACGAGCACTCCCCGGTTGTCGACGCGCGTGGCGACGTACTCCTTCGCGACCAGGTTCATGCCGTCGCGCAGAGCGGTGACGAGCATGACATCGGCCGCGAGGTACAGGGCGACCATCTCCTCGCGGGGATACCCCTGGTGCAGATAGCGGATCGCGGTGTGCCCCATCGTGTCGTTGTCGCCGTTGATGCGCCCGACGGCCAGCTCGATCTCGTCGCGCAGATGCACGTAGGCGTCGACGCGCTCGCGGCTGGGGCTCGCGACCTGCACGAGCGTCACGTCGTCGACGCTCAGACGCCCCTCCGCGAGGAGCTCGCCGTAGGCCTTGATCCGGTGACGGATGCCCTTGGTGTAGTCGAGGCGATCGACGCCCAGCAGGATGCGCTTCGGGTTGCCGAGGCTCGCACGGATCTCCGCGGCTCTGGCCTGGACGGCGGGGTTCGCAGCGAGATCCAGGTAGGGAGCGGTGTCGATCGAGATCGGGAAGGCGCGGGCGACGGCCGTCCGGATCGAGCCGTCGTCCTGCGGGACGGCGATGTTCGCGCCCTTGACCTCGTAACGCAGGCGGCGCCGCACGGCGGTGAGGAAGTAGGTGGCGTCCTGCGCGCGCTGGAACCCGATCACGTCGGCTCCGAGAAGGCCCTGCAGCACCTGGTCGCGCCAGGGCAGCTGCGCGTAGAGGCCGTGCGCGGGGAAGGGGATGTGGTGGAAGTACCCGATCGTGACGTCCGGGCGGAGCTCACGCACCATCTGCGGAACGAGCTGTAGCTGGTAGTCGTGCACCCACACCGTGCCGTCTTCCGCGACCGCGGCGGCCGCCGCCTCGGCGAAGCGCCGGTTGACGGTGACATAGGCGTCCCACCACTCGCGGTGGAACTGCGGGGGCGCGATGACGTCGTGGTACAGCGGCCAGATGGTGTCGTTGGCGAAGCCCTCGTAGTACTCCGCGACCTCCTGCGCACTCAAGGACACCGGGATGAGGTGGATGCCGTCGGCCTCGAAGGGGTCGCGCTCGACGTCGGGCTGGCCGACCCAGCCGACCCACGCGCCGTGGGTGCTGCGCATCATCGGCTCGAGAGCCGCGACGAGTCCGCCGGGCGACGTGCGCCAGGTCTCCTCCCCGCCGGGGCCTTCGACCCGATCGACGGGAAGACGGTTGGCGACGACGACGAACTCTGCAGCTGCCAAGATGGCTCCTCACACCAGGGGGTACCCCCAGGCTATCGAGGTTCGCGGCCCCGGTTCACCGTGTCACGCCGCGACGACCACGTTCCGCGCATGCGTGCGGCTGAGCACCCAGTTGACGAGACCCGCTGCGAACGCAACCCCGGCCGCGACGATCGGCAGCACGAGCGCCGCCGAGGTGCCGACGTTCTCGGCGAGCTCACCGGCGACGGCCGCACCGATCGACTGGCCGACGACGATCCCCGAGCCGAGCATCGTCATGACCGTCGCCGAGCGTCCGAGCGGGCTGCGCGCGGCGCCGAAGCTGTACTGCGTCACGAGCGTCGGGCCGATGCCGACCCCCATGATGCCGAGAGCGAGCATCATCATCGCGGGAGAATCCACGACGCCCAGCAGGAGCGAGCCCGCGAAGAGGATGCCCGAGAACACCAGCCACCGGGCGCGGAGCGAGAAGCGGACCGGAAGCCACGCGACGCCGAGCGCCAGAACGGCCGAGCCGACGCCCATCACACCGTAGAGCAGACCCGCCTGTTCGGAGGCGCCCCGGTCCGCCATGAACGACGTCAGCGAGGTGAGCATGGTGCCGAAGAACATGCCGACGCCGAGGATACCGATCACGACGATGACGAGCTGCGGGCGGAAGAGTTCCGACACCGCCGAGGGCGCTGCCCCGTCGGCCCCGCGCACGGCGGCGACGTGTCGACCGCTCGGGTGGAGGGCGAACGCACCGACGAAGACGATCGTCAGGACCGCCGCGCCCACGAGAGGAGCCCACGGCGCGATCAGCGACGCGAGGATGCCGACGATGAACGGTCCGAAGACGAACACCGTCTCGTCGGCGGCGGACTCGTAGGCCATGGTGCCCGAGACCGTGCGGGCCCGGCGGGTCTCCGGCATCCGCTCGCTGATCATCGTGACCAGCCGCGCACGCGACAGCGGCGAGACCTGCGGGGCCGTCGCTCCGATGCCGGCTGCGGCCAGGAGAACGAGGCCGTCGATCGCGTCGCCGTAGACGACGAGGGTGAACACGACCATCATGGTGCCGTTCGCGATGGCGAGCATCAGCAGCACGGTCCGCTGTCCGTAGCGATCCGCGGCGGCACCGAGGAGCGGGCCGAAGCACGCGGTGCCGAGGCCGACCGCGGCGGAGGTGAGCCCGCCGAGCGACAGCGATCCGCGCGCCGAGACGACGACGGTCAGCACGCCGACGACCATCATCGCGAAGGGCAGTCTCGCGATGAAGGCGATGAGGAAGTAGGGGAAGCCGGCGAGACGGAAGAGGCTCGGCTCGGTGGAGGTGTGTGTCTGGGTCATGGCTCTCGCGCGCCCGCGGACGCGGTGGTCGGGTGCCGCCGCTGTCCGTCGGAGTGCCGACGGCCGGTAGATACACGGTTCTACGGTCGCGGACGAGCCGCGACTGACACCCATGATAGCGAGTGCCGATCGGAAGGGGCTGTATGCCCGGCATCCGGCGTTCGTGTCAATCCCCCGCCCCGACCGGGAGTCGGGCGGTAGCGTAGGGGCATGCGCTATCTGTTCAGCACGGGCCTGTTCGGAGCGATCACCACCGGTGTCTCGCTCCTCCGCGGCACCCGCGAGTCCCCCGTCACCTGGCGCGCTGCGCTCGCCTGGATCAGCTGGGCCATCACCTTCGCCCTCGCGATCGGCGCCGTGCGCGACACGCGCCGCTTCGACCGCGGTCTCGAGGTCGCCCTGGATTCGCCCCTCGCCCCCGCACAGGCGAAGCGCGCGAACCGCGACGAGAAGCAGGCGCAGAAGGCGGCGGCGCAGAAGCGCACGCGCCGCCGCTCCTCCTGAGTCCGCGCGTCACCGGGTGAGGATCAGCGCCTCTCCCTGACCGCCACCGCCGCAGAGGCCGACGGCCGCCGTGCCGGAGCCGCGACGCGCCAGTTCGTGCGCCAGGTGCACGACGAGGCGATTACCCGATGCGCCGATCGGATGCCCGATCGCGATCCCTCCCCCGTGGATGTTGACGAGCGCGGGATCCAGGCCGAGTTCGACCTGCGAACGCGCGACCACGGCGCCGAACGCCTCGTTGATCTCGACCAGATCGAGATCGGACGGCGAGATCCCCTGCTTCTCGCACGCGCGTTCGATCGCGCGCGCCGGCTGCGCCTGCAGGGAGTTGTCCGGCCCGGCGGTCTGGCCGCTCGCGCCGACCGTCACGAGGACGGGCCATCCTTTCTCCGCGGCGAGCGCGCGCGTCGTGACGACGACGGCGGAGGCTCCGTCGGAGATCTGCGAGGAGTTTCCCGCCGTGATGGTGCCCCCTTCCGCGAAGGCGGCACGGAGTCCTGCGAGCGACTCCACCGTCGTGTCTCGGCGGATTCCCTCGTCCGCCGTGACGAGCAGGGGTTCCCCGCGGCGCTGAGGCACCGAGACCGTGACGATCTCGTCGTCGAACACTCCCGCAGCCTGAGCGGCCGCCGCACGCTGATGCGAGAGCGCGGCGACGGTGTCCTGAGCCTCGCGCGTGAGTTCGTATCGGGCGTTGTGCCGTTCGGTGGACGCTCCCATGCTCTCCCGGTCATAGGCGTCGGTGAGCCCGTCGTAGGCCATGTGATCGAGCACCTCGACACTGCCGTAGGCCCATCCGTCGCGTGACCCCATGAGCAGGTGCGGGGCGCGGGTCATCGACTCCATGCCGGCCGCGACGACCACCTCGGCGTCTCCCGTGCGGATCATGCGAGCGGCGTCGATGATCGCCGTGAGGCCCGAGAGGCACACCTTGTTGACGGTGTGCGCGGGCACGTCCCAGCCGATGCCCGCCCCGATGGCCGCCTGACGCGCGGCGTTCTGCCCGGATCCCGCCGAGAGGACCTGCCCGACGATGACGGCGTCGATGTCCTCCGGGGGGATGGATGCCTGCTCGAGCGCACCGCGGATCGCGAAGGCGCCCAGCTGCGGGGCCGTGAAGGCCGCGAGCTGCCCCTTGAGACGACCCTGCGGGGTGCGGGCGGCGGAGACGATGACGATATCGGTGTCGTGCATGTCCTTCAGCCTCTCAGACCGGCGAGCGCGGGCGACAGTGTCAGCGGGGGCTCGGTGGCGGCGATGACCTCGTCGGCGGTGACTCCGGGGGCCGTCTCGACGAGCACGAGGCCGGCCTCGGTCACATCGATCACGGCGAGGTCGGTGATGATGCGGTCGACCACCCCCCGACCGGTGAGCGGCAGGGAGCACCGATCGACGATCTTGGCGGATCCGTCCTTCGCGACGTGCTCCATGAGCACGATGACACGCGCGGCGCCGTGCACGAGGTCCATCGCCCCACCAGGACCCTTGACCATCTTCCCGGGGATCATCCAGTTCGCCAGGTCTCCTGTCGCCGACACCTGCATGGCACCGAGGATAGCGGCGTCGATCTTCCCTCCGCGGATCATGCCGAAACTCGTCGCCGAGTCGAAGAACGCCGAACCCGCGAGCACGGTGACCGTCTCCTTACCCGCATTGATGAGATCGGGGTCGACGGCATCCTCCGTCGGGTACGGGCCGACGCCGAGAATGCCGTTCTCGGACTGCAGCACCACGGTGACGCCCGTCGGTACGAAGTTCGGGACGAGGGTGGGAAGCCCGATGCCGAGGTTCACGTACGAGCCGTCCTCGAGCTCGACGGCGGCGCGGGCGGCCATCTGGTCTCGAGTGAGCGCCATGTCAGGCTCCTTCCGTGGCGACGGTGCGTCGCTCGATGCGCTTGGGGATGTCGGGTCCGACCTCGACGACGCGGTGCACGTACACGCCGGGCAGGTGCACCCCGTCCGGGTCGAGCTCGCCCGGTTCGACGAGGCGCTCGACCTGCGCGATGCAGATACGGCCCGCCATCGCGGCGAGCGGATTGAAATTGCGTGCGGCCTTAGTGAAGACGAGATTGCCGTGGCGGTCTCCGACGGCAGCGTGCACGAGGGCGAAGTCGGTGGTGATCGCCTCTTCCAGCACGTACTCGCGGGCGTCGTCCCCCTCGCCGAAGGTGCGCACGTCCTTGACGGGCGAGGCGACGGCGATCGTGCCGTCGGGAGCGTATCTGCGCGGCAGACCACCTTCGGCCACCTGCGTGCCGACGCCCGTCTGCGTGAAGAAGGCGGCGATCCCCGACCCGCCGGCACGCAGCTTCTCAGCGAGGGTTCCCTGCGGGGTGAGCTCGAGCTCGAGTTCACCAGTGAGGAACTGACGCTCGAACTCCTTGTTCTCGCCCACGTACGACGACGTCATCTTGCGGATGCGGTGCGCCCCGAGCAGGATGCCGAGACCCCAGTCGTCCACGCCGCAGTTGTTGCTGACGACGCTCAGGTCCGTCGTCCCCTGGGCGAGCAGAGCTTCGATGAGGGCGATGGGGTTCCCGGAGAGGCCGAACCCGCCGACGGCGAGGGACGCTCCGTCGGGGATGTCGGCGACCGCTTCCGCGGCAGAGGGCCAGTGCTTGTCGATCACGCGTACTCCTTCGAACGGGCGTTGGGTCCAGCTTGACGGTCGCACGGTGGGAGCGACAGCGGATGCTTGCGATGTGGACGTTTCGCCGAGTAGCGTCCACATTATGGAACGAGCGTCGACGAGCGTACCGGGAGCGCAGGCCATCGCACGGGCGGCCGGACTCCTCCGCCTCGTCTCGGGCGGGCGCCCCGATGGGATGGCGCTCCAGGAGCTCGCCCACGCCGCCGACCTGTCCAGGTCGACGACGCATCGCTTGCTCAGCGCGCTCCGCGCCGAGGGACTCGTCGATCGGGACGACACGACCGCCCGCTGGATGCCCGGGCCCGAGCTGTACCTCATGGGCAACGCCGCAGCCGCGCGCTACGACGTCACCGCTCTCGCGCGCGACATCGTGCGGTCGCTCGCCGTCAAGACCGAGGAGAGCGCCTTCTTCTCGGTACGACGAGCTGATGAGACCGTATGCCTCCTCCGTGAGGAAGGCGCCTTCCCGATCCGCTCGTTCGTGCTCAGCGAGGGCGTGCGATTCCCCCTCGGCGTGGCGAGCGCGGGCCTCGCGATCCTGGCGTTCCTTCCCGACCACGATGTGGATGCGTATCTCGGTCGACATCCGGAGCTCGCGTCGACGTGGGGCCGCCCACATGCGCAGAAGCCGCTGCGTGCGCGCCTCGCCGAGACGAAGGAACGCGGCTTCGCGGTCAATCCCGGCCTCATCGTGGAGGGCAGCTGGGGCATCGGCGCGGCCGTGTTCGATCGCCACGGCCGTCCGGAGTGGGCTCTGAGCCTGACGGGCGTGGAGTTCCGCTTCGGCCCTGATCGCCTCGCGCACCTCGGCCGCACGCTGCTCGCTCACGCCCACGAACTCTCGGCGAGGATCGCGGGCGCTCGCCACTGACACCCATTACATACCATCGGGTATATACTCATTGGTATGCAACGTGCGGAAGTGATCCCCTCCATCGTGCTCTCGGCGTATGCGCTCGGCCGCATCGCCGCGCAGGATGCCGGCAACGAGGCACCCGCCGCCCAGTGGCGGGTGCTCAGCCTGCTCGGCCGACAGGGCGCCTCGAGAGTCGGCGAACTCGCCGCAGCCGCTCGCACCACGCAACCGGGAATGACCCGCCTGATCGGCGCGCTCGAGCGCGACGGACTGGTGCGCCGCTCCCCCGACCCCGCAGACTCCCGCGCGGTGGTCGTCGAGGCGACGGACGCCGGAGCCCGTGCTCTCGCCGCCTGGCGCGATGAGTTCCGCGACACGCTCGCGCCGCGGTTCCACGCACTCGACGACGCCGACTGGGCGACCCTGACCCGTGCGGCCGAGATCCTCGCCGCGCACACCGACCCCACCGACCGAAAGGACTCCTCGCAGTGAACACGACCGCCACCCCCTCCGTCTGGAAGCAACCCGCGCAGGTGTGGGCCGTCGCCTTCGCCTGCGTCGTCGCGTTCATGGGTATCGGACTGGTCGACCCCATCCTCCCGGCGATCGCGGAGTCCCTGCAGGCCTCGCCCGTCGAGACCGAACTCCTCTTCACGAGCTATCTGCTCGTCACGGGCCTCGCGATGCTCGTCACGAGCTGGATCTCGAGCCGGATCGGCGCGAAGGCGACTCTCCTCATCGGACTCGCGCTCATCGTCGCGTTCGCCCTGCTCTGCGCCCTCAGCGGGAGCGTCGACGCCGTCATCGGCTTCCGCGCCGGGTGGGGCCTCGGTAACGCGCTCTTCATCTCCACCGCTCTCGCCACGATCGTCGGCGCGGCGTCCGGCGGCAGCAGCGCCGCGATCATCCTCTACGAGGCGGCACTGGGTCTCGGCATCGCGATCGGCCCCCTCCTGGGCGGGCTTCTCGGCGAGATGAGCTGGCGCGGACCCTTCTTCGGCGTCGTCGCCCTCATGGCGATCGCGTTCGTCGCGGTCCTCGTGCTGCTGCGCGGCCCCGCCGAGAAGCGCACTCCGGTGCCGTTCTCCGCCCCCTTCACCGCGCTCCGCCGCCCGGCGCTCGCGATCCTCGCCGTCGCCGCGCTGTTCTACAACATCGGCTTCTTCGTGCTCCTCGCCTTCTCGCCCTTCCCCCTCGGCTTCGGCGCACTCGGCATCGGCTTCACGTTCTTCGGCTGGGGCGTCGCGCTCGCGATCACGAGCGTCTGGGTCGCTCCGCTCCTCATGCGCCGGATGCCGCGGACGCGCATCATCGTGACCGTGCTGCCCCTGCTGGCGGTCGATCTCGTCGCGGCCGGCTTCCTCGCCGACAACCCTGCGGCCCTCGTCGTGTGCATCATCATCGGCGGCCTCCTGCTCGGCATCATGAACACCGTGCTCACCGAGGCGGTCATGGAGGCCACCGACCTTCCCCGTTCGGTCGCCTCGTCGTCCTACTCGGCGGTGCGCTTCCTCGGCGGGGCGATGGCCCCTCCCCTCGCCGCACTGCTGTGGCACTCGTTCAACGTGACGGTCCCGTACCTGTTCGCCGCGGCATCCGTCCTGATCGCCGCTCTCACGGTCTTCCTGGGACGGCGTGCTCTCGCCCACATCGACTCGCACGGTGCGGTTCCCGCCGCCGAAGACGCCCAGGCGATCCTCGTCGGAGACGCCGCCTGATCATCCGCCCGGGAGCGTCGCGCCACCTCGATCGCTGCGACACTCCCGGGGGTGCGGGCTCGATTTCGCACCGCGTCGATCCCCTGGTAATGTAATTCCTCGGTCGGGGTCATCCCGGGCCACGCACCTCTAGCTCAATCGGCAGAGCAACTGACTCTTAATCAGTGGGTTCTGGGTTCAAGTCCCAGGGGGTGCACCACCCAAGAAGCCCGGTATCTCGCAACAAAACGAGACACCGGGCTTTTGCTGTTCCAAGGCGCGGTTTCAGCGATCCCCTTCGAAACCCCTCCGGTTCGATATGGTGCTCAGGTGTACATGACCTACAGCTACGACAATCCGACGGTCGTACCACCGGCCATTCGTTCTCGATACGAGTGGGCAGAGAGTGGGAACGCCGCCGCCATCCTGAACGCCGTAGCTCCGGTCGAGTTTGCGGAGTTCCTTTCGGTGCTTGATGACTTCGAGCTGCACCCCAACGAGTGGTTGCGCGCGGGCGGTAACAAGGGCGACCTGACCGCCGCACTGGACAGGCGATTCCGGGCGCTCGGCTGGGAAGAGACTCGTATCGACTTCGAGATCAAGGGCTACCTCCATACCGATTTCCACGCCCAGGGCGTGCGTACCGAGGGACGCAACATCGAAGAGGTCCCGGCGTTGAAAGCCAGGGGATACCGGGTCGACAACTTCAAGGGGCGGATGATCGTTGACATTGAGTGGAACGCGAAGGATGGCAACCTCGACCGCGACCTTTCGGCGTACCGCTCGTGGCATGAGAACGCTCTGATTGACGGTGCGGTCATCATCACGAAGGACCGAGCGAATCTTCGTGGTCTGGCTGAGCAACTGTGGAGCGACTACCAGCAGACCCTGCCGTCCGAACACCGGAGTCCGAACCTGCCGATCGACCTCAAGACGAGCACGACCACGACCCTGGCGAACGCGGAGGATCGACTGCTCAGGGGCGGGTCCGGAACGTGCCCGGTACTGCTCGTCGGCGTATCGCACAATACTTGGGACGGCTCGCCGTTCACCGGAAGCTAGACGTCGTTGGGCCGAAGTAAGATTCTCGACATGGCTTCTCCTCTCCGTGCTGACGTCGATCCAACACCGTTCGTTCCGTTGCCGGAAGTCGAAGGCGGGTTCAAGACAGTGCTCGCCGATCCGCCGTGGCGGTTTGCGAACCGCACAGGCAAAGTTGCGCCCGAGCACCGTCGACTCGACCGTTACGACACGATGACCTTGGAGGACATCAAAGCGCTGCCGGTCGAGAACACCCTGGCCAAGAACGCGCACCTCTACCTTTGGGTGCCGAACGCGCTCCTCCCCGACGGGATGGCCGTCATGGAGGCGTGGGGCTTCCGCTACGTCAGCAACATCGTCTGGGCTAAGCGCCGCATCGACGGCGGTCCGGACGGGCGCGGCGTCGGCTTCTATTTCCGCAACGTCACCGAGCTCATTCTGTTCGGCGTGAGAGGTTCGATGCGAACCCTGGCGCCAGCTCGGAGTCAGGTAAACATGATCGAGACCCGCAAGCGTGAGCACTCCCGCAAGCCAGACGAGCAGTACGAGTTCATAGAGTCGTGCTCGCCCGGTCCGTACCTCGAGATGTTTGCACGGCACAAGCGACCCGGCTGGGAAGCGTGGGGAAACGAGTCCGATGTGGAAGAGGTGCGCGGCAAGGTACACCGCGGGTACGAGGGAGGCGCGATCCAACGCGCGCCCGAGTACGCGGACTTGGTGAACGGCTGACTCGTCTTGGCTCAGTCTGACCGCATCCCGGCCCAGCTTCTGGTTGTCGACCTCGACAACACGCTATGGGATTGGTTTCGCGCTTGGTACCACTCGTTTGCCGCACTTCTCGACGGCCTGTCTCGCGCGACGGGGCTGCCTAAGCCCGACCTCGAACGAGCAATCCGCCCGATTCACCAAGCCCGCGGCACTAGTGAGTACTCGTGGCTCATTGATGAGCTGGAGGTTCTGCGGCCGTATGCTCGCGATCGCACGCTCCGAGAAGCTTTTGACGACGCGCTCTACGCGCAAAACAAGGCGCGTCTCGAGCACACCGAGCTCTATCCAGGCGTCCTGGATACACTGCGCTCAATCGGGGCGACCGGAACTCCTATCGTGGCTTACACGGAATCGCTCGAGTACTGGACCCATTGGAGGATCCGCCATCTCCATCTGGACGGCGTGATCGCCCGGCTCTACTCCTCGCCCGATCACGACGCACCCGCAGGCTTGGTCCCGGAAGAGATGCGCCGATATCGTCCGGACGCCTATGGGCTGCAAAAGACCGAGCATCACCATGTGCCGTCCGGTGTACTGAAGCCCAATCCCGTGGTCCTCGAGACGATCGTCTCGGAATATGGCGTGGAGCCGTCAAGTGTCGTTTACGTCGGAGACGGACTCGACAAGGACGTCCCAATGGCCCAGGATGTCGGCGTCCTTGACGTTTGGGCCAAGTACGGTCGCGTGCAGCACATGGAGGAGTACGAACAACTTCGGCGAGTGTCGCACTGGCCAGACACGATGATCGCGCAGGAGCGCTCCGAGCAGGACAAGCGGACGCCCTCGTTCATCTTGGATGACGGTCTGCCGCAGCTTCTCGACATCTTTGAGTTTCGACCGCTCCCATGAGTAACTCACAAGCGACCCCAACACCCGTGACCGTGCCCGAGCCGACGACCGCTTCGGTTGAGGCGCGTTTGCAAGCTCACATTGCGCTGTGGGAGAAAGCTGTCGACGTTCAGCAGCATTTCAACGACATCGGGTGGCGTATCCGCGCCCTGGCTCTGACCGTTCTCACCTTCACGTTTGGTGCGACAGGATTCGCCTATGCGAACACTGACCCGTTCGCCTTCTTGGGTAGACCGGTAAGCCCTGCATTTGCTGTACCGCTGCTCGGGCTCGCGATCTGGATCGCTTTCTGGTTCACAGACGCCGGTTGGTACCACAAGCTCCTAGTTGGAGCCGTGAAAGAGGGAATGGCTCAAGAGCATTCGATGCAAGCTTTCGGAGTCGCGGCCGCGCTCGGGCAAAAGATCGGCGATGCGAGCCCCATCTATCCGCTCTGGCCGCGCTGGCCCTGGGTCAAGCGGGCGGGCGGCCAGAGGAAGCCGATCAGATGGGGCAACGCGCCAGCCAAGCTGCACTCGAAGCACAAGCTGAATCTCTTCTACGGCGGGATTTGTGCACTTCTCGTGATCGCGACCGCAGTCCTCTTCTTCTTGCCTGCGAAGGCGGCAGTTCCTGAGCCAGCACCGCAGATCAACATCACGAACGTGATCCCGACTCCGACCAGCACAGTAGCACCGACCCCAAGCCCCTCACCCACTCCAACGCCGTGAACGGCACTCGCAGTCAGGTCGCGCCGTTCGCAAGGGACGCGCCAAGGACCCAAATGTCGGTCGTTTCTGCAACACTCGACAGACGTCGCGAAGGACGCGACGAGTTTGGGGAGATACATGTCTATCGAGATCACTCACGTGCGGTTCGGGAGCACTAAGAAGACCGAAGACGAGATCGTCCGTTACAAGTGGCGCGGCATCGAGAGTAACGACACGGGTGAAAGCGCCAAGCCGACGCTCGTGGCTTGGGTGGATGACAACGGAAAAGCCTACGTCGGCAGCGGGTCAAGCCGCGTGAGCGTCGGTGTCGTCAAGCCGCAGCAAGGGCAGCCGTTCCTTCGCACCTACGCGGACGGCAAGTGGACTAACAACCTCGTCAACTTGCCGACGTTCTAGCCAATCGCATGAAGTGAAGCGACGTTCGTAGCCGCCTTGGCCGCAGCGTCGAGGCGGTCCATGTCTTCGTCGTGCGTGCCGTTGAACAAATGCGTGTAGATCGAGTCTGTGGTGTTGATGTTTGCGTGCCCCATCCATCGGCTGACCTTGCGGATCTCGATTCCTGCGGCCGCGCACACGCTCGCGTAGTAGTGGCGGAGATCGTGCCAGCGCGCGCCAGCGATGCCGAGGTCGGCGAGTGCAGGCTTGAAGTAGTACCGGATAAGGCTCGCCACGTCGAACTGGCGGTCGTAGTCGAGCGTCCGCACGTCGCCGTTCCCGCCCGGCACGCGCCCTGGCCACAATGGCGCCTCTGGCTCGTTCCGGCGTGGGTGCTGGGAAAGGTACTCGGACAGCTCTCCGATGAGCGAGCGACCCAGCGGAACATCGCGGGTGCTGCGCACGGACTTGGGCGTGCCGACCTCCCATCCGCCCTTGACCCGGTGCACAGTGCGGCGCACCTCGACGCGGCGGTGCAGCAGGTTCACGTCGCGGATGCGAAGCGCTGCAAGTTCGCCCTCGCGCAAGCCGGTGTACGCCGCAAACCGAACGATCAACCCATACGGCGCATAGGCGTCGAGCTTGGTGGCGAGCGCGTTGACCTGCGACGAATCGAGGAACCCACGTTCCTCCTTCGCCACGCGCGGCTTGTCCACGACCGCGCACGGATTCGTGGCGATGAGACGGTGCTTCACGGCATAGGCGAACACCTTCGAGAGCGAGATGTATGCCCCGTGGATGGACGAGGCCGAGAGCGGCTTCTTCGTCCGCTTGGACATCTTCGTGCGCATGTCGGTCAGCCACACCTCAATCTCGATGCTCGTGATGGTATTGATGCGTCGTGCACCGAATACGGGCAGGATGTGGATGCGATAGTTCGAATCGTCCCCGAGTTGGGTCTTCGTCTTCGTGCGCGTCGCGGATGCAGCCTGCGTTGCCACGGCGAGTTCGGCAAAGGTCTTGGCGTTCCTAACGAGCGCTTCGGTACTGCTGCCGTCTGCAAGCTCATTCTCGATGCGCAGCGCGAAGCGCTCGGCCTCGCGCTTGGCGGTGAAGGTGCGCTGTTTGAACTTGCCGTTTACCTTCCAACGAACTTCATGCGCGACGCCGCCTGCGCGGGGCACTTCCCTGACATGTGCCATCTGTTCTTCTCCTTGGTGGGACTGCGGATTAGCGGATCGGCCTGGGGTACTCGCCACGGCGAGCGCGATCGATGCGCGTGGCAGCGGGAAAGGTGCCTGCCGGCCAGTGCGGGTCGAAGTCGGCTTGCCAGATGTAGCGGAGCCAGAGCTTTACGCTCGCGTTTCCGAGGCGAACCACCTTCGAGACGACGGCAGGGCTCTCCGCCTCCAGCACGACGACATCGCCGGGTTGGAGGCGTCGCGCCTCGACGGACTCCGTTGCGGGTTTCAGATTGAACCGCGTACCGAGCGTCTTGCGATCGGGAAATGCACGGTGAGTTGTGATCACACCACTGCCCATCGCTTTGGGCGCCACTGCGCGGTGAGCAGCGTGGCGGGCGTAGCGCCTTCCACGAACACTGCCATCGTGCTGCGCCCTGGTGACACCGCGAAGAAGTGCGGCGCAACCTCCACTCCTTCGTAGCGGTTGTTGCCTGCTTGATCCTCGACAGTGTGCTCGCGCATGTCGATGGTGAGCGTCTCGCCAGCGGCAAGCTCGCCCACCCAGGAGAACGCTTCGACGGTCGACGAATGCGGCACGAAGGTGCGCGGCCCATAGAACCCGACGAATGTAGCGGGACCGTGGAGGGTGAAGGTCGGATAGGCCGCTGCATCACCGCTATTGACCATTTCGCGAATGCCCTGCGCGGTGCTGTCCGTGTTGCGCACTCTCAGCCGGGCGATGCGTGGGAGCAGCGCGGTGGGTGGTCCCGGGTCTGCGACCTTGACGTCGAAGTGCTCCGGCTCGTTGCGCGTCCAGAAGGCGTCGCCCGCTTCGAGCTGGAGGGTCGTCTTGAAGTAGGTGCGATCGTCGCTGTCGGTCTTGCGCGACCAGTCGCCGCCTCCGGAGCGCACGACATCCACGTACCATTCGAAGTCGTCGGGCATGCCGAAGAACAGCCGGGCCGCGCCCCGGTAGCCGTCCGGTCGGGGCACGAAGGGGTCGAGGATGATCGACAGGTCGCTGAGCAGCTCGTTCAGCTCCTGGCGGTTGCTGGCGTAGACCTTCAGGGGCAGGTTGATAACGCGACGGCTGATGCGCGAGCCTCGATGGGTCGAGGTGCTCCCGGCTCCGGAGAACCACTGGTTGGTCACTCCGGGCAGGCCGAAGCCGACGATGCCAGCGAGCGCCTCGTGCCCCTTGACCTTGTTGTTCAGCCAGGAGTACAGGTCGATGCTCCGACCGTTGCTCTCCAGACGAAGGGTGTCAGACATCAGACCAGCTCCTCAACGGCGCGACGGAACTCCCGAGACGCGGGCAAATAGCCAATGAACCGTGCAGGAACGCTGGAGGCCGCGTTGGTGTTGCGTACGGCGACCTGCACGCGGCCGTCAGCGAACGGAACTAGCTCGGTGACGATGACCGGGTGGGTGGGGATCGGCAGACCCGCCTGTACGCGACGCTCACGGAGGAAGATCGTGTCGCCGACCTCCAAAGCGCCGACGGTTACTACGGAGCTGGGATTGAACTTGGACATTGTGTTACTCCTTCGTCAGGCGGCGTGTGCCGCAGATGCTTCCTTGGTGAGGTTCTGAGCGGCCTCAACGCGCCTCAGCGCGGTCGTGACCGTGGAGGAGTGCCACTTACTGCCGAGTGCAGTTGTGACGCCTTCTGCATTGAGCGCGTCGGCGACCTTCGCTACAGACAGGCCTGAGCGCCGCAGCTCTACCAACCGGGTGGCAGTGGCATCGGGCAGAGGAGCGGCAACGCGGCCCATGTGCTTCCCCTGACGAGCAGCCGCCTGCATAGCGGCAGATGTGCGCTCACCAATGACCCGGCGCTCCCATTGAGCGACCGACATCATGACGTTGGCGATGAGTTCGCCGGTCGGGGTGGAGGTATCGACACCAAGGTCGATGGCGACGAGGGACCAACGGCGAGCGCGGGCCAGTTCCAGTACTCCAGCGAAGTCGGGTACGGAGCGGCTGAGCCGGTCGAGCTTGGCGACGACCAAACCCGCCACGTCGCGCTTCTTCGGGTGCAGACGGGCGAGCGCTGCTTGCAGCTCGGGCCGGTCCATGTTCTTCGCGGACTTGCCCTCGTCCATGTACCACTCGACGTTCCAGCCGTGGCGGTCGGCGTAGGTCTGAATGGCATCGCGCTGAGCCTCCAAGCCGAGGCCGGATGCTGCCTGCTCCTCGGTGCTCACCCGCAAGTAGCCGATCATCGTGGTCATGCGTTTCTCCTTGGCGATCCATTCGAACATCCGTTCGATTGAGAGGAAGTTAAACCTGAAAGGGGACCCTTTCGCAAACGGCCCCCAGAAACGGCCTCGGGATGAGCGATCTGCGCAGACCGTAGACGGCCACAGGTGTGATCGGACCGCCCATCCCGCACCGCTACCCCTCAGAGCGGGATATCTCCCGGGAGCGGCCACAGGAGCCACGCCCGCTGGCATTCCCCCGTCGTAGCTCGGTCACGACTCGCCCATTCCGTCATCACGGACACGCGCTCGTCGCTTTCGGTTGCCCTGTTTGGCGGCTTCTCGCATTGCCTCGCCCCGGCTCGATGGGTTCCAGGTGCCGTTCATCTTCGCGAGCAGGACAGCTTCACGCTCCCGGTCGACCTCCGCTTGGCGCTCCAGGTGCTCGGCGTGACGCTGGTCGACCATCAGATCAGCTTCTGCCCGCGCCCGCTGGCCGTTGATGTTGTTGTCCGGGCGAGCTCGCCGGGAGTGCGCGCGCTCGACTTCTGCGAGCATCGCCCGGTCGTGGCGGTTCAGGGGCGGCTCATCGTCCACCACATTCGCGTCCTCGATCACCTCATCGGGGATGGCCGGCAATGGCTCGTAGCCGTCTTCGTCTTCTTCCACGTCGATGATCGCGTCACCGATGAAGTCCTCAAACGTGCGCTTGGTCACACCAACCTCGATGTTCTGCGTTCCTGCAAGGTTGGCTCGGTCAAGCAGATCCTTGGCGGCGGCGAGCTTCACTCGGTCATCTACCTTCGGATTGGACATCAGCTCGACCATCTTCCTGGCTGCCAGATCGCTCGCCATGAGGATGCGAACCTGGGCGGCTCTGCGCACCTGCGGCGCACTCCCTCCGTGCATGCGACAGACCGAACTCGCGGTCAAGGCGAAGTTCGTGCAGGGCGTTCCGTCCCGGCGAGTTGCTGTGCATAGGGTGCCGCTGTGCTTGCGGTCCTCCAGTCCCTTCGGAGGCGGACCACCACGGCGCTTCTTCTGATCGGTCATGAGTTGGAACCCTTCTCTTCTGTCTCTTCCTCAGTGGTTTCGGCCGAACCGATACCGCGCCCGCCCTTAAGAGGCGTGGGCGCGGTCGATCGGTAACCAAGCCCAGGCGCGGTGTGGGCGCGGTCAGGCGCGGTGGGCGTAGTGCTCATTCCGACGCTTCTTTCGTGATGGTGAGCTTGGGAGCAGGGACGTAGAAGTGCGCCCGCTTCTGACCGTTCTGCTCGACGCGGACGGTGCCCTTAGAGATGCCCAACTTGATCGCGGCATCGATCTGGGTGTTGCCGCCATCGACCTCCTTGCGGATGTCGTTCGTGCCCGCGCCGGGGTTGAGCACCAGGTAGTCCTCGATGCTCGGGAGGAGCCGTTCGCCCTTACTCTGAGCGCGGGTGACTGTGCCGGTGCTGAGGCGCGACGTGGCGGCTTCGAACTCCAGCGAGACCTCTTCCACACCGACGCCGTTGCGCCCCTCAGCGCGGAAGAAGCGCCTACCGTTGTTGTCGCGAGTCAGGAGCCAACGGGCATCCGCGTCGTCGTCCACCACCGTGGCGCCACGGCCATGCTCCGCGCCCACTTCGTGCTGCATCCGACCGGTGTGCACGGGCATGAGGGTGCCGATGACGCCGGTGCGCTCGACGACCTCGTCAATGGTGTCCAGGAACACCCGCACGTCGTCGTTGGCGTTCTCCGAGCCGAAGCCACGCAGCGCACGTCCGAAGGGGTCGATGACCCAGTAGACGATGTCGCGCTCCGTGAGCCAGCGCACGGCCTGCTCCCGGTGGAACTCGTTGGCGAGGGAGAAGCCTTCGCCGCGTAGCGACTCCAGGAAGACGCGGTCGGTATTTCGCAATCCGAGCGCGGCGTACATGTCGAAGGCGTCGTCCTCGGTCAGCTCGTAGTCGAAGATGCCGATGTTGCCGGGGAGGTCTGCAACCTCGAACCGCTCCAGGAACGGCTCACTGTCAGCCAGGGAGCGGACGAGGTTGCCCGCCAGGGTCGTCTTGCCCGCCTTGAACTGTGCCGTCAGGGTGGCCTTGTGCCCCTGCATCTGCAAGCCGCGGACGATGGCCGGCTTGACCTCGCGCGGCTTGGCGAGAGCTTCACGGAGCGACACCGACGTGAACCCGCTGAACGACGCCTTGGCGAACTCGGCAGCCAGACGCGCCCGAGCTTCGCGCTGGATACGCATGTTCTCGAGTACTTCCTCGATCCGCTCGTCACGCTCGGCGGCGGCGTCAGGCTCGTCCTTCGCGGCATCATCGATCTCGGCTCGGAGCATTTCGGGTGTGACCAGAACGAAACCATCGTCGGGGTCGTGCTTTCCGACCACATCGGCCGCATCTTTACCCTCGACGGGATAGACCAACTCGGCCTCGATCCCTGCCACGCGCAGCAGCGATTCGTAGACGCTCAGGGCATGCTTCTGGCCTGGCTTCTTCGGGCTGTCGTCGTTGTCGATGACGATGATGTAGTTGCCCTTGAATCCCGCGATGTACTCGGAGTGAGCGTCTGTCCACTTGTTAGCACCGCCGCTATTGCATGTGGCGACGGCTCCATAGGCCTGCTCCAGGGCGAGGACATCCTTCTCGCCTTCCACGATCCAGAGGTCGTCTTCCTCCGTGCCGTGCTCGACCAGCTCAGCGACGGCAGGAAGGTTGAACGGCAACAGCTCGACGCCCTTCATGTCGTACAACCACTTGCCCTTGTGGTCGGGGTCCGGCCGTCGTTGGCGGAAGTCCTTCGGCTCCCAGCGCGTCACCTGATACTTCAGGACGCCGTCCTCGTCCTCGTAGTCGTAGACCTCCTTCAGCACGCGTGCCGGTTCGAGGTCGTTCTTCGTGAGACCGAGCCTCGCAACGATGTCGTTGTAGGTGCAGACCTCGGTGTGGCAGTGAGCGATGACCTTGCCCTTATCGCCCCACGAGACGACCAGCGATGCATTCTCGTCGTCGTGCGCAGGGCAGCGAGCCTTGTAGGTCAGTCCGCCGGTGTGCTTGACGCCATCGAGGCGGTCGAGCCACTTCTGGAGTAGCGGTGGGGTCTCAGTTGCCACGGTCGACCACCGCCTCGACCGTCACAGACGCCACATAGGCATCGAGGTCTTCACGAGTGTAGGACGGTGAGCGTCCGCCGATGTAGGCGCAGGAGATCAGGCGCTTTTCGCGAAGGCGCTTGAGCTGGCGTTCGGTAATTCCGAGATAGGCGGCGGCGACGACATTACTGAAGCGTTGCGGGAATTCAGGACTGGGAACTGAAGAGTTCATTGTGCTGGACCTTCGGGAATTTGGAAGGTCCAGCCGGAGACTTTGAGAAGAAATCCGACTGGACCATCCGGTTCTGGATGATCACGGTTTCGGGTTCCTTCCCTGTCGCAATGCAGCTGATCGGATCTGCAAAGCCAAATGGCAATTACTTGTCTGGTGTGTCTCCTATCGAGGTCTCAGTCCTTGGGGTGTCGACCATACTCACACCCTGGTTGAGCATGCAACTCGTGCGATGGCGTCGCGCAGGCGCACGTCCTCGAACTGGTACGGGTCGCAGTCGCGGGGCATGGTGACCCACAGCTCCAACGTGTCGCACGACAGCTCGTCAACGCAGCGCAGTAGGTCGAGGCCGAGACGCGGCACCTTGCCTCCGCGATCACCCGTGCCCCGGAAGTACAGATACTGGAAGTTCAGGGCCGTCTCCCACGCCGACAGCTCCCGGGCACGTGCGTGCCAGATTCCGACGCGCATCGCGGCCTCGGTGACCAGCCCTCGTGTGGTCGGTACACACGGCTTAGAGAGGTCTTGGCGAACCTCCAGTGTGGCGATGGCAACAGCAGGCAGCTCCAGCATGAGCGTGTGCGGCGTCACGCCGAGCTCTGGCTCGTTCTGGAGTTCCCAGAACATGTCGTTGTAGTGGTCGAGCGGGGACTTCTGCGGCGCAAAGGCCTGCTCAGGTAGAGTTTCGGGTGAGGACAGAGCATTCATCTTCCGGTTCTCCTTCGGGTTCTCAATTGGGCTGATGGCTCCGCGATGCTTCGGTGTTGCGGAGCCATCTGTCGTCTAACGTCGCGGAGATGCGGCAAGTGGTCGGAAGCTGCTGTAGGGCATCTTGGCGATGAGGCGCTGTACCTCGGTGTAGGGGTCGATCATCTTCGGCAGGTGGCTCTCCGCCTCACCCATCGCGCGAACCAGCTTCGGCAGGGCCAAGTGCAACGCCTGGTTCTGGAGCGCCACGAATCGGTCTGCGAGGTCGCTCGCCGGTGCCCCGCGCTCCAGCTCGGTCACCAGGTCGTTCAGATTGGTGACGATGTCCTCGGTCTTGTCGATCAGACCGAGTCGGCGCTCGTGGCTGACCGGGTGCATGGTGCCCATGACGTCGTCGATGAAGTTCTCAGCGCGACCGATCATGTACTGCTCCAGCGGACGGACGCGATCGAATGCGGCCTGGTCGATAGCCATCACCGCCTCGATCTCTTCCTGGCTGTTGCCATAGCGCGCCTCTCGGGCAGCGATGCGCGGGCCGTCCAGGGTGCCGGGGCCGATGGGATTGATCAGCGTGCCGCCGTTGTCGCGAAGCTGGCTTGTCGGCTCGACCTCGGGCGCGGTGGACTCGGGGCCAGTGACTCGGGTTGCGATCGTCATGTCGTCGTTCTCCTTCAGTTGATGCGCTGGTTGCGGCTTGTCATGATGCGCAGGCGCTCCTGCGTCGAGCGCTTGCGGTCTTCGTTCTCGATGGCGACCTCGAACTGAGCGAGCGCGCGGTCGAGGGCGCCTTCGACCCGGCTCAGTGTGGTCTTGAGTTGCTTCTGCACGCTGCGCAGTCGCGTCTCCGTCGCGGCGGTGCTCTTGGGGTAGGCGGGTAGTCCGGTCGTCTCATCGAGCTGCTTGAACCGGGCGTCGATGGCGTACTTCGCGGCCATGTTGGTCTTCCTCTCTGTTGGGTCCTGCGTGGGGTCGGATTCGTGCTCGGCCATGTAGGCGTCGTACTCGTCCAGGTCGGCTTGGGTCAGGTGGGCGCGAGCCATGTCCTCCTTGCTCAGTCGAGTGCTCATGCCGCGCCTCGCGTGTAGGTCGTGGCGGGGAGCTTTGCGGCCAGCTCGGGATCGGTGATCGCGAACGGCTGGAGTCCAGCGAAGATCAGGCTCCGCACGAATGCGTACTTGCTCGCGCCGGATGCCTTCGCGAGCGCAGAAATCGCGGCGGAGACATCGGCGGAGATTTCCGTCTTGATTTCGACACTGCCCTCTGGAAAGTGTCTCGGTCTACCTGTCATTTTTCCTCCTGCTTTTCCGGCTGGTAAACCTATTCTCGCTCGTCTCATATGGGTAGTCGGACGAATTGACGAAGTTTTTTTGGCGCTCTGTAACGTGCACATTGCATCCTTTATTTCTGAATTCACTAACTGGTGCGCTATTGATCCCATCGGGTAACCGGTCGAAAGTCATCGCAGAGCACACACGCCTGGCCGGGACGTGAAGAAAGCCCCGACTCCGGTACACCGGGACAGTCGAGGCTTTTTAAGTGGTGAGCGTGGCGCGCAGTGGCTCAAACGACGAACAGCAGGTCGTTCTCGCTGAGATAGGCCCCAGCCGTCCAGTCCAGCAGCTGCTTCGCGGTCGCCACTGCGAACAGGTTGAACGCCGGTCGCTCCTCCATCTGGAGGTAATACTCGCGAAGACCCTCGAACGCGGGGAAGGCCGCCCCAACGTGCTCGTCGGTGTGCTTCATGACAGACACGACGTCGTAGTGCGCGCGGGCGGGCAGGTCGGTGCCGAGTCGGAATGTCGGTTCGGTCGTGCTCATGTCGTTTCCCTTCGGTGGGGCCGCTCGGTGCGGCGAGAACACCATGAGAATGCAGAAAGCGCAGACCGGTCAAATGAGTGGCAAAACCCCTCCAGAACCCCTCCGACCACGCCAGCCTGTCTCGGTCCCTTCTGGCCTGGAGCGGACTCTCAATCGCTGGAACATCCGCAGAATTGCGGGCTAGGACGGGTCAGAGTGGGCCGCTATGGGCCACCAAGGGCTGCTGAAGAATTGCCCTCCGCACTCTCTCTTAATCAGTGGGTTCTGGGTTCAAGTCCCAGGGGGTGCACGGATCAGCCTCGTTGACTCTCGCCAGTCTTCGGGGCTTTTCTGCTTCTCGGGCACGTCTTCTCTGCCGCGTCACCGCACGGTCATGCCCCGATCGAGACCCTCCGCACGGGCGACTACGCTGGTGGCGTGACCGCCATCCCCCGCGCATCCGACTTCCGCAGCGATCTCGAACTCGCCCTGCGTCTGGCCGACGCGGCCGATGCGCAGTCGCTCCCCCGGTTCGACGCCGCCGATCTGCGGATCTCGACCAAGGCCGACAACTCCCACGTCACCGATGCCGACCTCGCGACCGAACGCGCGATCCGCGACATCCTCGCGACCGAGCGCCCGGAGGACGGCATCTTCGGCGAGGAGTTCGGCGCCGAAGGCGACACTCACCGCCAGTGGATCATCGATCCGATCGACGGCACCGCCAACTTCCTGCGCGGTGTGCCGCTCTGGGGCACGATGATCGCCCTCGCCGTCGACGGCGTTCCGCAGGTCGGCGTCGTGAGCATGCCCGCGCTCGGCCGACGCTGGTGGGCCTCGCCCGACGAGGGTGCCTGGACGGCGACGGAGAAGGAGCCGCGCCGACTGCACGTCTCCTCCGTCTCGTCGCTCGACGACGCCAGCGTCAGCTTCCAGAGCATCGCGCAGTGGGCGGATGCCGGACGCATCGACACTCTCATCGCGCTCGCGGATCGGGTCTGGCGCGACCGCGCCTACGGCGACGTCTTCTCGTACATGCTCCTGGCCGAGGGACGCCTCGACATGGTCGCCGAGTTCGATGTCAAGGAGTACGACATCGCCGCCGCGGTGCCGATCGTCCGCGAGGCGGGCGGCTCGATGACCGACTACGCGGGGGCCGAGACGATCTCGACGCGCTCGACACTCGCCACCAACGGCATCCTGCACGACGCTTTCCTCACCTTCCTGCATCCCTGATCTCCCGAGGCCCGCGATGATCCCTCCCCGCATCGTTTCCATCACCGCCGGAGCAGCGTTCCTCCTCGCCGCTCTGACGGCGTGCTCCGCCCCTGGCGAGACCGCCCCGACCCCGACGACCGATCCCGCGACGTCGGCGCCGCAGGCGAGCGTCGAGCCGGCCGCGACGCCGGACCCCGAACCCACCTCCGCAGCGCTCACGTGCGAGTCGATGATCTCGCCCGGCACGGTCGCCGCGCTCACCGAAGCGGGGTGGACGGCCGAGACCAAGGACTTCGTCATCGGCGACACCACGATCCCGGAGGACGAGGGGCTGTTGTGCTTCTGGGGCGACTACGCCGTCGCCTCCGATCACGGCCAGCTCTACGGTTGGGCCGAGCTGAGCGCGGGCGCGGCGAGCGATGCGCAGACGTCGCTCCTGGCCGCGGGGTGGCATCGCGAAGACGGTCCCGAGGGCGTGTACATCACCGAGGATCCGCAGTACGCGATGGGCACCGACGACGACGGGTACGGCATGACCTACCTGTTCGGCGACGGGTGGGTGAAGCTCGCCGACACCAAGCAGGGCCTCCTCCTCATCGAAGGCGCCGACTGAGGGGACTCCATTGCGGATGCCGGGCAGCCGGGAGACAATCGGCCCATGAGCGAACGCAACGACGAAGCGAACACCGCCGCGATGCTCGACCGGATCGCCACCCGATTCCCCGACGTTCCGCGGGAGAGCATCGAGCACATCGCCCACGAGGAGCACGAACGCCTCAGCGGCGGGCGCATCCAGGATTACGTGCCGGTTCTCGTCGAGAAGGAGACCGTCGAGCGTCTGCGGACCGGAGCCATCCCCGTGCAGACGCCGATCCCCGAGGAGTCCTGAGCGCGTCGGAGCTTACGCCATCGGTACACGGACGTCGCCGCCCGCCTCCTCGGTGAGACGCGCTCCCATCTGCACGAACGTCGGCTCGGCGATGAAACCGCCGGCGAACAGCGCCTGACCCTGCGCGAAAGTCTGCGCACGACGGATGGCGTCCTCCGAGGCGAACCCGAACACTTCGGCGAGTTCGGCGAGATCGCGTGGAGCGTTGACGCGCATCAGCCCGAGGTTGTCGCACTGCGACAGCACGTTCGGGTGGATCTTCGTGGGGCGCTGTGTCGACAGGAGGAGCCACAGCCCGAACTTCCGGCCCTCCGCGGCGATCTGCACGAGGCGCGCCGTCAACTCCCGTTCCACGGCCGTCGTCGGCTTCGGAACGCAGAGGTTATGAGCCTCGTCGATCACGATCAGCAGCGGTCGGCGCTCTTCCCGACGCGCCCAGAGATCCTCCAGCACGGCCAGGGCGGCGACGCCGGGTTCGGCCGGATGATCGAAGCCTCCGAGGTCGAGGACCGTCACCCTCGGGCGCTCGCTGATCACGTCGACGACGGATGCCGCACCACGCGACCACAGCTCCCATTCGAGCACTTGGAGGTTCTCCATGCGATTCGCGAGTCGCACCTTCACCGCCTCCCCGCTCTCGCGGAGGCCGCGGATCATCTCCGCCGAATCGAACTGCCCGGACGACACCTGCGTGTGCAGCAGCGCGTTGTACTCCTCGGCATCCGCGATCGGATCGATGCGCAGCACAGCGGCCTTGGCCGCCGGCGAGAGGTCCACGTAGCGCACCCGCAGACGCTCGCCCTCCGCACGGCCGGAGCGGAACACACGTACATCGAGATCGCCCAGTCGGCGCGCCGCTGCGTCATCGGTGCCGGGGCGGATCTCACGCAACCGCACGAAATCCGCGTTGGGATCGAAGACCAGCACGGGGAGCTCCGTGTGCAGGAGCAGCTGCTCGAGCACCACGCCCAGCGCGTACGTCTTGCCGCTGCCGCTCTGGCCGCACCAGAACGTGTGCCGATTGAATCGTCGTGGGTCGAGCTGCACCGGCTCGGCACCCTCGATCGTCGCTCCGATGACGAACTCTCCCATGACTGCCCCTCTCGGTCGCTCCCAGAGTGCACCATGGACCCCTCGTGCGGAAGGCCTGCACGGCATCACATCCGCGCGAAAAGGGCAAGGGAGCAGACGTAGATGGCTGCGCGTGGTTCGCTCAGGACCAGCGACGCAGACCGCGCCGCGGAAGGAGCGAACATGTCCGACCCGTTCTCCACTCCGCTCGCACCGGGCGAGCAGCCCACCAGGCCCGAACCGCTCGATCCCACACCGGGCGAGCCTCTCGCCCCCGTTCCGGACGAACCGCTCGCGCCGAACCCGGACGAGCCGTTGGCGCCGAACCCGCAGGAACCGACGATCCCGCTCTAGAGCGCCGCATCGCTCCCCCATCCGACCGAGAAAGAAGGTGACGCCATGAACGCAGACAGCGATCGCAACGACATCAGCACGGAACAGTCCCCGGGCCCCGAGGAGAACGACAACCTCGGCGCAGAAGATGCCAAGGGCGAGCCGCCCACGGTACCGCCGACGCACGGTGACGACGGGTCGGCGGAGAAGTAACCGCCGTCGCCCCCACGAAGAAGACCCTCGGGTTCCCGTCAGCGTCAGCGTCAGCGTCCGCGGGAGGGCTTTGGGTGGGCCACTCGACTCGCGTGGCGCTCTGATCGCGCGGCGACGACCGAGCCGACAAGTGCGTTGATGGCGAAGCCGATCCCGAACATCGCGAGCGCTGCCGGACCGACCGCAAGGAGGAAGAAGAACGACCCGTTGTCCATGGCGGTCAGCCTATTGCGCTCAGGGACGAGTGAGCGAGATTAGCGGACGCTCCATGACGTGGCGAACCGCCTCGACGAGCGCGCGACAGCACCAGATGTGGGCAAGCGTGGGCGGGCCTCGCCGCCTGACAAGTTATCCAGAACGCCAAGAGGCCCGCCTCCCCAGTGGTTACTTGGGAGGCGGGCCTCTTGGCTTGCGACAGCGACCTGGTGGAGCTGGGGGAATCGAACTCTGCCCGATCCCCCGCCCAGCGTTCGTTCCGGGCGTCGGCGACGGCCGAGATCAACCCGTATGCGGTGAACCACGGCGCCGAGGACCAGCACGAGGGCGACGACGGCTCTCAGGTGTTCGGGCTGCATGGGTCCAGTATGCCGAGCGTCGAGGTCAGCTTTTGGCCGGACGCGACATCCATCCGCGAATACCACCCTGCTTGGTGCGACTCTCCGAGCGTTCCGTCGACGGGCGCATGCTCTCATTGCTGGGGTCGCATCACCGACGTCACCATCCGCCCGCACGCGTTTGTGCACGGCCGCTCAACCACGCGCCCGCCGACGATCCCGGCGACCCGGTTCGCCGCGACGCCAAGCAACGCGGTATCGAGTTCCGCGCCGGCGAGCGGACCTTCCGCTGCTGGGTCTGGTGCAACGCCGTACAAGTCCTCGACGCCCCGTAGGCACACCCTGAGCCACGCTATCGATGCATTCGAATAGGTGTCTGTAGGCCAAAGAGGGGACAGCGCGACCAGTATGCCGCTCGATACGGTCGCACCATGAGTCCACCCCGCACCATCCGCGTAGCGCTAGTAATCGCAGCAGTCATCGGCGCAGTATCCCTGAGCGGATGCGCTATGGCCGCCGCACCAGCAGATACCGTCCCGACATCAACGAGCGACACGTTCGGCGATTTTACGGCCGACGAGCTCGCCAACATCTGCATCGACGCGACGTCTTCCGCCTTCGCGCAAGACGTGCAGTTCGATCCAGGAAATACCCGCATCGAGCAGCGAAATGTTGAACCCGAATGGCTGGTGCTCGTTCCCGCCCGGACCTCGGGGGTGGACGGCGAGGCGCAGTGCACCATCGGCGGCTCTCCCGAGACTCCCGAGATTGAGCTGTCGTCTGCTTCGGTCGAGCGCCTTCCTGAAGCACAGATCCAGCGCCTGATTGACGGCGAGAACGAGGGAGGCGAATAGTGTGCGACTCAGATAGCGCAGCGGAACCCGAGACGTCAGCGACCATGTTGCCTTCACTCACTCGACGAACCATGTTGCTCGCGTCAGGAGTAGCGCTGGGCTCGGCTTTCGTCAGTTGGCGAGTCTTCTCACCGGGGGAAACTGCAACTGCTGCGGGGACGTATATACGGCCGTGCGGCAACGTGCCCATCTCCGATTCATGGCAGGGGCACAAGAACCGTAACCCCACGTCCGGGGAGCCCGGCACCGACTACTCGGTGGGCCGCGGAACCCCAGTCGTCGCTGCAACCGACGGCGTCATCGTCGATCGCAAAGACACGACCTCGACCGCGACCGGCCGATACCTCGCGCTTCAAGCGGATGACGGTAACTACATCCGCTACCTTCACCTCGACTCCAGCGCGGTTCCCGTTGGGACCCGTGTTGCGCGAGGGCAGCTCATCGCGTACTCAGGCGCATCCGGATTCGGCAGCGACACCGGTTATGGCGCACACGTGCACGTTTCCCTCTGGATTGGCGGCTCGCCGTTCCAGCTTGGGTTCAAGAACTCAGTCGACTTCGAAAACTACATCGGCGACAACGCCCCCGATCCTGAACCTGTCCCCGAGGAGG
This sequence comes from Microbacterium sp. 22179, assembly GCF_052045715.1. Classification (NCBI taxonomy): domain Bacteria; kingdom Bacillati; phylum Actinomycetota; class Actinomycetes; order Micrococcales; family Microbacteriaceae; genus Microbacterium; species Microbacterium sp. 22179. The sequence continues at coordinate 498,456 of NZ_JBQEPJ010000001.1, read as the reverse complement.
ACGACATGGCATATCCCATCGTTTGCAACGGCCGCGCGTACCTGGTGGCGCCCGGATTCATCAAGAGCCTGAACACCCAGCCGGACGCCACCCTGACGCGCAACATCGTGTCAGCCACGGACGCATGGATCGAGCTGACCCCGACGCAGTTCCTGGGGCAGCTCAGCTCCTTCGGCATCCCCGGCTCGGTCGTCAACCTGGCGAACGGCGCGGTCACCAACGCCGAGACCGGCGTGCAGGAGGGTGGCGGCGTGTGGACATGGGCGCGACTTGCGGTCGTGAACACCAACCGCATCCTCGCCAAGCTCGGTTGACCGCACGACGACTACGAAGTTGCGGCTGCGAGGGCGCGCACACGGATGCTAAGCAGCGCGAGGTCGTCGCACTGCTCGCGAGCACCGCTCATGCGAACGAGCTCGCATACCGGTTCTGATCAGAAACGACCGATGACCCCCACCCGGCCTGGAGGCTAGGTGGGGGTCTTCTGCGTTCAGAGTCCGATGCGATCGTTGTGCTCAGAGCTCGCGGCGCGGAGCTTCGCCGTGTCGTCGGTGCCAGTATCTGCGCCGTCGAGCATGGCGCGGTACTGACGGCGGGTCAGCGGGGTCGCGTTGCCGTTGATCTGTGCGACGTAGAAGCGTGCAGGCGTGGAGCCGGCGCCGATCTTGCGGAGCCAGGCGTCGACGGCGGGGATCGCCATCACGCGGGAGATCGTTGCGCTGATCGCGGCGAGCGTCGAGATCGCGGCGAGCAGCCATGCGACCACCGGGCCGGGCAGCACCTCGGCAACCGCATCGACGATCTGCGGGGCTGCAGCGCATTGGGGACACGACCTACGTCGACGCGCGCATGTGCGCCGGACAATGGGCGCATCGCGGCGAGGTCGCCTGACGTGGCCGGGACGATCGAGCCGTAGAACACGAGCAGCGGTCGGCGGTACATGGTGCGCTGCCGGAAGCCAGACAAGACTCAGACGAAGAAGCGGGGCTTCCGCGATATCTCTCGGATGCCGAAGTCGGCCGGCTCGCCGCGTGCGTCTCGGACCCGCAACTCGCTCTGCTCGTCCTGGTGCTCGCCTACAGCGGCATCCGTTGGGGCGAGGCCATCGGCCTGCGGGTAAAGCACCTCAACTTCCTGCGACTGCGGTTCCACGTTCGTGAGAACGCGGTGCATTTCGATGGCACCATCCACGTCGGTGAGCCGAAGTCATGGGGGCGTCGCACCGTGCCATTCCCGGCGTTTCTCACGAAGGCGCTCGAAACTCTTGTCGATGGGAAGGGCCCGCACGCTCGTGTTCTCGAACGCCGCTGGCGGGCACCTGCTGCGGCGCGCACGTCGTCGACGTCGGGCTCATGGTTCGTGGCCGCGCTGCGCCGCGCTGAGATCCCCCTTGCTCACGTTGCATGACCTGCGGCACACCGCAGTGTCGCTCGCCATCAGCGCGGGCGCGAACGTGAAGGTCGTGCAGAGGATGCTCGGTCACAAGTCGGCGGCGATGACGCTAGATACGTACGCCGACCTTTTCGACGACGACCTCGACAGCGTGGCCGAGCTCATCAACGCGCGCAGCCAGCAGTCCGCCGCGGCCGCGCTGCGCTCGGTCGGCCCTCACAGCCTGATCGAAGCGTGCCCGTTCCGTGCCCACGGGCCGGTCAATCCACAGGTGGGGTGAACTCAAAAAAGCCCCATGTTCCCATACGAGAGTAGGGAACACGGGGCTTTCTCTGCGACAGCGACCTGGTGGAGCTGGGGGGAATCGAACCCCCGTCCAACGCTGAGTCTCCACGCCTTCTCCGGGCGCAGTCTGTGAAGACGTTCTGCTCGGCTCCGACCTTTGTCACAGACACCTAAGTCGACGAGCCCAGCCTGGGAAGAGTCCCACGTGGCGTCCAGACGCCACCACGCAGCAAGATTCCTAGATGACGCCAGGATCCGTATCGGAATCACATACGGCCTGACGGACTATCGGGCTCGCTTATGCAGCGAGGGCGAAGTCGTTGCGCTTGGTTTCGGCAACTATTGTTTTGCAGAGAGCGTTTACGAGATAACTCTGCATCCTCGGCCCGCTTCTCGTGGATTCACAGGCGCTGTCGAAACCGATCAGCCCCGTGGTCCTTCTCTCGAAGGAGCCGCTGTCGCACTGTGGAGTTTTCATCCGGATGCCGTGGCACCCAGCTTCACAGGATACAACGGATCCTGTGCACCTGCCATTCCCGGCGCTGAGCAGTCGCCGTCATCCGTGCGTCGGGTGCCTGGCGTAGAGTCGGCCCCATGAGCGATGTCACCGTCACCGTCCGCGGCGAGCACGAGGCGCGCGTCGCGCCGGAGCGCGCCACCATCCGCGTCACCGTCCGCTCCGAGGGCCCCGAGCGTGCGGCGGTCGTCGACACGGTCATGCGTCTCGCCGAGCCGCTGCGGGCGAGCATCACCGAGCGCAGCGACGCTCAGACAGTCGTCGACTGGTCGAGCAAGCGCCTCTCGGTGCGCGCCGAGAGGCCGTGGAACAACGAGGGCAAGCGACTCGCCCCGGTGTACTACGCGAGCATCGACTTCACAGCCACGTTCACCGAAGCATCCGAGTTGTCGGTCTGGGTGTCCGACATCTCCGCCTGGGACGGCGTCGAGGTCGGCTGGGTGAACTGGCACCTCACGCCCGAGACGCGGGCTCGCATCGAGCGCGAGGTCGCCGCCGCGGCCGTCGGTGTCGCCGTCACCCGCGCCGAGGCCTATGCTGGCGCCCTCGGACGCGATTCGGTCACGCCCGTCGAGATCGCCGATGTCGGACTCATCTCGAATCGCGAGGCGCAGCCCGCGGCACCCATGCTGAAGGCGCGCGGGGCGGCTTTCGCGATGGCAGACGCCTCACCCGGAATGGAGTACGAACCGGAGGAGATCGTCGTCTCCGCCACGGTCGAGGGGCGGTTCATCGCCTCCTGACCGCTGCGGTCGGTCTCAGCTCGCGTAGGGTGCGAGATCGGCGGCGAGCCGCTCCGACACCCGAGCGTGCACCGCGGTGCCCTCTTCGCGATGGTCGACGGCGAGCAGCATCCCGGTCTCATGGATCGCGGCGACCAGGTCGCCCCGATCGTACGGAACCACGGCGTGCACCTCGACGGCCGGCTTCGGGAGCGCCTCTTCGATCGCAGCACGAAGCTCGGCGATGCCCTCCCCCGAGCGCGACGACACGAAGTGCGCCTTCGGCTCGAGACCGCGCAGCACGAGTCGCTCGTCGTCATCGATCAGGTCGGCCTTGTTGAAGACGACGAGCTCGGGCATGTCGCGCACACCGACGTCGCCCATCACATCGCGAACGGTCTGCAACTGACCGGCCGGATCGGGGTGGGAGCCGTCGACGACGTGGAGCACGACGTCGGCGTCACCGACCTCCTCGAGCGTCGACCGGAAAGCCTCGACGAGCTGATGCGGCAGGTTGCGGACGAACCCGACCGTGTCGGTCAGCGTGAACACGCGTCCGTCAGCGGTCTCGGAGCGACGGACGGTCGCATCCAGCGTCGCGAACAGGGCGTTCTCGACGAGCACGCCGGCGCTCGTCAGAGCGTTGAGCAAGCTCGACTTGCCCGCGTTCGTGTACCCGGCGATCGCCACGGAGGGGATCGTGTTGCGCTTGCGCTCCGCGCGCTTCGCCTCGCGAGCCGGACCGAAGTCGCGGATCTGACGACGCAGAAGCGCCATCTTCGTGCGGATGCGTCGGCGGTCGAGCTCGATCTTGGTCTCACCCGGGCCGCGCGAGCCCATTCCGGCGCCACCGGCACCGACCTGTCCACCCGCCTGGCGGCTCATCGAGTCACCCCAGCCGCGCAGACGCGGCAGGAGGTACTCGAGCTGGGCGAGTTCGACCTGCGCCTTGCCCTCACGACTTTTGGCGTGCTGGCTGAAGATGTCGAGGATCACGGTCGTGCGATCGATGACCTTGACCTTCACGACGTCCTCGAGCGCACGGCGCTGGCTCGGCGCCAGCTCCGTGTCGGCGATGACCGTGTCCGCGCCGACAGCGGCCACGATGTCCTTGAGTTCCTGGGCCTTTCCGCGACCGAGGTAGGTGGCGGCGTCAGGGTGGGGCCGACGCTGCAGCACACCATCGAGCACGACGGCGCCCGCGGTCTCGGCAAGGGCCGCGAGTTCGCGGAGGGAGTTCTCGGCGTCGGTCTGCGCGCCCTGCGGGTAGACCCCGACGAGCACGACGTTCTCGAGTCGGAGCTGCCGGTACTCGACCTCGGTGACGTCTTCGAGTTCGGTCGAGAGGCCGCCGACGCGACGAAGCGCATGACGATCCTCCAGGTCCCACTGGTCACCGTCCGATGCGGCGTGCGCCGCCGTCGACCGGTCCTGCAGCGCCTGTGCTGCTCCGAACACGCGGACTTCCGAGCGACTCTCGGCATGAGCGAGCACACGATCGAGTGCATCGCCGTCTTCGTGCTGTGTGGTGGTTTCCGTCATCCGTCCCTGATCTCTTGCTTTCGTTTCGAGCCTTAACCTTAGCCCGCGCTCTCCGGTACGCTCACCGTATGGGGTCCGATCACTACTTCACTGCGGCCCCGGCCAGTCCTGAGAACCTGCGAACGATCCGTGTGACGCTCGCAGGCCGCGAGCTCGAACTCACCACCGCCGGCGGTGTCTTCAGCCCGGATCGCCTGGACGCCGGTACGTCAGTGCTTCTCGCCAACATGCCTCCCGTTCCTCCGGGGGGCAATCTTCTCGACCTCGGCAGCGGCTGGGGTCCTATCACGCTGTCGATGGCACTCGCCGCGCCCCATGCGAAGGTCTGGGCCGTGGACGTGAACGAGCGTGCCCTCGATCTCGTCCGCCGCAACGCGGCAGCTCTCGGGCTCACCAATGTCAACGCCTCGTTGCCCGAGGATGTTCCCGCCGATGTGACCTTCCGGACGATCCGCTCGAACCCGCCGATCCGCGTGGGCAAGAACGTTCTGCACGATCTGCTCGAGAAGTGGATTCCGCGCCTCGACGAGCGCAGTGACGCCTGGCTGGTCGTGCAGCGAAACCTCGGCGCCGACTCCCTCCAGCGCTGGATCGGTTCGACGTTCCACCCCGGCTTCACGGTCTATCGCACCGCGACCAGCAAGGGCTACCGCGTGCTCAAGGTGCGCAAGCACGGGACTCCCCCGACCGAGCCCATCACGATCGCCTGAGGCGTCGGCGACCGCTCGCCGGCCCGCGGGCGGGGCGCTGAGCTCAGGCGAGTTCGATTTCGCCGTGGAAAGCGAGTTGGGCGGGACCGGCGAGAGCGACGTGCTCTCCGTCCTCGGCGGCGAACATCCGCACTCCGAGCGTTCCGCCGGGAATTTCGACGCGCCAGTTGTCGGGCGCCTGCTCCCCCGCCCAGTGACGAACGGCGAGGGCCGTGGCGGCCACGCCCGTTCCACAGCTGAGAGTCTCGCCCACCCCGCGCTCGAACACCCGCATGCGCACATGGCCGATGCCGTCGCGCACCAGGGGTTCGCCCGGCACGACGAACTCCACGTTGGCACCGGCGGGCGGGAGCGGATCGAGGAGCGGAGGACGGTGGAGGTCGAGAGAAGCCAGTTCCGCCTCACTCGCGACGGCCACGACGACGTGCGGATTTCCCACGTCGATTCCCAGACCGGGTCGGGTGACCGCGAGCCCGCTGGCGGTCACCAACGGTTCGTCGCCGTCGAGACGCCAGCGGCCGAGGTCGACCTGGTATCCGTTCTCGCTGCGGGTGACGTCGCGCACCCCGGCGCGGGTTCCGATCGGGAGCGTCGACCCCGACTCGATGACGGCGAGGCCCGCCCACAGGAGGTAGTGCGCGAAGACACGGATGCCGTTGCCGCACATCTCGGCGATCGAACCGTCGGCGTTGCGGTAGTCCATGAACCACTCGGCATCCGGCTCCTCGGCCAGCGCTGCAGCACCGTCGGCGATCGCGGCGGAGCGGACGACTCGCAGCACACCGTCGGCGCCGATACCGAAGTTACGGTCGCAGAGTGCCGCGACCTGATCGGCGGTGAGGTCGAGAGCACCGTCGGGGTCGGCGATGATGACGAAATCGTTGCCCGTGCCGTGACCCTTGGTGAATGCGACCATGCTCCCAGTCTAGGGATCTCGGCTATGCGTCGGCGATGAGCCGCTTGCCGGTGTTCGCCACCGCGAACCGCTCGTATCCGAGCGCATCGTAGAAGCCCAGCACCCCTTCGTTGCCCTCGCGGACCATGAGCTGCACTTTCGGGCATCCGAGCGCCAGCAGCAGCCGTTCCGCCTCGGCGACCAGTTCACGCGCGATGCCGCGGCCGCGATGGGAAGCCGCTGTGGCGAGGTAGTAGAGCCATCCGCGATGGCCGTCGTACCCGGCCATGACCGAACCGAGGACCGTCACGCCTTCCGGGTCCGTCGCGACGAGGAACAGCTCGGGTTGCACGCGCAGCTTACGCTCGATGTCGAGGCGGGGATCGTTCCAGGGCCGTGTGAGTCCGGCCTCGGTCCACAGCTCGATGACCGCATCGGTGTCGGCCTGTTCGAATGCCCGCACGTTCCACGCCATGGTGCTCCTGTTCATCGACGCCTCCCGGATCGCGCCGAAGAACGAGCCTATCCGGGGCGGGCGCTATTTGACGACGCGGTAGTGACCGCAGAGGAAGCCGCGGTTACGAGCCACGTCGAGCAACTCGAACTCCAGGGCGCGGGGAAACAGGGGCGCCCCAGCCCCGAGCGTCACGGGCGCGAACTGGATCCACACCTCGTCGAGCAGACCGGCGTCGGCGAACTGGCCGGCGAGGTCGCCACCACCGACGACCCAGATGTCATCGCCGCCGGCTGCGAGCCGCATGGCCGCGTGCGCGTCGCTCACGTCTCCCCGGACGAAACGCACGTCGGCGCCGGAGGGAACAGCGAGCTCTCGATGCGTGAACACCCAGGTGGGCTGCGTATAGGGCCAGGGTTCCTCGCCCTGCGCGCGCAACAGCCACTCGTAGGTCGATGCGCCCATCGCGAGAGCACCGATCCCCTCGACGAACGCCGGGTAGGCCATGGGACCGTCCTGGTCGAAGTCCTGGCTCAGCAGCCACTCGAGGGAGTGATCCGCCGTCGCGATGAAGCCGTCAAGGCTCGAGGCCGTGTAGAAATGGGTCGCCATGTGGTCATGATCCCAGCGGCCACCGACATCGGTCAGTCGGCGATCAGCGCCGCGACATCGATCGGATGCTCGACCCATTCGATCGCGGGGTACCTCTTGAACCACGACACCTGTCGCCGCGCGTAACGGCGGGTGAGGGCCTGGGTCTCGGCGATGGCTTCGGCTTGGTCGAGACGACCGTCCAGTTGACCCAGCGCCTGCGCATAACCGATCGCGCGGCTTGCCGTGACGCCTCGTTCAAGTCCCTGAGAGCGGAGCCGCTCCACCTCTCCGAGAAGCCCCTCGGCCCACATCCGCTCCACGCGGGCATCGAGCCGTTCGACGAGTGCGGAGCGTTCGACGTGCACACCGATCACGCGCGTGCTCCGCTGCCAGAGCGTCGGCGTGGTCGGCAGAGCGGCGCCGTGTGTGGTGGCTCCCTGTTCGAGCACTTCCAGCGCACGCACGATGCGGCGGGAATTCTTCGGATCGATACGCGCCGCCGTCGCAGGGTCCGCTACCTTCAGCCGAGAGAGTAGGGCGTCCGCTCCGTGTTCGGCGAGTTCCGCTTCGAGGCGCACGCGGACGGACTCGTCACGAGGCGGGAACCGGAAGTCGAAGACGACGCTCGAGACGTAGAGTCCCGACCCGCCGACGAGGATCGCGTCACCACCGCGGCTCTGCACGTCGAGGACGGCGGCCCTCGCCTCGGGCTGGTACCAGGCGACCGCCGCCTCCTCGTCGACCTCGCGGACGTCGAAGAGATGGTGCGGAATTCCCCGTCGTTCATCGAGAGGAAGCTTGGCGGTGCCGATGTCCATACCGCGATACAGCTGCATCGCGTCGACGTTGATGATCTCAGCCGGATTCCCGCGTGATCTCAGTCCCTCGGCGATGTTCAGTGCGAGTTCGCTCTTGCCCGTACCGGTGGCACCGACCACCGCCCAGAGACGCGGCGCCGCCTCGGGCGCAGTATCGGCGGAGTCGTTCACACTCCGACACGCAGGGTGGGGAGCCCGAGCGACACGGCACGAGGACCGCCGTCGCCCACCGGAGCGGAGACCGCGCACGACTCGGACTGCGCGCGATCCCAGGCGTCGCCTCCACGCGTGCGGCGGATCTGCAACGGCGCACCGATCGGGTCATCAGCGAGGAGATGGAACGGCGCCGCGTGGGTGATCGTCACGGTGACGACATCGCCCGGACGGGGCAGGTCGGAGCCCGGTGTGACCTCGAAGTGCACGAGACGGTTGTCCTGAGCGCGTCCGGTGAGCCGATGCGTCTCGGCGTCCTTCTTCCCCTCGCCCGTCGATACGAGAACCTCGACCGACCGACCGACCTGCTTCTGGTTCTCTTCGAGCGAGATCCGCTCCTGCAACGCGAGCAGGCGGTCGTAGCGCTCCTGCACGACGGCCTTCGGAACCTGATCCTCCATCGTCGCGGCAGGGGTGCCCTCCCGGATCGAGTACTGGAACGTGAAGGCGCTGGAAAACCGGGAGAGCTCGACGACGCGCATCGTGTCTTCGAAATCCTCGTCGGTCTCGCCGGGGAAACCGACGATGATGTCGGTCGTGATGGCCGCGTCGGGCATCCGATCGCGCACACGATCGAGGATGCCGAGGAACTTCTCACTGCGGTAGGAGCGGCGCATTGCCTTGAGGATGCGGTCGCTGCCGGACTGCAACGGCATGTGCAGCTGCGGCATCACGTTGGGCGTCTCGGCCATCGCATCGATCACATCGTCGGTAAACGCGGCGGGATGCGGGCTGGTGAAGCGGATGCGCTCGAGCCCTTCGATCTCGCCGGCGGCACGCAGCAGCTTGCTGAACGCCTGACGATCACCGAACTCGACCCCGTAGGAGTTGACGTTCTGTCCGAGGAGGGTGACCTCGATCGCTCCGTCCTCGACGAGCAGTCGGATCTCGTTGAGGATGTCGCCGGGACGCCGGTCCTTCTCCTTGCCGCGCAGGCTCGGCACGATGCAGAAGGTGCAGGTGTTGTTGCAGCCCACCGAGATCGACACCCAGCCGCTGTGCGCGGCGTCGCGCTTGGTCGGGAGCGTGGAGGGGAACACTTCGAGCGACTCGAGGATCTCGAGTTCGGCATCGCCATTGTGGCGTGCGCGCTCGAGGAGACGCGGCAGCGAGCCCATGTTGTGCGTGCCGAAGACGACATCGACCCACGGAGCCTTGTCGAGCACGGTTTGCTTGTCCATCTGCGCGAGACATCCGCCGACCGCGATCTGCATTCCGTCCTTGCGGCGCTTGACGCCAGCGAGCTGGCCGAGTGTTCCGTAGAGCTTCCCCGCCGCGTTGTCGCGCACCGCGCAGGTGTTGATGATGACGACATCGGCTTCGTCACCGGCCGCGGCGCGAACGTAGCCTGCACTCTCCAGTGAGCCGGAGAGACGCTCGGAATCGTGCACGTTCATCTGGCAGCCGAACGTGCGTACTTCGTAGGATCTCTGACGACCGTCGACGTCGACGGCTGCCGACGACGAGGCGATGATCGTCGGTTTACTGCGCGGAGTAGTCATGATCTCTCCATTGTACGAGCGGGAGACGGCTCCTCCGGGCTGACGCGTCAGTCCGACTCGACGAAGCGCACGCCAGAGCTCTTCGTCCCGAACGATGCCTCGTTCAACGCCGTCTTCGCCGCGTTCGTCGCGACGGATCCGCCGTACCCACGACGAGCGAGCTGTCCGAGCAGACGCCGGAGAGCGGTGTCGTGGTCGAGGCGGCTGAGCGAGCGGGCCTTGGTGCGAGCGAACTCCAGCGCGCGCTCCGCGTCGTCGTCCGGCAGTTCGTCGAGCGCTGCGGCGATCACGTCGCGCGGGATCCCGCGCTGCGAGAGCGAGCGGGAGATGGCGACACGACCCTGGCCCTTACGATCGACCCCCGCGGCCACGAGCATCTGCGCGAGCTCCTGATCGTCGAGGTACCGGCGCCGGAGGAAGTCGTCGATGACGTCGTCGATCTGTGTGCCATCGAGCCCGTGAGTCCTCAAGACCTGCCGGGCCTCGGAGACCGAGAGCGATCGAGTACGGAGCTTGCGCACCAGACTCTCTTCGGCCGCTTTTCGAACCTCGACCGGGTCCGGCGCATCGTCGCCGGCGATTCGGTCGTCGACGAACGAGACGAGTGAGATAGAAGCGGATACTGGAGCGGGTGGCTCCACCGCTGTATCGGGAGTCCTCGCGGTCGCGGTCGGCGGGGTGACGCCCCGCGCTCCGAAAAGAGGGATGACGGGGGCGACCCGCCCGATGTCCTGATGCGGACCGCCCCCGTTCTCACCGTTCATGATCAGGCCGGGCGACGCTCGGCGAGCTCATCTGCCGGAGCCGCGGGAGCAGCCGCGCCGCCGATGCCGAGCTTCTGCAGGATCTGTGTCTCGATGGCGAGTGCTACGTCGGTGTTGTTCAGGAGGAACGTACGGGCGTTCTCCTTGCCCTGACCAAGCTGGTCGCCGTCGTAGGTGTACCACGACCCCGACTTCTTGACGATTCCGTGCTCGACACCGAAATCGATCAGGCTACCCTCGCGGGAGATGCCCACTCCGTAGAGGATGTCGAACTCCGCCTGCTTGAAGGGCGGGGCCATCTTGTTCTTGACGACCTTCACGCGGGTACGGTTACCCACCGCGTCGGTGCCGTCCTTCAGGGTCTCGATACGACGGATATCGAGGCGAACCGATGCATAGAACTTGAGCGCCTTACCACCGGCGGTCGTTTCGGGAGAGCCGAAGAACACACCGATCTTCTCGCGCAGCTGGTTGATGAAGATCATCGTGGTGTTGGTCTGGTTCAGACCACCGGTGAGCTTGCGAAGCGCCTGCGACATCAGTCGCGCCTGCAGACCCACGTGCGAGTCGCCCATCTCACCTTCGATCTCGGCGCGGGGCACGAGCGCTGCCACGGAGTCGATGACGATCAGATCGATGGCACCGGAGCGCACGAGCATGTCGGCGATCTCGAGCGCCTGCTCACCCGTGTCGGGCTGCGAGACGAGCAGTGCGTCGATGTCGACGCCGAGCTTGGCAGCGTAATCGGGGTCGAGCGCGTGCTCGGCATCGATGAACGCCGCGATACCACCGGCGCGCTGGGCGTTGGCGATCGCGTGCAGCGTGAGCGTGGTCTTACCCGAGGACTCCGGGCCGTAGATCTCGACGATGCGGCCACGCGGGAGGCCTCCGACGCCGAGAGCGACGTCGAGGGCGATGGAGCCGGTGGGGATGACTGCGACGGGTGCGCGCTCGTCGCTGCCCAGCCGCATGACCGAGCCCTTTCCGAACTGGCGGTCGATCTGGGCGAGTGCGGTCTCGAGGGACTTCTCGCGGTCGGCGGGAGATGGCATGTCGTGCTCCTTCTGCTTCGCGTGGTGCCGCCTGTAGGCTGTCGCGGCGCTTCCGGCTGGAAGCAACTCTCCGACAAGGCGTATGGCTCGGTGGCCATGTCTTCACCGTACGAGGAGCCTCCGACATTGCGTCGTCGAGTCACACGAACAGTGGAGAACACGAACGTCTGAACCACTGTGCAGAAGACTACGCCCGCTTCGAACGAATATTCGACGACACGCCGGATCCCGGCATCCGATCTGGACATCGATCGAACGCATGCGCGAACTCAGCGCCGACGCGGCTCCAGCCGACCGGCACCGTGCCGTCGGTTCTCGGGCACTTCCATCTCGTCGCAGAGCGCGAACCAGATCTCTCGCGGGGGTATCCCGGCAGCCAGAGCCTCTTTCGCCGTGCGACCGGCGAGCGGGGTCAGCACCAGATCGTTCAACACCGACGACGTGCGGCCGGGGAACTCGTCCTCGACGGCACGCAGGAACTCACTTCGACGCATCGCGCAACGACGGGGTGCGTGGGATCAGCGGAGCGAGAGCTCGGGCTCGATCGAGGCGACCAGATCGTCGGGAACGACGTCGGGGAACACCTGGATGCCCTCGAGCACAGAGATGCGATCTCCGACCTCGCGCATGATGGTGGAGATGGGGACGTCGAGCGCATCAGCGACGGATGCGAGGATCTCGCTCGACGCTTCCTTCTGACCGCGCTCCACTTCGCTCAGATAGCCGAGCGCCACGGAAGCCTTGCTCGCGACCTGCCGAAGGGTGCGCCCCTTCTGCAGACGGAAGTCCCTCAGCACATCGCCGATTTCCTGTCGTACAAGAATCATCGGAACCTCCTCCCCAATCGGTTTCTCGGAGTCTCCCCCGAAGTGATGGCCAGTATAACCTCGCCGACCTTCATAAAATCTACAACTGCACTCTGTGGTTTGAGTGTGAGCACGAAATCAATAACCTCGTCGCGACGGCGACTATTCCCGGCACATTTCTCGGAGCATCTCGAGGGCGGCTCGAACGGACGCCGACCGGATCCGATTCCGGTCACCGAGGAAGAGGAACGGTCGCGCCTCGACTCGCTCCGGCGTGGCGACGGCGATGTGCACGGTTCCGACAGGTTGCCCATCGGGCGAGACGGGGCCGGCGATTCCCGTCGTCGCGACGCCGACCGCCGCGTCGATGCCGTCCACGCTCACAGCGCGCCGAATGCCCCGAGCCATCTGCCGCGCGACCTCAGGATGCACCGGACCTTCACGGTCGAGGAGCGACTCGTCTACGCCGAGGAGCGTGTGCTTGACCGGCGTCGCGTACGCCACCACTCCTCCGAGGACCACGGAGGACGCACCCGGCACGCCGACGAGTTCGGCGATCACCGCCCCGCCCGTGAGCGATTCCGCCACGCCGAGTGTCCAGTCGCGACGCCCGAGCGTCTCGATCACGGATGCCGCGAGGTCGGTCATCGACTCCGACGCGCCCCGCGCACCTGGGCGACGACGTAGTCGATCCCGCTCCAGATGGTCAGCACCAGCACCACGAGCATGAGCACGAAGGTGATGAGGGTCCAGACGGGAAGGCCGATCACCACGTGCAGAGGCATCAGCGCCCAGGCCAGAGCGACACCCTGCACGGCGGTCTTCACCTTGCCCATCCACGCCGCCGCGACGACGTGCTCGTTGACGATCATCAGGCGATGGATCGTGATGCCCCACTCGCGAACGAGGATGATCGCAACGATCCACCAGGACACCTCGCCGAGGATCGCGAGTCCGATGAAACCGGCCCCCGTCAACAGCTTGTCGGCGATCGGATCCCAGAGCTTGCCGAAATCGCTGACGATCTCGTAGCGGCGGGCGAGGTAGCCGTCGACCCAGTCGGTCGAGATGGCGAAGATGAACAGGATGGCCGCAGTCCAGCGCAGCGCGAGATCGGGAACCCCGTAGGTACCTCCGAGCAGGAGCAGGACGAAGAACACCACCGCGAGCGGGATGCGCGCGATTGTGATCGCGTTGGGCAGCTGCCGAGGAATCGCCATCAGTCGCGTCCCGTCAGGCCCCAGGCGTCTTCATCGCCCTCGGCCTCGACGACGGGAAGACCCTCGAACTGCGCGTCGAGAGGATCGGAGGCCATCGCCGCCGTCGGCGCCGGGGCGGGAGCCGCCGGCGCCGCGCTGGGCGCCGCGGGAACATCTTCACCGCGCAGCTTCGCCATCACTCCCCCGAGCTGCTCCGCCGTGACGAGCACGTCACGAGCCTTGGAACCCTCGGACGGGCCGACGATCTCGCGCGACTCGAGCAGATCCATCAGGCGTCCGGCCTTGGCGAAGCCGACGCGGAGCTTGCGCTGCAGCATCGAGGTCGAACCGAACTGCGAGGAGACGACCAGCTCGGCGGCGGCCAACAGCAGCTCGAGGTCGTCGCCGATGTCTTCGTCGACCTCCTTCTTGCGCGGCTCCAGCGCCTCCTGGACGTCGTTGCGGTACTCGGGCCGGGCCTGTCGCGTCACGTGCTTGACGACCGCGTCGATCTCCTTCTCGTCGACCCACGCACCCTGCAGACGGAACGGCTTCGAGGAACCCATCGGCGAGAACAGTGCGTCACCCTGTCCGATGAGCTTGTCGGCACCCGGGCTGTCGAGGATCACGCGGCTGTCGGTGACGCTCGTCACCGCGAACGCGAGACGGGATGGCACGTTGGCCTTGATCAGGCCGGTCACCACGTCGACGCTCGGGCGTTGGGTCGCGAGCACCAGGTGGATGCCGGACGCACGGGCGAGCTGGGTGATGCGCACGATCGAGTCCTCGACGTCGCGCGGGGCGACCATCATGAGGTCGGCGAGCTCATCGACCACGACGAGAAGGTACGGATACGGCTTGAGCACGCGCTCGCTGCCGACGGGTACCTCGACCTCGCCGGCGCGCACCGCGCGGTTGAAGTCGTCGATGTGACGGAATCCGAACGACGCGAGGTCGTCGTATCGCATGTCCATCTCCTTGACGACCCACTGCAGCGCCTCGGCCGCCTTCTTCGGGTTGGTGATGATCGGAGTGATCAGGTGCGGCACACCCGCATAGCTGGTGAGCTCGACGCGCTTCGGGTCGATCAGCACCATGCGCACGTCCGCCGGGCGCGCACGCATCAGCAGGCTCGTGATCATCGAGTTCACGAAGCTGGACTTTCCGGAACCGGTGGAGCCGGCGACCAGGAGGTGGGGCATCTTCGCCAGGTTCGCGATGACGATGTTGCCGCCGACGTCCTTGCCCACGCCGATCGTCATCGGGTGCGTGCTCTTCTGCGCGGCCGGTGAGCGGAGCACGTCGCCGAGCGCGACCATCTCCTTGTCGGCGTTCGGGATCTCGATACCGATCGCGCTCTTACCGGGGATCGGCGAAAGGATGCGCACGTCGTTCGAGGCGACGGCGTAGGCGAAGTTGTTGCTCAGCTGCAGGATCTTCTCGACCTTGACGCCGTGGCCCACCTCGACCTCGTACTGCGTCACCGTCGGTCCGCGCGAGAAGCCGGTGACCTTCGCGTCGACCTTGAACTGCGTGAGCACGCTGGTGATCTGTTCGATCACCTTGTCGGTAGCTTCGGAGCGCATGACCGGGGGCGGTCCCTCGACCAGGAGGCCCGGCGACGGAAGGATGTACGGCGCGACCGGCGCCTGGGGGCCGCGGTCTCCCGGGCCCTCGGTCCCGAAGCCGTCGAGGCCCGGGAGCTCGGGCGCCTCACCGGTGTCGGAGTCGTCGTCGAGAAGGGCCGTCGTCTGCTGCTCGGCGAGGGAATCGGCGACGGAGCGCACGTCGGACAGAACCTCGGTGGCGGAGTCGTACGGGTTCTCGACGACGACGGCCTGGTCGTATGCCGGGGTCGGCTCCGCCGTCGAGAGGAGCGCAGTGATGTCGTCGGAGCCGAGGGTGCCCTCGTCGGGGTCCTCTTCGCGGCCGCTCTTGTTGCGGCGCCACCAGGGCAGGACGTTCTCGTCGTCGGTCTTGTCGGCATCGTCGATATCGGGCGTCTCCGCCTTCGGCTCCGGGCGCTCGGCGTCGAACATCCAGGCGTAGAGGTCGCCGAGGCGTCGCCCGATGCGGTTGGGCGGCGTCTTGGTGAGGATGAGGATGCTCAGCACGATGATGAGCCCGAGCACGACGTACGCCACGGCGGAATGCACCAGCGCGAGCGGCTCACCGACGAGCCAGCCGAAGACTCCCCCCGCCTCGCTGATGGCGGCCATTCCCATGTTCGGGTGCGCGCGCGCGGCGGTTCCCGCGCCGTCCGGAGCACCGGCGGCGACATGGCTGATGCCCGCGAGGGCGAGCACGAAGAGACCGAATCCGATGCCGATGCGACCGTTGTCGTGGACCGACGAAGGATGGCGGAACAGCCAACCGGCGAGCAGGAGCAGGAGCACCGGCATGAAGAAGGCGATCCGCCCGACGAGCATCCCCACCGAGTACGCACTGATGTTCGCGGCGACCTCGTTGCCGATGAAGAACCACTCGTTCACCGCACCGAGGATCGCCAGCAGGACCAGCAGGAACGGGAACCCATCCCGACGGTCGTCCTTCTCCAGCGTCTCCGGGCCGAAGGCGCGGAAGAGCCCGCCGACGCCGTGTGCGAGTCCGGTCCACGCCCGGACCGCCACCGGCGGCTTGTCGAGCTCGTCGATGTACTTCTTCGGTACGGGCTTCTTCGCTGCCGGCTTCTTGGGCGCAGGCGAGGCTTGGGGAGCCGCCCGCCGCGAGGGGCGGGACGGCGCGCTCCCGGACGCGCGCTCGGACTTGGTCGTACTCCTGGCCATGCCCTCACGTTACGGCCCACGGTCGACATTCCCCCGTATCGACGCGGCTTTCAGCCGATCCCGCTGATCACGCCTCGATCACGAGAGGGACGATCATCGGACGGCGGCGCAGACGCTGGTTGACCCACCGGCCGATCGTGCGACGGACGACCTGCGAGAGTGCGTGGGTGTCGCGCACGCCGTTGCCGGAGGCCTCCTTGAGCGCAGCGATGATCTTCGGAGTCACGTCGTCGAAGACCGAGTCGTCCTCGGCGACGCCGCGCGCGTGGATCTCCGGCCCGGAGATGATGCGTCCGGTCGCGGCATCCACCACCACGATGACCGAGATGAAGCCCTCCTCGCCCAGGATCCGACGGTCCTTGAGATCGGCATCCGTGATCTCGCCGACCGTCGAGCCGTCGACGTACACGAAGCCGAGGTCGAGCTGTCCGACGACCGACGCCACGCCGTCGCGCAGGTCGATGACGGTGCCGTTGGAGGCGATGATCGTGCGCTCCTCGTCGATCCCCGTGTCCTGCGCCAGCTTGGCGTTCGCGATGAGGTGACGGTACTCACCGTGCACCGGCAGCACGTTCTTGGGCTTGAGGATGTTGTAGCAGTAGAGCAGCTCCCCCGCCGCGGCGTGTCCCGAGACGTGCACGCGGGCGTTCGCCTTGTGAACGACGTTCGCGCCGAGCTTGGTGAGACCGTCGATCACGCGGTAGACGGCGTTCTCGTTTCCCGGGATGAGGCTCGAGGCGAGGATGACGGTGTCGCCCTCGCTGACCTCGATCGCGTGATCCATGTTCGCCATGCGGCTGAGCACCGCCATCGGCTCGCCCTGCGAACCGGTCGACATGTAGACGATCTGCTCGTCGGGGAGATCGCGCGCCTTCTTGAAGTCGATGAGCACACCGGCCGGCACCTTCAGGTACCCGAGCTGCTCGGCGATGGTCATGTTGCGCACCATGCTGCGGCCGAGGAACGCCACGCGCCGCCCGTGGGCGTGCGCGGCGTCGATGACCTGCTGCACGCGGTGCACATGGCTCGAGAAGCTCGCGACGATCACACGGCGTGGCGCCTTGCCGATCACCTGGTCGAGCACCGGTCCGATCGACCGCTCGGTCGGGGTGAAGCCCGGCACATCCGCATTGGTCGAGTCCACCAGGAAGAGGTCGACTCCTTCCTCCCCCAGGCGCGAGAACGCGCGGAGGTCGGTGATGCGTCCGTCGAGCGGCAGCTGGTCCATCTTGAAGTCACCGGTGGCGAGCACCATGCCCGCCGGCGTGCGGATGGCGACGGCCAGAGCATCGGGGATGGAGTGGTTCACGGCCACGAACTCGAGATCGAAGGGGCCGACCTTCTCCTGCTGACCTTCCTTGACCGTCAGCGTGAACGCCTTGATGCGGTGTTCCTTGAGCTTCGCCTCGACGAGTGCCAGGGTCAGACCCGACCCGATCAGGGGGATGTCGCCCTTGAGGCGCAGGAGGTACGGAACGGCCCCGATGTGGTCTTCGTGGCCGTGCGTGAGCACGACGCCGACGATGTCGTCGAGGCGATCGCGGATCGGCTCGAAGTCCGGGAGGATCAGGTCGACGCCGGGTTGGTGCTCCTCGGGGAAGAGCACACCGCAGTCGACGATCAGGATCTTGCCGTCGTACTCGAACATCGTCATGTTCCGACCGATCTCGCCGAGACCGCCGATCGGGATGACCCGCAGCGTTCCTTCGTCGAGAGCGGACGGTTCGGCCAGGGGAATGGACATGCTGTCTCCTCAGTCGGACACTCGGCGCGTCCGTTCGTTCATGGCGACGCGACTCAGCGCGTCGTGCCGTGCACCTTGGGCAGGGCACCACCGGCGGCCGCGTTGCGGTCGGGGCGGAAGTTCGAGAAATCGGCGCCCGGGACGCCGGCGACGAGATCGAGCTCGTCTTCGATGAGTGCGGCCTCCCACTCCTCCGGCCCGACGAGCGGAAGACGCACGCGCGGGCTGGAGATGCGGCCGAGGCCGTGGAGGATGTACTTGGCGGCGACCGTTCCGGGAACGTGGGTCATCACGGCGCGCACGAGCGGCTCGAGACGCTTGTGCTCGGCGGTCGCGGTGGCGAGATCGCCCCGGTTCACGGCGTCGACGATCGTGCGGTAGGGAGTCGCGGTGATGTTCGCGGTCACACCGATCAGGCCCGTTGCGCCGATGGCGAGGTGCGGGAGCACGTTCGCGTCATCACCCGAGAAGTACATGAGATCGGTCTGGTTGAGCACTCGGCTCACCTCGGAGAAGTCGCCCTTGGCGTCCTTGACCGCGAGGATGTTCGGGTGCTTCGCCAGGCGGAGGATGGTCTCGTACTTGATCGGCACACCAGTGCGCCCGGGGATGTCGTACAGGATCACCGGCAGGTCGGTGGCATCGGCCACCAGTCGGAAGTGCGTGAGGATGCCGGCCTGAGTCGGCTTGTTGTAGTACGGCGTGACGATCATGATGCCGTCGGCGCCGGCCTTCTCGCTCGCCTTGTACAGCTCGATCGCGTGGGCGGTCTCGTTCGACCCGCCTCCCGTGATGATCTTGGCGCGACCGGCGGAGACGGACTTGCCGATCTCGACGAGCTTGAGCTTCTCGGGGTCCGTCAGGGTCGAGGTCTCGCCGGTCGTTCCCGTCACGACGACACCGTCAGCACCCGCGGTGATGACGTCATCGATGTGCTTCTCGACGGCGGGCCAGTCGACTTCGCCGTCGGCCGTCATCGGAGTGACGAGCGCGACGAGAACCTGTCCGAATGGGTTGCCCGAGTGCGTCATGCAACCAGAGTATCGTCTCGGCCCGACCTCACGAGGACGCGGCCGCGAACTAGGCTCGTGGCATGGCATGGGTCACGCACGAGTCCGACACCGTCTACGCCAACCGCTGGATCGAGGTACGCGAGGACAAGGTCACCGCCCCCGGCGGGGACGACGGCATCTACGGGGTCGTGCGGATGCAGCATCCCGCCGTCTTCGTGGTCGCGCTCGACGATGAGGAGCGCGTCTGTCTCGTCACCCTCGAGCGCTACACGACGGGGATCTCGATCGAGGTGCCCGCCGGCGGCAGCGACGGCGAGGATCCGCTCGTCGCCGCACGGCGCGAGCTTCTCGAGGAGACCGGATTCACGGCATCCGAATGGCACGAGCTCGGCATCATGAACGCGCTCAACGGCGTCGCGGATGCTCCGGAGCACGTCTTCCTGGCCCGTGGACTAACCGCGTCCGACCCCGCGACGGCCGCGGAGAGTCAGCGCGAGGAGGGCATCGACCAGGTCTCCTGGGTGCCGTTCGCCGATGCGCTCGCGATGATCGCCGAGGGACGCATCAAGGACGGCGAGACGATCGGTGCCCTCGCCCTCGCCGGTATCCGCCTGGGACGGTTCCGCTGAGCCGGATCGTCAGACCCGTCCGCGCCGCGCGATCCCTGCCGTGACCGACCGCGGAAGCAGACCCGCCACGGCCACGATCACCTTGTACCGCAGCGACGGCACCGACACGGACTTCCCGCGCGCGGCGTCTCGCAGTCCCTCGCGCACCACGTCGCTCGCGTCGAGCCACATGATCGCCGGAACGCCCTCGTGCCCCGGAGCCAGGCCCATCCGCTCGTGGAAGCTCGTGTGGGTGAACCCGGGGCACAGCGCGGTCACGCTGACCCCGTCCCGTGCGTATTCGGCGTTGGCCCACCGGCTGAACTGGATCAGCCACGCCTTGCAGGCGGAATAGGTCGAACGCGAGATGAATCCGGCCACCGAGGCCACGTTGATGATGCGCCCTCCCCGACCGCGCATGGTCTGCAGCGCGGCGTGCATGAGGCGCATCGAGGCTTCGACGTGCACCCGCAGGTGACGCACCTCGTCGGCGATGTCGTTGTCGGCGAACTGCAGGGGCAAACCGAACCCGGCGTTGTTGACGAGCAGGTCGATCGGGTCGTCCGCGCGCTCGAGTCGCTGCTCGACCCGCTCGACGCCCTCCTCGATCGCGAGATCGGCCGGAAGCACCTCGACGGCGACGCCGAACTCGCTGCGCAGCTCGGCCGCGAACGACGACAGGGTCTCCTCCGACCGCGCGACCAGCACGAGGTCGGCGCGGCGCCGCGCGAGCTGACGTGCGAACTCGGCCCCGAGGCCGGCGCTCGCTCCGGTGATCAGCGCGGTGGGCATCAGCGCTCGTATCCGAGGAAGCGGTAGCGCACGCCGGTGCGGGAGGTGAGCCACTCCCCCTCGTCGACCAGGCGCCATCCGGTCTTCGCGGGAGCGTACGCGTCGCCGTCGACCTCGAGGTCCAGCTCGGTGACCTCGAGCCGATCGGCGTCACCGATCACCTGCCGGAAGATCTCGGCTCCCCCGATGATCCAGACACGATCCTGGCCGCGCACCGCCTCGGCGACCGTCACCGCTCGGCGTGCACCCTCGGCGCTCCAGTCCTGCTGGCGGGTGATGACGATGTTCTCGCGACCGGCCAGCGGGCGGAACCGCTCGGGCAGCGAGTCCCACGTCTTGCGCCCCATCACGACGGGGGCACCCAGCGTGACCTCCTTGAAGTGCGCCAGGTCCTCGGGAACGTGCCACGGCATGCCACCTTCGGCGCCGATGACGCCACCGGCCGCCTCCGCCCAGATCAGGCCGACCCAGGTCATACCGCGACCGCCGCGCGGATCGGGGCGTGGTGCTGGTAGTCCTCGACGACGAAGTCCTCGAAGGTGTAGTCGAAGATCGACTCGGGCGTGCGCGCGAAGCGCAGCGTCGGATACGGGTACGGGTCGCGGGTGAGCTGCTCGGTGACCTGCTCGATGTGATTGTCGTAGATGTGGCAGTCACCGCCCGTCCACACGAAGTCGCCGGGCTCGAGACCGACCTGCTGGGCGATCATCAGGGTGAGGAGCGCGTAGGACGCGATGTTGAACGGGACGCCGAGGAACATATCGGCACTGCGCTGGTAGAGCTGGCAGGACAACTTTCCGTCGGCGACGTAGAACTGGAAGAGCGCGTGGCAGGGCGCGAGGGCCATGTCGGGGATGTCGGCGGGGTTCCAGGCGGACACGATCAGGCGACGGGAGTCCGGCGAGCGGCGGATCTGCTCGATCACCTCGGCCAGCTGATCGATGCTCTCCCCCGCCGGTGTCGGCCACGAACGCCACTGCACGCCGTAGACGGGACCGAGTTCCCCGGCGTCGTCCGCCCACTCGTCCCAGATCGTCACGCCGTTCTCCTGCAGCCATCGCACGTTCGACTCGCCGCGCAGGAACCACAGCAGCTCGTAGGCGATCGACTTGAAGTGCACACGCTTGGTGGTGATCAGCGGAAAGCCCTGCGACAGGTCGAAGCGGATCTGCCGACCGAACACGCTCGTCGTCCCCGTTCCGGTGCGATCGGACTTGTGCGTTCCGTTCTCGAGGACGTCGCGGAGGAGGTCTTCGTACGGCGTCGGGACGGCTGCGCTCATGAGAGCCAGAATACCTTCCCGCATCACGACACGGGCGGAGGTGCATCCGCTCGCTGCCGTCATCGTCGGACACATCGGCCCCTCCATCCGCACCCGCGCCGTACCCTCGATGCATGTCTCCCGTCGTCGCCCTCGCGATCCTCGCCGCGCTCGTGGCGTTCGCGGTCGTGATCGGCGCAGTCGCGAAGCGCCGGGACGGACGCCGCAGGGCGGGCGGAGCGCTGCGATTCGATGCACAGGATGCCGTTCCCGCCGAGCTCGGATCGAAAGCCACGCTCGTGCAGTTCAGCACCGAGATGTGCGCGCGCTGCCCCCAGGTGCGCCGGATGCTGCGCTCCTATGCCGAGGAGGACGACGGCCTCCGCCACATCGAGGTCGATCTCACCCATCGCCCCGATCTCTCCTCGCGCTATCACGTGCTCCAGACCCCGACCACGTTCCTCGTGGACGAGTCCGGTGCCGTGCGTTCCCGATTCCACGGCGTGCCGCAGCGACGCGCCCTCACCGAAGCCCTCGCCTCCCTCTGAAACGACGTCAGGAGCACCCATGTCCTCTCCCGCCGGCATCGATCCCCGCGGTCCGCGTTTCGCCGCGACCATCACGGCCGTCCTGCTGCTGATCGCAACGTTCCTCGGACTCACCGGACTCGCGACGGCTCGGGGCGTGGCGACGTTCGGGTGGTTCGCCTACCAGCCTCTCTCCGACTCGACGTTCACGTCCGGCAGCCAATGGGTGATCGCGGATGCGCCGCTCTCGGATCGCGCACTCGATCCCGCCTTCCTTCTCACCGCGGTGATCGCACTTCTCTTCCTCTGGAGCATCCTCTCCCCCGCGACCGCTCCGTGGGGAGTGCTCTTCCGCCGCGCGATCCGTCCGCGTCTCGCGCCCCCGACCGAGCTCGAAGACCCCCGTCCGCCGCGTTT
Organism: Microbacterium sp. 22179; assembly: GCF_052045715.1. Lineage (NCBI taxonomy): Bacteria > Bacillati > Actinomycetota > Actinomycetes > Micrococcales > Microbacteriaceae > Microbacterium > Microbacterium sp. 22179. The sequence continues at coordinate 475,843 of NZ_JBQEPJ010000001.1, read as the reverse complement.
CGCGCAGGGAGTCGGTCTGTTCGTCGTCACCATCGGCCTCGTACTTCAGCTCGCCGGTGTCCCCTGGGCGCTCCCGATCTCCACCGCCGCCGCCTTCATCGCCGCATTCCTGAACGCCGCCATCGGCCTGTGCCTCGGCTGCCAGCTGTACCTGCTGCTCCAGCGCGCGGGACTCCTCGGACGCACGCGCACGGCCTGACACGTTCCCCCGGAGAGCGCCGCTCGCTAGGCTGGCGACGACGCGACGCTGCGCATCCGCAGTGCGAGAACCGGAGGAATCATGCCCGTCACCAGCGAAGCGACCACCACCTGGACCGGATCACTGGCGGAGGGCTCCGGCACCGTCGCGTTCTCGTCGTCGAAGCTCGGCACCTTCCCCATCGACTGGAAGGCACGCAGTGAGGGCAGCGACACCACCACGACCCCGGAGGAGCTCATCGCCGCCGCGCACGCGTCGTGCTTCAGCATGGCCCTGGCTCACGCGCTGAGCGAGAACGGCACCCCGCCGGAGCGCGTGAACGCGAGCGCATCCGTCACCTTCAAGCCGGGCGTCGGTATCACCGGCAGCCACCTCAACGTCAACGCGGTGGTGCCCGGGCTCTCCCCCGAGGCGTTCCAGGAGATCGCCGAAGAGGCGAAGTCCGGATGCCCGGTCTCCCAGGCGCTCGCGGGCATCGACATCACCCTCGAAGCCACTCTGGCCTGAGCCGGCGGCGATCAGCCGCGCGAGAGCCTGATCGCCTCGCGGATGCTCGCGCGGGCGTCCTTGCGTCGCCCCGCGGCATCCTGCACCACACCCAGCCGGAATCGCGCGCGCCACTCCTCCGGAGCGGCCTCCGCCGCGGCGGTGTATCGCTCGATCAGCGGGTCGGCATCCGCCCGGGCGATGCGTCCGCTCGGGGTCAGCTCCGTCTCCGCCTCCGGCATCCCGCCTTCGGCATCGAGCGTGCGCCCGAGCCGGTCCGCGGCGAAGCCGAACTGCATCTCGCGGATCAGCGCCCAGGCGCCGATCAACGGCATGACGAGCAGCGCGATGCCGATCGCGATCGCGATCGGCTCGCCGGTGCCGAGCATCAGCACGGCGCGATAGCCCACCACGACGATGTAGAGCGCGAGGCACAGGGCCATCACTCCGACGCCGATGCGGGAGATCATGAGCGGATGCCGATGTCGATCATGTTCTCGAGACCGACGACGACCCCCGTCGCGTCCCGAGCGAACGGCACCGCGAGACGGATGCCGGGGGCATAGGCGAGGGCGGGCTCGACGGTGTCGTGCGTGAACGTCAGCGACTCGCCGGGTCCCGCGAGCACCACCTCCTGCTTCGCGATCACACCGGGACGACGGAGCGAGTGGATCGGGACGCTGCCGACCTGCTGACCTCGGGCCCGCTGATCGGCGTGCGGGGCGCTCACCGGCCCCTGCTCGGAACGCGCGGCCGCGATGAGTTCGGCGGTACGCACGGCAGTGCCGCTGGGCGAATCGATCTTCGTCTCGCGATGCGCCTCGACGATCTCAGCGGAGTCGAAGAACGGTGCCGCTGCAGCGGCGAGAGCGGAGCCGAGCACCGAACCGAGCGAGAAGTTGGGGATGAACACCGCGGCGGTCCCTGCGGCTTCGACCAGAGGTCGCACGAGCGCGATGCGCTCGGCCGACCAGCCCGATGTCGCGACGAGCACGTTCTGCCCGTGCTCGACCGCCGAGCGCACGACGTCGATGCTCACCTGGGGCGTCGACGCGTCGATCACCAGGTCGGCACCCACGAGCTCCGACAGGTCGCTCGACGAGGACAGGATGCGGCTCACCTCGAACCCGTCCAGGTCGTCGATGACGGCGTGGATGATCGCCCCGAGCTTGCCGGTCCCGCCGACGATTGCTACCTGCGTGGTCATGGGTACCAGTCTATTTCGGGCACTGCGCGGCACGGCCGGGGGCGCGCGGTAACCGCCGTCGACTCAGACCGGGATCGCGTCCGGAATACCCGTGCGGAGCTCCATGGGCAGATGGCCGGTGTCGTTGTGGTTCAGCAGCGTCCACGGACGGCCCTGCTTCTGCGCGATGACGGTGAGACCGCAGTGGGCCTGATTCAACGTCATCCACCGCCACTCCGGCGCCCCGAGCACCTCGCGCACGAACCACGAGATCACGAAGTTGTGGGTGATGAGAACCTCGTGCACCTCGCCGGTCTTGCGCACGAGGAATTCGTTGACGGCGTCGTACATCTGCGCGCCGCCGGCCTCGATCTCCGCGTCGGTGATCGATCCGAAGAACGGCTCGAACGCGGCCGGAGTCTCCTCGGTCATGCCGGTCGGGACGCAGTCGAACAGCAACGAGGTCGGCTTGGGATCGACGGAGGGCAGGCGGGCCGCGATCGCCCGTGCCGTCTCGTTCGCCCGCAGCAGCGGAGAGTGCCAGACGGCATCGAGCGGGAGTCCGCCCAGGCGGTCGGCGATCAACTCGGCTTGGCGCTGTCCACGCGGGGAAAGGGGTCCGTCGGCCAGGCCGTGCTCGGCATCCTGATGTTCACCGTGTCTGACCAGATAGATATAGTGCGTCACTACTCGCTCGCTTCATCGCCAGCATCTGCCGGGCTCTCACTCCACCCTATGCCACGCATATGACAGTCGTGTGAAGCCGCTCAGGCGCCCGCTCGCGCGAGATCGGCGAGCTGCGCGCGCGACAGGGCGACGCCCGCCCCCTGCATGAGCTCGTCGACGTGCTCGGCGGCGAAGGTGTTGACGATCGGTGCGACGATCGACCTCTGGGCGAGCAACCAGGCGATCGAGACGGCGGCGACCGGCACGCTCAGCTCCTCCGCGATCTGATCGAGCGCGCGGAGGATGCGGATGCCGCGACGGTTGAGGTTGCCCCGCAGCTGCTCGCCCCGCACTCCGCGGGAGGCGACGGACTTGTTCCGGTGGCGGCCCGAGAGGAATCCGTGCTCGAGCGCGTGCGACGGGGTCACCGCGAGGTTCTGCGCACCGGCGACGAGGCGGAGATCACCTTCGAACGACTGGCGGCGGATCAGGTTGTACGGGGCGTCGACGACCTCGATGCGCGGATAGCCCGCCGACGCGAGGATGCGCGCCTCGACCAGACGCTCCGGTGCGAATCCGAACGCGCCGACGGCCGCCACCTTGCCGGCGTCGACCAGCCACTCCACGGTCGCGAGGGTGTCTTCGAGATTCGTCGTGGCGTCGAGAGTGGCATCGAGGTAGAGCACGTCGATGCGTTCGGTGCCCAACCGCGTCAGCGACCCCTCGACCGCGCGCACGAGGTTGACCGACCCGAGCCCCGGGTTGTCCGCGTGCGCACCGATGCGCGCGCTCAGCACGACCTCGTCGCGCAGCCCGCGGGACCGCAACCACTGACCGATGATGTGCTCGCTGCGACCGCCCGAGAACCCGTCGGCGGTGTGCACGGCGTTGCCGCCGAACTCGATGTAGCGATCGAGGATGCCGTGGCTCGTCTCGAGATCGACGTTCCACCCGAACTCGGCGGCGCCGAGCATGAGCGGGAATGTCTCGAGCCCGGTCTCACCGAGCGGGACGCGGATGGTCTCGCCGACCCCCGGACCCACGATCGGGATCGGGGCGGAAGGATGCTCCGCACCCTGTGCGAGCGCGCGATCATCCGGGGCCCCTGCGCCTACACCGAACAATCGCATACTCTCACCCCCACGTCGATCGGTGCGATCCGATCTTCGTACCTGCATTCATGCACCCCCCGGTGCGTACTTCGAGGGTATGCGAAACCGGCGAACTCGCCGACCAATCCGCGGAACGGCGGGCAAACTTCCCATAACAGTTCGATCACGAGAACGACGAGGCCCGATGCCCTCCCCTGCGGGAAGGCACCGGGCCTCGTCGTACGGAGCCGATTACTCGGCCGCGACCTCCTCGGCCGGAGCGGCGTCGGCCGCGGGGGCCTCGTCGATCACGGGCTCGAGCGAGAGCTTGCCGCGGTCGTCGATCTTCGTGATCTTCACGAGGATCTTCTGACCGACCGAGAGCACGTCGTCGACGTTCTCGACGCGCTTGCCACCGGCGAGCTTGCGCACCTCGGTGACGTGCAGCAGGCCGTCCTTGCCGGGCAGCAGCGAGACGAACGCACCGAAGGTGGCGATCTTCACGACGGTGCCGAGGAACTGCTCGCCGACCTCCGGGTTGGTCGGGTTGGCGATCGCGTTGACCTGAGCGCGGGCGGCCTCGGCCGAGGGGCCGTCGGTCGCGCCGATGTAGACGGTGCCGTCCTCCTCGATGGAGATCTGCGCGCCGGTCTCGTCCTGGATCGCGTTGATCGTCTTGCCCTTCGGGCCGATCAGCTCGCCGATCTTGTCGACCGGGATCTGGACGCTGATGACGCGCGGCGCGGTCGGCGCCATCTCGTCGGGCGCGTCGATCGCGGCGTTGAGGACGTTGAGGATCGTCAGACGCGCGTCGCGCGCCTGGGTCAGCGCGCCCGCGAGCACCGATGACGGGATGCCGTCGAGCTTCGTGTCGAGCTGGATCGCCGTGACGAACTCGCTGGTACCGGCGACCTTGAAGTCCATGTCGCCGAGCGCGTCCTCCGCACCGAGGATGTCGGTGAGGGCGGCGTAGCGGGTCTCACCGTCGACCTCGTCGGAGACGAGACCCATCGCGATACCGGCGACGGGGGCGCGCAGCGGCACACCCGCGTTCAGCAGCGAGAGGGTCGACGCGCAGACGGAGCCCATCGACGTCGAACCGTTGGAGCTGAGCGCCTCCGAGACCTGACGGATCGCGTAGGGGAACTCCTCGCGGCTCGGCAGCACCGGCACGAGGGCGCGCTCGGCGAGGAAGCCGTGCCCGATCTCGCGACGCTTCGGCGAACCCACGCGGCCGGTCTCACCGGTCGAGTAGGGCGGGAAGTTGTAGTGGTGCATGTAGCGCTTGCTCGTCGTGGGCGACAGCGAGTCGATCTGCTGCTCCATCTTGAGCATGTTCAACGTGGTGACGCCCATGATCTGGGTCTCGCCGCGCTGGAAGATCGCGGAGCCGTGCACGCGCGGGATGACCTGCACCTCGGCGTCGAGCGGACGGATGTCGGCCAGGCCGCGACCGTCGATGCGGACGCTCTCGGTGAGGATGCGACCGCGGACGATCTTCTTCGTGACCGACTTGTACGCACCCGAGAACTCGAGGGGTGCGCCAGCGGGCAGCTCACCAGCCTCAGTCGCCGCGATGAGCTCCGCCTTGACGCGGTCCTTGATCGCGTCGTCGGCGTTCTGGCGCTCGGTCTTGTCGGCGATCTGGTAGACGTTCACCAGCTCGTCGTACGCACGACCCGCGACGAAGTCGTAGACCTCGCTCGAGTACGGCGGGAAGACCGGGTACACGCCCGGCTCCTTGGACGCGGTGGCGGCGAGCTCGGCCTGAGCCTTGACGAGCTGCGCGATGAACGGCTTCGAGGCCTCGAGGCCCTGGGCGACGACGGCCTCGTCGGGCTTGGTGGCGCCCGCCTTGATGAGGTTCCAGCTGCCCTCGGTCGCCTCGGCCTCGACCATCATGATCGCGACGTCTTCGGTGCCGTCGGCCTTGGTGACCACGCGACCGGCGACGATGAGGTCGAACACGGCCTCACTGACCTGCTCGGCCGTCGGGAACGCGACCCACTGGTCGGCGTGCTCGCCCTGGCCGGGGATGAACGCCAGGCGCACACCGGCGACGGGGCCGGAGAACGGGAGACCCGAGATCTGCGTCGACGCGGATGCCGCGTTGATCGCGAGAGCGTCGTAGAACTCTCCCGGAGCGATCGAGAGGACCGTGATGACGATCTGGACCTCGTTGCGCAGGCCGTCGACGAACGACGGACGCAGCGGACGGTCGATCAGACGGCAGACCAGGATCGCCTCGGTGGAGGGACGACCCTCGCGACGGAAGAACGAGCCGGGGATCTTGCCGGCGGCGTAGGAGCGCTCCTCGACGTCGACCGTCAGCGGGAAGAAGTCGAAGCCCTCACGCGGGTGCTTGCCGGCGCTGGTGGCCGAGAGGAGCATGGTCTCGCCGTCGAGGTACGCGGCGACTGCGCCCTGAGCCTGCTGCGCGAGGCGGCCGGTCTCGAAGCGGATGGTACGGGTGCCGAAGCGGCCGTTGTCGAGAACGGCCTCGGTGGCGGTGATTTCAGGACCTTCCAAGAGGTCTCTCCTTCTTTGTTTAGACTCGCGAATCCGTGTGACGCGCGAGCGTGTTCATGAAGGAGCGGAACGGCAGGATAAGGGCGCGCGAGCACTCTCGCGAATGTCGCCTGCGCTGGCCACCAGTAGAAAGCCACCCGACATGACGTCTGCCGAGGAACCCACCACAGGGGACCAGCTCCTCCGCCGATCGCTCCATGAGTCGATGTGAAGTTGTCCGGCCGACACAGGTCAGCCTCCCCAACCCTACCAGGGACGCCCGATTTCACCCCCGCCCCGCCGGTACGCCGCGCTGCGCCGTCGAGCGCCCCAGGTAGACGTAGTCGTCGTGCTTCGCGACACGGCCGTCGCCGGCTGCACGGCCGTGCAGCCGCCGCCACACCCAGGGCAGGGCATGGCGGGACCACCACAGTCCGGTACCGATGTCGATCTGCTCGTGCAGGGAGGCGTCGAGGGCGCCGAGGGCCTCGGCGTGCGGAACCCCGAGGATCTCGCCCGCGCGATACGCCAGGAAGCGGTGACCGCTGCTGCTGAGGTGCACGAGGTCCTCCCCCCAGTGCTCGCGCTCGCGCAGCGCCGGGTGCAGGTCGGTGTCGATCAGCACCGAGCCCGTACGCGCGGCGATGCCCCCGAGCGCCGTGGCGAACGCCGCGAACCGGGCCGTGTAGATCGCCGCCGCACGCCGACCCGGCAGGAACGGCGTCACGAGGACGACCGTGGCTCCCGTCGCCCGCAGACGCACGATCGCACGCTCGAGCTCCGCGGCGAGCGCGGGGATGTCGACGCGGTGCTTCACCAGGTCGTTGGCACCGATGAGCACGGAGACCAGGTCGGGACGGAGTTGCAGGGCGCGGTCCAGCTGAGGGCCGCACACATCGGCGACCCGCTTGGAGCGGATGGCGAGATTGGCGTAGTGGAGCCCTCCCCGCGAGGCCAGCAGGAGGGCGAGGCGGTCGGCCCATCCGCGCAGCGCGCCGTCGGGGGCGGGATCGCACAGCCCCTCGGTGAGGGAGTCGCCGAGCGCGATGTACCTCTGCCACCGTGCGGAGACGACGGGCAGGGGCGTCTCGGGGCGGACGCTGCGGCGAGCGCGGAGCGAGGTGTCGACCCGCTTCAACGTGCGGGCCTCGTCGAAGTGCTCGAGGAGTCGCCCGCACACGCTGTCCCAGGAACGCTCCTGCACCGCGTTGTGGCCGGCTTCACCGAACGCCCGGCGTTTGCGGGCGTCGCCCGCCAGGTCGGCCACCCGCATCCGCAGGTCGTCGAGGTCTCCCGGGCGGTAGAGCCATCCGTCGATCCCCATCCGGACGAGGTCGAGGGGCCCGCCGCGACCGGTGGCCACCACGGGCACACCGCTCGCGTGCGCTTCCTGCAACGTCTGTCCGAAGGTCTCGCTCTCCCCGGGATGCACGAAGACGTCGAACGAGGCGACGGCGGTGGCGAGCGCATCGCCGTCGAGGTGACCGAGGAAGACGGCATCCGGCAGCATCGCCTGCAGGCGCGCTCTGCTCGGTCCGTCTCCGACGATGACGAGGCGCGCGCCGGGGAGGGAACGCAGAGCGACGAGGTCCTCGACCTGCTTCTCCGGGGCGAGGCGGCCCACGTACCCGATGACGACCTCCCCACCCCACCGGGCGCGCAGACTCTCATCACGGCGTGCGGGCTGGAAGCGTTCCGCGTCGACGCCTCTCCCCCACCGGCGGATCCGGTCGACGCCGAGGTGCTCGAGTTGCCGGGCGGACTCCGACGAGGGGGCGAGGGTCAGCGTCGCGCGCCGATGGAGCCGGGCGATGTGCGTCTGTGCGATCCCCGTCGTCGCGGCGACGCGATAGCGCTCGGTGTAGGCCGCGACGTCGGTCTGGTAGGCCGCGACCGACGCCACCTCGAGCCGTTCTGCGGCGAGCACGCCCCGCCATCCCAGCGCGAACGGTGACGCCAGGTGCACGACGTCCGGGCGGAAGCGCCGGAGGGAGACCGCCAGGCGCGAGGCCGGCGAGGTGCCGACGCGGACGTTGCGGTATCCCGGGAGTGCGAGGCTCGGGATCGCCTCGATCGGGGCACCGTGCATGTGCTGCGGAATGCCGTTCGCGGCGGGGGCGATGACGTGGGCATCGTGCCCGTGTCGTTCGAGGTGACGCAGGATCTGCAGGACGGATCCGGTCACACCGTTCATGTGCGGAAGGAAGGACTCTGTCACGATCGCGACTCTCACACCCCCAGGATGGAGGCAGCGATCGACGGTCGAGGCCGATTCGCGGGGCGCGCACCAGATGTTCACCGGATGCACGAAAGCCCGTCACCGGCTATCCGGATTTCAGTTGCCGTTCACCGCCGGAGGGCACCGTTGAGGACGTGCCCACCGATCTCCTCGCCGATATCCTCGCCGGCCCCTGGGCGCTCGCGGTCATGTGCCTTCTCGTGTTCGGTGACGCCTTCCTGGTGGTGATCCCCGGAGAGGTCGCGGTGACGGCTCTGGGCGCGGCATCCGTCTCGACGGGCGCTCCCCCGCTCTGGGCCGTCATCGCCTGCGCCGCAGCCGCGGCGGCTCTCGGCGACATCGCGTGCTACCTGATCGGGCGCTTCGTCGGAACCGAACGCTGGGGGTGGATGCGCGCGCCTCGCTTCCGACGGGCGCTCGACTGGGCCCGCCGCAGACTGGACGGCGGGATGGCCACGGTTCTCTTCACCGCACGGTTCGTTCCGTTCGCCCGTCTTGCGATCAACCTCGTCGCCGGAGCTTCTCGCGTGCATCCTCCGCGCTATCTCGCCCTGGTCACCGTGGCAGCACTCGGATGGGCCGCGTACCAGGCCTCGATCGGCGCAGCCGTCGCCGCGCTCCTCCCGGGCGGACCGATCGTGGCGATCCCCGTGTCGGTCGCGGTGGCGATCGGTCTCGGCCTGCTCATCGATCTGATCACGCGCCGCAGCAGGCGAGACCTCCCGGACGAGACGCCGGTGGCCTAGGCTGGCGGACATGAGCACCGAAGAAGGCGCCACCTCCTCCTCCGAGGAGATGAAGCGCAAGTTCAAGGAAGCGCTCGAGAAGAAGAACGCGCAGCACCGCCAGGGCGAGTCCCACCTGGATGGCGATTCCGCCGTCCACGGCGGTGCGGCCCCGCAGACGCGGCGCGAGTTCCGACGCAAGAGCGGTTGACCACCGATGCGGGAGCCGACATGTCCGTCGGCTCCCGCATCCTTCATCCGGTGTTCGAGTCAGCTCTGCAGCGCACGCCGACGCGCGCGCTCCTCCTTCGCCGACATCTCGTCGAGCGCGGACTCCTTGAGCTCGTGCACGTCAGCAGCCTCGCTGCCGTCGGACATCCCGTGGTCGTCGACCCCGTCCAGCAGTGATTCGTCGAACGGCAGGTCGCCCCTGAGCACCCGACCGACCCGATCGCGATCGATCTGCTTCGTCCACGTGCCGATCAGGAGCGTCGCGACCGCGTTGCCGGTGAAGTTGGTGAGAGCGCGTCCCTCGGACATGAACCGGTCGATGCCGACGATCACGCCCACGCCGTCGACGAGATCGGGACGGTAGGCCTGCAGTCCACCGGCCAGCGTCGCGAGTCCCGCGCCGGTGACCCCGGCCGCTCCCTTGCTCGCGATGATCATGAAGACCAGCAGACCGATCTGCTCGCCGATCGACATCGGCTGCCCCATGCCGGTCGCGATGAACAGCGAGGCCATGGTGAGGTAGATGGCCGTTCCGTCGAGGTTGAACGAGTAACCGGTGGGAACGGTGATGCCGACGACGGGCTTCGACACCCCGATGTGCTCCATCTTCGCGATCAGCCGCGGAAGGGCCGACTCCGACGACGACGTGCCGACGATCAGCAGGTACTCCCGGCCCAGGTACTTCATCAACCGGAAGATGTTGACCCGCGTCACGGCGTACAGCAGAACGCCCAGGATCACGACGATGAACAGAATGCACGTGATATAGAACGCCACCATCAGGATGCCGAGGCTCCAGATCGCCGAGATGCCCGTCTTGCCGACGACCGCGGCGATCGCTCCGAAGGCGCCGAGTGGTGCCAGCCAGAGGATCATCCCGAGAATGCGGAAAACGACCTTCTGGAGGTTCTTGACCGCGTCCATGATCGGTGCGCCGCGGTCGCCCAACCCCTGCAGCGCGAAGCCCGTGAGCAGCGCGATGAAGAGCACCTGCAGCACGCTCTCTCCGGTGAACGCCGAGAAGAACGTCGCCGGGATGATCCCGAGGATGAAGTCCTGGGTGCTCTTCGCCTCCGCAGTGTCGGCGTCGTACGTCGCGCCGGCCATGTCGAGGCCCGATCCCGGGTGGATGAGGTTGCCGACGACCAGCCCGATGGCCAGGGCGAAGGTCGACATCACCATGAAGTACAGCAGCGCGAGTCCGCCGATCTTCCCGACCGTCGCGGCCTTGGCGATCGACCCGACCCCGACGACGATCGTGCAGAAGATGATCGGGGCGATCATCATCTTGATCAGCGCCACGAATCCCTTGCCGAGCGGCTCGAAGCTCTGCCCGACCTCGGGCCAGATCAGCCCGACGAGTGCGCCGAGCACGACCGCGATGATCACCGACACGTAGAGCCAGGTGTGACGGTCCCAGGACTGCTTGCCGCGCCTCCAGTGGAAGCCGGGCAGCGTGAATCCGGTGGTGATGGCCATTGTTCCTCCTCGGAGATGAACGTCGTCGTTCGGGACCGGCGTCGTCGCCGGCGGTGTGCCCACGTTCGCCGACTTCCCGAGACGGCACCATTTGTGGTCGTATTGGTCACATTCGCCACCGCAGACGAAGGGAGACGCGATGTCGCACGCCCGCTCCGATCGCAGCGCGGCCTCGCGCGTGTTCCTCGTCCTGCTGGTGTCCGCCGTCGTCATCGGCGCCCTGGTGGCGCTGTTCCTGGTCGTCGAGGCGCAGCGCGCCACGCGGGCGGAGGCCGAGCGGGTGACCGCGTCCACCGCCGTCGCGCTCGCCGCGTCACCGCTCGTCTCGTCATCGCTCGCGGACGCGGACCGGGAGCGCGCGACGCGCACGCTCGAACCGTACGCCCTGGAGGTCGTCGACGCCGCGGAGCTCGACTTCATCACGATCATGACGACCACCGGCATCCGCGTGACCCATCCCGATCTCGATGAGATCGGGAAGCCCTATCTCGGCACCATCCCCGATCGTCCGGCGCCTCTCACCGAGGAATTCACCGGCACACTGGGCCCCTCGGTCCGCACCATCGTCCCGGTGACGGGCACGGACGGGACTCTCCTCGGCTGGGTGGCCGCCGGCGTCACGACAGAGACCATCAGCGAAACGCTGCTGCGACGCCTGCCCCTCTCCCTCGGCATCACCGCCGCCCTCGTGGCGGCCGGGGCACTCGGCGCCTGGGCGGCACGGCGGATCACTCGACGGATCGCCGGGGACCTGCCCCCGGGCCAGGTGAGAGACGCCGTGTCGTCCTACGAGTCGATCCGTACCCTCGGCGACGCGCTGCGCGCTCAGACACATGAGCACGGCAACCGCATGCATACCGCTGTCGCGCTTCTCGAACTGGGGCGCATCGACGAGGCCATCGAGATCCTCACCGAGACCTCGCGGCAGAGCCAGTCGCTGGTGGACCAGGTCACCGCCCGCCGGCACGGCGACCCCACCGTCGGAGCACTGCTGCTCGGCAAGGCCTCCCAGGCGAAGGAGCGCGGAATCGACTGGCGCATGACCATCGCGCCCGACACTCCGCCGACGCCGCTGTCGCCCGTCGACAGCGTGTCGCTCCTGGGCAACCTGATCGACAACGCGATGGATGCCGTGACGGATGCCGACGACAGGTGGGTGTCGGTCACACTGCGTTGCTCGCCGAGCGACGGGATCGAGCTCGACGTGGCCGACAGCGGCCCCGGTGTCCCCGCTTCGCTGCGCGACGAGATCTTCGCCTCCGGATTCTCGACGAAGGAAGCGGGCGCCGCAGGGCGAGGGGTCGGGTTGGCGCTCGTGCGCGCTCTCGTGCTCGATGCCGGTGGTCGGATCGAGGTCCGCGACGATCCGACCACCTTCCACGTGACCCTTCCGGCTGCGCGCGGGCGGGGCAGGCGATGATCCGTGTGCTGCTCGTCGACGATGACGCCCTCACGCTCGAGCTGCATCGGAACTACATCGACCGGCTCGACGGATTCGTCGTCGCCGGGGAGTGCACCGGAGCACGCGCCGCGGTGCAGGCGATCCTGGACCGCGCGAACGGCGACGGATTCGACCTCGTGCTCCTCGACGTGACGATGCCCGACGGCTCCGGACTCGATGTGCTGCGCACCCTCCGCGCCCGCTCCGCCGCCGTCGACGTGATCGCGATCACCGCGGTGCGAGACGCCGAGACGGTCCGTCAGATGGCGGCGCTCGGTGTCTTCCAGTACCTCGTCAAACCGTTCTCGTTCTCCGTCTTCCAGGAGCGACTGGTGCAGTACCGCGCGCATCGCACGCAGGCGCGGGCGACGGACGGAGAAGCGACCCAGGCCGAGATCGACGCGCTGCTGGGGAGGTCGACCGGGAGCATTCCCCTGCCGAAGGGCCTCTCACCCTCCTCTCTGGATCGGGTGACGGCCGCGCTGCGGCGCAGCGGACCGCTCTCGGCGAGCGAGGCTGCGGCCGAGCTGGGGATGTCGCGCGTCGCCGCTCGGAGGTACCTCGAACACCTCGCCGCTGAGGGCCTCGCCGACCGCGGGGCACGCTATGGCGCCCGCGGTCGCCCGGAGACCGAGTACGCGTGGCGACGAGGCGACGGAACCTGAGCCCACGCGTGCACCGGCTGCCGTGCATGCGGGGCGCTCAGCGCGGAAGACGTCCGTGGTGGAGGAGGCCATCCGGGTCGAACCGCTCCCGCACCGCACGCAGGCGTGCGAGCGCCTCGCCGGTCGCCGCCCCGGCGAGCGTCTGCCCGGGCGCGAGGAAGGTGGGAACCGTGCGCTCGGCGGATGCCGGGGTGACGATCTCGCGGAAACGCGCGAGGCTCGCCTCACCGGGCTGAACCGGAGCGCCCGGGAACAGCGGAGCGAGCGCGTACACGAGCCATCCGGCCGATTCGAGACCGGCGAATCCCGCGCGCCGCGGTGTTGCCAGCGCCCCTCCGAGCATGCGGAACTCGATTCCGATCACCGGCCACTGGTCATCGTGCAGATGGAACGAGAGAAGCGCATCGATCGTTTCGTCGTCGAGACTGGCCAGCGCCGCCGAGGCGCCACGGCTCGGCGTGGGCTCGGTCGGTTCCCCCGATTGCGCAGCGATGGTGACGGGAGAGGTCTCCCCCACCGCCTCTTGCTGCACGGGCGCGACGCTCCGTACGCGCTCGAGCAGATCATCGGCCGGGCCCGCGGTCGAGATGAGCTGCACCGTCACGAAGCTCTTGCCGCGAATCGCTTCGGGCAGCTGCGGCGCGTCGGGCATGCGGGTCGACGTGACCGACGCGTTCAGCGTCGGCGGTGCGATCGGGGCCAGGTCGCGCACACCGCGGAGGACCGCCTCGGCATCCGCGACGTCGAAGACCAGCGTCGCGCCCCAGACGGCAGGGGCGGGCACCAGATCGATCTCGAGCGCGGTGACGATGCCGACGACCCCGCCCGCGCCGCGCAGTGCCCACATGAGATCGGGGTCGCTCCCGTCGTCGACGCGCTCGTGGCGCCCGTCGGTGCGCAGCACCCATGCGGCACGCAGGTTGTCCGACCCGAGACCCGCCGTGCGGCTGAACAGGGAATGACCGCCGCCGAGCGTGTAACCGGCCACGGTGACGACCGGACTGCTCCCCGCCGGAGCGACCCATCCCGAGCCCTCGAGCGCCTCGATCACGCGCCCCCACCGCACACCGGCACCGACGACGGCGATCCCCGCAGCCATATCGATGTCGAGCATGTCGAAGTCGGCCATGCGCACCAGGATCGCCCCGGTCACATCGCTCCCCGCCCCGTGACCGCCGGGCTGCACCGCGAGGGCCATCCCGGTCTCGCGTGCCGCGACGAGCAGCGCCCGGAGATCGTCGACGTCTCGAGGATTCGCCACCAGCGCGGGATGCTGATCGATCGAGAGGTTCCACGGCGCCCGTGCGCCGTCGAAACCGACATCGTCGGGCAGCAGCATCCGCCCCGCGAACGAACGACGGAGGGCGGCGATTGCTTGGGAGGCTGACATGACGCCACCGTACGATGCCCCACGGACATTCTCGATGGCGTCATGCCCTGTACTCACTCGCCGGCGAGGCCTCCGAGCATGTGCCCGAACGAGCGTCCCTCGCCGAGGTAGGTCGCGGGATCGAACGGATCGGTCGCGACAGCCGCCTCCCGGCGCGCGATGACGTCGGCCAGCTCGCGCGCCCCCTTCTCGACGCGCTTGGCGAGCGGGGCGACGTCGTCACCCGCGCCACCCCAGTCGCTCGACGCCGCGAAGACGCCGGTCGAGACCGCGTCGGCGTGGAGGTAGGCGAAGAGCGGCCGGATGGCGTAGTCGATCGCGAGCGAGTGACGGGCCGTGCCCGCATTCGCACCGATGAGCACCGGCTTTCCCGTGAGCGCGTCGGGGTCGAGCACGTCGATGAACGACTTGAAGAGTCCCGAGTAGCTCGTCGAGAAGATCGGCGTCACCGCGATGAGGGCGTCCGCCGAGACGACCGTGTTGATCGCGGTCTCGAGAGCGGGCGGAGCGAATCCCGTGAGCAGGTTGTTCGTGATGTCGTGCGCGTAGTCGCGCAGCTCGATCACGTCGACCGTCGCGTCGATCTCGCGAGCGGCGAGTTCTTTCACGGTTTCCGCGGCGAGTCGATCCGCGAGCATCCGGGTGGACGACGGGTTCGAGAGCCCGGCCGAGACGACGGCGATGCGACGCGTGGTCATCTCACGCCTCCTTGCGGCCGAGGCCGAACGACGCGCCGGCGGGGGCCGGCGTGTCCTGGTAGGGGCTGTCGCCGGTGAGGTTGTCGCCACGGTTGGCACCCGGGCGGGCCTGGCGGGTGGGTCCGTCGCCGAACTCAGCCTTCACGCGCGCGGCGTGCGTCGGAGCATCCGGCACCGATTCCGGACGGTTCTCCGCCAGCTCCTTGCGCAGAACGGGCACGACCTCGCCACCCAGGATGTCGAGCTGCTCGAGGACGGCCTTGAGCGGGAGACCCGCGTGGTCCATCAGGAACAGCTGACGCTGGTAGTCGCCGTAGTGGTCGCGCATGCCGGCGTAGCGGTCGATGACCTGCTGCGGCGATCCGACCGTGAGCGGCGTCATCTCGGTGAAGTCCTCCATGCTCGGACCGTGACCGTACACCGGTGCATTGTCGAAGTAGGGGCGGAACTGGTTCACCGCGTCCTGTGACTTGGCCGCCATGAAGACCTGTCCGCCGAGACCGACGATCGCCTGCTCGGGCGTGCCGTGGCCGTAGTGGGCGTAGCGCTGACGGTACAGCTCGATCAGGCGCTGGTAGTGCTCCTTGGGCCAGAAGATGTTGTTCGCGAAGAAGCCGTCGCCGTAGTAGGCGGCCTGTTCGGCGATCTCCGGCGTGCGGATCGATCCGTGCCACACGAACGGCGCGATGCCGTCGAGCGGGCGCGGGGTGGAGGTGAAGCCCTGCAGCGGCGTGCGGAACTTGCCCTCCCAGTCGACGACGTCCTCGCGCCACAGCTTGTGCAGCAGCGCGTAGTTCTCGATCGCGAGGGGCAGGCCCTGGCGGATGTCCTGGCCGAACCAGGGGTAGACGGGGCCGGTGTTACCGCGCCCGAGCATGAGGTCCATCCGACCGTCGGACACGTGCTGGAGCATCGCGTACTCCTCGGCGATGCGCACGGGGTCATTGGTCGTGATGAGCGTCGTCGAGGTGGAGACGATGAGGCGCTCGGTCTGCGCCGCGAGGGCGGCGAGGAACGTGGTGGGGCTGGACGACCAGAACGGAGGGTTGTGGTGCTCGCCGACGGCGAAGACGTCGAGGCCGACCTCTTCGGCGTGCTTCGCGATCGCCAGCGTCGCCTTGATGCGCTCCTGCTCGCTCGGCGTCACTCCGGTGGTGGGGTCGCGCGTGATGTCGCTCACCGACATGATGCCGAACTGCATCGCGGGTGCCCCTGACTGCTCGCTCATGATTTCTCTCCAACTTCTCCGAACCCGAAGATTGCATCCGGTTCTATTCACTTGAATGTATATGAGTCAACGCGATCGCACCAACTTTATTCCCGGCGGTAGCCTCGGAGCATGAGCACCACCGGAGCGGACTCCACACCGCCGGCGACAGGAACCACTCCGCGCCCCCGACGCCGCGTCCCGTTCTGGGACAACGCACGCTACGCCTGCATCGTGCTGGTGGTGCTGGGCCACGCGATCCAGCGTCTCATCTACGACTCCGACATCGCGTTCGCCTTCTACCTCGCCCTCTACGCCTTCCACATGCCGGCGTTCGCGATCATCTCGGGATACTTCTCGAAGTCGGGCTCGCCGACCAAGACGCAGATGGCTCGGGTGATCACCGACATCCTCCTGCCGTACGTCATCTTCGAGACGCTCTGGACGCTCACGAAGTGGCTCGTCGAGGGCCAGGCGAACCCCAACCCGACGCAGCCGTCCTGGACGCTCTGGTTCCTCCTCGCCCTCGGGATCTTCCGCCTCGTCCTCCCCTACCTCGCGCTGCTGCGCTGGCCGCTGCTCTGGACCGTCGCGATCTCGATCGGCGTGGGCTACCTCCCCAACATCGACAGCACCTTCTCGCTCTCGCGCACGCTCGGCCTCCTCCCCTTCTTCACTCTCGGCTGGTGGCTGCGCGAGCGGGATGTCGTGGCCCGCCTGCGCCTGCTCGACTTCCGCCCCTGGTGGATCCGAGTCGTCGCGGTCGCCGTGCTCGCTGGCACCGGGTGGGCGGCCTGGAACTGGCTCCCGTTCTGGCAGGAGTTCGATCTGCGCCACTGGCTCTTCTACGAGGACTCCTACGCCGACCTCGGGCTCGGCGGCGAGCAGTGGTGGGCCGGCGGTGTGCGCATCGCGCTGATGCTGCTCGCGGTGCTGCTGTGCGCGGCGTTCTTCGCGCTGATCCCCCGCGGCACGTACTGGTGGACCACGTTCGGCCAGTACACGATGTACGTCTTCCTTCTGCACTCCTTCGTTCTCTACCCGTTCCGCGAGTCCGGCATCCTGCGCGACCTCGAACCCACCTGGATCTGGCTGCCGCTCGTCACAGTGCTCTCGGTCGTCGTCGCACTCGCGCTCGCCACGAAGCCCGTCCGACGGGTGTTCCGTCCCCTCGTCGAGCCGCGACCGAAGTGGCTCTTCCGCGACCCCGAGCTGACCTCCCGCGAGGGACGGCGCAACGACCCGACCGGCTCGCGACGGCCGCGATAGCCTGGACGACGTGACCCGAGCCTCGACCCTCCGCGACCGCATCGTCGATGAGATCGAGACCGACGGGTTCGGCGCCCTCGGTCTGCACGTCCTCATCGGCGACGAGACCGCCGAGCATCGCTGGGCGCCCGACGAGCGGATCGACATCCAGTCGGTCGCCAAGGGCGTGTGCGTGCTCGCCGCAGGCATCGCCGCCGACGAGGGGTTGATCTCCGTCGACGCACCCGTGGCGGCTTCCCTTCCCGGCTGGGAGCTCGGAGCCGGGGTCGAGCAGGTCACGCTGCGCGACCTGCTCACCATGTCGAGCGGAATCGATCTCCCGTGGTCGGAGACGATGATGACGGACTGGCCGGACCTCGCGGCGGAGTTCCTCCGCCGACCGACGCCCGGACGCGCCTTCCAGTACTCGAACGCGAGCACGTACACGGCGATGCGCGTGCTCGCCGAGCACGTGGGCGACGTGCACGCCTACCTCGAACCGCGCCTGTTCGCGCCGCTCGGCATCGTCGACACGCAGTGGGAGCGCTGCCCGAACGGTCGGATCGTCGCGGGCGGCGGACTCTTCCTGCGCACCGAGGAGATGGCCCGGATCGGACGCCTCATCCGCGATCGTGGAGAGTGGCAGGGGCACCGCCTGCTCGACGCGCACTGGATCGACCGGATGCATTCCGAGTGGGTCGCATGTGGCCAGAACCCCGGCTACGAGAGGTATGCCCTGGCCGGGTGGGACGGTCCGGGCGCGGGATGGCGCCTGCACGGCGCCCACGGGCAGCTGGTGATCTTCGCCGGCGACGCCGTCGTCACGATCACCGCCCAGGATCATTTCGGGGCGGATGCCGTCACCGCCGCGATCATGCGCATGATCGCGGAGTGAACCGATCCGCCGCCCGGGCGGCGGATCAGGCGAAGAGCTCCGCCCCGATGTACGACCCCGCGGTCGCCCCGCGCGGGATCGCCCAGATCCCCGAGCCGACGTGGCGCAGGTACTCGTTCATGAGGTCGGTCGACAACCGGCGCTGCAACGTGATGAACTGCGCGGGGTCGCGCTGGTACGACAGGAAGAAGAGCCCGGCGTCCAGCCGCCCGAGGTCGTTGTTCCCGTCGACGTAGTTGTACCCGCGCCGCAGGATCCGGATGCCGCCGTTCTGCTCGGGGTGGGCGAGTCGCACGTGCGCGTTGGCGTCGATCGCGGAGCCGGTGAAGTCGGGCTCGGTGAGTTCGGTGCCCCCGGAGAGCGGCGCACCCTCCCCCTTGTCCCGTCCGATGATCATGTCCTGCTCCGACAGCCGCACGCGATCCCAGGTCTCGATGAGCATCGCGATCTTGCGGGCGACGAGGTAGGACCCGCCCGCCATCCAGGCCGGTTCGTCGGAGTCCGCGACCCAGACGTGGGCGTCGAGCGCGGCGGTGTCGTCGGCGAGGATGTTCGCGGTGCCGTCCTTGAACCCGAAGAGATTGCGCGGAGTGGCCTGCGCCGCTGTCGTGCGCGACGTCTTGCCGAAGCCCAGTTGCGACCAGCGCAGACGCGCGCGGCCGAAGGCGATGCGGCTGAGGTTGCGGATGGCGTGCACGGCCACCTGGGGATCGTCGGCGCAGGCCTGGATGCAGAGGTCCCCGTGCGACGCCTGCGGGTCGAGGTCGTCGCCGAGGAAGGCCGGCAGCCGTTCGAGAGCGGCGGGACGGGACGCGGCGATCCCGTACCGGTCGCCGTCCTCGTTCTCGAACAGACCGGGACCGAAGCCGATCGTGATCGTGAGCCCGGAAGCAGGGAGGCCCTGCGCCTCGCCGGTATCGTCCGGCGGCTCCTCCGCCGACCCGCCGACCGCTCCCGTCGCGCTGACGTCGAGGCCCTGGGTCATGCGCGATGCCGCGTACGTCCAGTCCTGCAGGAGTGAGACGAGATCGTCGCGATCCGTGCGCGGCATCATGTCGAACGACGCGAAGTGCAGGTGATCCTGCACCGGCGTCGCGATCCCCGCCTGATGCTCCCCGAAGAAGTCATAGGCGGCGAGGGCGTCCTCGGCGGCCCGTGCGCGCCCGAGGGCGACGCCGCCGGACAGCCCGGCGCCCGCGCCGACGGCCAGGCCCGCGACTCCCCCGCCGATCGCCAGGCCGAGCAGGCCCCGGCGGCTGAGGCCGGTCGGCGCGGATGCCGCGGCCACCGCCTCGTCGGAGGACGAGTCGGCCGCGGCATCCGCTCCTGTGTCGTTCACGTGCGTGATCGTACCCTTCCGTCGATCCCGGTGCTCAGTCGAGAACCGTGCCGGTGAGCTGCGAGAGCGGCTCGGCGAGCGCGTTGATGAGGTCGGTGAACTCGCGCTTGTCGGCATCCGTGAGTTCGGAGTACCCGACGAAGCCGTCGGTCAGCGAGCCGTGCGCCGCGAGCGATTCCTCGAGCGCCGCGTAGCCGGACTCGATCTCCGCGACGAGCGCAGCCCCGTCGTCGCCCTGCGCCTCGGCGAAGTCCTGCACCAGCGAGAACGCCATCTTCGATCCCTCGACGTTCGCGGCGAAGTCGTAGAGGTCGGTGCCCGACCACCAGTCCTCCTCGCCGGAGATCTTGCCAGTCGCGACCTCGTCGAGCAGCGCGATGGCGCCGTTGGAGATTCCGCCGATCCCCTGATCGTCGAGCGTCTCGGTGAAGTCGTCGGAGTGCACGTAGTCGTACAGCTCCTGCACGTCGGCGAGCAGCAGGTCGCCGAAGTCGGCGCGCTCCTCGGTCGTCGACGGCGCCCAATCCTGCCAGGCCGGCGTCTCGCCGTCCGCGTTCAAGGCGTCCTGCGCGGGAACCCAGAGGTCCTTCTCGATGCGGTGGAAGCCCGTCCAGTCGAGCCCCTCGGCCACGGCGTCGACTTCGCGGTAGTCGATGCGCGGGTCGAGGTCGCCCAGCGCCTCGGCGACCGGCTCGATGCGCTCGTAGAAGGCGCGCGTGAGGGGGAAGAGGCTCCGAGCGGTGTCGTCATCGCCCGCCTCGTATGCCGCGACGAGGTCCTCGACCGCAGGAACGAGCTGGCCGACCTGGTCCTTCACGAAGGCGGCGTAGAGGTCGACGGCCTGCTGCTTCTGCTCGGCGTCGGGACCGTCGACCGTGACGCGCTCACCGGTGACGGTGAACGCCGACTTGCCGACGCCCTCGCCGATCATCCCGGGCTTGCAGAGCGTGAAGTAGTCGCCCGGCTGCGCCACGACGGTCAGGGTGCGCGAGGCGGAGGGCGCGATGTTCTCGACCTCGCCGACGATCCGCAGCCCGTCGTCGGCGAGCAGGTAGAACTCCGAGACCTGACCGCTGTCGTTGGTGACCTCGAACGTCAGGGTGCCGCTCTCGGCCGTGGTGCCCGATACCGAGCAGGCGCTGTCGGTCGATGAGACGTCGAAGGCCGCGCCGGCGGCGACATCGCTCTTCGCGACGCAGCCGCTGAGCACGAGCGCGGCCGCGCCCGTCGCGGCGACGGCGCCGAGGATCCGGTGGGAGGTGGTCATGCTGCTCCTTGCTGTGTGGGTGAGGAAACCGATGCGTCCGCGGCGTTCGACGAGGCGAGCGGAGCGGATGCCGAGGGACGAGGCGAGCGGAGACCGCGCACGAAGAGGAAGCCGACGACCGCGATGTAGACGGCCCAGGCGGTCACCTGCAGCCAGGTCATCCGCGGCATGAACCCGACGGTGGCCTGCAGGATGGCGGCCCAGGCGCTGTCGGGAGCGATCGCCGACGTCACGTCGAACGCCCACCCGAACGGGAACGCCTGCCAGCCGACGGCCACGGCTCCGGTCACCGCATCGATGGGGGCGGCGGCAGTGAAGGGTCCGGGCAGTGCCCCGGCCTCCTGCAGATCCATGAACGCGTAGGCGAGAACGCCTCCGGCGACGATCACCAGGAAGCCGCCGGTCCAGGCGAAGAAGCGCCGCAGGTCGAGGCGCACGGCACCGCGCGCGATCAGGGCACCGATCACCACCGCGGTGGCGAGCCCGAGGAGTGCTCCGAGCAGAGCGGAGGGCGCGTCGCCGAACGACTGCACCATCGACCACAGGAGCAGGGTGGTCTCGATCCCCTCGCGGGCGACCGAGACGAAGCCGATCGCGACGAGGGCCCACAGCCCGCCCTGCGTGAGCGCACGGTCGATGCCGCCCTCGAGCGTGGCCTTCATCGTGCGCCCGGCCTTCTGCATCCAGAAAATCATCCACGTCACCATGGCGACCGCGAGCAACGAGAGCAGCCCGCCGATCAGCTCCTGCGCCACGAAGGTGAGCTCGTACGCCCCGAAGGTCAGGACGGCGCCGATGCCGAGGGCGAGGGCGACCGCGAGCCCGACGCCGACCCACAGCCGCGGCAGCACGTCACGCCGACCGAGGCGTCCGAGGTAGGCGACGAGGATGCCGACGACGAGGGCGGCTTCCAGGCCTTCACGGAGGCCGATGAGGAAAGTGGCGAGCACGGAGGGATCTCTCTGCAGAATATTACTGAGGTAAGGCATCCCTTACCTACGAGACTTTAGCACCACGGTAATCCTCCGCAACACACACCCGTCCCGGCGCGGCGGCGACGTACTCTCGTGCCATGGCTGAACTCTCGCTCCCGATCCTCGACCTCTCCCAGCTCGACGAGGGACCCGCGGCCGCCGCGCGCTTCCGCGAGGACCTGCGCGCCGCCACGCACGATGTCGGGTTCTTCTACCTCACCGGCACGGGCATCTCCCCCGCCCTCGAGGCACGCCTGCACCGGGCCGCGCTGGACTTCTTCGCGCTGCCCGAGGCCGACAAGTTGGCGATCGAGAACGTCAACAGCCCGCACTTCCGCGGGTACACGCGCATCGGTGGAGAGCGGACGCAGGGCAAGGTCGACTGGCGCGAGCAGATCGACATCGGCCCCGAGCGCGACGCGATCGACGGCGGCCCGGCGTTCAACCGCCTCATCGGACCGAACCTCTGGCCCGCCGCGCAGCCCGAGCTGCAGGAGATCGTCGCCGAGTGGCACGCGACGCTCTCGGAGGTCGCGCGCAAGCTCCTGCGCGCGTGGGCCGAGACCCTCGGTGCGGACTCGTCGTACTTCGACGAGCACTTCGGCGAACCCTCCACCCTGATCAAGATCGTCCGCTACCCGGGCACGCATGAGCCGGAACCCCAGCAGGGCGTCGGTGCGCACAAGGACTCCGGTGTGCTCACGCTGCTGTGGGTCGAGCCCGGCAAGGGCGGATTGCAGGTCGAGCGCGACGGCGAGTGGGTCGACGCTCCCCCGGTGCCCGGAGCCTTCGTCGTGAACATCGGCGAGCTCCTCGAGTACGCGACCGGCGGCTATCTCAAGGCCACCAATCACCGCGTCGTCTCTCCGCAGGCGCCGAACGAGCGCATCTCGATCCCGTTCTTCTTCAACCCCGCGCTCGACAAGCGGTTGCCGCTGATCGAGCTCCCCGCCGATCTCGCCGCCGAGGCCACGGGGGTGACCGAGGATCCGAGCAACCCGATCCACGCTCTCTACGGCGAGAACGCGCTCAAGTCGCGGCTGCGCGCACACCCCGACGTCGCGGCGATCCATCATGCCGACCTCGTGGGCGCCGACGCCTGACCCTCACAGCGACGCGCCGCCGCCGAGTGCGACGATCTCCCGCAACGCCTGGAGATGACCGGCGAAGGCTTCCCGCCCTTCGCCGGTCGAGCGCACCCACGTTCGCTGCCTGCTCCCCAGACTCGCCTTGCGCACCGTGACGTAACCTGCGGCGTGCAGGTGGCTGATCGACTTGCTCAGCGGCGAATCGGCGCACTGCAGGATCTCGCGCAGCGTCGCGAAGTCGAGTTCGATTCCCTCACCCAGCGTCGCCATCAGTGAGAACCGGAGCGGCGACGCGAAGTTGTCATCGAGTCGCGTGCGCGGATGGGCTGACCGGTCAGCCACGCACACCACGCCCCGGCACGAACGTCAATCCGACGAAGAGCAGCACGACGCCGCATCCGGCGATCACACCTGCCGTCGCTCCGCCCTCCGCGCGCCCGACGTCGAAGATCGTCAGCCCGACCAGAAGGATGAAGCCGATCGCGAGACCCACCTCGTGCGGCCACCGCCAGAGCGCACCGATGGCGGGAAGACCGAGATCGGTCGCACCGGCGCAGAACCAGGCGAGCACGCACAGGGCGAGCAGCAGCAGGAGCACGCTCGCGAGGACGCCCGCCGGGGCGACGGAGAGCATCAGGAGCGCTCCGAGAACGACACCGACGCCGAGCGTGCCGACACGGGCACCCCTCGGTAGAGGCACGCGGGGTACGTCCGGTCCGGGCGGGTCGCTCGACGCGCGCGCCAGTCGCACGGCCCCGTACCCGCCGAAGACGAGGAGGACGAGTGCGCCGGGGAGCACCGTCACCCACCACGGAACGTCGGGCACGAAAACGGCGAACCCGAAGGCGACGAGTGCAAGGACCATCGCGGCTGCACCGGAGACCACCAACGGCCACTGCCCGCGGGTGAAACGCCACTGCAGTCCGCTGCGCTGAGCGGAGCCGCTGAAGATCTGACCGTAGACGAGGAAGGCGAACAGAAGGGCCTGCGCTCCGTTGTCCGCCGGCCGGCGAAGTGCGATCACGCTGGCCACGAGGAAGGCAGCCGTGACCACCGCACTGACGATCTGCAACCACGCGAGCGCCCGCCGATCGACGGCGCGCTGCCGACGACCGGTCACCGCTCGCGCCTCCTCGAGATACCGCCGGGCAGTCTCCGCATCGGGCGGAACGAGCGCCTCCTGGCCCGCGACGGGCTTCTGGTCCATGATTCGACCTCCTCCGCTTTCCACGGGGAAAGCTTCTTACTTTCCTACGGGAAAGCGGGAGCGAGATCAACCCTCCCCGGGAAATGACGAAGGCCGCCCCACACCTGGGGCGGCCTTCTCAAGAATGTTTTGCGCGATTGTACGCTGGCGTACTCTGCCTTATCGGCGAAGACCCAGGCGAGCGATCAGCGAGCGGTAACGCTCGATGTCGACGCTCTGGAGGTAGCCGAGGAGACGACGGCGCTGACCGACGAGCAGGAACAGACCACGACGCGAGTGGTGGTCGTGCTTGTGCTCCTTCAGGTGCTCGGTGAGGTCCTTGATGCGCTGCGTCAGCATTGCGGCCTGCACCTCGGGGGATCCGGTGTCACCGGGGTGCGTCGCGTACTCTTCGATGATCGCCTTCTTGACGTCTGCTTCGAGTGCCATAGATTCGATCCCCTTTCAGCTTGTTGCGCGGCGCCCGACGCCTGATGCGAGGGCTCTCTTTATCCGCGGCCGATCAAACGGCAACCTGAAGAGTCTACCAGCCCCAGCCCCCTGCCGACGACCGCGATCCGCGCCCACCCGTTGCCCCTCGGATACGCTCGACAGGTGCAGCACGGCCAGGCATCGCGATGAGCGGATCACGCGGACATCTCATCGACCTCTCCCCTCTGAAGGCGAGCCCCGCGTTCGCTCGGATGTGGATCGGATCTGCCCTCGCCGGCATCGGCGGGCAGCTGACACTCGTCACCGTGATGCTGCACGTGTTCAGCCTCACCGGCAGCACCTTCGCGGTCTCGATGATTGCGGTCGCAGGGCTCGTCCCGATGGTCCTCGCCGGACTCTACGGCGGCATGCTCGCCGACGCGTTCGACCGACGACGCGTCGCACTCATCGCCGCGACGGTCACCTTCGCGTCCACAGCGCTGCTCGCCGCGCTGACGTGGACCGGCTCGGAAACGATCTGGTGGCTCTACGCCCTGAGCATGATCACCGCGGCCGCGAACTCGGTCGGCATGGCGACCCGCACCGCCATCGTTCCGCGCCTGATCCCGCGCGACCTGCTCGCGCCGGCATCCGCTCTGAACGGGATCTCGATGGGTCTCACCGTCATGGCGGGCCCAGCCCTCGCCGGGATCCTGGTCGCCCTGACCGGGTACGGATGGACCTACACGATCGACGTCGTCCTCATGCTGTCGATGTTCCTCGGACTCTGGACCCTGCCCGCACTCCGCCCCGAAGGCGACATCGTGCGCCCCGGACTGGCCTCCCTCGTCGATGGCTGGCGATTCCTCCGACGGGCCGGCAACATCCGCATGCAGTACATCGTCGACATCATCGCGATGACCTTCGGCCAGCCGCTCGTGCTCTTCCCCGCCCTCGGCACTATCCTGCTCGGCGGTGGCGCCGTGACGACCGGGCTTCTCACCGCCGCCGTCGCACTGGGCACCTTCGCCTCGAGCCTGTTCTCCGGCCGCGTGGTGCAGTACCGCTGGCACGGACGCGGCATCGCCCGAGCCGTCCAGGCGTACGGCGCGTCGATCCTGGCGTTCGGGATCGTCCTGCTCACGGGCGCCTTCCTCCCGCCGGCTTCCGAGGCCGCACCGAACATCGCCCTCATCGTCGTGGCGTGCATCGCGCTCGCGTTCTCCGGAGCGGCCGACAACGTGAGCTCGATCTACCGCAACACCATGATGCAGGCGGCGGTGCCCGATGCCATGCGCGGCCGCCTCCAGGGCGTCTTCATCGTCGTCGTGGCGGGCGGGCCCCGGGTCGGCGCGCTGTACGCAGGCACCCTCTCGACGTTCACAGCGCTCTGGTTCCCGCCCGTGCTGGGCGGGGTGATCGTGATCGCGCTGGTCGCCATCCTGATGCGGCGCAGCGCGCGCTTCCGCGACTACGACGCAGAGAACCCCGAGCCGTGAACGGCCCGGGGTCCTCATCGCACGCGGATCAGTCCTGCTGCAGTGCAGCCTGCAGGTCGAGGTTGATCGTGACGTCCTTGCCGACGAGCACGCCGCCGGTCTCGAGGGCGGCGTTCCACGTCAGGCCGAAGTCCTCGCGGTTGATGACGGCCTTGGCCGATGCGCCGGCCTTGTAGTTGCCCCACGGGTCGGAACCGAAGCCACCGAAGTCGACCTCGAAGCTGACGGGCTTGGTGATGCCGCGGATGGTGAGGTCACCGTCGACGTACAGCTCGCCGTTCTCGGCACGGGCACCGGTGGAGACGAAGTCCATGGTCGGGAAGTTCTCGGTGTCGAAGAAGTCGGCCGAACGCAGGTGCTGGTCGCGACCCTCGTCCTTCGTGTCGACGGACGAGACGTCGACGCTCGCCTCGACCGTGGTCTCGAGCGGGTTCTCGGGAGCGGTCAGCGTCGCGCTCTTCACGCCGAAGGTGCCGCGCACCTTCGAGATCATCATGTGACGGACGCTGAAGGTGACCTCGCTGTGGGAGGGGTCGAGGACGTAGGTGCCGGGGCGGTAGCCGGGGATGTCGATGCTGGTCATGGGATCTCCTTGGGACGTGGGGGCCGCTCGAATGGCGACAGGAAAGGGAACCGTGCTCTCGAAAGATATATTCCCATGAATAAGAATCTCCTGAGTGCAACGGAAGACGCCCCGCCCGCGAACGGGACGAGGCGTCTTCGTGAACGTCGTGGGATCAGCCGACGGCGACGAGGTCGATGATGAAGATCAGCGACTTGCCGGAGAGGAAGTGTCCTCCCCCGGCCGGTCCGTAGGCGAGGTGCGGCGGGATGGTGAGCTCGCGACGGCCGCCGACCTTCATGCCGGGGATGCCGTCCTGCCAGCCCTGGATCAGGCCGCGCAGGGGGAACTGGATGGTCTCACCGCGGCCCCACGAGGAGTCGAACTCCTCGCCGGACTCGAACTCGACACCGGCGTAGTGCACGGTGACGGTGTCGCCGGGCTTGGCCTCGGTGCCGTCACCCTCGATGATGTCGCGGATGACCAGCTCTGCGGGGGCAGGACCGGTGGGGGCGTCGAACTCGGGCTTCGTACGATCAGTCATGACTCCATCCAACCCGAGTGGACGCCGACCGGTCAACGCGACCGCACCTGCTCACAGCGAACACCCGACGAAGTCGCCCTTGACACTCCCGGGAGGCGGGTGCACCCTGGTTTCAAGCCAACTCAGCGCCCGGGAGACATGCAGGCATCGCCGCAGCACCGGGCGCTGAGTCTGTTCGGGGCGGGGTCCCACCCCGGGTCGCTCAGTACGCGAGCAGCGCGGCGCGCGTCGCGCGGGTGCGGATGAGGAGCGCGCGCTCGTCGTCCGACGCGAGCGGATCCCGTCCGGTGATCGCCCGCTGGCGGACGGATGCCAGTGTCGTCGCGTCCTTGATGAACTCGCGCATCAGGGGTCGACGATCTCCGCGCAACCGCGCCGCCCAGGCCATCCCGACCTTGCGCCCCGCCGGTGTCGCGAGCATCGTGACCTCCTCGGGAGTGAACCACCCCGCTGCCGCGTAGTCGCTCAGACGCGCCTTCGTCAGTCGTGCCTCCTCCCGGCGCAACGCGACGATGCCGATGATGAACCCGGCGAACAGCGGGACCTGCAGCGTGAAATACAGCAGGAAGAAGTCGGCGTAGGTCGCGGATCCGTTCCACAGTGCGTGCAGCAGGATCGCGCCCAGCAGGCCGAGGAGCCCCGCGCCGAGGGCCGCCCATGCCGAGGAGTGACGGCGTGCTGCGAGTCCGATCGCGAGTCCCGTCAGTGACGTGAACATCGCATGGGCGAACGGCGAGAGGAGCGCGCGCACGACGAAGGTCACCGAGAGCTGCTCTCCCCCGCCCTCGATCAGGCTGATCGCGAAGTACTGGATGTTCTCGGTGAACGCGAACCCCGCGCCGACGAGCGCGCCGTAGACGACGCCGTCGATCGGACCGTCGAACGCGCGACGTGCCACGAGGAAGATGAGGAAGACGCCGAATCCCTTCCAGAACTCCTCGACGATGGGGGCCTGCACGACCGCGGCCAGCTCCTCCGAGCGGAACCCGAAGGCGAAGGTGAGCGCGAGATCGACCAGCAGTGTGAGGCCGACCGCGGCGACGGCACCCCACGCGATCGCGAAGATCACGAGACTCTTGGGCTCGGGCTCCCATCGATCGATCAGTCTCACGCCGAGGAACACGATCGCGAGTGGGATGAGCGCGAGCACCAGCCCGATGACGGATGCCGAGGGCCCGAGTGCCACGACGAAGTACCCGATCAGCGCCAGGAGGAGCAGCCCGAGGAATCCGAAGAGCCAGATCGATACGCTGCGCCCCTTGCGCGTCGGCACGGGGAGCGCCGGCAGCCCCTCGGCGGGAGAGGGCGCGGCCGGAGCGGGCGGAGTGTACGGCGTCGGCTGCGCGAGAGCCGAGGCATACGCCGGCTGCTGCGAGAACTGCCGGGGCGTGTAGGCCGACTGCGCGTACTGCTGCTGCGAGAACTGGGGGGCCGGGGGCTGCTGCGGGGCGGGAGGCTGCTGCACGGCTGGAGGCTGCTGCGGGGCCGGCGGCTGGGTGTACGGCGACGGCTGCTGCGGCTGGGACGGTCCTCCGAAACTCATAGCCACGAGCATAGGGGCCACAGCGGTGCCGGTAGCGGTATACCGGACGCCTCCGCGGACAGGGCGCAGCCACCGGGTAGCGTAGAGGCATGCGGTTCGCTCATCTGCGCCGTCCGGATTCCCCCTCTGCGGTTCTCGCCGTGGTGGAAGACGCCGACGCCATCCTCGTCTCCGACCTCCTCACCGACGCTCCGGCGACGCTGCAGCAGCTCATCGAACGCGGGGACACCGCACTCGACCTGCTCCGCTCTGCCCTCGCCGACGGCGCCGCGCCTCGGCATCCGCTCACCGATTGGTCGTTCGCCTCGGCGGTTCTGGCGCCCCCGGCCGTGCTGGCCGTGGGACTGAACTACGCGGCCCACTCGAGCGAGCTGGGTCTCAAGACCGACGCCGCACCGACCGTCTTCACCCTGTGGCCGAACTCGCTGACGGGTCACCAGCAGACGACCTCCTGGCCCCGCGCCCTCAGCGAAGCGGTCGACTACGAGGCGGAGCTCGGTGTTCTGATCGGCACCCCGGCGAAGAACGTCGCGGCGAGCGACGCACTCTCCCACGTCTGGGGCTATACGGTCGTCAACGACATCACCGCGCGGAACATCCAGTTCGCGGAGGCGCAGTGGTCGCGTTGCAAGTCCTTCGACGGCTTCACTCCGACGGGGCCCTTCGCGGTCACCGCCGACGAGATCGCCGACCCGCAGGATCTGCACATCTGGACCGTCGTCGACGGTCACACCGTGCAGGACGCGACGACCGGCCAGATGGTGCGCTCGGTCGCGACGCTCATCGCGCACCTCTCGCAGTCGCTCACGCTGCTGCCCGGCACGCTCATCTCCACCGGCAGCCCGGGCGGTGCCGGCTACTCCCGCGATCCGCAGATCTTCCTCCGCGACCGTTCGACCGTCACCGTCGGCATCGACGGCATCGGCGAACTCACGACGCACTGCCGCATCCTCGACTGATCGTCGTCGGGACGCGGAATCGAAGAAGGGCGGATGCCGAAGCATCCGCCCTTCTTCCGTGTCCGCTCAGATCTCGATGAGATCGTCGGTCGGGATGATCGGGATCGCGGCCGTGACGGCCTCGAGTCCGGACAGACGCGCGGGCGACAGCTGCTTGGTGACCTCTTCCCGCGACATGAGGCCGGCCTCGACGACAAGGTCGGCGACGCTCCGGTTGGTGAGCAGAGCGGTCTTCGCGAGCGCTGCCGCGGCCGCGTACCCGATGAAGGGGGTGAGCGCCGTGATCACGCCGACCGAGGCACCCACCATGGTCCCGAGGCGGTCGCGGTTGGCCGTGATGCCGTCGACGCAGTTCACCCGCAGGGTCCACATCGCCTGGCGCATCCAGGTGATCGACTGGAAGATCGAGTGCGCGATCACCGGCTCGAAGGCATTGAGCTGGAGCTGCCCGCCCTCGACCGCCATCGTCACCGTCATGTCCGCGCCCACGACGGCGAAGGCGACCTGGTTGACGACCTCGGGGATCACGGGGTTGACCTTGCCCGGCATGATGCTCGAGCCCGCCTGGCGGGCGGGGAGGTTGATCTCGCCGAAACCGGCCTGCGGCCCCGACGAGAGCAGGCGCAGGTCGTTGCAGATCTTCGAGAGCTTGATGGCGTTGCGCTTGAGCGACGATGAGAACGACATGAACGCACCGGTGTCGCTCGTCGACTCGACGAGGTCGGTGGCGGTCTCGAGGTCGAGGCCGGTGATCTCACGCAGGTGCTTGAGGACGGCGGGCGCGTAGTCGGAATGGGTCGTGATGCCGGTGCCGATCGCCGTCGCGCCCATGTTGATCTCGAACATGAGCGAGGCGTTTTCGGTGAGCCGGCTGTGATCCTCGCCGAGGGTCGTCGCGAAACCGTGGAACTCCTGGCCGAGCGTCATCGGCACGGCGTCCTGCAACTGCGTGCGTCCGACCTTCAGTACGTCGTGGAACTCCCCCGACTTCGCCAGGAACGATCGGCGCAGCAGGTCGAGCTCCTCGAGCAGCGCCCGCAGGGTCAGCGACAGGCCGATCTTCACGGCGGTCGGGTACACGTCGTTGGTGGACTGGCTGCGGTTGGTGTGGTCGATCGGCGAGAGGAACGCGTAGTCGCCCTTCTCGTGTCCCGCCATCTCGAGCGCGATGTTGGTGATGACCTCGTTCGCGTTCATGTTCGTCGAGGTGCCGGCACCGCCCTGGATCACCCCGACCGTGAACTGGTCGTGGAACTCGCCGTCGATGACGCGCTGGGCCGCGCGGTCGATCAGATCCGCCCGCTCCGGATCGAGCACTCCGATCTCGCGATTCGCGCGGGCACTCGCCTGCTTGACCATCGCGAGGGCGCGAACGAGATCCGGGTAGACCGAGATCGGGCGCTTCGTGATCGGGAAGTTCTCGTCGGCGCGGGCGGTGTGGATGCCCCAATACGCGTCGGCGGGAATCTCCATGCTCCCGAGGGAGTCGGTCTCAGTACGGGTCAGGGTCGGCGCGGCAGATGCCATGTCACATCCTTGTGGGTCGTGGCGAATGAGTGGAGTGGGGGATGACTCCAGTCTACGCCCGCGCCTTCGCCGCGCTCGGGGCACCGCATCAGCGCGTCGGCTTCCGCGAGAACGCCTCCAGACGCGCCTCGGGATCCAGCGCCGCCATCTTCTCGAGCCACGCCTCCGAGAAGTACTCGCCGGTGGGCGCCGTCGTCACCGGCACGACCGTATGCGTGAGGGTGTCGGGGTAGACGTGCACGAGGTTGAACGCCTGCGCGGCATCCATCCCGTTGACCTCGGCCGCCGGACGCGCGACGTTCATCGTGTAACAGGTGGCGGAGGCGACGCTCACGGGCACCCCGGCGAACACCCCGGTCGACGAGTAGTGGAGGTGACCGGCGAGGATGCCCCGCACGTCGCTCCCCCGAATCACGGCCTCGAGCTTCTCCTGATGGCGCAGTTCGAGGATGTCGAACAGCGGGAGGTGGCTCGGCAGGGGCGGGTGGTGCATGGCCAGCAGCGTGCCCTGCGGAGCAGGCGTCCGCAGAACGTCGGCGAGCCAGGCGAGCTGGCCGTCGTCGAGGTCGCCGTGGTGCCACCCGGGCACCGACGTGTCGAGCGCGATGATGCGCAGACCGTCGATCTCCCAGACACCGGTGACTGCTTCCTCCGTCGCGGGCGCGTCCAGCAGTCCCTCCCGCAGAGCGGGTCGCTCGTCGTGGTTTCCCGCGACCCAGATCACCTGCGTCCCGAGTTCCTCGGCGACCGGCTCGACCGCCGCACGCAGGCGACGATAGGCGTCGGGCTCCCCCAGATCGGTCAGGTCACCGGTGAGGACGATCGCTGCCGGAGAGGGGTGAACCGCTCGGATCGCGACCAGCGTGCGCGCGAACGTGTCGTCGACGTCGTAGCGCCCGCCCAAGCGCGCGCCTCCGGCGAGGAAGTGCGGGTCGCTGACATGGATGATCGTGTGCGACGCCGGCTGATGCCGACCGAAGACGTAGGGCCCTGGCATGGCACCAGCCTACGACGGGGGTGGGACGCCGGAGCGCCCTGGCCCGTCAGTGGCCGACGACGATGATGATGATGCCGGCGACGACCGCGAGCGCACAGAGTCCGAAGCATCCGTACGCACCGACGAGCGACAGGCGCTTCTGCCCGTCGGTGAGCGGGCTCTTGCGCGCCGCCTTGGCGGCCTGCTTCTCGGCTCGCCGGAGGTCCTTCTCGGTGATGACCGTGATCGCGTCCGTGAACTCCGCCGGGCTCACGACCGGAGCGTGCCCGCTGCGCACCAGCAGGCGCAGACCCAAGGCGTAGAAGGTGACGATCGCGACGGCGCCGATCAGCGCCGCGACGAACACCTGGAAGAAGGCGAGCCAATCGATGGAGACGCTCATTCGCCCGTTCCCTTCTCGGTACCGGCCTCGTCGCGGACCGCGGTCGTGCTCTTGGTGCGCGTGCCGTTCTTGCCCTGCGCTCGCGCATCCGCCTTCGCCTGCTTGCGGGCCTTGGCTTCGGCCTTGGCCTGCTCGATCCGCTGCTGGCGGCGCGTGGGCGGCGGGGCATCCGGCAGATCGATCGCGAGGCCGGACTCGGCCACATCGCTCATCGCGTTCGCGGGCGTGACCGCGTCACGCCGCGAGCGCAGGAAGAGCCCGATGATGACGGCGAGGGCGAGGACCGCGTCGATCGCGATGCCCCAGCCTCCGAGCCAGAGGGCGATGAGCGCAGCCAGCGCACCGACCGCGCCGGCGGCCGGAAGCGTGAGGAGCCAGCCGATCGCGATGCGACCGGCCGTCCGCCAGCGCACCGTCGACCCACGGCGGCCCAGACCGGAACCGATCACCGAGCCGGAGGCGACCTGCGTCGTCGAGAGCGCGAAGCCGAATGCGCTCGAGGCGAGGATCGTGGCCGCCGTCGCGCTCTCGGCCGAGAAGCCCTGCGCCGGCTTCACGTCGGTGAGGCCCTTGCCGAGGGTGCGGATGATCCGCCATCCGCCGAGGTACGTGCCGAGAGCGATCGTCACCGCACAGGCGATGATCACCCAGAGGTACGGGTCGGCCTGATCGGCGTTCTGCCATCCCACGGTGATGAGGGCGAGGGTGATGACACCCATCGTCTTCTGCGCGTCATTGGTTCCGTGCGCGAGTGCGACGAGCGAGGACGTGAAGATCTGCCCCCAGCGGAAACCGTCACGGCCGTCGGGCTTGCCGTCGTAGCGACGGGTGATCGAGTACGCCGCCTTGGTGGCGACGAAGGCGATGATCCCGGCGGTGACCGGCGCGATCAGAGCGGGAAGGATGATCTTCGACAGCACCATCCCGAAGTCGATGCCCTGCACGCCCACGCCCACCAGCGTCGCGCCGATGAGACCGCCGAACAGCGCGTGCGACGAGCTCGAGGGCAGCCCGAGCAGCCACGTGAGCATGTTCCAGGTGATCGCGCCGATGAGCCCGGCGAAGATCATCGGCAGGAAGACGGCGGCTTGGATGCCGTCCTCGTGGATGATCCCGTGCGAGACGGTCTTGGAGACCTCGGTCGACAGGAAGGCGCCGACGAGGTTCAGCACCGCGGCGAGGAGCACGGCGGTCTTGGGCTTGAGGGCACCGGTGGCGATGGGCGTGGCCATCGCGTTCGCGGTGTCGTGGAAGCCGTTGGTGAAGTCGAAGAAGAGTGCCAGCAGGATCACCAGCACGACGAGGAGGGCTGCGGTTTCCACCGTTCGCTTTCGGTCGTTGAGGAAGAGGGAGATGTCGACGGGATCGACGTGACGAACGAAGAGTTCACCGTGGGTTTGACTTCCGTTAACCGGCCCCGTTGAATCCTCCCACCGTCCCCGGTGCCGGTCAACTCGACCTGGGATAGCGTGGAGCGGTGACCAACGCCCCGATCGCAGACCGACGCTCGACCCTCCGCACCCACCACGGCGACACGTTCGACGACCCGTACGAATGGTTGCGCGAGAAGGAGTCCCCCGAGGTCGTCGCGCACCTCGAGGCCGAGAACGCGCACACGGATGCCGAGACCGCGCACCTCGCCGGACTCCGCGAGACGCTGTTCGAGGAGATCAAGGGCCGCGTGCAGGAGACCGATCTCTCGGTGCCGACCCGCCGCGGCGACTGGTGGTACTACAGCCGCACGGTCGAGGGGGCTCAGTACCCGATCCACTGCCGTGCGGCGGCCGACGCCGACGACTGGACTCCCCCGCAGCTGACGCCGAACGTCGCCGTTCCCGGCGAGGTCGTGCTCCTCGACGGGAACGTCGAGGCCGAGGGTCACGAGTTCTTCTCCCTCGGAGCGTTCGACACCTCCGACGACGCGACGAAGCTGCTCTGGTCGACCGACTTCGAGGGCGACGAGGTCTACACGATCCGTGTGCGCGACCTCACCACCGGCGAGACCCTGGCCGACGAGATCCCGAACACCGCCGGCGCGTTCTTCACGCCCGACGGCTCGGCCATCCTCTACACGACGCGCGACGACGCCTGGCGTCCCGACACTCTCTGGCTGCACGCGCTCGGAACCCCGGTGTCCGAGGACGTCCAGCTGTTCCACGAACCCGACGAGAAGTTCTGGCTCGGCGCGGGCATCACCCGCAGCCGGAAGTACCTGGTCATCGGCGTCGGCTCGAGCATCACGAGCGAGGAGTACCTGGTCGATCTCGCCGGGCCTCTCACGGCGGAGCCGCGGATCGTCTGGCCACGCGCCGAAGGCGTCGAGTACTCGGTCGAGCACGCGGTCGTCGATGGTGAGGACCGACTGCTCATCCTCCACAACGACGATGCCCTCGACTTCGAACTGGTCTCGGTCGCGGCCGAGGCACCCCAGGGTGCGCGACGCATCATCCTGCCGCACGAGCCCGGTCGGCGGCTGCTCGGCGTCGATGCGTTCCGCGACTTCGCGACGGTCGAGTACCGGGCGGAAGGCCTGGAGCGGGTGGGTCTGCTCGACTACACGACGGATGCCGTCGCGGACATCCCCTTCGACGAACCGCTGTACTCGGCCGGAGTGAGCGGCAACCCGGAGTGGCACTCCCCCTTCCTCCGCCTCGGATACACGTCGTTCGTCACTCCGGGCACCGTGTACGACCTCGACCTCGCGACGAAGGAGCTGCTGCTCCGCAAGCGCGTCACCGTGCTCGGCGGCTACGATCCGACCGAGTACGGGCAGCGGCGGGACTGGGCGACGGCCGACGACGGCACCCGAGTGCCGATCTCGCTGGTGTGGAAGAAGGAGTTCGGCGCCCCCGGCGAAACTCCGCGCCCTCTGCACCTCTACGGCTACGGCTCCTACGAGCACTCGATCGATCCCGGGTTCTCGGTGGCCCGCCTGTCGGAACTCGATCGCGGCGTCGTCTTCGCCGTGGCGCACGTCCGCGGCGGCGGCGAGATGGGCCGTCAGTGGTACGAGGACGGAAAGCTGCTGCACAAGCGCAACACCTTCACGGACTTCGTCGCGAGCGCGCGTCACCTCGTCGACACCGGGGTGACCGCTCCCGACCGCCTGGTCGCCGAGGGCGGCAGCGCCGGCGGACTCCTGATGGGCGCCGTCACCAACCTCGCTCCCGAACTGTTCACCGGCGTGCTCGCCGCCGTCCCGTTCGTGGACGCCCTCACGACGATCCTCGATCCGTCGCTCCCCCTCACCGTCATCGAGTGGGACGAGTGGGGCGATCCACTCCACGACGCCGACGTCTACGCGTACATGAAGTCCTACTCGCCGTACGAGAACGTCCGCGACGGCGTGCAGTACCCGCGCATCCTCGCGGTGACGTCGCTCAACGACACGCGCGTCCTCTACGTCGAGCCGGCGAAGTGGGTCGCGCGTCTGCGGGAGGCCGGAGCCTCCGACGTCCTGCTCAAGTGCGAGATGGTCGCCGGGCACGGCGGGGTCAGCGGGCGCTACAACTCCTGGCGCGAGCGTGCGTTCGAGCTCGCCTGGCTGCTCGACACGCTCGGCCTCGCCGACTGACCGCGCGAAGCAGAAGGCGATCGCGCCGCATGGGTCCGTTCCGTCGAGGAGCGGCCGGATGCGGCGCGATCGCCTGATTCCACCTGACGCGCTCAGCCGAAGAGGGCTGCGGCCTCGTCGTAACGGCTGCGGGGAACCGTGTTCAGCTCGCCCAGCGCCTCGGCAAACGGCACCTCGACGATGTCGGTGCCGCGCAGCGAGACCATCCGACCCCAGGACTTGGCGACGAGCGAATCCGCCGCGTGCAGGCCGAGGCGTGTCGCGAGGACCCGGTCGAATCCGGAGGGCGACCCTCCGCGCTGGATGTGTCCGAGCACCGTCGAACGCGTCTCGATACCGGTGATGCGCTCGATCTCGGGGGCGAGCACCTCGCTGATGCCACCGAGCCGGGGACGGTTGAACGCGTCGAGCCCCTTGTCGCTGTACGCGGTGTCCATCCCGGTGAGCGTGAAGCCCTCGGAGACGACGACGAGCGGCGCACGACCGCGGTCGTGCGCGCTCGAGACGAGAGCGGTGATCTCGTCGATCGACATCGGCACCTCGGGAATGCAGATGACGTGCGCGCCGGCGGCCATACCCGCGTGCAGTGCGATCCACCCGACGTGGCGGCCCATGACCTCGGCCACCATGCAGCGCTGATGCGAATCGCCGGTGGTGCGCAGGCGGTCCATGGCATCGGTGGCGATGTTCACCGCGGTGTCGAAGCCGAACGAGTAGTCGGTCGCTCGCAGATCGTTGTCGATCGTCTTCGGCACACCGATCACGTTGATGCCGTCGTTCGCGAGGCGGTTGGCGGCCGCGAGCGTGCCCTCTCCGCCGATCGCCAGGATGCCGTCGATGTTGTGCGCCGCGAGCGTCTTCGCGATGTTCTCGGCGCCGCCCCGCGGCCCCTCGTACGGGTTCGTCCGGCTGGTGCCGAGGATCGTTCCGCCGACCTTCGAGAGGCCCTTGACCTCGTGGCGCGTGAGCGGGAAGAAGTCGCCGTCGACGACCCCTCGCCACCCGTCGCGGATGCCGACGAACTCGATGTCGTAAGTGGTCGTGCCCTTGAGCACGACGCCGCGGATCACCGCGTTGAGTCCGGGGCAATCGCCACCGCTCGTCAGGATTCCGATCTTCATGCTGTTGCCTCAGACGCTCGGGAGAAGGAAAGGGGAAAGGCGACGCTGCCTGCGATCGACACTAGTGCCATGCGCCCATCGAGCGCCATTCGAGCACGTCGAAAACCGGAGATCTTGCCGACGAGAAAGGGCCATCCGGCACAACTTCTCCGGATGACCCTTCTCGGCTGTCGAATCGCGATCAAGAATCGTGATTCTTAACGACTTTTCACGAGCTGTGCAACGTCTCTCGCAGCAGATGCATGAGCGCCCCGAGCTGCACGGGCTCGGCTGCCGCATCGTCGACGGCCTCGCCGTCGAGCGCACGAGCAGCCAGGCCCTGCTTCTGATCGATGAGCTCGGCGATCTTCGTGTCGATCGTGTGCGCGGCGATGATGCGCCACGCGGTGACCGGCTCGTCCTGACCGATGCGGTGCACGCGGTCGATGGCCTGCGTCTGCTCGGCCGCCGTCCACGACAGCTCGGCGAGCACGACGTTCGATGCCGCCTGCAGGTTGAGACCGACGCCCGCTGCCGTCAGGGAGCAGACCGCGATGCCGACCTCGGGGTCGCCGTTGAAGTCGTCGATCGCCTGCTGACGGACCGTGGTCGTCTGGTCACCACGGATCGAGACCGAGCGGATGCCCGCGGCGGCGAAGTGCGCCTCCGCCTGATCCATCACGTCGATGTGCTTCGCGAAGAACACGACCTTGCCCACCGAGCGCTGCAGCTGCGCCGCGTAGTCGGCGGCGAGCGACGCCTTGGCCTGGCCGATACGCCGGACCATGGTGAAGACGTTGTCGCCCCCGGTTCCGGCGGCCTTCGACTCCTCGAGCTCGTTCTGGGCGACGAGACGCACGATGTCGTCGTCGATCTCGCCCGGCGCGAGGCCGCGATCGCCACGGGCCTCGATGATCCGACGGTAGCGGGCGGCGAGACGCTCCCCCAGCTCGCGCTCGGCCTGGCGGATGCTCCGCCCGAACTCGTCGTCGAGCTGCACGGGGAGATCGGCGATCAGCTTGTCGGGCAGGTCGGCTGCGACGTCCTTCTTCTTGCGGCGGACGATCCCCATCGAGATGACGGCGTCGCGCGCCTCGGGGTAGAACGCCTTGTCGGCCGGAGTGAATCCGGTCGCGTCGAGCTTCTCCATGAGCTCCGGACCGGGCTTCTCCCCCGTGGTCCAGCCGAGGAACCGCCAGATCGCGTCGAAGTCCTCGACGTCGTTGATCAGCGGCGTACCGGTCAGGGCCAGCATGAGCGGCTTCCCGCCGGGCGTGCGCTCGCGCACACGAGACGCCAATGACAGCACGTTCTGCGAGCGCTGCGACGACAGGTTCTTGATGAAGTGCGCCTCGTCGACGACCATGCCGCGCAGTCCGATCGACGACAGCCACGAGAGATGCCGATCGAGGATCTCGTAGTTGACGATGAAGATGTCGGCGAAGGCGTCGATGTCGTCGCCGTCGCCCTGGATCACGGTCGCACGCCGCTGCGGCGTCCACCGCTCGACCTCGCGCGCCCAGTTCATCTTGACGACGTTCGGGACCACGACCAGGAGCGGGTAGGCGCCCGCGACCGAGGCGGCGAGAACCGACTGGGCGGTCTTGCCCAGGCCGGGCTCATCGGCCAGGAGGAAGCTGCGATGCCCGTCGCGAACCGCCTCGAGGAAGCGGGACTGATGCACCATCACCTCGAGACCCTTCGGCGAGATGTGGTCGTACTCGGGGGCCGGAGGCAGCTCCATGCTGGCGGCCGAGCCGCCCGCACCGGTCTCGAACGCCTTGTACAGCGGGCCCATCAGCTCCCAGCCGTCGAGGCGACGGCGCGGGACGGTGGTCACACGCGGCGTGAGATCGGGGGCGAGGAACGGGTTCGCGAGCTGACGGGCCTCGACCGACGGCGGGGTCACCTGACGCTCGGCGATCGCCGCGGGAACGACGGAGATCTGCACCGGCGCGGCATCGGCGATGATCAACTCTTCCGGAGCGAGCTCCGCACCGGACTCGAGCAGCCAGTCGCGGCGCATGCGCTTGGCGACCGGCGAGGTCGCCTGGTCCGCTTCGAGCAGCTGGATGAGTGACGTGTCGCGCGCCGCCGTCTTGGCGAGGATGGTCGCGACGCCGTCGAGCCGCTTGAGCAGCTCGGCGCGTGCGGCATCACCGATGTCGGCATCCGCTTTGACTCTGGCGCGCTCTTCGCGCACCAGGAACGCAATCACCTGGAACTTGACACGGTTGGTCGGTCCCAGCTTTCCGCGCTGGGACTTGGCCTCGATCTCGCGCACCTTGCGCGCGAGGATCGGGATGAGGGGCGCCTCGTCATCGCGACGAGACGACTTCTTGCGCCGTGTGGCGGCGGTTGCCGTGGTCGGCATGCTCCTCCTGAGCGTGAAGGCCGGAACGCCCCAGGGGCTCCGGCGCTCTGTTGTCCGCGTGTGGCGTGAGCCAGGACCGTGCGGATGTAGATCGATCATCTCGCCGATGCGCGCAGGACGCGGAAGATTCGACGATGACTGCGACCACTCTACGCCATCCCGGGCGGGGAACCCCCGTGGCGACGCGCGCGGCGGAACGATCAGGCGGTCTGCTCGCGCAGCACGCGCTCCGCATCCGCCACGTCGGCGGCGATCTGCGCCGTGAGCTTCTCGATGCCCTCGAAGGCGACCATGCCGCGCAGACGCTCGGTGAACTCGACGGTGACGTCGTGCCCGTAGAGGTCGAGACCCGTCTCGCCGAGCACGTGCGCCTCGACCTGACGCTCGAGCACGTCGTCGAAGGTCGGGTTCGTCCCGATGGAGATCGCGGCGGGGTGACGGATGCCCGTGTCGTGGTCGATCAACCATCCGGCGTACACGCCGTCGGCCGGGACGAACGCATCGACGACGGCCGACAGGTTCGCGGTCGGGTATCCCAACTCCCGTCCCCGCTTGAGGCCGTGGACGACGACGCCGCGCACATCGGGCGAGCGTCCAAGCACCCGTGCGGCGCCGGTGACATCGCCGGCGATGAGGAGCTCGCGGATCCACGTCGATGACACCCGTCGTGCGGAGCCGGGAAGGTAGACGTCATCGACCACCTCGACGGTGAACCCGTGGCTGGGCCCCATCTCGCGCAGCAGCTCGGGGGTGCCCGCACCGCGGTTCCCGAAGCGGAAGTCCTCGCCCACGAGGACGGTCGAGACCCCGAGAGCCGCGACCAGGATCTCGGTCACGAAGTCCTCGGCGCTGAGCGAGGCCATCTCCTCATCGAAGGTGAGCAGCAGCGTGGCATCCAGACCGAGCTCGCCGAGGAGCTCGAGTTTGCGCTCCACCGTCACGACGTTCTCGGGGCAGCGGTCGGGTCGCAGGATCGCCAGCGGGTTGCGGTCGAAGGTGACGGCGACGGAACGCGCGCCCGTCTCGGCCGCTCGTTCCTCGAGCCGTCGGATCACGGCACGATGGCCGGCGTGCACCCCGTCGAACTTGCCGATCGCCACGATGCTGGGGCCGAAGCCCTCCGGGACCTCGGCGAGATCGCGGAAGACGATCACGCGTCGACCTCGACGGTCGTCCGCGCGACGTCCGGCCGGTTGGTCCGCAGCCACCAGATGCCGAACACCGGGAGCACCAGCGGGATGAAGAGGTATCCGCGTCCGAACAGCGACCACACGGTCTCGTGCTGGAACTGCTCGGGGATCAGGATGCTGAGCAGGCCCACGACCAGGACACCCGTGAGCTCGAAGACGATCGCCACCCAGGCCACCGTGTACCAGCCGCGCCGCCTCGCGAGCACGAGCGCCAGGGTCGCGAGGATGTAGACGACGGCGGCGACGGCCGAGAGCGAGTACGCGAGAGGAGCCTCGTCGAACCGTCGGAAGATCTGCACGAAGCTCCGGCCGGTGGCCGCGAGCGCCATGACGGCGTAGACGATCACGAGGACGCGACCGATTCCGGTCATCCTGGTGGTGGGGGCGGTGGTGCTCATAGCGCATTCCATCCTAGATGCGCCAGAGGGGACCGACGTCCGTGTGCGGCTCCGGGTTACGCGATCTGCACGGTCCAGATGACGTGCATGCGCCACACCATGATCGCGATGGCCAGGGCGGCGACTCCGAGGATGACGGTGCTCCAGCGGCTGCGCTCCATCAACGCCCAGAGCACGGCCCCGATCGGCAGGAGCACGGCGGAGACGAGATAGACCCAGAACTCGAGGAGATCCCCCGTGGGCGGGTTCCCCACGAGCGGAGCGATGATCGCGGTGACCACCTGGGCGACCAGCAGGGCCTCGACGAGGGCGACGGCGCCGACGGACCAGTCGCTCGGGCGACGGCCGGCGAGTCCCGCCACGACGCAGAACGCTCCGGCGACGACCGCCACCACGATCTGGGCGAGGGTGAACCACAGGATCATCGGGCACTCTCCGGCATGTTCATGGCGCTCTTGAGGTCGCCTCCGCGTTTCTCGACGACACCGACGAGAACGCCCTCGTCGTCGATGGCCGCGACCAGCGGTGCATCGATCCGGCCGGCTTGGCC
Source organism: Microbacterium sp. 22179 (assembly GCF_052045715.1). NCBI lineage: Bacteria > Bacillati > Actinomycetota > Actinomycetes > Micrococcales > Microbacteriaceae > Microbacterium > Microbacterium sp. 22179. Next base: position 434,004 of record NZ_JBQEPJ010000001.1, on the reverse strand, counting down.
GGTGAGTCGCTTCCCGTGGCGCAGATCCCGCGCTTCCTCGGCGGAGACGGGCAGCGTGGGCAGGATGAGCTCCGCGGCCTGCGCAGGGGTGAGGACCGGAGCCCCCTCGAGGGAATCGATGTCGACGGCATTCGCGACGTCGAACGCCCCCACCCGGGTACGCCGCAGCGCGGTGAGGTGCCCGCCGACGCCCAGCGCGGCACCGAGGTCGCGTGCCAGCGACCGGATGTACGTACCGGACGAGCAGTCCACGATCACGTCGAGATCGCGGATGCCGTCACCCGCTCTGTCGCCGACGACATCGAAGCGCGAGACGACGACGTTCCTTGCGTCGAGGACGACCTCCTCCCCCGCACGGACGCGATCGTATGCGCGGCGACCGTCGACCTTGATCGCGGACACGGCGCTGGGAACCTGCGAGATCTCACCGGTCAGGGCCGAGATCTCCGCGGCGATGCGTGCGTCGGAGACGTCCGCCCAGGCGGCGGGATCCGCGTGCGCGGTGATCTCTCCGTCGGCGTCGTCGGTGCCCGTGGCCTGTCCGAGACGGATGGTCGCCTCGTAGGTCTTGCCGGCGCCCACGACGTAGGTGAGGAGCCGGGTGGCGCCCTCGATGCCGATCACGAGCAGTCCGGTCGCCATCGGGTCGAGCGTGCCGGCGTGCCCGACCTTGCGGGTGCCGAACGCACGACGCGTGCGCGCGACGACGTCGTGGCTGGTCAGCCCTGCGGGCTTGTCGACGAGGAGGATGCCCGGCAGAACCATCCCTCCAGCCTACGGTGCCCGGCCGCACGGGCGAACACGCGGTCACGGCTCGAATAGGCTTGTCGGATGCCGGAGACGCCCGAGAACCGCGACCGGGAGATCGCCGCCCCGGTCATCGACTGGTACCGTTCCGCGGCTCGCGATCTGCCCTGGCGTCGGCCGGAGTTCCACGAGCGTTTCGGCGCCTGGGGCGTGCTCGTGAGCGAGTTCATGCTGCAGCAGACGCCCGTCGCCCGTGTGATCCCCCGTCTCGATGCGTGGCTGGAGCGCTGGCCGTCGCCGGCGGACATGGCCACGGCCTCCCCCGCCGAGGTCGTGCAGCAATGGGCGAACCTCGGCTATCCGCGCCGCGCGCTCTGGCTCCACCGTGCGGCGACGGAGGTCGTCCGCGAGCACGACGGAACGGTCCCCCGAGACGTCCCCGCGCTACTCGCGCTCACCGGGATCGGCGACTACACCGCCCGCGCGGTCGCCGTCTTCTCGTACGGCGACCGGCATCCGGTGGTCGACACCAACACGCGCCGGGTGCTCGCGCGCGCCGTCGACGGCATCGCGCACCCGGGCCCTCCCTCACGGCGCGACCTCGCCCTGATGGAGGCGCAGATGCCGGTGGACGACTCCGCCGCGGCGGTGTTCAATGCCGCCGTCATGGAGCTCGGAGCCACCGTGTGCACCGCACGCGCGCCGGTCTGCGAGGAGTGCCCGATCGCCGACCGGTGCGCGTGGCTCGCCGCAGGGAGTCCCGCGACGGTGGACACCCGCCGAAAGCAGGCGGCCTACGAAGGATCGGATCGGCAGGCGCGCGGCGCGGTGCTGCGCGTACTCAGGGAGATCGCCCCCGCAGGCATCGCCCTGGAGGATCTGCTGCCGGACTGGCCGGATCCGTTGCAACGGGATCGCGCGATCGACTCGCTCGTCGCGGACGGGCTCGCCGAGGCCGGGAACGGAGAGATCGCGCTACCGCGCTGACTCCTCACAGCAGCTGATTGGTCCGGTGAGCCAGCACGGTGAGCTCGACCCGCGAGCGCACGCCGAGCTTCGCGAACGCCCGTCCGATGTGCACCTCGACCGTGCGCACCGACACCACCAGCGCTTCCGAGATCTCCCGGTTGCTCGCGCCGGCCGCCGCCCGCATCGCGACCTCGAGCTCGCGCGCGGTGAGCTGCTGCGACCATGCCGCCCGGCACGCCGCCAGCGGATCGATCGCCGACGATGCGTCATCGGCATCGAGGGTCGCGATCCGGCGCACGACCGATCGCGCCCAGGCGTGAGCCCCCGAGAGCTCGAACAGGCTGAGCGCCGTGCGCAGGTGCTCGCGAGCGACGACCGCCTCACCGCGGATCGCCGCACGGGTACCGAGCATCGCCTCGATGCGAGCGCGCGCGAACGGCGACCGCAGAGTGCGCGCCGCGCGCAGGACCTCGTCGCGCTCGGAGTGCCAGCGCACATCGGGAGCGGTGGCGACGCGTGTACGGAGCGAGCGGGCGAGGCTGACCTCCGGGGGCTCGATGAGACGCACAGCCGGCTCCTCGTCACCGCCCGGGCGGATCTCCTCGAGTCCGGGAACGGCGAACGACGTCTGCGGTGCCCCGAGCTCGCGCCACAGCCGGACGAATCCGGCGGCTCCGTCGAAATCTCCGTCGAGGAACGCCTCGATACCCTGATCGACCAGCAGATCGATCCGCTGAGCCGACGGCAGCGCACAGGTCAGCGCACGAGCGAAGGGTCCCAGCTCTCCGAGCACGGCGAGGTCGAGCCTGCGGGCGAGAACGACACCGAGTCCGGCGAACGGCATGCTCACCGGGAGCGTCATGGATGCCGTGAGCAGATGCTCGCGTGCCTCGCCCATGTCACCGCGCCAGACCAGGAGCAGGGCGTGCGCGACCGCGCGGTACGCATCGACGAGCGGACTCCGCTCGAATCCCTCTACGAGCGGATCCACCCCGGACGCGAGCGCGTCCTCATGGGCGAGCAGGCGCAGCCCGACGTCGATCCGTCCGTCGAGAGCGGAGGTCAGCGCGCGCATCAGGCCACCCGTCACCGGACCCGTGCCCTCGGCATCGTCTTCTTCGGACTCGCCCACGAGCAGCCACGCGAGAGCGACTGCGGGGTCTCGGAGCTTCGACTCGACACCGACCCGGGCGGAGGCGTACCGCAGCGACTCCCGCCAGGCGCGCATGCCCCGTCGGTCACCGCGCTCCGCGCACAGGGGCACGGCCAGCGCCGCTCCCCGAGCGATCGAGTACCAGTCCTCCGGTGCATCCGAGGCCGGGCGCAGCGCTTCCAGGTCGATCTCGGGAACCGACCCCTGCAGGTGAGCCTGTGCGATGAGCAGGCCGGCGAGGCCCTGCAACCGATAGCGCTCCGTTCCGTGCGGGAACAGGGTGCCGAGCCAGGCGGCAGCCTCGAGCGCGTACCCGCCCCCGATCGCGGCCGCGCCGGCGACCATCCGGGCTTCGTCGAGATCCCGCCCCGCGGCGTGCGCGGCCGCCTCGCGCGCGATCATCAGGGCGCGATCGGCGTGCCCCGCTTCCGACAGCCCTCTCGCGATCCGCGTGAGTTCGCGGGCGGATCCGGGGTCCATCTCCAGCGACGCGCGCGCTCGATGCCAGTCCGCCTCGATCGTGCGCCGCTGCCGCGCGAAAACCTCGTGCAGACGCGCGTGCACCCGGGCGGCCTCGCCCGACCCCATGCCCGCGGATATCCAGATCGCGAGTCGCCGGTCCTGCAGACGGATGCGGCCCGCGTGCAGGTCGAGATGCCCGCCGATCGCGGATGCCGCGAGATCCTCGGCCGTGCGTCCGTCGAAGGCCAGGAGCGGCTCCAGCTCGTCGGTCAGCGTCACGGCCAGCGCGAAGAGAAGGGCGCGATCACGCGCCGAGAGATCGAGCCCTCTGAAGGCCTCGACGACGGCGGGCACCATCGGGAGAGGAGACGGCAGCGGAAGCAGCCCCTGGCGCTGCCCGCGCGTCAACGCGGCCGCCACCTGGCGGATCGTGGGCGCATTCGCGTGCAGATCGACCATGAGGCGCGACAGCACGTGCGGCGCGCACCCGATCTGTTCGTCGATCAGCTCGCCGAGCAACGGACCGACCGTCGCCCACGCGTGACTCGTTCCTCCGGACACCACTGCGCCGTCGATGATGCACCCCCTCGCACCGGATGAGACGCTTCTCATCCGGTGCGACGGTAGCAAGCAGAACCGCGACCGCGACGGTCATCGACCGATATACCCAACGCGTCTCCGCGCAGGCGGGATCAGCGGTCGGAGTCCTCGTCCTCCGCGCGCACGTACGGGTCGGCGTCGCCGGCGTGCGAGGCGGAGGAGGCGAGCTTCGCCACCTCGGCGTCGCGCTCCTGAGCCTGACGCAGCAGCGCGGTGATGTGGTCGGCGTTCTCCGGGAGCGCATCGGGGATGAACTCCAGCGTGGGCACCAGACGGGTGCTGAGCTGTCGCCCCACCTCGCTGCGCAGCATCCCCGTGGCCGAGGTCAGCGCCGCGCCGCTGGCGATGCGCTCCTCCTCGGTGCCGAGAACGGTGTAGAACACCGACGCGTGCTGGAGGTCACCGCTCACGCGTACGTCGGTGATCGTCACGAAGCCGAGCCGCGGGTCGCGCAGCCCCTTCTCGAGCCGCTCGGCGAGGATCACGCGGATCCGGTCGGCGAGGCGAGCCTGTCGTTCTCCAGCCATGCTTGATTCTCTCTCTTCAACCGCCGCAGCGGCGTGAAACTGTTGCGGAGGCGATGGATGCCATCGGGATAGTCGGGGTCTTGGGGGTTCCCGTTATCCCGATGGCATCCATCGCCGGAGCGACTCAACGAGGATCAGCCGCGCGGCTTCTCCACCAGCTCGGTCGTCTCGATCTCGTCACCGATCTGGATGTCGTTGTACTTGCCGAGGCCGATACCGGCTTCGTAGTCCGTACGCACCTCGGTGACGTCGTCCTTGAAGCGACGCAGCGATTCGATCGCCAGGCCGTCCGCGAGGACGACTCCGTCGCGGATGACGCGGGCCTTGGCGTTTCGCGTGATCGTTCCCGATCGCACGATGACACCGGCGATGTTGCCGAACTTCGAGGAGCGGAACACCTCGCGGATCTCGGCGACACCCGACTGGACCTCTTCGTACTCCGGCTTGAGCATTCCCTTGAGGGAGTTCTCGATCTCGTCGATCGCGTTGTAGATGACCGAGTAGAACCGGATGTCCACGCCTTCGCGGGAGGCGCGCTCGCGCGCCTTCGTGTCGGGGCGGACGTTGAAGCCCACGATGATCGCGTTGTCGATCGTCGCGAGGTTGACGTCGGACTCGGTGATCGCACCCACACCGCGGTGGATGATGCGCAGCTGGACGGAGTCGTCGACCTCGATCTTGAGCAGCGATTCCTCGAGCGCCTCGACGGCACCCGAGACGTCACCCTTGATGATGAGGTTGAGCGACTCGACCTTGCCCTCTTCGAGCGCACGGGTGAAGTCCTCGAGCGAGATGCGCTTGCGGGCCTTGGCCAGCTGCGCATTGCGCTCGACCGCTTCACGCTTCTCGGCGATCTGGCGAGCCATGCGGTCCTCGTCGGTGACGATGAACACGTCACCGGCGCGGGGCACCGAGTTCAGACCCTGAACCTGGACCGGACGCGACGGGTAGGCCTCGAGGACCTGCTCGCCGTTCTCGTCGGCCATCGCACGCACACGTCCGTAGGCGGTGCCGGCGACGATCGCGTCTCCGACGCGGAGCGTTCCGGACTGGATTAGCACCGTCGCGACCGAACCGCGGCCCTTGTCGAGCTTCGCCTCGATGGCGACACCACGAGCTGCCTTGTTCGGGTTGGCGGTGAGGTCGAGACCCGCGTCGGCCGTGAGCAGCACGGCGTCGAGGAGCTCCTGGATGCCGGTGTTGGCACGCGCCGAGACGTCGACGAACATAACGTCGCCACCGAACTCCTCGGCGACCAGCCCGTACTCGGTGAGCTGCTGGCGCACCTTCGACGGGTTGGCGTCCGGCTTGTCGACCTTGTTCACCGCGACCACGATCGGCACGTTCGCCGCCTGGGCGTGGTTGAGCGCCTCGACCGTCTGCGGCATGATGCCGTCGTCGGCCGCGACCACGAGGATCGCGAGGTCGGTGACCTGGGCACCACGGGCACGCATGGCCGTGAAGGCCTCGTGACCCGGCGTGTCGATGAAGGTGATGGCACGCTCGATGCCCTCGTGCTCCGTCCACACCTGGTAGGCACCGATGTGCTGGGTGATGCCGCCGGCTTCACCCTCGATGACGTTGGTCTGACGGATCGCGTCGAGCAGTCGGGTCTTACCGTGATCGACGTGACCCATGACGGTGACGACCGGCGGGCGGATCTCGAGGTCGTCGTCGCTCTCCTCCTCCAGCTCCTTCTCGAGGTCGAGACCGAAGCCCTCGAGGAGCTCCTTGTCCTCGTCCTCGGGCGAGACCATCTGGATCTTGTAGCCGAGCTCCTCGCCGAGAACCTCGAACGTGGCCTCGTCCAGGGATTCGGTGGCCGTGGCCATCTCACCCAGGTTGAAGAGGATCGTGACGAGGGTTCCGGGCTGGACCGTGTAACCGGTCAGCGTCTCGATCTTGTCGGCGAAGTCCGCGATCGACGCACCACGGCGCATGCGGATGATCTCCCCGTTTCCACGGGTGACGTTGACGCCGCCGACGACCGGGGCGCTCCGCATCTCGAACTCTTGCCGCTTCGCCCGCCGCGACTTGCGCTGCTTGCTCTTGCCGCCGCCCTTACCGAACGCACCGGCGGTACCACCGCCGGGACCACGGCCACGACCGCCGCCGCCACCGGGACGACCGGCGAAGCCACCACCGGGACGCGCGCCGGGACCGGCACCGGGTCCACCGGCGCCGCCGGGACGACCGGGGCCGCCGGGACGCTGCTGGAACGGAGCACCGGGACGACCGCCCTGGCCACCACGAGGGGCACCGGGACGGGGCGAGCCGGGACGCGGAGCACCCGGACGGGGTGCACCGGGGCGCGGCGCCTGCGGGCGCGGGATGTTGCCCGGAGTCGGGCGCTGTCCCATGCCCTGCGCCGAAGCGAAGGGGTTGTTCCCCGGGCGAGGACCGGTGGGACGCTGTCCCATGCCCTGGGCCGAGGAGAACGGGTTGTTCCCCGGGCGCGGAGCGCCGGGCTTGGGCGCGCCGCTGTCACCGGCGGGCGCGGCGGGTGCCGGTGCCTCCGGTGCCGGAGCGGCCGGCGCGGGCGCAGAAGACTCCTTAGCGGGAGCCTCCGCAGCGGGCGTCTCGACGACCGGTGCGGGTGCGGGCTTGGGACCGGGCTTGGGGCCCGGGGTCGGCGCCGACTTGCCGGTCGGCTTGGCCGCTGCCGGCTTGGCGGCTGCCTGCTTGGCGGCGGGGCTCGCAGCCGGAGCAGGCTCGGCGGATGCCTTGAGCGAGGGGTCGGCATCGATCGCCGCGCGCAGCTTGCGCGCCACCGGCGGTTCGATGGTCGATGAAGGACTCTTGACGAATTCGCCGAGTTCCTTCAGCTTTGCAAGTGCGACCTTGCTGTCGACGCCGAGTTCGGCGGCGATCTCGTGTACGCGTGGTTTACCAGCCACAATTCTCCTGTCTGGGGCAGTCTGCCCAGACAGGGCAGACCATTAGTCGCGGACGGGTCTCATTTCGAGCCGTTCACTTTGTTTCCATAGCCGTTCAGCCGTTTCTCGATGGTCTGCGTGTCCACAGGGGTGGACACACGGAGTGCTCGTCCGAAAGCGCGGCGCCGCAGTGCGGACGCCATGCATTCCTGCGTCGGATGCATCCATGCGCCTCGCCCCGGCAGGACGGCGCGCTCATCGATGATGAGGATTCCGTTCTGGGACACCACCCTGAGGAGGGCGGAGCGGGGAGCACGCATGCGACAGCCGACGCACGTTCGTACGGGTTCCATCTTACACCTGCGTTTCCTCTCGCTCGGCACGCGGGCGGCGCGTGCCGAGCGGACGGTCGGCGCTCAGTCCAGGACGCTGTCCGGCTGGATGTCGATCTTGGCGCCCGTGAGCTTCGCGGCGAGACGGGCGTTCTGCCCCTCCTTGCCGATGGCCAGCGAAAGCTGGTAATCGGGGACGAGGGCTCGGACCGCCTTGGTGGTGGCGTCGAGGATGAACGAGCTCGTCACCTTCGCCGGGGAGAGCGCGTTCGCGACGAAAGCCGCGAGCTCCGGGTCGTGGTCGACGATGTCGATCTTCTCCCCCGACAGCTCTTCGGTGACGGCGCGCACGCGGCGGCCGAGCTCGCCGATGCAGGCGCCCTTGGCGTTGATGGACGGGTCGTTGGCCTTGACCGCGATCTTCGAACGGTGCCCCGCCTCGCGGGCCAGGGAGACGATCTCGACGAGGCCGGCCGCGATCTCGGGGACCTCGAGCGCGAAGAGCTTGCGGACGAGACCGGGGTGCGTGCGCGAGACGGTGATCTGCGGGCCCTTCAGCCCCTTCGCCACACTCGTCACGTAGACGCGGATGCGTGATCCGTGCGTGTACTCCTCGCCGGGAACCTGCTCCTCGGGGGGCAGGATGGCCTCGACGGAACCGAGATCCACATGGATCATCCGCGGGTTCGGCCCCTGCTGGATGACGCCCGCGACGATGTCGCCCTCCTTGCCGCGGAACTCGCCGAGCACGGCCTCGTCGGCGATGTCGCGGAGGCGCTGGCTGATGACCTGCTTGGCGGCGAAAGCGGCGATGCGGCCGAAGTCGCTCGGCGTCGCGTCCTCCTCGCCGATGATGGCGCCCTCGTCGTCGGAGACCGCCTGCAGAACGGCGACGTGACCGGTCTTGCGATCGAGGTCGACGCGCACGCCCTCGGGAAGGTCGCCCTCGGCCGAGACGTGCTTGGAGTAGGCGGTCAGGATCGCCTGCTCGATGATCGCGACGAGTTCGTCGAAGGGGATCCCCTTCTCCTTCTCGATTCCACGCAGCAGGCTCAGTTCGATATCCATGACGGCTCCCTATTCAGCTCTCGTCGCGCGGAATCACACACGCGACATCCGTACAACGATACCCCGCCCCCGCCACGGGTCGCCACGTCAGGCCGACGGCGACCTCTCCGGCAGCTCGTCCGCGGAGGGCAGGGCGTTGATCGCGCCGATCAATCGGAACAGGTCGCCCACGCGTCGCTGATCGAGGCGGAGCGCCAGGCGAGGAAGGTCGACGGCATCGCCATCGGCGATCTCCACGGATCGCGGGGTGGCGCGCTCGATGCGGTCGGACGCCAACATCGACGCGAAGCGCTCGTTCAGGTCGGCGAGCTCGGCATCCGTCGGTTCCGCCCGGAGCCGCAGCACCAGGGTGTCCCCGAACCAGCGCAGCGAATCGTAGTTGCGCCAGAACCCCGTGATCTCCGCCCGCGCGGCGTCGACGGAGTCCGTGATCACCACTCGATCGAAATCGCCCTCCGAGATCACCCCCGCCGGCGCGAGGTGCTCGTCGACGAAACTGCGCAGCCCCTCCCAGAACCGCCCACCGGTCTCGTCGAGGAGCACGATCGGCATCGGCTCCGCCTTGCCCGTCTGCTGAAGGGTGAGGAGCTCGAACATCTCGTCGAGCGTGCCGAACCCGCCGGGCAGGCAGATGAACCCCTCCGACTCCTTGATGAGCATCAGCTTGCGGGTGAAGAAGTACTTCATCGCCACGACGTGGTCCTGCCCGGACGACACGATCCCGTTGGGCTTCTCTTCGAAGGGCAGGCGGATCGAGACACCGAGCGAGAGTGCGGGCCCGGCTCCCTCCGCCGCGGCCTGCATGATCCCCGGCCCTGCACCCGTGACGACCATCCATCCATCGGTCGCCAGCGCCGCCGCGACGTCGCGGGCCTGCCGGTACAGCGGATCGTCGGTGCGCGTGCGAGCGGATCCGAAGACCGTGACCTTGGGCACACCGCGGTACGGCGCGAACAGTCGGAACGCGTCGCGCATCTCCGCGAGCGCCGCTGAAGCGATCTTGAGGTCGAGACGGTCGGTGCCGTCCTCCCCCAGCAGGATCGCGGTGCGCAGCATCCTCATCACGAGCCGACGGTCGGCATGCACTCCGGCATCGTCGAGCACGGCGTTGATCTCGGCACTCAGGGCATCGGGGAGCGGTTCGTCGATCATGCGTCCAGCGTGTCACGACCCGCTGAGCGGGCGCGAGGTGCCACACCGAGAACGCGAACGCCGCGCCCCGACGGGACGCGGCGTTCGTTCGATCGTCAGCGGGAGAGTCGTTCGACGGCTTCGGCGATCGACACGGCCTCGCGGTCTCCCGTGGCGCGATCCCACAGCTCGACCTGGCCCTCGGCCGCGCCGCGCCCGACGATCACGATCTTCGGCACGCCCACGAGCTCGGCATCGCCGAACTTCACACCGGGTGACACCTTGGGGCGATCGTCGTAGAGCACGTCGAGCCCGATGCCCTCCAGAGCGGACGAGAGCTCCGCCGCGACGTCGAACGCGATCTGGTCGCGGCCGGCGGCGACGACCTGCACGTCGAACGGCGCGACCGAGGCGGGCCAGATGAGCCCCTTGTCGTCGTTGTTGAGCTCGGCGATGATCGCCAGGATGCGCGTGACGCCGATGCCGTACGAGCCCATCGTGACCGTGACGAGCTTGCCGTTGACGTCGAGCACCTTGAGACCGAGCGCCTCGGCGTACTTGCGCCCGAGCTGGAAGACGTGCCCGATCTCCATGCCGCGCGCGAGCTCCACGGGTCCGGATCCGTCGGGGGCGGGGTCGCCGGCGCGCACGTTGGCGATCTCGACGATGCCGTCGGCTGTGAAGTCGCGCCCGGCGACCACCGAGTGCGCGTGCTTCTGGTCGATGTTCGCCCCCGTGATCCAGCTGGTGCCCTCGCTGACCCGCGGGTCGACGAGATAGCGGATCCCGGTGGCGGACTCCTCACCCAGCACCGCGCCCGTGGTCGACCACGGGCCGATGTAGCCCTTCACGAGCAGCGGATGCTTCGCGAAGTCCTCCGGGGTGGCGGTCTCTACCTCGGCCGGCGCGAAGGCCACCTCGGCGCGCTTCTCGTCGACCTCGCGGTCGCCCGGGATGCCGACGACGACCAGCTCGCGCGTGCCGTCGAGGTGCGTGAGGGCGAGGACGACGTTCTTGAGCGTGTCCGCGGCCGAGTACTCCCCGTCGAGAACGGCGTTGGAATGCGCGACGAGCGTGTCGATCGTCGGGGTGTCCGGCGAGTCGAACACGATCGGCGCGGCATCGGCGTCGAAGGCGACGGCGTCGGGCACGGCGGTGGTGAACGCCTCGACGTTCGCGGCGTATCCGCCGGCGCTGCGCACGAAGGTGTCCTCGCCGACCGGGGTCGGGTGCAGGAACTCCTCGCTGCGCGAGCCGCCCATCGCCCCGGCATCCGCCTGGACGATCACGTACTCGAGCCCCAGCCGCTGGAAGATGCGCTCGTACGCATCGCGCTGCGCCTGGTAGCTGGCCTCCAGCCCCTCGTCGGACGCATCGAAGGAGTAGGCGTCCTTCATCGTGAACTCGCGTCCGCGCAGCAGACCGGCACGCGGGCGGGCCTCATCGCGGTACTTGTCCTGGATCTGGTAGATCGTCAGCGGCAGGTCCTTGTACGAGGAATAGAGATCCTTCACGAGCTGCGTGAAGGCCTCCTCGTGGGTGGGCGCGAGCAGATAGTCGCCCCCCTTGCGGTCCTTCAGGCGGAAGAGCAGGTCGCCGTACTCGTCCCAGCGCCCCGTCGCCTCATAGGCCTCGCGCGGCATGAGCGCCGGGAAGTGAACCTCCTGCGCGCCGGCCGCGGCCATCTCCTCGCGCACGACGGTCTCGATCTTCGACTTGACCCGCAGGCCCAGTGGCAGCCACGCGAAGATGCCCGCCGCCTGCGGCCGGATGTAGCCGGCGCGGATCAGCAGCTTGTGACTCGCGACCTCTGCACCTGCAGGGTCTTCACGGAGAGTACGGAGGAAGAAGTTCGAAAGACGAGTGACCACGGGCCAAGTCTACTGACCCGTGGTCGTCGTCTTTCGGCGGATGACTCAGTTGAGCGCCGGGAGCCCCTCGGGCACGACGCCACCCTTGTAGAGGCTGGCGGCGAGCTCCTGCAGCGCCGTCAACGCGGCTCGCTGCGGGAGCGGGCCGTAGGAGATACGGGCGACGCCGAGCTTCTCGTACTGGGCGGCGCTGAGCGCGCCCGGCAAGCCGATCACGCTCACCTTCCGCTCGCCGATGCCCTCGACCAGCTGGCGAGTGACGTGGGCGTCGAGGATGCCGGGTACGAACACCGACGTGGCACCGGCATCGATGAACGCGCGACCGCGCTGGATCGCGTCGGCGACGCTCTGTTCGACCGGGCGCCCGCCGGCGCGGACGAACGCGTCGGTGCGTGCGTTGAGGGCGAACGGCACGCCCTCCGCCTCGGCCGCCTTGACGATGGCTTCCACCACGGCGACCGACTCGTCGAGGGGCTTGAGGCGATCCTCGACGTTCGCGCCGACGACACCGGCGGCGATGGCGAGACGCGTGGTCTCCCCCGCGTCGTCGTAACCGTCGTCGAGGTCGGCGGTGACCGGCACGTGGACGGATGCCGCGATCCGGCCGACCATGTCGAGCATGATGTCGCGCGGGATCGTGCCGTCGTCGTAGCCGAACGATGCGGCGATGCCGTGACCGGCCGTCGCGATCGCCCGGGTCTCGGGGAGCTTGGCAACCGCTCGCGCGGACACCACATCCCATACGTTCACGACGCGGAGGATCTCGGGGGCGTCATAGAGGTCGACGAGGGTCTGAGCCTTGGCTGAAGTGGTCATGTCCTCCACGCTAACGCGAACCCCCGACGATCGGGCCGCCGGGAACCGCCCCATGACGATCCTCCGCTTGAGGATCCGCCTAGTGTGGACGCATGCCGCAGCGTCGTTCGCACGTCGACCCCTCCGCCGCGCAGACCGAGCTCGCCGTCGCGCTCTCGGCACTGCGTGCAGACCTCGATGCCCCGGTCGACTTTCCCGCCGAAGCGCTCGACGAAGCACTCTCCTCCCCCTCGCCGCCGCCCGAGCTCGACCTGCGCGACGTGCCGTTCGCGACGCTCGACCCGCCCGGCTCCCGCGATCTCGACCAGGCGTTCCATCTCGAGCGCGCCGGCCGCGGATACACCGTGCGCTACGCGATCGCGGATGTCCCCGGCTTCGTCTCCCCCGGGGGCGCCGTCGATGTCGAGGCGCGGCGCCGCGGCCAGACGCTCTACGCCGCCGACGGATCGATCCCGCTGCATCCGCCCGTCCTGAGCGAGGACCGCGCCTCCTTGCTCCCCGACGTCGATCGCCCCGCTCTCGTATGGACCTTCGGTCTCGACGGTGACGGAACCGTCGTCGGCACCTCACTCGAACGAGCGCTGATCCGGTCGCGGGTGCAACTCGAGTACGCCGGCGCCCAGGATGCGGTCGACCGTGGCGAGGACGGACCCGTCTCCCTCCTGCCCGAGATCGGCCGGCTGCGCATCGCGCAGGAGCGAGCCCGGGGCGGCGCCAGCCTGAACCTGCCCGACGAAGAGGTCGTCCGGACCGACGCCGGCGGATACGCGATCCGACGGCGCAGCCCCCTCCCCGTCGAGGAGTGGAACGCGCAGTTGTCGCTCATGACGGGCATGGCGGCCGCCTCAGTCATGCTCGAGGCGGAGGTGGGGATCCTGCGCACGATGCCCCGCCCCGACGACGCGGCGTTCGACACGTTCCGCCGACAGACGGCGGCGCTGGGACGGCCCTGGACCACCGGCGATTACGGCGACTTCCTCCGGGACCTGGATCGCACCGACCCGCTGACACTTCCCGTTCTGCAGGCGGCCGCGACCCTATTCCGAGGTGCCGGCTACGTGACCTTCGACGGCTCGACACCGACCGACACCGTGCAGGCCGCGATCGCCGCGCCCTACGCCCACGCGACGGCGCCGCTGCGCCGACTCGTCGACCGATGGACGCTGACGATCTGCCTCGCCGTGTCCCGCGGTGAAGCCGTGCCCTCGTGGGTGCGGGACTCGCTCGCCGACCTGCCCGGTCTGATGCAGGACTCGTCGCAGCGCGCCTCCCGGCTCGACGCCGCCACCGTGAACGCCGTCGAGGCCGCGCTCATCACCCCGCTGGTGGGTTCCCGGGTCGATGCGACGATCATCGAGCTCCGCGGGGAGCGCGCGCGGATCCAACTGGCGGACCCCGCCGTCACGGCATCCGCACCCGTTCCGATCGATGCGCGCCCGGGAGACGTCGTCCGCCTGCGTGTCGCGCGTGCGGACATCGGTGCGGGCGAGATCGAGTTCTCCTTGGACTGACCGTGCGTCAGGTCGCGGGGACGACGGTCGTCGTCATCACGAGCAGCTGCGGATCGCTCAGATCGAGCGACACCCGGATCGCTTCGAACGCCGCCAGCGAATCCACGTGCGTACCGCCGCAGAGGATCACCGCCTCCCCCTCGGGGAGCTCGCAGTGCCACCGGCGCCGGTCGACGATCGTCGGCCCCTCGGCGACGATCCGGCTGGCCGCGGCGGAGGACACCCACGCGGTCAACTGCGCGTTGATCGATGCCTCCCGCTCGGCGAGCGTCGCCGCGAACGTCTCGGTGTCGAAGCCCGCGCGCCGCAGGCTCTTTCCCAGGCGATACTCGTCGACGCTGCCGTCCTCGTGGATACGGCTGGACTGATTCGCCCGTCCCTCGAAGTCGGGCGTCCCGAGGGCATCGGTTCCCGGGTCCTTGCGCCACAGGTCGGCGACGGCCAGATCGAGCGCCAGCGACGCGAGATGGCAGGCCGTATGACCACGGCTGAGTCCCGCTCGGTGCGGCTCGTCGACCACGAGGCGGGCCGCCGCGCCCTCCGTGAATCCCGCAGGCGCCGAGCCGTCGAGGCGATGGGCGACCAACCACGTCCACCCGTCGGCCCCGCGTCGCACCGGGATCGCCGCGCCGATCGCGAAGTCGCCCTCATCGCTGACGGCGGCCATGACCGCCTCCGCGACCGTGACGCTCTCCTCGCCCACGACGATCGTTCCCGTATCGCCCGGCTGATCGGGCCACGTGTGATCGACCGGGTGGAAGGGCGTCGCCTCGACGACGACCACGGCGCCGTCGTCGACCGGCTCGATACGGGTGATGACGCTCTCGCCCCGGACGGAACCGTGGGCGAACGACACGACTGTCGACGACATTGCTTCTCCCTGCCGGGTCAGACGGTGACGACCTGCGCGGTGCCGAGCGGGGCTTCGGGACCCATCTCGGCGGCGATCCGGTTCGCCTCCTCGATCAGCGTCGCGACGATGTCGGCTTCGGGCACGGTCTTGATGACCTCGCCCTTGACGAAGATCTGGCCCTTGCCGTTGCCCGACGCCACTCCGAGGTCTGCTTCGCGCGCCTCGCCCGGCCCGTTGACCACACAGCCCATGACGGCCACGCGCAGCGGCACCGTCATGTCCTTGAGGCCCTCGGTGACGTTCTCGGCGAGCGTGTAGACGTCGACCTGCGCACGGCCGCACGAGGGGCAGGAGACGATCTCGAGCTTGCGCTCGCGCAGGTTCAGCGACTGCAGGATCTGATGCCCGACCTTGACCTCTTCGGCCGGCGGGGCGGAGAGCGAGACGCGGATGGTGTCGCCGATCCCCTCGCCGAGGAGGATGCCGAACGCGGTGGCGCTCTTGATCGTGCCCTGGAACGCCGGTCCCGCCTCGGTGACGCCGAGGTGGAGGGGCCAGTCGCCGCGCTCGGCGAGCTGACGGTATGCCTTCACCATCACGATCGGGTCGTTGTGCTTGACGGAGATCTTGAAGTCGTGGAAGTCGTGCTCCTCGAACAGCGAGGCCTCCCAGACCGCGCTCTCGACGAGCGCTTCGGCGGTGGCCTTGCCGTATTTGGCGAGGATGCGCCGGTCGAGCGAACCGGCGTTCACGCCGATGCGCAGGGAGACGCCCGCGGCCTTCGCCGCCTCGGCGATCTTGCCGACGTTGCCGTCGAACTCGCGGATGTTGCCGGGATTCACCCGCACGGCACCGCATCCGGCGTCGATCGCCGTGTAGATGTAGCGCGGCTGGAAGTGGATGTCGGCGATCACGGGGATCTGGCTCTTCATCGCGATGATCTTGAGCGCGTCCGCGTCGTCCTGGTGGGGAACGGCCACGCGCACGATCTCGCAGCCGGACGCCGTGAGCTCGGCGATCTGCTGGAGGGTCCCGTTGATGTCGGTCGTCTTCGTCGTCGTCATCGACTGAACGGTGACGGGAGCATCCCCACCCACGAGCACCTTGCCCACCTTGATCTGGCGAGACTTGCGGCGCGGGGCGAGGACTTCGGGGATCTTCGGCATTCCGAGGTTCACTGCTGGCACTGCTCCAGACTACGCCGCCAGGATGGGCGCAGGCTGGAAGCGGAGCCGGGGGAACGGGCCGTCATCCGCCCGGCCGACGCACCCCCGGTGTGGTAGTTTCGCCCCATGCTCGCGAACTTCACCTGGTGGCCCGCCTCCTAGGCGGTGTGTTCGCGTTCCCACGAATCCAGACCGCCTCCGGGGCGGTCTTTTCGTTGCGCCGAGCCGGAGCCCTGCACAGGAGACATCGATGACCCTCTCACGACTCGGCGCGCTCACGGCCGACCCGCGTTCGTCCTTCGTGCTGATCGCGCGCGATGGCGCCGACACCGTCGAGCTGCTCACCGGCGAAGTGGTCGACGTCGATCTGCTCGCCGACATCCCGCTGACCGTCGACGGAGCCGCCCGCGAGGTGTTCGCCCTCGTTCCGTATCGCCAGGTGCGCGAGCGCGGTTTCGTCTCGCAGGACGACGGTGCGCCGCTGCGCTGCATCGTCGTCGACGAGCATCTGCACCTCCCGACGCCCGACCTCCTCACCGCGCTGCCCGAAGCGCGGATCCCCCTGCATGACGACGGCTTCGACATCGCCGACGACGAGTACGCCGCGATCGTCGAACGCGTCATCGCCGACGAGATCGGCCGCGGCGAGGGCGCGAACTTCGTCATCCGGCGCGACTTCACCGCACGCATCGACGTCGACGAGCGCACCGCGGCCCTCACCTGGTTCCGCGCACTGCTCACGCGCGAGCGCGGCGCCTACTGGACTTTCGCCGTCTTCACCCCCGGTCACATCGCCGTCGGCGCCAGCCCCGAGGCGCACGTCGTCGCACGCGACGGAATCGTCACGATGAATCCGATCTCCGGCACGTTCCGCCACCCCGCGGGAGGAGCGACCAAGGAGACACTGGTCGACTTCCTGTCATCGACGAAGGAGACCGAGGAGCTCTTCATGGTCGTCGACGAAGAGCTCAAGATGATGAGCGCGGTCTGCTCCGACGGCGGTCGCATCACGGGGCCGCACCTCAAGGAGATGTCCCGGCTCACGCACACCGAGTACATGCTGCGGGGCCGGAGCCGACTCGACCCGCGCGACATCCTCCGCGAGACGATGTTCGCCCCCACCGTCACCGGGTCTCCCATGCAGAACGCCTGCGCGGTGATCCACCGGCACGAACGCGAACCGCGTGGCTACTACTCCGGCGTCGCCGCGCTCTTCACCCCGAACGTCGACGGCGGTCATGACCTCGACGCCCCCATCCTCATCCGCACCGTGTACCTGAAGGGCGGGGAGGTGCGGGTGCCCGTCGGAGCGACGCTCGTGCGCCACTCCGATCCGCACGGTGAGGTCAGCGAGACCCATGGGAAGGCTGCCGGTGTGCTCGGCGCCATCGGGGCGATCGATCGCGACCGAGTCGCCGAGGAGCGCAGCGATGCGGATGCCCCGGGCGCCCCGCTGACGCTCGCCGACGACCCCACGGTCGCGGCGCTGCTCTCCTCGCGGAACGCACGCCTGGCGGATTTCTGGCTGAACCCGCAGGGCGATGACGATTCGGGTCCGTTCGCCGGGCGCACCGCACTCGTCGTCGATGCGGAGGACCGCTTCACCACGATGCTGGCGCATCAGCTGCGGCACCTGGGTCTCGACGTGCGGATCGCCACGTGGAGCGATGTGCACGACGCCGATATCGACGCGGTCGACCTGGTCGTCGCGGGTCCCGGGCCGGGAGACCCCCGCGACACCGAGAGCCCGCGCATCTCGCGGATGCGCGACGTCGTCGCGCGCCGCCGCTCGGCGGCGGCGCCGCTCCTCGCGGTCTGCCTCAGCCACCAGATCCTCGCCGATTCCCTCGGCATCGCGCTGACCCCGCTGGATGCTCCCCACCAGGGTCTGCAGAAGTCGGTCCCGGTCTTCGGCGAGGACGCGTCGATCGGCTTCTACAACACGTTCACCGCGCGGGTCTCCCCCGGTGCGACCGTCATCGGCGACGCCGAGGTCTCGGCCGATTCCACCAGCGGTGACGTCTACGCTCTGCGCGGGCCGCGCTTCTCGTCGGTGCAGGGGCACCTCGAGTCGATCCTGTCTCGCGACGGCATCCGCACCCTGGAACGCCTCGTCGCTCACGCACTCCGCTGAGCGGACCCCCTACTGCAGGAAGTTCACCGGGTTGAACAGATCGGCGAGGAGCAGAAGTGCGCCCATCCCGATCAGCAGGACCGCGACCACGACGGTGAGCGGCACCAGCTTCGTGGCGTCGACCGGTGCGGGCGGCGGGCGACGGAACAGGCGCGCCCATCCGCGCTTGATCCCCTCCCACAGCGCGACGACGATGTGACCGCCGTCGAGCGGCAGCAGCGGGATCAGGTTGAAGACGAAGAGGGCGATGTTCAACGAGCCGAGCAGGTTCAGCAGCACGGCGAAACGGTTGAGCACCGGCGCATCGGTCGCGGCGACCTCACCGGCGAGCCGCCCGACGCCGACGACGCTGAGCGGTCCGTTCGGATCACGCTCGCTCCCGGTGAACAGGGAGACGCCGACGTCCCAGAGGCGCACGGGCAGCGTCGCGATCAGATTCGCGACACGGCCCACGTTCTCGATGGCCATCTGGGGTCCGACCGACAGCGGCTGCGGGACGTAGCCCATCTGCGCGAACATCCCGACGTAGCCGACCTCCTTCACCACCGGATCCCCGGCGTCGTCGAGGATCGGGCGGCCACTGGCATCCGTCAGCGTGCGCTCGGCGACGATCGGGGTGATCTCGAGGTTCTGCTCGGTGCCGCCCCGCCGCACGACCACGTCGAGCGTCTCGCCCGGCGCCGCCTGCACGATCGCGGTGGCCTCCGCGAAGGTCGACACCGGGGTGCCGTCGATCGAGACGAGGATGTCGTTGGGCAGGATCCCGGCTTCGGCCGCCGGTGAGGCCGGGTCGTCGGCCGTGCACTCGGTCTGCGACGAACCGGCCGGCAGCACGCACTCCGTCACCGACGAGATCGTCGTGGTGCCCTGCTGCAGTCCGATCCCGGAAGCGAGAACCGTGAAGATGAGAAGCGCCAGAACGAGGTTCATGAACGGCCCGCCGAGCATGACGATCACGCGCTTCCAGACCGGGAGCTTGTAGAAGACGCGGTCCTCCTCGCCCGCCGCGATCGTCTCGTCGTTCGCGGCGCGCGCGTCCTGGACGAGCGACCGGAAGATCCCTGTCGCTGCGCGGGAGTTCTTCGAGGCCGGGTACATGCCCGACATCGAGATGAACCCGCCGATCGGCAGCAGCTTGAACCCGTACTCCGTCTCGCCGATCCGACGCGACCAGATGCGCGGCCCGAAGCCGATCATGTACTGGCCGACGCGCACGCCGAAGAGCTTCGCGGGCAGGAGGTGACCGATCTCGTGCAGTCCGATCGAGAGCGCGAGCCCGACCAGCATGAACAGGATGCCACCCACATAGAGCAGGGTTTCCACGCGCCAACGCTACTGCCTGGAGCCTAGGAATACGCCCGGCACGTGAGATCATGGAAGAGACATGTCGATTGAACAACAACCGAGCCTGCCTCCCGTGCTCCGCCCCGCGAACCCGCCCCGGCGTCAGCTGTCCGAACTCGCCTCCCGATTCGCTCGCGACACGCGCGGCGAGCTGCAGGGGGTGGCCGTCAGCGGCATCACCCTCGCGACCGCCGACCTCCGCGCGGGAGAGGCCTTCGTCGCGATCCGGGGCGTGAACCGCCACGGCGCCGAGTTCTCGGCCGCGGCCGCCGAGAAGGGCGCGGTCGCGATCATCACCGACGACGACGGCGCCGCGATCGCCGAGTCTGTCGGCCTCCCGATCCTGATCGTCGACGATCCGCGTGCGGTCCTGGGCGACCTGAGCGCCTGGGTCTACGGCACCGGGGCCGAGGATCCTCTCCCCCTGCTCTTCGCGACCACCGGGACCAACGGCAAGACGAGCGTCTCCCATCTGCTCGCCGGCATCCTCGACCAGATCGACGTCGTCACCGGGCTCTCCTCGACCGCCGAACGGCACATCGCGGGCGAGGTCATCGTCTCGCGACTGACGACGCCCGAAGCATCCGAGTTCCACGCCCTCCTCGCCCTCATGCGCGAGCGCGAGGTCGAGGCCGTGGCCGTGGAGGTGAGCGCCCAGGCGCTCTCGCGCCACCGCGTCGACGGCATCCACTTCGACGTGGCCGGCTTCACCAACCTCAGCCACGACCACCTCGACGACTACGCCGACATGGAGGAGTACTTCGAGGCCAAGCTGCCGCTCTTCCGCCCCGACCGGTCGAAGCGCGGCGTCATCTGCCTCGACTCCCCCTCCGGCGCGATCGTCGTCGAACGCGCCGAGATCCCGGTCGTGACGGTGGGCACCCCGCTGATCGCCGCCGACCCGGAGGCCGCAGCGAACGCGGACTGGGTCGTCACGATCGACGACGAGCGCGCCGCCGGCACCACCTTCACCCTGACGGGCCCCGCGGGAACCCTCACGACGACGGTCCCGGTGATCGGCCCGCACATGGCCGCGAATGCCGCACTGGCGATCGTGATGCTCCTCGAAGGCGGCTACGCCTGGGAGCGGATCGTCACGGCCCTCGAGCGCGACGGCGGCATCCGCGCGTATCTGCCCGGGCGCACGCAGCTCGTGTCGGGCGAACGCGGCCCGGCCGTTTTCGTCGACTTCGGCCACTCTCCCGACGCGTTCGAGAAGACACTCGCCGCCGTGCGTCGCGTGACGCCGGGACGCGTCGTCATGCTCTTCGGCGCCGATGGCGACCGCGACGCGAGCAAGCGATTCGACATGGCCCGCACGGCCGTGCAGGGCAGCGACATCCTCGTCGTGACCGATCACCACCCCCGCTTCGAGGATCCCGAGTCGATCCGTGCGACGCTGGTGGCGGGCGCACGGCAAGCACGTCCGGATGCCGAGATCCACGAGTACTCGCCGCCGGAGACGGCCATCGTCGCCGCTGTCGAGCTCGTCGGGGACGGCGATGCGATCCTCTGGGCAGGGCCCGGGCACCAGGACTACCGCGATATCCGCGGTGTGCGCACGCCGTACTCGGCCAGGGAACTCGCCCGCCGCGCTCTGCGCGCGGCCGGGTGGCCGGTGCCGGACTCGCGTTGGCCCGTGCCCTACCCCGACGAGGACTGAGGCTCAGGCGGCGGCGATCAGCCGGTCCGCCTTCTGCCGCGCCCAGAGCTCGGCTGCGGCGAGCGACTCCACCGTGAGCTGCTCGGGCGGTTCGTGCGCATCCACGACGCGGGCGATCGTGTCGACGATTCCCAGGAACGGCAGTCGTCCTTCGTGGAAGGCGTCGACCGCCTGCTCGTTCGCGGCGTTGTAGACGGCGGGGAACGTCGCTCCCGCACGTCCGACGGTCTTCGCGAGCGCGACGGAGGGGAAGGCCTCCTCGTCGAGAGGTTCGAACGTCCAGGAGGACGCGGTCTTCCAATCGAGGGGGCGCCCCACCCCGCCGACGCGGTTCGGCCAGTCGAGTCCCAGCGAGATCGGCAGGCGCATGTCGGGCGGCGATGCCTGGGCGATGGTCGAGCCGTCGATGAATTCGACCATCGAGTGCACGATCGACTGCGGGTGCACCACGACGTCGATGTCGTCGTAGGCGATGTCGAAGAGCAGGTGCGCCTCGATGACCTCGAGGCCCTTGTTGACGAGGGTGGCGGAGTTGGTGGTGACCATGCGCCCCATATCCCAGGTGGGGTGGGCCAGGGCTTCGGCCGGCGTGACCTCGGCGAGCTCCTGCCGGGTGCGCCCGCGGAAGGGACCGCCGGATGCCGTGACGACGAGTCGACGCACCTCCGCGTGCGTTCCGCTGCGGAGCGCCTGCGCGATCGCGGAGTGCTCGGAGTCGACGGGCACGATCTGCCCGGGCCGTGCCGCGGCGAGCACCAGCTCGCCGCCCACGATGAGGGATTCCTTGTTCGCCAGGGCGAGCGTGCGTCCGGCCTTCAGAGCGGCGAGTGTCGAGCCGAGGCCGATCGATCCCGTGATCGCGTTCAGCACCACGTCGGCGTCGACGTCGCGCACGAGCTGCTCGGCCTCGACCGCCCCCAGAGCGGTGCTCTCGACACGGAAGCTCTCGGCCTGCTCGCCCAGCATCTCTGCGTTCGAGCCTGCAGCGAGACCGACCAGCTCGAAACGGCGGGGGTTGGCACGGATGACGTCGAGCGCCTGCGTGCCGATGGAGCCGGTGGAGCCGAGGACGATGATGCGCTGCATGTCGTCAGCCTATGACACGCCCTCGGCTCCGCCGCTTACTGCTGGACCTGCTCCGGCGGGGTGGTCGCGAGGATGTCCACGACGAACACGAGGCTCTCGTTCTGGAGCTCGTTGCCCTCGCTCGCGCCGTACGCCTCGGACGGCGGCATCGTCACGATGACCTGCGATCCGACCTTCTGGCCTTCGAGCGCCTTCTTGAAGCCGGTCACGACACCCGTCGTGGGGAACTGCGCCGGGGCCGCTCCGCGGCTCCAGCTGGAGTCGAACTCTTCCCCGTCCGACCACTTGATGCCGCGGTACTGAACAGTGACGAGATCACCCTCGGCGACCGTCGCGCCGTCGCCCTGCTTCAGGACCGCGACCTTCGTCTCGGCCGGAGCGTCGCCGTCCGGGAGAGTGATGGTGGGGGCGCCGTCCGCGTCGAGCTCGACGGTGGGCATCCCCGCTTCGGGCTCGACGTCCGTACCCGATGCGATGGTCGGGAGCTTCTCGATCGTCTGGACGTAGAGCACGCTCGGGTTCAGGCCCTCCTGCGAGGCGGGGAGGGTGAGCACGACGCTCGACCCGACGGGGAGGCACTCCGCCGCGACCGTGAACACGGTCGACTGCGTGGGGTCGGAGATCTGCTGCTGCTGCGAGGCGAGCAACGCGGAGAGGATGCCGTCCGGGCCGCGCTCGGAGCTGCTCAGCACCTCGTTGGTCGTCGCGTCGACGAGCTGGTAACGCAGCGAGACGAGGTCGCCGGGAAGCACCTCGTCGCCGTCGCCCTCGGTGATCACCGAACGCTCGGGCTCGGTGATCTCGGTGCCTGCGGGGACCGTCACCTTCGCGTCGCCGTCCGTTCCCTCGACCGTGACGGCGTCGGATCCGGCACCGGATGCGAGGTCGGCGAGGCACGACGTCGCTCCTGCGGTCTCCTCCGGCGTGGCCGAGCTCTCCGGCTCAGCGCTGCCGGAGCAGCCGGCCAGCAGAAGGGTCGCCGCGGCGACGGTGGACAGGAGGACGAGCGGACGCTTGCGCACAGTTGAGCCTTCGAGATCGCGGGCGGGACGCTTCATCCTCTCGCATTTCGCTTGGCCCGCGCTGGGAGACGCGACACAACCGCTTCATTCCAGTGCCGGCATGGATCTCGGAGTAGCCTTCTCTGATGACCTCTGAGCCGTCCGTGGACCCGGAATCGTCCCCCGCAGAGACCGCAGAGACCTCGAAGTCAGCGGAGCCTCGTCACGCCGGATTCGCCTACGCGCTGGGGCGCAGCATCATCAGCCCGCTCGCACGGCTGATCTATCGTCCGCGCGTCGAGGGCAAGGAGAACGTCCCGCGCACCGGGGCCGTGATCTTCGCCAGCAACCACCTGTCCTTCATCGATTCCATCGCGATCCCGGTTGCAGCCCCCCGTCCGGTGCATTTCCTCGCGAAATCCAGTTACTTCGAGGGCACCGGCGCCAAGGGCTGGCTCAGCAAGACCTTCTTCGAATCCATCGGAGCCATACCGGTACGCCGCGGTGCCGGACAGGCTGCTCTGGACGCACTCGACCTGCAGCGCCAGCTGCTCGATGAGGGACTCGCCGTAGCGCTCTACCCGGAGGGCACCCGTTCCACCGACGGTCGGCTCTACAAGGGCCGCACGGGCGTCGCCTTCCTGGCTCTGCAGACCGGAGCGCCCGTCGTCCCCGTCGGGCTCATCGGAACCGACAAGGTGATGCCGGTCGGCGCGAAGATCCCCACGACGAAGGAGCGCATCACGGTGCGATTCGGCAAACCCCTCGATCTCGCCCCGCACGGCCCCGCGACGAGCGGTCGAGCGCGTCGTCTCGCGACCGACGAGATCATGGCCGCGATCCACGCGCTCTCGGGCCAGGAACTCGCCGGGGCTTACAACGAAGCTCCCGCGCAGGGAGCCATCGAGAAGATCAAGCAGGCACTGCCGCACGAGCGTCGCTGACGGTCGTCGAGCGCTCAGCCGAGGGCGGTCACCGTGGCCTCGTGCCGCACGGGGAAGTTCATCGAGTTCGCGATGAAGCACCACTCGTTGGCCTGCACGTGCGCGCGCTCCGCGGCCTCGATCATGGAAGCGTCGGCGACGACGACCTGCGGGTGCAGCGTGACCTCGGAGAACGCTCCGCCGCCCGCGCCGTCTTCGCGCATCGTGCCGGTCGCGTCGTCGCGGTAGGAGAGGACGACCACGCCCGCGGTGACGCACGCGTGCAGGTACGAGAGTAGGTGGCATTCCGACAGCGCTGCGACGAGGAGGTCCTCGGGGTTCCATCGCGCGGGGTCGCCGCGGAAAGGCTTGTCGGCGGATGCGAGGAGCATCGGCTTTCCCTCGACGGAGATCTCGACGTCGCGCCGATAGTCGCGGTAACCGCTCGTGCCGGTCCCGGTGTTACCGGTCCAGATGCTCGTGAGCGCATAACGGTGCTCTCCGAGGATGCGCGTTGCGTGTTCTGCCATGCTCCCCAGTGTGCCACCGCTCGCCGACACTCCCGGCGCCGCACTCGCTTCGGCGACTCGTCGGGCGGCGGGGATAGTCTGGACGGGTGCTGGAGACTCTCACCGTTCAGGATTCCGTCGAACTCGCCGTCGTAGAGCGGAGCGGCTTCGTCGAGTCGCGACACGCGGGAGCGGCGGTGGTGCTCTCCTCTGAGGGAGAGGTGGTCGCGCGTCTCGGCAACGCCGATGCGCTCATCCTGCCGCGCTCCAGCATGAAGCCCCTGCAGGCGGTCGCCTGCATCACGGCGGGAGCCGCGCTCGAGGGCGAGTACCTCGCTCTGTCGACGGCGAGTCACATCGGGACCGATCGGCATGCCGCCGCGGTGCGGGAGATGCTGACGGCCGGTGGTCTGAACGAAGACGCGCTCGCCTGCCCGCCGGCCTGGCCGAGCGACCAGGCGACCCGCGACGAGATGGTGCGGGAGCACGGCCAGCAGGCGAGCGTGCGGATGAACTGCTCGGGCAAGCACGCCGCGATGCTGCGGGCCTGCATCGCCACCGGCTGGCCCACGGAGGGGTATCTGGAGGAGGGCCACCCTCTGCAGGCGCACATCCGCGAGGTGATCGAGCGTCTCACCGGCGAGAAGATCTCCCACACGTCGATCGACGGCTGCGGCGCGCCGGTCTACGCGATGACGCTGACGGGCCTCGCCCGCGCGATCCACCGGATCGGCACGGCATCGGATCGCTCGCCGTTCGCCCTTCACCGCGTCGCCGGTTCCCTGGTGCGCGCGGTGCGCGAGCACCCCTGGACCATCGAGGGTCCCGGGCGGCCCGACACCGTCGCCATCGAGAAGCTCGGAGTCTTCGCCAAGGGAGGCGCCGAGGGCGTCATGGTCATGGTGGCCCCCAACGGCACGACCGTCGCTCTGAAGATGCTCGACGGCGGAGCACGCGCATCGACCATCGTGGCTGCGACGCTGCTCGCGCGAGCCGGGGCACTCACGGATCGTGATGTCGCCGACCTGGCCGACGCGCTCTCGCTCGACGTGCTCGGCGGCGGACAGCCGGTCGGTCGGGTTCTCGTCTCCCCCGGTATCTGAGGCCTCATCCCCGACGTTCCCGCAGGCTCCGCCGTGTGCGGGGCTGGTCCGCTGGCGGCTGCGCACCGACGCTCGCTACCGTCACGGGCGCGGGCTCACGTCTCCAGGTTTCCCGCTCACCGAGGAGCGCGGGAACCACGAGTCGCCGCGGTGCCTCGGCTCCGCGCACCGCCCACACCCGTCCGGCGTGAAGCCGCGCGAACGGCGGCAGTTCCCGGTGCCCGACCAACTGCCGGAGATCCGAAGGCCGCTCCGCGCGGATGAGCACCTCGCCGTCCGTGCGGACGCGCTGCCAGAGCGACCACTCGCGCTGCCAGGCATCGGTGTCGCCGAGAAGGACGACCGGCTCGTGTTCTCCGCCCGGGGTCTGCGTGAAGCCCTGACCCGCACCGATGACGGCCCCTGATCCGATCACGCTCACCCGCGCGGAGGGGTATGCCTGCTGAACCGCGGAGACGAGCGACGCGGCCCCGGCCGTGACGATGGCATGGAGCCCCGCTCCCGGCTCCCAGCGCTCCGGCCCCTCACCGATCGCGCGCCCGTCACTCGCCGCTCCGTCGGGCTTCCAGAAGAACTGCGTCTCGTGGCCGTCGAGGCGAGCACGGCCGGGTGGACGACGCTCGTCGAACGTCGCGCTCTCTCCGCCGGCGGCGACGTGATCGACCCTGCTCGCGGCGCGGAGCAGCGCTCGGCGCGGCAGCGCGTCGAGCACGCGCCCGATGGCCCCGCTCGACCGCGTCGCCGTGATCACGACGCTGCTCCCGGTCGCACCACGCAGGATCTGCTCCCACCGCTGCACCAGAGTCTGCGCATACTCGGGCGGCAGCTCCGCGGCACGGGCGTCGAGGTCGTCGCAGAGGACGAGCGCGGGCATCCGTGTCCGTCCCTCGACCAGCGACTGCACGACGTCCCACATCCGCTCCGGGTCGGCGGGGATCCACAGCGCCTCCGGCACCTGTGCGGTGAGCACGCGGAGAGCGGCGGTGCGCCCCGACCCGGGAGCGCCGATCACGGCGATCCCGCGATCCTGGCCCGCCCGGATGACGAGCCGCGGCTGCTCCTGCGACTCCGGGACGTCGGCGACTCCCCAGAGGATCTCCGAGCTCTCCGTCCTCGTCGCATCCTCCGGCAGCGGGATCATCTCGGCGAGCGGAAGCAGCCAGGGACTCGCGGGCCTGGGCAGGTGCGCCCAGCGCTTCGCCACTCCGCTCAGGTCGTCCTCACGGGTCAACGCGACGCGAAGGGGTTCGGCATCGTCGTCCTGCGGGCGGCGCACGAGGCAGAGGCCTCGGGCGCTCACTCCCCCGGGGATCTCCGCCGCGGCCGCCGTCCCGATCATCGCGCGGCTGTCGGACGGATCGCTGACCCGAAGGCTGAGCCGCAACGGGCAGTTCGCGGCGAGGGAGTCCCTCACCACCCCGGAGGCGCGTTGGGTGCCGAGGATCAGATGCATCCCCAGCGCGCGGCCTCGCGCGGCGATGTCGGTGAACACGGCGCCGAGATCCGGATGGTCCTGCAGGAGGGCCGCGAACTCGTCCACGACGATCAGGAGTCGCGGAATCTCCACGTCGGCGATATCGCGCACACCGGCTGCGGCGAGAGCGCCCTCCCGACGGCGCAATTCGGCGCGCAGGCTCTCCACGCCGCGTCGCGCTCCCGCCTCGTCGAGATCCGTCATGACCGCGGTCACCTGGGCCAGCGCCCGGAGCGGTTCGAACGCCGTTCCGCCCTTGAAGTCGGCCAGGACGAAGTTCACTCGCTCAGGGCCGTACGACGCGGCTATCGCGGTGACCCAGGTCACCAGGAGCTCGCTCTTGCCGGTACCCGTGGTGCCGGTGACGATGGCGTGCGGACCGTCTTCGACGATGTCGACCTCTCCGTCCGCACCGGCTCCTCGACCGATGACCGCCCGCAGCCCTGATTCGGCCGGTGTCTGCACGAGCTGAGAGAACTCCACCGCCTCCGGCACGGCATCCGCCTCGTCGTCGGAGGCGAGTCGGCGGGCGGCGATCGTCTCGAATTGCTGGCGGGAGACCCCTTCGGCGGCGATCGTGACGACGCCCTCCGGGGTTCGAAGCGTGGACTCCCGCGGTTCCTGCAGATCCAGGACGGTGAGGATGCCGTCGGGTACTTCTTCGCCGGACCGCGCCAGCCAGATCGTCGCGTCCGCTTCGACCTCCCGGATCGACGCGGGTCCGACACCGAGGCGGAATCCTCGCCGCAGGGACGACGAGTGCGGAAGCCCGGCGTAGTCCCCGTCGGGGAACCCCTCGCCGACGAGCTTCAGCTGTCCCGGCGCGAACCGCAGAGAGAGCTGCAGTACCAGCGCACGCGCCACGGCGAGGGTGAGAGGCTGCGGGCCCCGCACGCAGATTCCCGCGCCCAGGGGAACGAGGATCGGTGCGGACTCGAGCACACGCGCACGTTCCTGGAGTTCACGTGCCCGCTCACCGTCACCACCGGTCGTACGGATGATGCTGGCGACAGCACCGGAACCGACCACGACGGGCGTCCTCGCCTCGGGCGGCTCCGTGCCGCGCAGCGGCGGTTCCTGCGTGCAGGTGGCCGCGTCGGGGTGCTGGCCCCAGCGGCGGTTTCTCTCCTCCCCGTGCAGCGAGGAGAGCTGTTCCTCCGCCACCGCCCATGACCGCTCATCCTCCTCGAGGATGCGTCGCTGCTCCCTGCGACGACCGCGCCCCGAATCGATGAGCGAGGCCACCATCATCACGGGGCCGAGCGCGGCGAAGCAGAGGGAGAAGAGCGAGCCGGTGATCAGCCAGAGAACGACGCCCGCGACGACGGGCATACCGGCGGCGAGGAACGGCAGAGGGGCGCGTCGAGGCGGGACCTGCGTGGCCGGCAGCACGATCGGGAGGGGATCCATGCCCTCCATTCGACGGCATGGGGATCGGCGGAGGGGCTCCGCTCACAGGCGATCGGGGCTATTCGCCGTTCTCGTCCGGTGTGGAGGAGGAGTCCGCAGGATCGGTCACCTGCACGATGATGACGGTGACATTGTCTCGGCCGCCGTTCTCGAGGGCCGCGGCGAGCATCGCATCGACGGCCGGCCCCGGTTCAGGGTTCTCCCGCAGGAAGTGCTGGATGCCGTAGTCGGTGAGCTCCTTAGTGAGACCGTCCGAACAGATCACGAACCGATCGCCGGCGCGGACCTCGATCGTCAGGTAGTCCGGCGGCGTCAGCTCGCTCGCCCCGACCGCCCGTGTGATCACGTTGCTGTAGGGATGCCCTTCCGCTTCCTCCGGGCTCAGCTTCCCCGCCGTGATGAGTTCCTGGACGACCGAGTGATCGGTCGTCACCTGCACGAGGCGATCGTCGCGCAGGAGATACACGCGTGAGTCGCCGATGTTCAGCGACACCCAGTGCGGCTCCCCGTCCTGAAGCTCCAGGAACACGCCGGTCAGCGTGGTCCCGGTTCCCTCGTCGGTGGTCTCGGGGTGATCCGCGATGTCCGCCACCGCGAGTTCGAGCGCCTTCTCGATCGCCGGCCGCTCCACGGATCCGTCATCGACCAGTGCCTGCAGCCGCTGAACCGTGCTGCGGCTGGCGATCTCGCCTCCTGCGTGTCCACCCATTCCATCGGCGACGATGAACAGCGGATACTCCGCGAGGAATGCATCCTGATTCGTGTCGCGACGGCGCCCCTGATCAGTCGTGCCCGCCCAGGAGAGCAGCAGCGGGCGCTGCGCGACCGTGACGCTACGCGTCGTCGTTGTCGTCTCAGCCACGTGCTGCCTCCGATGGTCCCACGGCGGATCGGACGGCCGCGAGGTACTCACACATCGTAGTCGAATCGCTGATCGCGCTCACACCTGCGCCCCCGGGTCCTGAGGCAGCGGGAAGAGCGCATCGATGACGGCGAGCTCCTCGGCGTCGGGTCGCCATGCATCGCCGGCGCGCGCATTCGACTCCACCTGCGCCGCCGACGTCGCGCCCGCGATGACACTGGAGACCGCGGGACGGGACAGCAACCAGCCGAACGTCGCCTCGACCATCGTGATCCCGCGTTCCTCGCAGAACACGCGATACGCCTCCAACGCCTCCCACGGCGCGTTCTCCCATACGTGACGCCGAGACGACATGATCCGGCTGCTCGCGGGTCCACCCTCGCGGGTGAACTTGCCCGTGAGGAGCCCGTTGTGGAGGGGGAAGAACGGGAAGAAACCCAGCCCGTACCGTTCGACCGCGGGGAGGACCTCCCTCTCGGCGGCGCGGGCGAGCAGCGAGTAGTGGTTCTGCGCCGAGACGAAGCGACCGCTCGAGCGAGCGGTGGAGGTGAACTCGGCCTCGGCGATCTGCCAACCGGTGAAGTTCGAGTGACCGTAATAGCGGATCTTGCCCTCACGGACCAGCTCGTCGAGAGCATCGGTGGTCTCGGCGATCGGCGTCTCGGGATCGGGCAGGTGCAACTGATACAGATCGATCCAGTCCGTCTGCAGACGACGCAGGGACTCCTCGACCGCGCGACGGACGTAGCGCCGAGATCCCCGGGCTGCGGGGAAGGCGTAACCCATGTCGCGTTCGTGACCGAACTTCGTCGCGAGCACGACGCTGTCGCGCCGCCCCTGGAGGGCCTCCCCCATGAGCGTCTCACTCGTTCCGGCCACGGCGCCGTACATGTCCGCCGTGTCGAACAGGGTGATGCCGTTGGCGATCGCCGCGGAGATCACCTCGCGCGTGCCCTCGATCGTCTCGGTGGCGGTGCCGGCCCGCCCGAAGTTGTTGCATCCGAGGCCTGTGGCGGAGACGAGGAGTCCGGACGCACCGACGCGGCGCTGTGACATGACCATACCCTCACGCTATCCCAGCGGCGCGCCGGTTTTCGGCGACGGGCCGAAGCGCCGTGAAGACGGGAAGAGCCCCCGACCGTGAGGTCGAGGGCTCTTCGCACGGGACGATCAGGCCGGAGGCTGCGTGGGGTCCGTCGGCGGAGCAGGCGGAGCAGCGGGCGGTGCCGGCGGAGCAGCGGGCGGTGCCGGCGGAGTCGCGGGCGGTGCGGCCGGAGCCGGCGGCGCGGGCGGCGTAGCGGGTGCACTCGCCGGGGGCGCCGCAGGTGCGCCGTATCCGGGCTGTGCGGGAGGTGCGTATCCGGGCTGAGCCGGCGGGGCGTAGCCCTGCGGAGCGGGGGGTGCGTACCCCTGCGGGGCCGCGCCGTAACCGGGAGCGCCGTATCCGGCCTGCGGAGCGGCGGCAGAAGGCTGGACGGGGATGCCCGCCCAGACGGTGCGGTCAGCGAAGAATCCGTTTCCGGCCCACGGAGCGGGCTGGATGTTCGGGTTCCATCGCGACTTGTCGAACGCGTTGATGCCGAGCCAGACGATGGAGAGGAAGATCCACAGGACCACCCACACCGCATCCTTCTGGAGCTTGAGTCCGACGCGCCATGCGATGACGGCGAAGAGCGCTGCCGCCGCGAGTCCGGTGAGGAAGTTCAGGTACGGGATGAGCGAAAGACCGATCACGATCAGCACCGGCCAGGGCGACATGTCGCCCAGCTTGGCGAAGACCATGTAGTTGTACACGGGCACCCACGCGCGCCACTTGCCCTCGACACCGGCCTTCTCGAAGATCTTCATGAAGAAGAGGGAGACGAGCACGTAGGCGGCGAGGCCGATGATGACGCTGAAGATGATGACGCCACCGAGGAATGCCCAGTAGCTCGAGTCGTAGTAAGGATTCATGATCCCCTCCGGATCCGAATTGGTGGCGTAATCCACGCCGCGAGACCCACCATAGCGGTGCAGATAACGACGCGGCAACGACACGCACGGGGACATCTCCCCATGCGCGGACGGGCGTCACTCCGTGACGACCAGCTCGAGCACCCGGTCGTCTTCGGTGCGCCGAAGGACGATGTCGTTTTTCGACGCCCAGATGAGGAGCGATCGCAGCGAGCCGATCCGCGGACGGCTCTCCGCGAGAGCGCGGACGAACTGACCCTTCGACTTCTTGTTGAAATGGTTGAGAGCCCGCGCTCCCCCGTCGCCATCGTCGGTGACGACCCGGACGTAGGCCGACGGCACGGAAGTGGGAATCGGGCCCAGAGCGACGTATGCTTCGCTCCGCAGATCCAGGACGAACGCGGGTTCCGCTTCGGCGAGGGCGGCGCTGGTGGCGTCGGCCCAGTGCCGGCGCATCGCGACCAGTCCCGGGAGGGCGGTGCCCGCCGCGAGGCGGTAGGGAGGAATGCCGTCGAGCGCTCCGACCGGCCCGAACGGTGCCGAGTGGATCCACACGTGCTCCCCCAGCCAGCGGCGCGACGCCGGAGAGAGCGCACGCGCGTCGAGCGCATCGAAGAGCACTCCGGTGTAGCGGTCGATCGCGGGCATCGTCGGTGCGCTCCGCAGCATCCGATTGTGGGCGATGTCGCCCACCTGGCGTTCGCTCAGCTTCAGCACCCGTCGAGCCTGCTCCTCATCGGCCGCGAGATCGACGAGAGCGTCAATCACCGCCGTGCGATGCTCGTGCAGCCCTGGCAGCGCCAGTGCGGCGGGATCGAGTGGATCACCGGTACCGCCGGGATGCTTGGTCTCGGACGGAGGGAGAAGGATCTTCATGAGTCCTCGGGGAATGCAGATGCGTCCGCCTCGGAACCCGAGACCGGGTCCGAGGCGGACGCATGTAGTCGACTGCTAGGCGATGAGCGCCGCGTTGCCGGCGACGATCGTCAGGACGTTGCCCTCCATCGAGAGGAAGCCGTCCTGCGCGTTCGCGAGCACCTTGGTGCCATCGGTCTGGGTGATCCGGACCTGGCCCTCGGCGAGGATGGCCAGCACCGGCTCGTGACCGGACATGAAGCCGATCTCACCCTCGACGGTCTTGGCGATCACGAGGCTCGCTTCCCCCGTCCAGACCTCCGCGTCGGCGGAGACGAGGCTGACGTTGAGCGCCATGGTCAGGCGTTCTCCTTCTGAATCTGCGCCCAGCGCTCTTCGACGTCGCCGATACCACCGACGTTGAAGAAGGCCTGCTCGGCCACGTGGTCGAAGTCACCGCGGGTGATCGCATCGAAGGACTCGATGGTCTCCTTGAGCGGGACGGTCGAACCCTCGACACCCGTGAACTTCTTGGCCATGTAGGTGTTCTGCGAGAGGAACTGCTGGATGCGACGCGCACGCGACACGACGATCTTGTCTTCCTCGGAGAGCTCATCGACACCGAGGATGGCGATGATCTCCTGCAGCTCCTTGTTCTTCTGGAGGATCTGCTTGACCGTCGTGGCGACGCGGTAGTGGTCCTCGCCCAGGTAGCGGGGGTCCATGATGCGCGACGTCGAGGTCAGCGGGTCGATGGCCGGGTACAGACCCTTCGAAGCGATCTCACGAGAGAGCTCGGTCGTCGCGTCGAGGTGGGCGAAGGTGGTCGCCGGAGCCGGGTCGGTGTAGTCATCGGCCGGCACGTAGATCGCCTGCAGCGAGGTGATCGAGTGACCACGCGTCGAGGTGATGCGCTCCTGGAGCACACCCATCTCGTCGGCGAGGTTCGGCTGGTAACCCACGGCGGACGGCATACGGCCGAGAAGCGTGGAGACCTCGGAACCGGCCTGCGTGAAGCGGAAGATGTTGTCGATGAAGAGCAGCACGTCCTGCTTCTGCACGTCACGGAAGTACTCCGCCATCGTCAGAGCCGACAGTGCGACGCGAAGACGCGTCCCCGGCGGCTCGTCCATCTGGCCGAACACGAGCGCGGTCTTGTCGAAGACGCCCGCCTCTTCCATCTCGTGGATCAGGTCGTTGCCCTCACGGGTGCGCTCACCGACACCGGCGAACACCGAGACTCCACCGTGGTCCTGCGCCACACGCTGGATCATCTCCTGGATGAGGACGGTCTTACCGACACCGGCTCCACCGAACAGACCGATCTTTCCACCCTGGACGTACGGGGTGAGGAGGTCGATGGACTTGATGCCCGTCTCGAACATCGTGGTCTTCGACTCGAGCTGGTCGAAGTTGGGCGCCTTGCGGTGGATCGGCCAGCGCTCCGTGACCTCGAGGGTCTCACCGGGCTCGCCGTTGAGGACCTCGCCGATCACGTTGAAGACCTTGCCCTTGGTGATGTCGCCGACCGGGACCGAGATGGCCTCTCCGGTGTCGCGAACCTCCTGGCCGCGGACGATGCCGTCGGTCGGCTTCAGGGCGATGGCGCGGACGAGCTCGTCACCGAGGTGCTGAGCGACCTCGAGGGTGATCTCGGTCGACTCCTCGCCGATGGTGATCGTCGTCTTCAGCGCGTTGTAGATGCCGGGGATCGAGTCGTGCGGGAACTCGATGTCGACAACCGGACCGTTGACGCGTGCGACGCGCCCGACGACCGCGGTCGCGGGCTGGTCAGCCGTAGCGGTGGTGGTCATTTCTTCGTCTCTTTCCTGATGGTCTATTTGCCAGACGAGAGGGCGTCGGCGCCGCCGACGATCTCCGCGATCTGCTGCGTGATCTCCGCCTGGCGCGCGTTGTTGCGCAGACGGGTGTAGTCGGTGATGAGCTTGTCGGCGTTGTCGCTGGCGGACTTCATCGCCTTCTGCGTCGCAGCCTGCTTGGCGGCAGACGACTGCAGGAGGGCGTTGAAGACGCGGCTCTGGATGTACACCGGCAGGATCGCGTCGAGCACGGTCTCGGCGTCGGGCTCGAATTCGTAGAGCGGGTAGACAGCGCTGCCCGCCTCCGACTCGTCGGCCTCCGCGATCTCCAGCGGAAGCAGGCGCACGGATTCCGGCGACTGCGTCATCATGCTGACGAAGCGGTTGTACACGAGGTGGATCTCGTCGACGCCGCCGCCCGCACCTCCGCGCGAGAACGCGTCGAGCAGAGTCGACGAGATCTCCTCGGCCGTGTGGAACGACGGGGTGTCGGTGTCGCCGGTCCACTCCGCTGCCGCCGCGATGCGACGGAACTGGAAGTAGCCGACGGCCTTGCGACCGACGAGGTAGAACACCGGCTCCTTGCCCTGACCGCGCAGCAGCTCCGCCACCTCGAGACCCTCACGGAGGATCTGCGAGTTGAAGGCACCGGCGAGACCGCGGTCCGACGAGAAGATCACGACCGCGGAGCGGCTGATGTTCTCGGGCTCACGGGTGAGCGGGTGGTCGACGTTCGAGTGCGTCGCGACGGCGGACACGGCCCTCGTCACGGCTCGCGCGAAGGGGGTGGACGCCTTGACGCGTGCCATCGCCTTCTGGATGCGCGAAGCCGCGATGAGTTCCATCGCCTTCGTGATCTTCTTGGTCGTCTGAGCAGAACTGATCTTCTGCTTGTAGACCCTGAGTTGAGCGCCCATGAAATCAGTACCTCACGCGATTACGCGCGACGACCCTTGACGATCTTCTCCTGGTTGACGTCGTCTGCCTCCGCAGCGGCGTGCTCCTCGTGGCCCGGGGCGCCGATGGCGTGTCCCTTGCCACCCTGGAACTCCAGGACGAAGGCATCCGTGTGCTTCTCGAGCTCCGCGACCGTGTCGTCGCTGAGGACGTTGGTCTCACGCAGGGTGTCGAGCACCGAGGTGTTGCGACGCAGGTAGTCGAGCAGTTCGCGCTCGAAGCGCAGGACGTCCTCGACCTCGATCGTGTCGAGCTTGCCGTTGGTTCCGGCCCAGATCGAGACGACCTGCTCCTCGACCGGGTACGGCGAGTACTGCGGCTGCTTGAGCAGCTCGGTCAGACGTGCACCGCGCGACAGCTGACGACGCGAGGCGGCATCGAGGTCGGAGGCGAACATCGCGAACGCCTCGAGCGAGCGGTACTGCGCGAGCTCGAGCTTCAGCGTTCCGGAGACCTTCTTGATCGACTTGACCTGAGCGTCACCACCGACTCGCGACACCGAGATACCCACGTCGACCGCCGGACGCTGGTTGGCGTTGAAGAGGTCGGACTGCAGGAAGATCTGGCCGTCGGTGATCGAGATCACGTTGGTCGGGATGTACGCCGAGACGTCGTTCGCCTTGGTCTCGATGATCGGGAGGCCCGTCATGGAACCGGCGCCGAGCTCGTCGGACAGCTTCGCGCAACGCTCGAGCAGACGCGAGTGCAGGTAGAAGACGTCACCCGGGTAAGCCTCGCGGCCCGGCGGGCGGCGCAGCAGAAGGGAGACGGCACGGTAGGCCTCGGCCTGCTTCGACAGGTCGTCGAAGATGATGAGGACGTGCTTGCCGCCGTACATCCAGTGCTGACCGATGGCCGAACCGGTGTAGGGGGCGAGGTACTTGAAGCCCGCGGGGTCGGATGCCGGAGCGGCCACGATCGTGGTGTACTCCAGAGCGCCGGCCTCTTCGAGCGCGCCCTTCACCGAAGCGATGGTCGAGCCCTTCTGGCCGATGGCGACGTAGATGCAGCGAACCTGCTTGTTGACGTCGCCCGACTCCCAGTTGGCCTTCTGGTTGATGATCGTGTCGATCGCGATGGCCGTCTTACCGGTCTGGCGGTCACCGATGATCAGCTGACGCTGGCCGCGGCCGACGGGGATCATCGCGTCGATGGCCTTGATGCCGGTCTGCATCGGCTCGTGCACCGACTTGCGCTGCATGACGCCGGGCGCCTGCAGCTCGAGCTCGCGGACGGCTTCGGTGGCGATCGCGCCGAGGCCGTCGATCGGGTTTCCGAGCGGGTCCACCACGCGGCCGAGGTAGCCGTCGCCGACGGGGACGGAGAGGACCTCACCCGTGCGGGTGACTTCCTGACCGGCCTCGATGCCGGCGAAGTCGCCGAGGACCACGACGCCGATCTCGTGCTCGTCGAGGCTCTGGGCGAGGCCCTTGGTGCCGTCGGCGAAGATCACGAGCTCGTTCGCCATGACACCGGGCAGTCCTTCGACGTGCGCGATGCCATCAGCGGCGTCGATGACCGTGCCGACCTCGGTCGCCGCGGCCCCGGTGGGCTCGTAAGCGGCGGCGAAGTCCTTCAGCGCGTCACGGATGACGTCGGGGCTGATCGATAGTTCTGCCATTGTCTTCCCTTTGTATCTGGGTGCGCGGTTCCCCGCGCGAAGTCGTGTTAGCCCGCGAGCTTCTGGCGAAGGTCGGCGAGTCGTGCGGAGATGCTGCCGTCGATCACGTCGTCGGCGATCTGCACGCGCAGACCACCGATGATCGTCGGGTCGATGACGACGTTGAGCGCCACCTGACCGTCGTAGCGTCGCGAGAGCGCTTCGCCGAGGCGGGCGCGCTGCGCGTCGTTCAGCTCGCTCGCGCTGTAGACCGTCGCGACGACGCGGTCACGCTGGTCGGAGACGATCCGCATGGCGCGGTTGAGGAGCTGACGGATCCGCCGCCCGCGCGGCTGACGCACGAGGGAGGAGACGATCAGGGCCGCGGGGGCGCTGGTCGCTCCGGAGAGCAGACGCTCGACGAGAGCCGACTTCGCGTCCTGACCGCCGAGACGGCTTCCCAGTGCGAGCTCGAGCTCGGGGTTCGCGGCGACGACGCGGGAGAAGCCGAACAGCTCCCCCTCGATGTCGGCGCCGGCCTCGGCGATCGCCGAGGCGCGGATCGCGAGCTCGTCGATGCCGTCGACGAGCTCGTCGGCGTTGGACCAGCGTTCCGAGACGACCGTCTTGAGCACGGCCTGCGTGTTCGCCGACAGCCCGCCGAACACCGCGGTCACGACGTTCTGCCGTGCCGCTGCCGGGGCCGCCGGGTCAGCCAGCGCGCCGCTCAGCTGAGACGAATCGCCCACGGCGTGCGCGGCGGCGAAGAGCTCCCGCGCGGTGTCGAGGGTGACGTCCTTCGCTGCGGCAAGCGTCTGGATGGATGCCGCGAGTGCCTGAGTGGTCGCGCTGCCCATTACTGAGCCGCCTTCTCGGATGCTTCGAGGTCGGCGAGGAAGCGGTCGACGACCGCCGTCGCGCGGGCATCGTCGGAGAGCGTCTCACCGACGACGCCACCGGCGAGGTCGATGGCCAGCGTGCCGACCTCGCTGCGCAGCGAGACGAGAGCGGTCTGACGCTCGGCCTCGATCTGCGTGTGCGCGGTCGCCGTGATGCGAGCTGCTTCGGACGAAGCGGCTTCCTTGGCCTCGGCGACGATCTTCTTGCCGTCCTCGCGGGCGGCCTCTCGGATCTCACCGGCCTCGGTGCGTGCCTCGGCGAGCTGACGGGTGTACTCCTCGAGAGCCGCCTCGGCCTGCTTCTGGGCCTCGTCGGCCTTGGCGATGTTGCCCTCGATCGCGTTGGAGCGAGCGTCGAGGAGGGTGTAGAGCTTGGGCAGCGCCACCTTCCAGACGACGACCAGGATCACGACGAAGCAGACCGCCGACCAGATGATGTCGTACCAGGCGGGGATGAGCGGATTGTGGTCCGCCTCCTCCGCCGCGTACGTGACAAGAGCGTTCAGCATCCTGTCTCCTTATCGCAGAGGGTGTCTGTCAGGACTGGAAGATGAAGTAGGTCGCGATGCCGATGAAGGCGAGCGCCTCGGTGAAGGCGATACCGATCCACATGAGGACCTGGAGGCGACCGGCCAGCTCGGGCTGACGGGCGACGCCCTCGATCGTCTTGCCGACGACGATACCCACGCCGATGGCCGGTCCGATAGCCGCGAGGCCGTAGCCGACGGTGCCGATGTTGCCGGAGATTTCAGCGAGAACCGTAGTTGCGTCCACGGGTTTTTCCTTTCGTTGGGTGGGAAGGCGGTTGTTGCCGACCCGCTCAGTGCTCTTCTGCGACCGCGAGCTGGATGTAGACCGCGGTGAGGATGGTGAAGACGTAGGCCTGCAGGAACGCCACCAGGATCTCGAACAGGGTGAACGCGAAGCCGAACGCGAGCGTGCCCGCGCCGAGTGCCGTCCACCACCCTCCGAGAGTGATGACGAAGAACTGCGTTGCGGAGAAGAACAGGACGAGCATCAGGTGCCCGACGATCATGTTCATCAGCAGTCGGAGGGTCAGCGTGACGGGCCGGATGATGAATGTCGAGAGGAACTCGAGCGGCGTCACGATGATGTAGAGGAACGGGGGGACGCCCGACGGGAACAGCGAGTTCTTGAAGAAGCCCTTGGGGCTCTTCTTGATGCCGGCGTAGATGAAGGTGACGTAGCTGACGACGGCCAGCAGCAGCGGGACGGCGATGATGCTCGTACCCGCGATGTTCAGGAACGGGATGATTCCCGTGATGTTCATGAACAGCACCATGAAGAAGATGGTGGCGAGGATCGGCAGGAAGCGACGGCCGTCCTTGCGCCCGAGCAGGTCCTCGGCGACGTTCACTCGCACGAAGTCGAGGCCCATCTCGACGAGGCTCTGGAAGCGCCCGGGGACGACGCGCATGTTGCGCGTTCCGAGCCAGAGGATCAGCACGACCGCGATCGTGGCCAGGAACTGGATCAGGTGGATGCGGTGGATGACCAGGTCGCCGATCTGGAACACCGCATCGGGGAAGAACTCCGCGATCGACGGAGCGTGGAACTCGTCATCGGTGGCAAGTCGTGGCGTCAGGGTCGCAGCAAGATTAAACAGCGCGGGCTCCAGCTTCGGGGCACCGGTCAGAACCGGGGCGACGATGGTCGGTGTGCTTCACAGCGCAAGCGCTCGCGGGCGAGCGGCGGGCACGTCTCAACACTATCAGAGTATGAGGCGGCCCTAAGACCTCTGGGGGCCCTCGTCGGCGGTCGGGGCCCCCGGAGCGACGTCCTCCGGCGCGACCGAGGGAAGCGATGCATCGCTGACATTCGGAAGGCGCATCGTCATGAGGACGACGGCGTCGACGATCAGCGACATCAGCACGCCGGCGACGATCGCGACGAAGAAGATCACGGGGTCGAGCCAGGGCTGGTCCTTGAGGACGATGACGCCGAGGAAGAACACGATCAGCTTGAGCAACCACCCGCCGAGCACGATCGCAAAGAAGAACTGGACGTAGAGCGGCTCGCCGAACCACCGGTTCGCGATCAGGATGCTCGCACCGGTGATCCCGAGGAACACGGCGGCGATGAGCACACCGAGCAGGCCGCTGATCAGTCCGTTCTCCTGCCCGACGAGGTAGCCCACGACCGCCGCGGCGATCGCGAGGACCACGGTGGCGACTCCCGACCAGATGAGAGTGCGTCGAAGGATCGGCGTGCTGGAAACGGGGTTCGGACTCATGAGGGCTCCACGGGTGTCGGGTCGGAGTCGGGGGTTGCGGGGACGGCTCGTCGCGAGGGCTTCAGGGTGAGAACCAGGCAGGCCGCGATGCCGACCACACCGAATCCCACGCCGGGAAGGTACTGGCCCGGCCAGTCCTCGCGGGCTCCGACGTACATGAGGAGGACGGCGAGCGAGATCACCGCCGTCCAGGCGTAGAAGATGAGGACGGCATCACGGTCGCGGTGACCGAGGTCGAGCATGCGGTGGTGCAGGTGCTTGCGGTCCGGCGAGAACGGCGACTTGCCGGCGTGCATGCGGCGCAGCACCGCCAGGCCGAAATCGAGCAACGGCAGCAGCACCACCATCAGTGGCAGCAGGATCGGGATGAACGCACCGAGCAGTTGGGACCGCCCGAGACGCTCGGGGTCGAGCGCGGAAGGATCCATCTGTCCGGTGAGGGAGATCGCGGAGACGGCCATCAGCAGACCGAGCACGAGTGCGCCCGAGTCGCCCATGAAGAGCTTCGCCGGACTCCAGTTCCAGGGCAGGAAACCGATGCAGGCGCCGATGAGGACGGCGGCGATGAAGGTCGAGAGGTTGAAGTAGCTCGAGGCGCCGGAGTCGCGCGTGAAGATGTAGGAGTAGGCGAAGAAGACGCCGTTGGCGATGAGGCAGACGCCAGCGACGAGGCCGTCGAGACCGTCGATGAAGTTGACGGCGTTCATGACCACGACGATCGCGAACATCGTGATCGTGATGCTCAGCCAGCTCGAGAAGACGATGAGATCGCCGAACGGGAGGGAGAGGATCTGCAGCCCTCCCCCGATCGTGAGGATCCCTGCCGCGAGGAACTGCGCGCCGAGCTTGATCATCCAGTCGAGGTCCCACAGGTCGTCGACGACTCCGATCACGGCGATCAGCAGTGCGGCTCCGAGGATGGACCACATCGTCTGCGGCGGCATCCAGATGCTCTGGAAGAAGGGGTTCGCTGCCGAGATCCCCATCGCGGCGGCGATGCCGAGGAAGATCGCGACTCCGCCGAGCCGCGGAGTGGGACGCGTGTGCACATCGCGATCGCGGATCTCGGGGTACAGCTTGAACCGCAGGCTCACCCGCAGGACCGCCCAGGTCAGTACGAAGGTGATCGCGGCGGTCAGGATGATCGTGAAGAGGTACTGCTTCACGAATCCCCGTCCTGTCGAGGCGCGGGCGCCGCGGAATCCGGCTCCGGGGCTGGCTCGAGCAGATCGCCGAGCACCTCCTCCAGCTGCTCGCGACTGATCGCGCCATCACGCAGGATGCGCACGCGTCCGGCATCCGGATCCGTCGGCGGACGAACGAGCGAGGTGGCATCGACGATCGTCGAGGCCACACCGTCGCGGCTCATTCCGTCTGCGAGGTAGACGGCGACGCTGTCGCCGAGCATCTTCTCGGCGTCGAAGGCCGAGATCGCCGCGGCCTGACCCGTGAGGTTCGCGCTCGAGACCGCGAGCGGTCCGGTCTCGGCCAGCAGCTCCAGCGCCACGCGCCCCTCGGGCATCCGCACGGCGACGGTTCCCCGGGTCTCGCCGAGATCCCAGACGAGCGAGGCTTGAGCAGGGAGCACGATGGTCAGCCCGCCGGGCCAGAAGGCGTCGACGAGGCGTTGAACCGGCTCGGGGACCGACTCCGCGAGAGCCGTCAGCGTCTCCTTGGTGCCGATGAGGACGGGCGGCGGCTGATCGCGCCCCCGCCCCTTCGCATCCAGCAGCCGCTGCACGGCAGCGGGCGAGAAGGCGTCGGCGGCCACGCCGTAGACGGTATCGGTGGGCATGACGATGAGTTCACCGCGGCCGATCGCCTGGCGTGCATGACGCATACCGGCGAGCAGCTGCGCCTCGTCGCCGCAGTCGAAGATGGAGGACATGTCGTTCCGATTCTACGGGAGGCCGCCGAGAGAGCGGATCAGGGACGGATGGCCGTGGTGGCGCGGTCACGCAGGGTGAGGTCGCGGTGCGTCGCCGCGGCACGCCAGCCGTCGCGCTCGAGGATGCCGCGGATCTCGGCCCCCTGGAGTTCACCGTGCTCGATCACCAGCAGCCCGCCGGGACGGAGCAGCCGCAGAGCATTGGTGCTGAGCGCGCGCACGAGATCGAGACCGTCCTCGCCGCCGTACAGCGCCATCGCCGGGTCGAAGAGGCGCACCTCGGGGTCGCGCGGGATCGCCGCATCCGGCACGTACGGCGGGTTCGAGATGACGACGCTGGCGGCACCGGCGAGTTCGGGGAAGGCATCCGCCATGTCGGCGAGCACCAGCGTGAGGTTCTCGGCATCGGCGGTGTTGCGGCTCGCCCACGCGTGCGCCTCGGGCGAGAGCTCCGCGGCGTAGATCCGCGCGTGCGGCACCTCGGTCGCCATCGCGAGTGCGATCGCCCCGCTACCCGTACCGAGATCGATGCCGATCGGCTGCGGATCGGGCGCGTGCAGGAGCGCGTCGATCGCGTGCTGCACCACCATCTCCGTCTCGGGTCGGGGGACGAACACCCCGGGGCCCACGGCCAGTTCGAGATGCCGGAACGGCGCCGTGCCGGTGATGTGCTGCAGGGGTTCCCGCGACTCCCGGCGCGTCACGAGAGCATCGAGCCGCTCGGCATCCGCGTCGCTCATCACGTCGCCTCGGACGACGGCCGCCTGCACCTCGCCGCGACGCAGACCCCGCACGTGGCCGACCAGGAGCTCCGCGTCGACGAGTGGATCGGTCACACCGGCATCGGCGAGGCGCTGAGCGGCCGCACGGACGAGTGCGGCGAAAGACGTGTCGGGCATGATCTCCAGCGTAGAGCGCCCGCCGGGTGTCACATTGCCCTCTCCCCAGTACCCCTCCCATAGGCTGAGAGCGAAGCGACCCGCACAGGAAGGCTCCTCCATGCCCGGCATCCACTCCGACATCACGACCGCGTTCGGCAACACGCCGCTGGTCCGTCTGAACCGCGTGACCGAGGGCCTCGGCGCCACCGTCCTCGCGAAGCTCGAGTACTACAACCCCGCCTCCAGCGTGAAGGACCGCATCGGCATCGCGATGATCAACGCCGCCGAAGCATCCGGTGAACTGCAGCCGGGCGGCACGATCGTGGAGTCGACCAGCGGCAACACCGGCATCGCCCTGGCGATGGTCGGGGCAGCGCGTGGCTACAAGGTGATCCTCACCATGCCCGCGTCCATGTCGAAGGAGCGCCGTGTGCTGCTCAAGGCTTTCGGCGCAGAGATCGTCCTCACCGACCCGACCAAGGGCATGAGCGGTGCGATCGAGATCACGAAGCAGATCGTCGCCGACACGCCGGGCGCGGTGTGGGTGCGGCAGTTCGAGAACGCCGCGAACCCGCAGATCCACCGTGAGACCACCGCACAGGAGATCCTCCGCGACACGGACGGCGAGGTCGACATCTTCATCGCCGGAGTCGGAACCGGTGGCACCGTCACCGGCACCGGACAGGCGCTCAAGGCCGCCAAGCCCGGTGTACAGGTCATCGCCGTCGAGCCCAAGGACTCCCCCATGCTCAGCGAGGGCCACCCCGGCCCGCACAAGATCCAGGGCATCGGGCCGAATTTCGTCCCCGCGATCCTGGACCGTGAGGTGATCGACGAGGTGATCCCCGTCGAGTTCGACGACGCCATCCGGGTGGCTCGGGAGCTGGCCGCCCGCGAGGGTCTCCTCGTCGGCATGTCGTGCGGCGCAGCGACGTGGGCAGCCCTGCAGGTCGCTTCCCGCCCCGAGAACGCGGGGAAGAACATCGTCGTCGTCCTTCCCGACACCGGGGAGCGCTACCTGTCGACCGCGCTGTTCGCGGACCTGCGCGAGGACTGACGACCACCGCATGATCGGTCGAATGCGCGAGGACATCGCCGCTGCCCGGCTCCGCGATCCTGCTGCCCGCAGCGCCGCGGAGGTCGCACTGCTGTACCCGGGACTCCATGCCATCTGGGCGCACCGCGTCTCGCATGCACTGTGGCGACGGCGGCTGCGTTTCCTCGCACGCGCCAACTCGCAGCTCGCCCGCTGGTTCACGGGCATCGAGATCCATCCGGGCGCGCGGATCGGCCGCCGCTTCTTCATCGACCACGGTATGGGCGTCGTGATCGGCGAGACCTCGGAGATCGGCGACGATGTGATGCTGTACCACGGGGTCACGCTCGGCGGGCGCTCGCGCTCCACCGGCAAACGCCACCCCACACTCGGTGACGGTGTCGCCGTGGGAGCCGGAGCGAAGATCCTCGGACCCGTGACGATCGGGGCGCACTCCTTCGTC
Source organism: Microbacterium sp. 22179 (assembly GCF_052045715.1). Classification (NCBI taxonomy): domain Bacteria; kingdom Bacillati; phylum Actinomycetota; class Actinomycetes; order Micrococcales; family Microbacteriaceae; genus Microbacterium; species Microbacterium sp. 22179. The sequence continues at coordinate 389,807 of NZ_JBQEPJ010000001.1, read as the reverse complement.
GGAGCGAACGCCGTCGTCACCCGGGACGCGCCCGCAGACAGCGTGCTCGTCGGTGTCCCCGCCAAACCGCGTCAGCGCGCGGGCGGCGAAGACACGCGCGCGCTGCTCACCGTGCCGGACTACTCGATTTGAGTCCGCTCAGCGTGTGCGACGGTCGCGCTTCTCGCGCGCGTCGCCGACTCGGCGCTTGAGGAAGATCAGCGGCAGCAGCACCGTGCCCAGCGCCGTGATGAGCCAGACGATCACCGCGCCGAGCAACCAGCCGGTGACATCGACGATGCGCAGACCGCCGATGGGCAGCAGCACGACGATGATCAACGCCACCAGGGTCGAGAAGATGCCGATTCCACCGAGCAGCACCGGCGCGTAGCGGTCGGCGATCTTGCTGATCCACGGCGAGAGGATGCTCTGCAGCAGCGCGAAGATCAGAATGCAGAGAACGAAGCCCCACCACTTCGACCACTCGATCTGGAATCCGTCGAGCAGGAGATCGGCGACGATCAGCCCGAGCCCCGCGGAAACGATGTAGATGAGGGTGCGGAAGAAGAGAGTGATCACGCGCCGAGCCTAGCGCTCCGGGGGCGTGCGGATCAGGACTCGGTGCCGACGGCGGCGAGCCGGGCCTCTTCGTCGGTCGTGATCGCCGATTCGATGATCGGTCCAAGCGCGCCGTCCATCACCTGATCGAGGTTGTACGCCTTGAATCCCGTGCGGTGATCCGCGATGCGGTTCTCGGGGAAGTTGTAGGTGCGGATCCGCTCGGACCGGTCCATACCGCGGATCTGCGACCGGCGAGCATCGGATGCCGCCGCATCGAGCTCCTCCTGCTGCTTCGCGAGCAGCCGCGCACGGAGCACGCGCATTCCCGCCTCGCGGTTCTGCAGCTGGGACTTCTCGTTCTGCATGGAGACGACGATGCCCGTCGGGACGTGCGTGATGCGCACCGCGGAGTCGGTCGTGTTGACCGACTGCCCGCCCGGCCCCGAAGAGCGGAATACGTCGATCTTGAGATCGTTCTGGTTGATCTCGATCTCGTCGGGCTCGTCGACCTCGGGGAAGACGAGCACACCGGTGGTCGAGGTGTGGATGCGTCCCTGCGACTCGGTCGCCGGCACACGCTGCACGCGGTGCACACCGCCCTCGTACTTGAGGTGCGCCCAGACGCCCTGCGCCGGGTCGGTCGAGGAGCCCTTGATCGCGACCTGGACGTCCTTGTAACCGCCGAGATCGGACTCGTTGCGCTCGAGCAGCTCGGTCTTCCAGCCCATCGACGCCGCGTACTGCACGTACATGCGCAGCAGATCGGCCGCGAAGAGCGCGCTCTCGGCGCCGCCCTCCCCTGCCTTGATCTCCATGATCACGTCACGGGCGTCATCGGGGTCGCGCGGGATGAGGAGTCGCCGGAGCTTCTCCTGCGCGGCCTGCAGTCCGGCCTCGAGTCCGGGGACCTCCGCTGCGAAGGCCTCGTCCTCGCGAGCGAGCTCGCGCGCGGCATCCAGGTCGTCGGATGCCGCGACCCACGCCTCGTGCGCGGCGACGATCCGCGACAGCTCGGCGTAGCGGCGGTTCACACGCTTGGCGCGGGCGGCGTCGGCGTGCACCGCCGGGTCGGAGAGTTCCTCCTGGACCCGGCGGTGCTCGTCGATCAGAGCCTGGACGGACTCGAACACGGACTCTCCGCTCAGCGGATGTTGTTGTCGTGCGAACCTGCGGGCAGGGTCGGGATCGACTTCTGCATCTGCACGAGGAACTCGACGTTCGACTGCGTCTCCTTGAGCTTTCCGAGCACGACCTCGAGGGCCTGCTGGGTGTCGAGGCCGGCGAGGGCGCGACGGAGCTTCCAGGTGATCTTGACCTCGTCGGAGGAGAGCAGCATCTCTTCACGGCGGGTGCTCGACGCGTTCACGTCGACGGCCGGGAAGATGCGCTTGTCGGCGAGCGAACGCGACAGGCGCAGCTCGCTGTTGCCGGTGCCCTTGAACTCCTCGAAGATGACCTCGTCCATCTTGGAGCCGGTCTCGACGAGAGCCGTGGCGAGGATCGTGAGGGACCCGCCGTTCTCGATGTTGCGCGCGGCGCCGAAGAAACGCTTGGGCGGGTAGAGCGCCGACGCGTCGACGCCACCGGTGAGCACGCGGCCGGAAGCCGGAGCCGCCAGGTTGTACGCGCGGCCGAGACGTGTGATCGAGTCGAGCAGCACGACCACGTCGCGACCGAGCTCGACCAGGCGCTTCGCACGCTCGATGGCGAGCTCGGCGACCGTGGTGTGGTCCTCGGCAGGACGGTCGAACGTCGAGGCGATGACCTCGCCCTTGACCGTGCGCTCCATGTCGGTGACCTCTTCGGGGCGCTCGTCGACGAGCACGACCATGAGGTGGACCTCGGGGTTGTTCTGCGCGATCGCATTGGCGATCTGCTGCAGGACGATCGTCTTACCGGCCTTCGGCGGCGCGACGATCAGGCCGCGCTGGCCCTTGCCGATCGGCGCGACCAAGTCGATGATGCGCTGCGTGAGCTTCTCGGGCGCGGTCTCGAGGCGCAGGCGCTCCTGCGGGTAGAGCGGCGTGAGCTTGCCGAACTCGACGCGCGTGGCGGCATCGTCGATCGACAGCCCGTTGATCGAGTCGACCTTGACCAGGGCGTTGTACTTCTGGCGCCCCTGCTGCTCGCCCTCGCGGGGCTGCTTGATCGAGCCGACGACCGCGTCGCCCTTGCGCAGGTTGTACTTCTTGACCTGCCCGAGCGAGACGTAGACGTCGCTGGGGCCGGCGAGGTAACCGGTCGTGCGGACGAAGGCGTAGTTGTCGAGCACGTCGAGGATGCCGGCGACCGGGATCAGGACGTCGTCCTCACCGATCTCGGTGTCGAACTCGTCGGTCTGCGCGTTGCCGCGGCGCTTGTTGCGCTGACGGTTGCGGCCGTTGCCGCCCTGCTCGTCGTCGCCGGCGGGCTGCGCCTGCTGCTCCTGGGCGGCACCGGTGCCGTTCTGGCCGCGTCCGCGGTTGCGGCTGCGGTTGCGGCTGCGGCCGCGACCGCTCTGCTCGTCTCCGCCGTCGCCACCCTCACCCGCGTTGTCCGCGGCGGGAGCGTTGTCGGAGGCAGCGGAATCGGCGGCAGGGGCGTCGGCGGCCGAAGCGTCGGACTCCGTCGTCTTCTTCGGTGCGCGGCGACCGCGTCCCGTGGTCTTGGGGGCCTGTTCGGCGGAAGCATCCGCAGCGCCCGCGTCAGCGGGCTTCTCCGTCGACTTCTCGTCGGAGGCCTGAGCGGGAGCCGCCTTCTCGGCAGCCTTCTCCGCAGCGGGCGTCTCGCCCGCGGACTCCGCGGCGGGGGCCTCGGCATCCGCCTTCTTGGCGCGGCTGCGGCGGGGCGCCTTGGCCTTCGGAGCGGCCTCGGCGCTGTCGCCTGCGGCATCTGCCTTGGCCGGTGCCGCATCGGCGGCCGGCGCGGCCTCTGCCGCCTTCTCGGCCTTCGCGGCGGCGGTCGCCGTCGTCGCACGTCGCGGTGCGCGCTTGCGGGCGGGTGCCGCCTCAGCGGATGCGTCGGTGCCGGCTGCTGCCGGGGCATCGACGACCGGGGCGGCCTGGTCGTTCTGGGTCTCGGAGAAGTTCTCCACGAGTACTCCCTCTATTTCTCGGGGGTAGTGAGCGGTCCACACGCGCAACGGGTGCTGCGCGCGTTCGCACGGGCTGACGCTCGGCGCCAGCCGGCCTAGGCACTTGTGCCATGAGGTTGGACGTGCGGGTCTTGCAAGAGTTGCAATGGGGCCAGATTCACGAAGACGTTACGTGGAGCCCTCCGCTCGATCCCCCACTGTACCACCACGCACATCGACGGCGAGCAGGAGGGATTCCCACGGAGTGTCGGTCACTCGCCCGGCCAGTTCGACCGCGTCCTGACGACTTCCCGGCCCGTCGGCGAGCACCAGCACACTGGGGCCGGCACCGGAGACCACGGCGGCGAAACCGGCGGCACGCAGGGCTTGCACCAGCCGCTGCGTCTCGGGCATCGCCTCGGCGCGGTAATCCTGGTGCAGCCGATCGGCGGTCGCGTCGAGGAGGAGCTCGGGGCTCTGCGTCAGCGCCGCGATCAGCAGCGCCGAACGCGACACGTTGAACACGGCATCCGCGGTGGACACCTGTGGCGGCTGCAGAGAGCGCGCCTGCGACGTCGACATCGTGTACGCCGGCACGAGCACGAGGGGCGAGACGCCCCGGTGCACGAGGAGCTTCTTGTGCTGCGCGCCGCGCTCGCTCATCCAGGCGATCGTCAGGCCGCCGAAGAGGGCGGGCGCGACGTTGTCGGGGTGCCCCTCGAGCTCGGTCGCGAGTCGCAACAGATCGGAGTCGCCGATCTCGACGTCTCCGGCGAGAAGGCCCTTCGCGATCAGGACCCCGGCGACCACGGCCGCGCCGGAGGAGCCCAGGCCGCGGCCGTGCGGCACGCCGTTCTCGGCGACGATCCGCAGCCCCGGCATCGGCCGGCCGGCATCGGCGTAGACGTGCTCGACCGTGCGGACGATCAGGTTCGACGCGTCGCGCGGGATCTCCTCGGCGCCCGAACCCGACACCTCGATGTCGAGCTCACCCGCCGGGAGCTCGGTGACGACGAGGGAGTCGTAGACGCTGAGTGCGAGGCCGAGGGTGTCGAATCCCGGCCCGAGGTTCGCGCTCGTGGCGGGAACGCGGACCTCGATCGTGCGCCCTTCCGCCACCGTCACTCGCCTTCCACGCGCAGCACCGACACGACGCGCTCGACGACCGAGCTGTCGGCGAGTGCCGCGACCGCGGCGCTGAGCGACTGCTCGGCTGCCCGGTGCGTGCCGATGATGAGTCGCGCGGTGGGCTCCTCGTCGCCCTCGACCGTCTGAACGATCGTGGCGACCGAGACGCCCCCGTCGCTCAGGATGCCGGCGACCGTGGCGAGCACACCCGGCGCGTCCGCGACCTCGAGGGTGACCTGGTAACGGGTCGTGACGTGCCCGATGGGCACGACCGGCAGGTTCGCCCGCGTCGACTCGCCGACGCCCACGCCTCCGGCGATGTGGCGGCGAGCGGCGGAGACGACGTCACCGAGCACGGCCGACGCGGTCTGCACTCCACCGGCGCCCGCGCCGTAGAACATCAGGGAGCCGGCGGCCTCGGCTTCGACGAACACCGCGTTGTTGGCGCCGTGCACCGACGCCAGCGGGTGCGAGTGCGGTACCAGTGCCGGGTACACGCGCACCGAGATCGATTCGGTTCCGTCGACGTCGAGGCGCTCGCACACGGCGAGGAGCTTGATCACGAAGCCCGCGGCACGGGCCTCCTCAATCATCGAGGCGGTGACGGTGGTGATGCCCTCGCGGTAGACCGCGTCGAGCGGCACGGCGGTATGGAAAGCCAGGCTCGCGAGGATCGCGGCCTTCTGCGCCGCGTCGTAGCCTTCGACGTCGGCCGTGGGGTCGGCCTCCGCGTATCCGAGACGCTGCGCGTCGGCGAGCACGTCGGCGAAGTCGGCGCCCTCGGTGTCCATGCGGTCGAGGATGTAGTTCGTCGTGCCGTTCACGATGCCCATGATGCGCACGATGCGGTCGCCGGCGAGTGAATCGCGCAGCGGGCGGATGATCGGGATGGCGCCGGCCGCAGCGGCCTCGTAGTGCACCGAGGCACCGACGCGGTCGGCGGCTTCGAAGAGCTCCGGACCGTGCGTGGCGAGGAGCGCCTTGTTGGCCGTGACCACATCGGCGCCGGAGCCGATCGCCTGCAGGATGCTCGTGCGTGCGGGCTCGATACCGCCCATGAGCTCGATCACGATGTCGGATCCGAGGATCAGCGACTCGGCATCCGTGGTGAAGAGCTCGCGCGGAAGGTGGACGTCGCGCGGTGCATCGACGTCGCGCACGGCGATGCCGGCGAGCTCCAGCGAGGCGCCCGCGCGGTCGGCGAGCTCGTCGCCGTGGCGCAGCAGGAGGTCGGCGACCTGGGATCCGACCGCTCCGGCGCCGAGAAGCGCCACTCGAAGTCGTCGGTACTCAGCCATTGTTGCTCCTTCGGAAGTGGGTCATTTCTCTCCCTCGGGGGCGTTCGCCCCGTCGATGCCCGCGTCACGGGAGAGGAGATCGTCGATGGTCTCACCGCGGACGATGACCCTCGAGCGACCGTCGCGCACGGCGACGACCGGCGGACGCGGAACATGGTTGTAGTTGCTCGACAGCGAGACGCAGTACGCGCCCGTCGTCGGCACGGCGAGCAGGTCGCCCGGTACCAGATCGGAGGGCAGGTACTCGTGATCGACGACGATGTCGCCGGATTCGCAGTGCTTGCCGACCACGCGACTCAGCTGCGGGGCGCCGATCCCCACGCGCGAGGCGATGCGCGCGGAGTACTGCGCCCCGTAGAGCGCCGGGCGAGCGTTGTCGCTCATCCCGCCGTCGACGCTGATGTAGCGCCGGACGGCACCGGAGTCGATGGTGACGTCCTTGGTCGTGCCGACCTCGTAGAGCGTGACGCCCGCCGTTCCGACGATCGCGCGACCGGGCTCGAACGAGAGCGCGGGCACGGCGATGCCGCGCGCGGCGCAGCCCTCGGCGACGGCGGACACGATCTCACCGGCGAGGACGTCGATCGGAGTGGGGTCGTCGCTGCGGACGTAGGCGATGCCGAAGCCGCCTCCCAGGTTCATCTGCGGGACCGCGCCGCCCTCGAGCAGCGCCGCGTGCAGTTCGAGCACGCGCGAGGCGGACTCGCGGAACCCGGCGACGCCGAAGATCTGCGACCCGATGTGGCAGTGCAGACCCACGAAGTCGAGCCCGGGGATCTCTCGGATGCGAGCAACGGCGACCTCGGCATCCTCGAGCGGGAATCCGAACTTCTGGTCTTCGTGCGCGGTGGCGAGGAAGTCGTGGGTCTCGGCGTGCACGCCGCTGATCACGCGCACGAGCACACGCTGCACCGCGTCCACGCGGGCGGTGATCGCCGCGAGTCGTTCGATCTCGATCGCGCTGTCGACGATGATGCTGCCCACACCGACCTCGACCGCTCGTTCGAGCTCGCGCGTCGACTTGTTGTTGCCGTGGAAGCCGATGGATGCCGGTGCGACTCCCGCCGCCAGCGCGACCTCGAGCTCTCCCCCGGTGCACACGTCGACGCGGAGTCCCTCGTCGACCACCCAGCGTGCGACGGTGGCGCTGAGGAACGCCTTGCCTGCGTAGTACACCTGCGCGACCGTGCCGTGCTCCGACGCCGCCTGGTCGAAGGCCCGGCGGAACTCCCGTGCGCGCTGACGCACCTCGTCCTCGTCGAGCACCAGAAGGGGGGTGCCGTAGGTGCGGGCGAGGGTCGCGGCATCCACCCCGGCGAGGGTCAGGACGCCGTCGGCGTCTCGGGCGGCGCGCGCGGGCCAGACACCGGCCGCGAGATCATTCGCGTCATCGGGAACGGCGAGCCACTCGGGCGCGAGCGAATCGGCAGCGGGAAGCAAGGAACACCAATCGTGGAGCGGGACTCGGGCGGGAAGCGCACGACGAGACTGACCCCGATTCTAGGGCACGGCGCATGCCGCCCTAGCCATGGTGACGCCCGTCCCGCAACCCCTGTGACGGCGGCCGGCGCTCACTCGTAGGGTGAGAACGTGGAAGCCCCATCGACGTCCGAAGCCCCTGCCCGCCCCGGGCCGATCCCGCGTGCCATCGCAGCCGTGACGCGCTGGGCGCTCCAGCGCAAGCCCGTGCGGGCCTTCCTCCTCTACAGCGAGCGCCGCGGCCCGATGCTCGCCGACAGCGTCACCTACCGCGCCCTGTTCAGCGTGTTCGCCGGTGTGCTCCTGGGATTCTCCATCGCCGCACTGTGGCTCGCCGGGAACCCGCAGGCCTGGAACGCGATCATCGACGCCGTGCAATCCGTCGTGCCCGGCCTGATCGGCGAGGACGGAGTCATCGATCCGGCCGATCTCCGCGAACCGATCTCGTTCTCGCTGGCGGGCGCGGTGTCGGCGATCGCCCTGATCGGCGCCGCCCTGGGTGCCGTGGGGTCGCTCCGCACCGCCGTTCGTGTGATCTCGGGCACCGCGCAGAGCGACGTCCTGTTCATCTGGGTGATCCTGCGCAACCTCGCCCTGGCGATCGGCATCGGGGCGGCGTTCATCGCGGCGGCATTCCTCTCCATCGTCGGACGGATCGGCGTCGGTTGGGTGAGTGATCTGCTCGGGATCTCCACCGACTCCGCGCTGGCGACCTGGGGCGTGCGGATCCTCTCGCTGGTGATCGTCTTCGCGTTGAACACCGCTCTGCTCATCGCCGTGTTCCTCGTGCTCTCCGGGGTCCGCCCGTCGGCGCGGTCCCTCTGGAGCGGTGCCCTTCTCGGCGCCGTCGGCCTCCTGGTGCTCCAGGAACTCTCGTCGCTCTTCGTCGGCGGCGCGACCAGCAATCCTCTGCTGGCCTCGTTCGCGTCGCTGCTCGCCCTCCTGATCTGGCTCAACCTGTCGGCGCAGGTCATGCTCATCTCGTGCGCCTACATCGTCACGGGCGAGGAGGAACGCACGGACCGGGTGCGCGCTCGTTTCGGCGCGACCACTTTCCCGCAGCGTCGCGTGCAGCGGGCCGAGATCGATGTGAAGATCGCGACCGACGAACTGCGCGCCGCTCAGGAAGCCGCCCGCGAAGCCTGACTCATCCGGCCGGGCACGTGCCCTTCTCGAGCAGGCTCTCGTCGGTGACGATGGCTCCGTCGACGTCGATGTCGATCACCGCCACGGATCCGTCGATCTCCAGACCGGTGAGCGTGAGGCCCTCCGGGAGCTGATCGGCGATGCAGATCCGCTGCGGCTGGGTGAGATCCGCGCCGATGGATCCCAGGTTCGATCCGACCTGCGAGGCGTCGATCTCGATCCCGCCGACGCTCAACGACACCGGCGTGAGTTCGAGGTCGCCCTCGAGCGCTCCGGGCGTGAGGGTGAGCGAGATCGGGACGGCGAGCCCCAGAACGGTGATCGACCCGCTGACGGTGGCGTTCGGTTCGTCGAGGGCGACCGTGTCGACCGGCAGGTCGGTGGTGGCCAGCAGCGAGGTGAACTGATCCTCGTCGATGCGGATCGTGCCCGATGCGCCGGCGAGATCGCCGCCGCGCAGCGGCACCCCCGTCGCGGTCACGTCGACCGCACCGGTGATCCCCTCGAGGGTGACCGCGTCGGTCGACAGGTGGAGGCTGTCGAGACGTCCGCCGATGAGCTGCGGCAGCAGGATGCCGTCGGCGTTGACGTCGATCTGCTGATCGGCAGGGAGGTCGAGCTGTTCGATGACGAGCGAGCGCACGATTCCCGGAAGGATGGCCCGCGCGACGAACTCCGCCGCGACCACGAGCCCCGCGAGCACGACGACGACGATGAGCACCACCCACGGCCAGCGTCGGCGACGACGCTGCGGGGCGCTCGCGACGCCGTCGTCGGTCCCGGCACCGGCGCCCGGGAGGACGAGCGTCGGATGCTCGGCATCCGGCTCCGGGTACGGCAGCGTGCGGTTGTCTTCGCTCATGGGGTCATCCTGCCCTACCTCGGTGGTGCGAACGGGGGGTTACATGCGCTCCGGCGCGGAGACGCCCAGGAGGTCGAGCCCGTTGCGGAAGACCTGTCCGGCGGCATCGTTGAGCCACAGACGCGTGCGGTGCACGCTCTCGATCGGGTCGTCGCCCTGCGGGATCACGCGGCAGTTGTCGTACCAGCGGTGGTAGAGGCCCGCGAGCTCCTCGAGGTAGCGGGCGACGCGGTGCGGCTCGCGCACCTCGGCGGCGAACGCCACGATGCGCGGGAACTCCTGGAGCGCGCCGAGCAGCGCCGCCTCGGACTCGTGCGTCAGCGTCTCGGGGGCGAACTCGGAGCGGTCGACGCCCGAGTCGTTCGCGTTGCGGCTGACATTGTGCGTGCGGGCGTGCGCGTACTGCACGTAGAAGACGGGGTTGTCGTTCGTGCGCTTCTGCAGCAGCTCGGGGTCGAGATCGAGCGGCGAGTCCGCGGGCGAGCGCTCGAGCGAGTACCGCAGGGCGTCGGCGCCGAGCCACTCGAGCAGGTCGTCCATCTCGATGATGTTGCCCGCGCGCTTGCTGAGGCGGGCGCCGTTGATCGACACCATCTGCCCGATGAGCACCTGGACGTTGCGCTCCGGATCCTCGCCCGCCGCACCGGCGACCGCCTTGAGGCGGTGCACGTACCCGTGGTGGTCGGCGCCGAGGAGGTAGATCTTGTTCTCGAATCCGCGGTCGCCCTTGTTGAGGTAGTAGGCGGCATCCGCGGCGAAGTAGGTGTACTCGCCGTTCGAGCGGCGGATCACCCGATCCTTGTCGTCGCCGAAGTCGGTGGTGCGCACCCAGACGGCGCCGTCCTCGTCGAAGACGTGGCCCTGCTCGCGCAGGCGCTCGACCGCCTGGTCGATCAGGCTCGTGCCCGACGCGTCCTTGGCGTGCAGCGTGCGCTCCGAGAACCACACGTCGAACGGCACGTTGAACCGGTCGAGCGAGCTCTTGATCTCGGCGAGCTGGTACTCGTATCCGAGGTCGCCGGCGACCGCGAGCTGCTCCTCGTCGGAGAGGTCGAGCAGATCCGGGCGCGCCTCGAGGATGCGACCGGCGAGCGCCGTGATGTACTCCCCCGGGTATCCGCCCTCGGGGGTCGGCGCACCCTTCGCGGCGGCGACCAGCGACGATGCGAAGCGGTCCATCTGCGAGCCGGCGTCGTTGATGTAGTACTCCCGCACGGCGTGCGCGCCGCTGGCGAGGAGCAGGCGGACGATCGCGTCACCGAGCGCCGCCCAGCGCGTGTGGGCGATGTGCAGCGGTCCGGTCGGGTTCGCCGAGACGAACTCGACGTTCACGCTCACGCCCTGCTGCGAGGTGTTCGTGCCGTAGGCGACGCCCGCGTCGACGATCGTCTTCGCCAGCGCGCCGGCGGCAGCGGCCTCGAGACGGATGTTGATGAATCCGGGGCCCGCGACCTCGGCGGTGGCGATGCCGTCGACCGAGACCAGACCGTCGGCGATCTGCTGCGCGAGCTCGCGCGGGTTCGTGCCGAACGGCTTGGCGAGGCGCATCGCGATGTTCGAGGCCCAGTCGCCGTGGTCCCGGTTGCGCGGGCGCTCCAGGACGATGTCGGATGCCGAGAGCCCGAGGGGCTCGCCGGGGCGTCGCTCGTCCGCGATCGGGGCGAGGACTTCGAGGAGGGCTTCGGCGAGCGTTTCAGGATTCATAGACCACCAAGTTTACGGCTCGGGACGGTGTCGAATTTGCGCAGACCGATCTGTGACTTACCCTCATGCCATGACCGTCGCTCCCGCCCGCCGCCGACTGCGTTTCGCCGGCGTCGCCGCCGTGCTCGCCGTCGCCGTCGTCGCGGGCGTCCTCGGCGTCTGGCGCCCCTGGGCACCGCTCCCCTCGACCGCCCCCATCGGCGCCGCGGAAGGCGAGCCCGCCGCCGCGATCGCACCGGCTCCGCTCGTCCTGCCGGAGCACCCGACCGTGCTCGTCTTCGGCGACTCCTGGACGTACGGCTCGGCCGCCACCGTCCCGACCGAGGGGTACGCGTATCTCCTCGCCGATCTGCTCGACGGCGAGACGATCGTGAAGGGTGTGCGCGGCAGCGGTTATCTCAAGCCCGGACTCGACGGCCCCGCCTTCGGCGAGCGCATCGCGGCACTCGATCCCGCGCTGTCTCCCGACCTCGTGATCCTGCAGGGCTCGATCAACGACCGTGAGCAGGGCGCGGCCGGATACCGCGAGGCAGTTAACGCGGCCTGGGATGCGATGGTGGCGAAGTACCCCGAGGCGACGATCGTGATCCTCGGGCCCGCCCCGCACGAGCTCCCCGTCGGTGCCGGCACCGCGCGCATCGACGCGGATCTCGCAGATCTCGCCGCCGCCCGCGGCTGGTGGTACGTCTCCCCCGTCGCCGAGGACTGGATCACCGAGCAGAACTACCTCGAGATCATCGACGTCGAGGTGGGGCGCAAGCATCCGTCCTCCGCCGGGCACCGCTACCTCGCCGAACGCATCGCCGCCGCGCTCGATGCGCTCAGCGGCGTGCCGGTCACGATCGCCGGCGAGTCGGAGACCACCCCCGAGCAGTGATATCGTCGTTCGGTACGCCTCCGTAGCTCAGTGGATAGAGCGCCGGTTTCCGGTACCGTAGGTCGCAGGTTCGACTCCTGTCGGGGGCACGTATACGCGAAGAAGGACCGTCCGTGAGGGCGGTCCTTCTTCGCGTATACGGGTGATGCGATCAGCGGCGTGAGAGTTCCGGGCCGCTGTCGATCCTCTGCGGTCCGTTCACCTGCCGCTCCCACGCCTGAGCGGCCATCTGCACGGCATCCCACGGCGACCCCAGGGGCGGGGTGTAGGAGAGGTCGAGGTCACTCATCTGCGCGACGGTCATCTCGTGGTGCAGCGCGGTGGCGTAGGTGTCGACGCGTTTGGCGACCTCGGCAGTGCGCTGCCCGACGAGCTGCGCACCGAGGAGGCGACCATCCTCGTCGCCGGTGATGCGGATGCTGATGGGGGTGGCACCCGGGTAGTAGGCCTTGTGGTCGTCGGGTGTGGAGGTCACCGAGACCGGGGTGAAACCAGCGGCGACCGCCTCGTGGTCACGAAGTCCGGTGCGTGCTGCGACGAGGTCGAAGATCTTGACGACCTGTGTGCCGAGACTGCCGGCGAAGCGGGCGTTGCCGCCGATGGCGTTCTCTCCGGCGACGCGGCCTTGCTTGTGAGCAGTGGTACCGAGCGGGAGGTAGGTGGCCCCGAGGAGGCGGTGGTGGGTGACGACACCGTCGCCGGCAGCCCAGACGTTCGGGAGTCCGGTGCGCATCTGCTCGTCGACCGAGACGGCGCCGCCGGGGCCGGTCGTGGCACCGGCGGCGGTGAGAAGGTCGGTGTTGGGGCGCACACCGACCACGACGAGCACAACGTCCGCTGTGCGGGTGAACGCCTCACCGGCACGGGCTCCGGTGACGACGATCCCGCGGTCACCGCGACTGATGCCTTCGACGCGAGTATTGGTGATGACGTCGACTCCGTGTCGAGTGAGTTCATCGTGTACGAGGGTTCCGAGTTCGGGGTCGACGGTGGAGAGGACTTCCGGGCCGCGCTGTATCTGGGTGACGTGCAGGCCGCGGATCGTGAGGGCTTCGGCCATCTCGAGGCCGACATACCCGGCGCCGACGATGATGGCGGTCTCCGGCTGGTGGGTGTCGAGGTACTGCTCGAGCGCGAAGGTGTCGCCCATGGAGTGCAGCAGGTGGACACCCTCGTCGGGTCCGAGCCGATCGAGCCCCTTGATGCCGGCGGTGGACGGCGAAGCGCCCGTTCCCACCATCAGCTCGTCGTATGCGATGGTCGATTCGGCGCCGTGTTCGTCGCGCACGTGGAGACGGCGTCCGGCGACGTCGATGTCGGTGGCGAGGGTGTTCAGGCGGAGGTTCATGCCGGTGGTTTCAAGGTCGGCGTGGGTGCGGTGCGCGAGCGACTGCCAGGGCTGGACTTCCCGGGAGAAGTAGTACGGGATCCCACAGATGGAGAAGTTCGGGAAGGCGTCGGCGACCACGACGGTGACGTCGACGGACGGGTCGAGCTCGCGGGCGCGGAGAGCGGTGGAGATGCCGGCGTCGCTTCCGCCGACGGCTACGAGGTGCATGGTGGTGAGCCCTTCAGGAGTGCGTGGGGATGACGACGTCGCCGGCGACCCGAGCGACTCGAGGGTAGAGATAGGAGACGAGGGCGAGCCCGAGGGCGCCGCCGACGAGTTGTGCACCGATGAAGGGCACCACCGCAACGGGAGCGATGCCTGCGAAGGTGTCGGTGAACAGTCGGGCGATGGTGACCGCCGGGTTGGCGAAAGAAGTGGAGCTGGTGAACCAGTACGCGGCGCCGATGTACGCTCCGACGGCGGCTGCGATGACCGCAGGCGTGGTCGTCCGCGCGAGAGCGAAGATGAGGATGACGAGTCCGGCGGTGGCAACGACTTCCCCGACGAGGTGACCGGCGCTGGCTCGATCGTTCGAGGAGAACGCCGGCGCCACATCGAACATGACGCTTGCGAGCAACGCTCCCCCGATCCCACCGGTGATCTGCGCCACGAGGTACGGAGCGACATCTCGGGCTGCAACACCATCGCCGTGACGGCGACCGAGTACGAAGTCGGCGAGCGTGACGACCGGGTTGAAATGCGCGCCCGAGACCGGGCCGAACATCAGGATGAGCACGGCGAGCCCCAGCGTGGTGGCCAGGCTGTTCTCCAGGAGCTGCAGACCGGTGTCATCGGGAGAGAGGCGCTGGGCGGCGATGCCGGATCCGACGACGGTGGTGACGAGCAAACCGGTGCCCAGGAACTCGGCGAGCAGTCGGCGACTCAGGACCGGGCGGGTGGATGTGATTTCGTTCATGGCTGGCCCATCTTGACTCACGAGGGATAGTTCAGTCAATATTGAGTCAATGAACAGTGAACGAAGTCTTCTTCACGTGCGCGCTGCCAAGCACGCAGCCCTTGGTGACCCGTCACGACTTCGCATCGTCGACCTACTCACCCTTGGCGACCTCTCTCCGAAAGAGATCGCCGTGTCGCTGGACATGCCCTCGAACCTCGTGGCCCACCACCTCGGAGTCCTGGAGTCCGTCGCCATGGTCGGCCGGTCGCGGTCAGAGGCGGATAGGCGACGCAGCTACGTTCACCTGACGCCGAGCGCCCTCGAAGGACTCGTACCGTCCCCGGTCGATGAAGCAGCGCGCGTGCTGTTCGTGTGCACCGCGAACTCCGCACGCTCACAACTGGCCGCGGCCCTGTGGGCGCAGCACAGCACCATCCCCGCAGTCTCGGGTGGAACCCAGCCGGCGGAGCAGATCGCCCCGGGTGCGCGCGACGCTGCACAGCGCCACGACCTGACCCTGACCGACGAGATGCCCCGCCATCTCGATGACGTCGCAACGGACGCGGACTTCATCGTGACGGTCTGCGACAGCGCACACGAGACGCTGAGCCCTCGCGGTCACCTGCACTGGTCCATCCCGGACCCGGTGCGAGTCGGCGACGACGCCGCGTTCGATACCGCCTACGACGAGCTCGAGCGCCGCATCAGCGAGCTCGCACCCCGCCTGACCCTGACACGTTGAGAGAGATCACACGATGACCACCGCACCCACCGTCCTGTTCGTCTGCCAGCACAATGCCGGTCGCTCTCAGCTCGGCGCCGCACTTCTCGAGCACCTTGCCGGTGACCGGTTCACCGCGACATCTGCGGGCCTGACCCCCGCCGAGACCGTGAACTCCGCTGTCGCCGCAACCGTCGCGGAGCTGGGAATGGACATCAGCGACCGAGTCCCCCGCTCGGTCACCGAGGATGATCTGCAGACGGCGGATGTGATCGTCCTGATGAAGCCCGGACTGCAGCTGCCCGGCACGCCCCGAGGCGAGGTTCTCCAGTGGGAGTTCCCCAACCCCGAGGCGTGGGATGCCGAGGCCGTCCGCCCTCTGCGCGAAGCGGTGTCCGCGAAGATCAGCGAGACGCTGCTCGCGCGCTGACTCAGACGGATGCCGGGGCTCGCCCGATCTGCACCACCTGAGCGGACGGCGCACAGCATGCCCCGCCGAGCGAGGCACCCGATGCATCGAACAGACCGGCCCCTCCGCACACGCCCGTATCCGGCATCACCAGCTCGATCCGACGAGCAGCTTCATGGTCGCCTACGAGCTCGGCGACCACGCTCCGGACCTGCTCGTAACCGGTGAGCGCAAGGAACGTCGGTGCTCGCCCGTATGACTTCGCCCCGACCATGTAGAAGCCCGGCTCGGGGTGCGCAAGATCTGCGGCTCCGGTCGCGGCGACCGAGCCGCAGGAGTGAATGTTCGGATCGACCCCGGCCGCGATCCGCGACGGGGCCTGCAGGGTCGAGTCGAGCTCGAGGCGCAGCTCTGACAGGAACGAGAGCTCCGGACGGAATCCGGTCAGCACGACGACACGGTCTGCGCTCAGCGTCCGCCCATCCTCGGCGACGATGGTAGCGCCGTCAGGGTTTGTGGAGATGCTGTCGACACGGAAGCCGGCGACCAGGTCGACGAGACCCGCATCGACGAACTCCTTCGCTCTGATCCCCAGCGCGCCACGCGCCGGCAGCTCGTCCGCGTCGCCGCCGCCGAAGGTGTTCGCCGTCGCCGCCCGTCGGAGCGCCCAGGTGACCGTCGTTGCGGGGTCTCGACGCGCCATTCGTGCCAAAGCGAGGACGGCCGTGATCGCCGAGTGCCCTGAGCCGATGACGATGGTGTGCTTGCCGGCGAACTCCGCGGTGCTTCGGAAGTCCGGGATCCGGTAGGTCAGCGCGCTCGAGGCGGCGCGCTCTCCGAGAGCGGGCAGTCCGTCCGCTCCCGCAGGGTTCGGGTGTTGCCAGGTTCCTGAGGCGTCGATGACCGCGCGCGCCTGCAACCGATACTCGCCGTCAGCGCAGTCGACGTGCACGGTGAATGGCTGCTCGCCCCGGTCCGCGTCGACCAGACGGTCCCGACCCCGACGAGAGACGCCCACCACCCGCGCTCCGTAGCGAACGCGGTCGCCCAGGAGGTCGGCGAGCGGCTTCAGGTAGGAGGCGATCCACTGATCTCCGGTCGGATAACCCGACCGCGGCGCCTCCCACCCCGTCGGCGCGAGAAGACGAGCGGATGCAGCATCGACGAGCTCACCCCACTCGGAGAAGAGCCGCACATGACCCCACTCGGCAACCGCCGAAGCAACACCCCCACCAGCCTCGAGGACCACGACCTCCACACCGCGCTCCACGAGATGCGCAGCGGACGCCAGGCCCTGCGGACCGGCACCGATAACGACAACCGGCAACGACTCATCCATTGCGAGCTCCTCACTCGTTCTGACGTATCGAGACTCGTCGATACATCGACAGATGTCAATGCGTGTGGCAAACTCGGAGCATGACCATTCAGCTGCCACTTCTCGCGACCGACGCGACCTCGTGCTGCTCGCGTGTGACCGGCGGCGTACTCGACGTCGCCGAGGCCGAGCGCATCTCCGCCACCTTCAAGGCACTCGGAGACCCCACGCGCCTCCGCCTCCTGTCGCTCATCGCGGCATCCGAGGGCGGGGAGGCATGCATCTGCGACCTCACCGAGCCTGTCGGCCTGTCGCAACCCACGGTCTCCCATCACATGCGTCTTCTCGTCGGCGCCGGACTCGCCACCCGCGAACAGCGCGGACGCTGGGCCTACTACCGAGTCGTGCCAGAGGCTCTCGAAGCCGCTGCTCGGGCGCTGCAACCCTGACGGAGGTCAACGGAAGCCGGGCACCGCGCGCCGGGCGGCCCGCACCCCGTTGAGGATGACGACGACTTCGGCGATCTCGTGCACGAGCACGACGCCGGCCAGGCCGAGCACTCCGAACAGGGCCAACGGGAACAGCACCACGATGATCGCCAGGGCGAGGCCGATATTGACGGTCATGATCCGGCGCCCGCGGCGCGCGTGGGCGAGGGCTGCGGGCAGGAGGCGGAGGTCGTGGCCGGTGAACGCGATGTCGGCGGATTCGATGGCCGCCGCCGAACCGCCCGCTCCCATGGCGATGCCGACGGTCGCGGTCGCGAGCGCCGGCGCGTCGTTGATGCCGTCACCGACCATCGCCGTCGGCCCCTCGGCGAGGAGGGCGGTGATGGCGGCCGCCTTGTCCACGGGGAGCTGCTCCGCACGGACGTCGCTCACTCCCGCGCCGGCGGCGAGCGCGCGGGAGGTGCGCTCGTTGTCGCCCGTGAGCATGATGGCGCGAACGCCCTGCTCCTCGAGCAATGAGATGGTCTCCGCCGCCTCGGGGCGCAGCTCATCGCGTACACCGACGACCCCCGCGGTCCGTGCATCGACCTCGACCGCGACCACGGTCATCCCGTCGTCTGCCATCTCTTCGGCGGCGCCCTCGAGGTCGCCCAGTTCGGAGAGCCACCGCACACTACCGACGCGGACGCGAGTGGCCCCGACCCGACCCGTCACACCGTGGCCCGCATCCTCGACGACCTCGGTCGCCGCGGGAGCGTCCGCCGCCGCGCGTGCGATCGCGGCGGCGAGCGGGTGCGTGCTCGTCCTCTCGAGCGCGGCGGCGAGGGCGAGGACCTCCTCGCGCGTGCGGCCGGGGGCCGCGGCGACGGCGACCACCTCGGGCTCGTTGCGGGTGAGCGTGCCGGTCTTGTCGAATGCGATCGTGCGGATGGTTCCGAACCGCTCGAACGCCTCGCCCGAGGTGATGACGACGCCGAACTTCGATGCCGAGCCGATGGCGCTGATGACGGTCACGGGAACGGCGATGGCGAGAGCACAGGGGGATGCGGCCACGAGGACGACGAGGGCGCGCTCGACCCACAGACCGGGGTCCCCGACCACGAACCCGAACCCGACGATCAGGGCGGCGACGATGAGCACCACCGGCACGAGCGGGCGGGCGATCCGGTCGGCCAGGCGCGCACGTTCGCCTTTGCGGGCGTGCGCCTGCTCCACGAGCTCGACGATCCGGGTGAGGGAGTTGTCCCGTCCGTCGGCCGTCGCCTCGATGCGGAGCGTCGCCGATCCGTTCACCGAACCCGCCGGCACCGCCTCCCCCGGACCGACCGCGACCGGGATCGACTCGCCCGTCACGGCGGACGTGTCGATGCTCGAGCGCCCGTCCACGACCACGCCATCGGTCGCGATCCGCTCTCCCGCCCCGACGACGAGGACGTCGAGCTCTCGCACCTCCGTGGCGGGAATACTCGCGTCGCCGCTCAGTCTCGACACGCGCACCGTCTCGGGGATGAGCGAGAGAAGAGCGCGGAGGCCTTCTTTCGCTCGGTCCATCGCCCGGTCCTCGAGCGCCTCGGCCAGGGAGAACAGGAAAGCCAATGCCGCTGCCTCTCCCACATGGCCGAGAGCCACCGCTCCGATCGCCGCGATGGTCATCAGCAGCCCGACGCCGAGGCGCCCCCGCGCCAGGCGGCGAAGCGCTCCGGGCACGAAGGTGTACGCACCGGCGAGGAGGGCGCCCCCCTGCAGCACGAGGGCCGGGATGGGGAACCCGCTCCACTCGAGCACGTAGCCGGCGAGCAGCATCACGCCGGCGATGACGGACGGCAGCAGCGCGGTATCACGCCAGAGCGGCGGACGCACCTCGTGCTCGGCATCCGCGTGCCCGACCGCCCCTGCCGCTGCGGTCACCGGACCGCAGCACGCATCACAGGTCGACATCGGCGGGTGAACAACACAGCGGCACGTCGCAGTTCTCGTCGGTGCACGGTTCGCCGTCGTCTACCGCGAGCACGGTGTTCACCAGAAGGGTGATCGCCTTCGTCACGTGGGGGTCGGCGATCTCGTAGCGGGTCTGCCGCCCCTCCGGCGTCGCGACCACGATCCCGCATCCCCGCAGGCACGACAGGTGATTCGAGACGTTCGTGCGCGAGAGGGCGAGCGTCTCCGAGAGGCGCGCAGGGTACGCGGGGCCGTCGAGAAGCTGCAGGAGGATCCGCGAACGCGTGGGATCGGCCATGGCACGGCCGAGACGGTTCATCACATCGATCCGGGAGGCAATGGTCAGCATACGGTGACTATACAGTGAATGATGAATAGTCGACAGTCGGCGAGGCGTCGCTCCATCCCGGACTCCGCCTCTGGACACGCCCCCGCGGCGAGCGCATGCTGATTCCATGACCGCTTTCCAGATCACGCATCCGTTCAGCGGGTTCAGCGTCGACTCGATCGACGCAGCCCGTGCCTTCTACGGCGACACCCTCGGCCTGGATGTCACGACCAACGCGATGGGGTTCCTCGACATCCGGTTGCCCGACGGAGGGTCGATCCTCGTGTACGCCAAACCCGATCACACACCGGCCAGCTTCACGATCCTCAATTTCCCTGTGGACGACGTCGAGGCCGCGGTAGACGATCTGAACGCCCGGGGCGTGGTCACGAAGATCTACGACGACGAGATGGGCACCGACGCCAAGGGGATCATGCACGGCGGGCCCGATCGCGGGCCGGACATCGCCTGGTTCAGAGATCCGGCTGGCAACGTGCTCTCGGTACTCTCGGCATCCTGATCCACCGGAGCAGACCCACCGAACCGCGTCGTCAGACCACGTCGGCGAGCGCGGCGAGCGGGATCGCGATCCACGCGGGGCGGTTGCGCTTCTCGTACACGGCCTCGTACACGGCCTTGTCGGCGACGTAGGCGTCGAGCAGCGTGCGGTTGTCGGCGAGGATCTGCTCCTCCTCCCCCGGCGCCGCGGCATCCGCCCCGACCGACTCGGTACGGCAGAGCGCGCCGACGTAGGCGTCGAGGAAATGCCCCCGCGCCCGACGCGCCCACTCACGAGCGAGATCGGCGCGCAGATCGTCTTCGGCGTCCGGATCGGCCCCTTCCTCCGTCGCCTGCGTGAGGGCCACCGTGCCGGGCACGTAGTCGAAGGAGCGCAGCATCCCGGCGACGTCGCGCCAGGGTGAATCGGGGAGCGAGCGCTCCGCGAACGGGCGCCCCGGCTCGCCCTCGAAGTCGACGATGCGCCACCCGTGCGCGGTGCGGAGGGTCTGCCCCAGGTGAAGGTCGCCGTGCACGCGCTGCACGTCGAGCCGGCCGAGCGCGGCCACCGTCGCGTACATCGCCCGAAGGCGCTCGGCGTACGGTGCGAGTTCCGGCACGACACCGAGTGCGTGGTCGAGACGATCCTCCAGCGCACGCGCCAGGGCTTGCGCGGCGGCCGCATCACGCGTCTCCGAGGGGAACCGGCCCCGCAGTGCCGCGTGCACCTCGGCGACCGCAGTTCCCAGGCGCGCGGCCTCGCCGGCGAAGTCCGCTCCCGACTCCTCGACGCTCTGCGACGGGTTGGCGAGCAGTGATCGCACGCTCCCGGTCGCCAGTTCAAACCCGTCGGAAGCGGTGCGCAGGAACTCCTGCATCATCGCCAGCTGCACGGTCTCGCCGTCGACATCGGCCTCGACCCAGCCGTAGAGCGCGGCGACGTGCTCCGAGTGCTGCCGGGTGAGTTCCCGATGGATCTCGATGTCGGGATTCGCGCCCGGGGTCACCTTGCGGAACACCTTCATGATCGCGACGTCGTCGAAGCGGATCGACGAGTTGGACTGCTCGCCGCTCAGCGGGGATGCCCGCAGCCCCGGGTCGAGCGGATCGGTTCCCGGCACGCGATGGAAACGGAGTCCTCCCCGGTCGAACGTCGCGCCGTGCTCCGCCGCCACGAGCCCGTCGAGCCAGAGCGCCATGGCGTAACGATCGTGCACGGCGTCGTAGACGTGCCGGATGCGCCCCTCGTCCTCCGCCGCCCCGATGAACGCGTGGGCGATCGCCTCCTGCGGCTCGTCGTAGATCGACAGGGGGACCTGATAGGTCTCATGACCCGCCTCGCCGTCGGAGTAGTCGACGGTCACGAGGAAGACCGCCACCCGCACGCCCTGGTCCGGGCCCTCGAGGTCAGCGATCCGCCGCACCCGCGAGACGCGGAACGGCCGGCTCTTGCCGGCGAACCAGCGGGTGCGTACGAGGTAGTCCTCCAGGACTCCCGGAGCGACGACGTTCACAGCATCCCCCGTTCATCGGCATCGTCGGCGGGTTCCTGCAGCTGGAACCAGAAGAACCCGTGTCCGCCG
Organism: Microbacterium sp. 22179; assembly: GCF_052045715.1. Classification (NCBI taxonomy): domain Bacteria; kingdom Bacillati; phylum Actinomycetota; class Actinomycetes; order Micrococcales; family Microbacteriaceae; genus Microbacterium; species Microbacterium sp. 22179. Next base: position 368,189 of record NZ_JBQEPJ010000001.1, on the reverse strand, counting down.
AGCGTCAGCAGATACGGCAGCTCGCCGACGCGGGGGAAGGGCACGCCGCCGACCAGCTCGACCGGCACCATCCCCTCGAAGCGACGGAGGTCGAGTTCGACCGGCTGCGGGAACTGCGACAGGTTGTTGACGCAGAGGATGACGTCGACGGTGCCGTCGTCATTCGTGTGCTCGCGCGTGTACGACAGCACGGCGGGGTTCGATCCCCCGAGGTCGTTGAAGCTGCCGAGCCCGAAGGCCGGGTGCTTCTTGCGGGCGTGGATCATCAGCCGCGTCCAGTGCAGCAGCGATGACCGGTCCTCCTGCTGAGCCTCGACGTTCACCGCGAGGTACCCGTACACGGGATCCTGCACGATCGGACGGGAGAGCCGTCCGGGATTGGCGGTCGAGAAACCCGCGTTGCGATCCGAGGTCCACTGCATCGGAGTGCGCACGCCGTCGCGATCGCCGAGCCAGATGTTGTCCCCCATCCCGATCTCGTCGCCGTAGTACAGCACCGGCGATCCGGGCAGCGACAGCAGGAGTCCGGTGAACAGCTCGATGCGATCGATGTCGTTGTCGAGGAGCGGCGCGAGGCGACGACGGATGCCGATGTTGGCCTTCATCCGGGGATCCTGGGCGTATTCGCTCCACATGTAGTCCCGGTCCTCGTCGGTCACCATCTCGAGCGTGAGCTCGTCGTGGTTGCGGAGGAAGATCCCCCACTGGCACCCCGAGGGGATCGAGGGCGTCTCGGCGAGGATCTCGCTGATCGGGTACCGCGACTCCCGTCGGACCGCCATGAAGATCCGCGGCATCACCGGGAAGTGGAAGCACATGTGGCACTCGTCGCCGCCGACCTCGGGGTCGCCGAAGTAGTCGACGACGTCGGCCGGCCACTGGTTCGCCTCGGCGAGCAGCACCCGACCGGGGTACTCGTCGTCGACGATCCGCCGCACCTTCTTGAGGAAGTCATGGGTCTCGGGCAGGTTCTCGCCGTTGGTGCCCGGGCGCTCGTAGAGATACGGGACGGCGTCGAGGCGGAATCCGTCCAGCCCCATGTCGAGCCAGAACCGCATGGCGTCGATCATCGCCTCGTGCACCTTCGGGTTGTCGAAGTTGAGGTCGGGCTGGTGGGAGAAGAAGCGGTGCCAGAAGTACTGCTGGCGCACCGGGTCCCAGGTCCAGTTGCTGGGTTCGGTGTCGACGAAGATGATCCGCGCGTCCTCGTAGAGATCGTCCGTGTCGCTCCACACGTAGAAGTCTCCGAACGGCCCGTCGGGATCGTTCCGGCTCGCCTGGAACCACGGATGCTCGTCACTGGTGTGGTTCATGACGAAGTCGATGATCACCCGCATGTCGCGCGCATGGGCCGCGTCGAGGAACTCTTGGAAGTCGGCCGTGGTGCCGAGGTCGGATTGGATGCCCGTGTAGTCGGCGACGTCGTACCCGCCGTCTCTCAGCGGGGACGGGAAGAACGGCGGGATCCAGAGGCAGTCCACCCCGAGCCACTGCAGGTAGTCGAGCTTGTCGATCAGTCCGCGGAAGTCACCCGACCCGTCGCCGTCGCCGTCCTTGAAGGAGCGGACGAGGACCTCGTAGAACACCGCGGTCTTGAACCACTCGGGCGCGGGACTGCCCGGGGTGTCGGGGAACGGCTCCTGGGTGAGGATGGGGATGGATGCCGTGGGCGGTGCCGGATCGGCCGCAGTGCTCATGCGTTTCTCCCGTCTCGCAACATGCGCCCAACCTGTCACATCCGACCCCGGGAACGTCACCCCTTGCGGGTTCGGACGACGAAGGTGTACCGACGCGATGTCGGAGGGTGCGCCTAGCCTTTCGACACATGACCCGGCCCACGTTCCTCCCCGGGCCCTGCCACCTATGCGGCGGGGTCGACGGCGAGCGTCGTGATGACCGATGGATCTGTGCGATCTGCGGCTGGCGGTACGGGGATGTTCCCGATGACGACCTGCCGCGTCCTCGGGTCGACGTCGTCTACTACCTCCGATACGACAGACGGGTGAAGATCGGCACGAGCGCGCACCCCCGCCAGAGGCTCGCTCGCATCCACCACGACGAGCTGCTGGCGTTCGAGCGCGGCGACCGCGCACTCGAACAGCAGCGACATCGGGAGTTCGCCGAGTGGCGCGAGGGCGGCGAGTGGTTCGAGTTCAGCTCGGCGCTCGAAGCGCACACCCGGGGCCTGCAACGCGCCGGGCCGCCGTGGAACCAGTACGCACGCTGGGTGAGCGAGGCGCTGCGGCGGTGAGCGTCGCGATGGATGCGTTGCACCCGCGGTGCCATACTGGCGGCGTGTCCAGCCACGAGGAGAACGTTGGTGACGGTCGGCGCAAGCCGCGCGAGGGCGTCATCGGCTACTGCGGCGTGCTCGTGCTCCTCGTGGTGTTCTACGCCCTCTCGACGGCCCAGAGGTCGACGAATCCGAGCCCACTCGCGTTCCTGCTGATCCTCGCGACCGTCGCGGTCGTGTTCCGCGTCACCGGCGCGAGGGCCCTCCTGCAGCGCACCAGCTGGGTGATCCTCTCGGTCGCCGGAGCAGCGGCGGTCGTGGCGGTACTCTCGGGCACCGAGCAGAAACTACTCGACATCGGACTCTCGTCGGCGACGCTCGTGGCGCTGCTCATCGCGCCGGTCGCGATCATCGCCCACCAGATCCGTCGTCGAGGACTCAACCTCGAAGCGCTCCTCGCAGCGATCACGGCATACGTGCTCGTGGGGATCGCCTTCGCCTTCGCGTACAACCTGCTCGGCCTGCTCTCCCCGCAACCGGTGTTCGCCGATGCGCACGAGGACTCGCTGGCCCATCAGCTCTTCTTCTCGTTCACGACGCTGACGACCACCGGCTACGGCAATCTCGTTCCGGAGGGAACGGTCGGGCAGACGATCGCGGTCGTCGAGGCGATCACCGGCCAGCTCTTCCTCCTCACCGCCTTCGCTCGTATCCTGCGTGGCGCCACCTCTCCGCGCGAGGACGCACAGCCCGACAGTTAAATTGTGCACAACTGAATTGCGTGCAATACTCATTGCATGGCCGTGACCGATGAGATGGTGTGCTTCTCGCTGTACTCCGCCGCCCGCGCGACGACGCAGGCTTATCGTGCCCTCCTCGCGCCCTGGGGGCTCACCTACCCGCAGTACCTCGTGCTCGCGATCCTCTGGCATGAGGGCGAGCAGACCATCGGATCGCTCGGCGAGGCGATGCAACTCGACTCCGGCACGCTCTCCCCGCTCGTGCGGCGGCTCGAGCAGTCGGGGCTCGTGCGCAAGCAGCGCAGCTCCGCCGACGAGCGGGTCGTGACCGTGCAGCTCACGGCGGACGGTCAGGCGCTCCGCGGCGACCTGGCCAAGATCCCGGCCGAGGTCGCCGGGTTCTCCGGCATCCACGACGACGCGCACCGGCTGCGTCTGATCGGCGAGCTCCACGAGCTGACGCGCCTCCTCCAGGCATCCACTCCGACCCCCGCCGGCGCCGCTCGCGCCCGCGGCTCCGAATGACCACCCTCCCGGAAGGAAACACACCCATGGAAGCTCTCTACACCGCCGAAGCACTCGCCACCGGCGCTGGCCGCAACGGACACGTCGCAACCGACGACCGTCGCGTCGAGTTCGATCTCGCCATCCCGAAGGCGATGGGCGGGAGCGGCGACGGGGCGAACCCCGAGCAGCTGTTCGCCGCCGGCTACGCGGCCTGCTTCCACTCCGCGCTGCAGTCCGTCGCCCGGGCGCAGAAGGTGCAGATCGAGGACTCCTCGGTCGGCGCGCGCGTGCACATCGGTTCCAACGGCCAGGGCGGCTTCGGCCTCGCCGTCGAACTCGAGGTCGTGATCCCCACGCTCCCCCACGAGCAGGCGCAGGCCCTCGCGGATGCCGCGCACCAGGTGTGCCCGTATTCGAACGCGACCCGCGGCAACATCGACGTCACGATCACCGTCTCCGACGACTGAGACCGAAGGAGCAACTCCATGCACGCACTCATCCACCACACCTTCGGAGAAGCAGAAGACGTCCTCGCCCTCGAGGAGCGGCCCGTTCCCCAGCCGGGGCCCGGCCAGGTCCGTCTGCGCGTCGCTCTCTCCCCCATCCACAACCACGATCTGTGGACGGTGCGCGGCACCTACGGGTTCAAGCCCGAGCTGCCCGCCGCCTCCGGCACCGAGGCGCTCGGCGTCGTCGATGCCCTCGGCGACGGCGTCGAGCATCTCGTCGTCGGCCAGCGTGTCGCGACGGGTGGCACCTTCGGCGCCTGGGCCGAGTACATCGTCGCGAACGCCGCAGGGCTCATCCCCGTGCCCGACGGCCTCTCCGATGAGAGCGCCGCGCAGCTGGTCTCGATGCCCTTCAGCACGATCAGCCTGCTGCAGTTCCTCGATGTGAACGAGGGCGACTGGATCGTCCAGAACGCGGCGAACGGCGCCGTCGGGCGCATGCTCGCCCAGCTCGGCGCCGCACGCGGCGTGAACGTGCTCGGCCTCGTGCGGCGCTCGGCCGGCGTCGAGGAGCTGCGCGCGCAGGGCATCGAGAACGTCATCGCGACCGATCAGTCGGATTGGCGCGAGCAGGCCGCCGCGCTGACCGGCGGTGCCGCGATCGTCGCCGGGGTCGACTCGGTCGGCGGGTCGTCGGCGGGCGACGTGCTGTCGCTGATCGGCGAGGGCGGCACGCTCGTGGCCTTCGGCGCGATGAACTCCCCCGTCATGGAGATCGCCTCGTCCGATGTGATCTTCAAGCAGGCGACGGTGAAGGGATTCTGGGGCAGCAAGGTCATCCAGACGATGGATGCGTCCACCCGCGGAGCACTGTTCACCGAGCTGATCCAGCGCGTCACCGACGGTACGCTCACCCTCCCGGTCGCCGGCACCTTCGACGCCGCCGACATCGCGGATGCCGTTCGCCTGAGCAAGACCCCCGGTCGTGTCGGCAAGGCGCTGCTGCGCTTCTGACGCCCTCCGACCGGTATGGGCCGGGTCGCCGATGTCGGCGACCCGGCCCATACTGCGTTCATGGACATCTCACTGATCAGACCGGCAGGGCTCGTCAAGAGTCCCGCGTTCAGCCATGTCGCCGTCGTCCCGCCGGGAGCGACGACGATCCACGTCGGCGGCCAGAACGGCGTCGACGAGTCCGGGAGGATCGTCTCCGACGACGCCGCAGAACAGTCGATCCGCGCGGTCGAGAACGCGGCGATCGCTCTGGCGGCGGTCGAGGCGACGCTCGACGACGTGATCAGCTGGACGGTGCTGATCCATCAGGATGCGGATCTTCGCGCCGCCTACGGCGCGGTCGCATCGCGGCTCGCGCGAGACGGCGAGCCTCCGCTGGTGACCGCCGCGATCGTCTCTGCGCTCGGCGTTCCCGGCGCGCTGATCGAGATCAGCGCCGTCGCCGCCGTCGTGCGCGCCTGACGGGCGTCCGGCGATCCGGTGCCGCGATCAGGCGAGCGATGCACCGATCGCGGTGACGACGACCGCGAGGAGCGGCAGGGTTCCCTGCATCGCCGCAGCACGCGCCTTCGTCCGGTCCGCGAGCACGAGCACGAGAGCGGCGGCCAGCATCATCCCGGTGCCGGCGAAGACCAGGGTCAGCCCGATCGTGGCGAACCCGAACATCGTGAACCCGATGCCGAAGAGGGTCGTGAGCGCCAGGAAGAGGTTGTAGAAACCCTGGTTGAAGGCGAGCTGCTTCATCGTGACGGCATCCGCCTCGCTGGCGACGCCGAAGATCTTGCGGGTCTCGGGCTCGGTCCACTTCAGCGACTCGAGCGCGAAGATGAAGACGTGGAACGCGGCAGCGGCCGCGGCGAGGACGAGTCCGGCGATGAGCATCCTCCGATTGTCGCAGACTCGCGCCCTCGCGCGGGGCGTCAGACGAGGAAGATCGGCAGCAGTCCGGGATTGTGCGCGTGCACCAGGACGGCGAAGACGACGGCGTCGAACAGCAGGTGCACCGTGACCACGTAGGCGAGCGAATGGGTGCGCAAGAAGATGAACCCCTGCAGCAGTGCGAACGGGATCGTCAGGAGAGGGCCCCACTCCCGGTAGCCGAGTTCCCAGAGGAACGAGACGAACACGATCGACTGCAGCACGTTCGCCACCGCGTCCGGGAAGTGCCGGCGCAGCAGGGCGAACACGGTGCAGATGAAGAACAGCTCGTCCCAGATGCCGACCGCGCCGACACCGACGAAGAGGCGTGCGATCAGATCGGGGGTGTCGACGACGGGCCAGTTGGCGTAGACGCCGCTCGTGATGAAGTAGAACGGCAGGATCAGCCAGCCGAGCACGAGGACGGCGACGAGCCAGCCCCACTGCAACCGGCCCCACCGGCGGTGCGCCCGCCACGGGAAGGAGATCGCGCGGTCGCGATAGACGAAGCGCGACACGAGATAGGGCAGAGCGACCGCGCCACCGAGCGCGAGGGTGAAGCGCAGCATCGCGAGGTTGTCGAGTTCGGCGGCCAGCGGGATCACACTCACGACGAGCAGGCCGAGGGCGATGAGCGAGAGGTCGCGCATGAGCGAGGGAGCGGATGCCGTGACCCGTCCGCGTTCGATCGCCCAGGAGATGCCGATCCCGATCGCCAGCAGCACCCATCCGAGCCAGGCGATCTCCGCCACGAAGAACGCGGGTGCGGCGGCGCAGACGAGCACCGCCGGGACGATGCCCCGGGTGCGCACGTCGCTCCGCACGTCGGTCACGGGCGCGGGCGACGTCGGTAGACGAGGTCGCGGATATCGCGCCCCTTCGCGATGCCCTTGCGCTCGAAGGCCGTCATGACGCGTCCGTCGAAGCGCTCGGCCCACTCCCCCTCGAAGGCGCGCTCGAAGAGCGGTTCGGCATCCAGCACCTCGCGCATCTGCAGCGCGTAGTCCTCCCAGTCCGTCGCGAGACGGAGCAGGCCGCCGTCGACCAGTGCCCTGGCCGCGTTGTCGGCGAATCCCGGACGCACGAGGCGACGCTTCGTGTGCTTCTTCTTGTGCCACGGATCAGGGAAGAAGATCCAGGTCTCCGCGGCAGCGGCCTCCGGCAGGTACGACGAGAGCACCTCGGGAGCGTTCGCCTCGATGACCCGCAGGTTCTTCGCGCCCTCCCGGTCGGCATCGAGCATGGTGCGGGCGAGTCCCGCGCGGAACACCTCGACGGCGAGGAAATCGTCATCAGGGCGCGAGGCCGCAGCGGCGACGATCGCGTGGCCCTGCCCGGAGCCGATCTCGACGATCAGGGGGGCGTCGCGACCGTACTCGGCGGCGACGTCGAGGCGGGCCTCCGGGTGCACCGAGGTCCACGCGACGGCCCGCGGCACGTCGAGCAGGTAGTGCGGGGCGAGGTCGGTGAAGGCGCGGTCCTGCGCCTCGGACATCCGCCCGCTCCGGCGCACGAAGGACACCGGCTCGTCACGGAAGGTTCGGGGTTCGGGCATGCTTCCAGGGTAGCCGGGTGCATCCCCTCGACCGGTGCGTGGGTCAGTTCACGGGTTCCGTCACGAAGTCGATGAGTTCTTCCACCCGGCCGAGCAGCGCCGGCTCGAGGTCCCGGTAGCTGTGCACCTTGCTCAGGATGTGCTGCCACGCACGCGCGGTGTCGGCCTGGGTCTCGTGCGGCCATCCGAAGGCGCGGCAGATCCCGGTCTTCCAGTCCGTGCCCCGCGGGATCTCGGGCCAGCGCGTGATTCCGAGTGCCCGCGGGGTGACGCACTGCCACACGTCGACAAACGGATGCCCGACGATGCGCACGTGGCGCCCGTGCGGCCCCCGGGCGACGGCATCCGCGATCCTCGACTCCTTCGAGCCCGGCACGAGGTGATCGACGAGCACGCCGTAACGCCGCTTCGCGGACGGAGGCTCGTCGGCGAGCAGCTCGTCGAGGAGGTCCACGCCCTGCAGGTACTCGACCACGACGCCCTCGACGCGGAGATCGGCGCCCCACACCTTCTCGACGAGCTCCGCGTCGTGCTTGCCCTCGACGAGGATGCGGCTCGGCAACGCGATGCGCGCGCGCTGGTCTCCGACGGCGAAGGATCCGGATGCCGTGCGCTGCGGTGCCTGCGTCTTCGGCGCCGGGGGCGCCAGCCGCACGGGCCTGCCCTCGATGAGGAAGCCGCCGCCGAGCGGGAACAGACGCCTGCGGCCCTTCCAGTCCTCGAGCTCGACGTTTCCGCCCTGCACGCGGGTGACCGCTCCGCAGTACCCGTCGTCGGCGACCTCGACGACGAGATCGAGCTCGGCGGGGACCGTCGGCACCTGCTTCGCACCGCGCTCGCGCCAACCCGATGCGAGCACATCCGATCCGTACCTGTCGTCCATGCCTTCCAGCGTATGCGTCTCCGCTGAGGGCGAACGGCGATCCGCCCCCGGATGCTGTCGCGTGTCGGGCTGTGTGAATAGACTCGGGACATGGGGCTCGCCTGCCGGTCGGAGGGAAAACGATGAAGACACGGTGGCTGGCGCTGACCGCCGCGGTGGTCGCCGTCGCGGCGGGTCTTCTCCCTTCCGGGGCCGCCTCCGCGACCGATCCCCTCACGCTCGACTCGGGGTATGTGACCGATGCCGCCGGCGTCCTCAGCGCGAGCGAGAAGAACGCCGTCGAAACGCGGCTCCAGGAGCTGACCGAGAACTCGTCCGCCGACCTCTTCGTCGTCTTCGTCGACGAGTTCACCTCGCCGAGCGACCGCGTCGAATGGGCGGACACGACGGCGACGCGCAGCAACCTCGGTCCCGATCAGTACCTGCTCGCGATCGCGACCGATCAGCGCAGCTACTACATCTCCGCGGCCGAGGGCGGGCCGTTGAGCAACTCCCGTCTCGACGACATCGAGCAGGAGATCCAGCCCCTGCTCGCACAGGACGACTGGGACGGAGCGATCCTCCTCGCCGCCGACGAGATCCAGGGCGATGGCGGCGCGGGTGCTCTGCAGGTGTTCCTCGTCGTCGCCGGCCTCATCGCTCTCGCTCTGGTGGCGTGGCTGGTCATCGCTCTCGTCCGGCGGAGCCGCCGGGCAGCCGCGATCCGCAAGCGCGGGGCGATGCCGGAGCATCCGGATCCGGCCGACCCGTTCTCGACGCTGACCGATGAGCAGGTGCAGACGCAGGCGGGTTCCGCTCTCGTGCAGGCCGACGACGCCATCACCTCGAGCCGCGAGGAGCTGGGGTTCGCGATCGCGCAGTTCGGTGAGAGCGCGACGGCCGAGTTCACGACCGCCGTCGATCAGGCGAAGGCGAAGCTGTCGGAGGCTTTCGACCTCAAACAGAAGCTCGATGACGAGATCGAGGACACGGTGCACGAGCAACGCGCCTGGAACATCCGGATCATCCGGATCGCCGACGAGATCGACGACCTCCTCGACGCGAACACCGAAGCCTTCGACTCCCTCCGCAAGCTCGAGCAGAACGCCCCGCAGGAACTCGAACGCGTGCGTCGCGAGCGCGCCGCACTCGCGCCCGTACTCGCCGGAGCGGCCCCGGCCCTGGCGACGCTCTCGGCGACCTACGCGGCCGAAGCGCTGAGCACCGTCGCCGACAACCCCGTCCAGGCTCAGGAGCGTGCGGGCCTCGCCGACCACGCGATCGAGGCGGCGAACCAGGCGATCACCGCCGGCCGCACGGGCGAAGCAGCGTTCGCCATCCGCACGGCCGAGCAATCCGTCGCCCAGGCGACACAACTCGTGCAGGCGATCACGACGCTCGGCTCGGATCTCGCCGCCGTCGAGAGACAGGCGCAGGCGCTCGTGGCCGAGCTGCAGGCCGATGTCGCCGCCGCGCAGCAGCTCCCCGACACCGGCGGAGCACTCTCCGCAGCCGCGTCCACGACCCTGCAGTACCTCCAGGCCGCACAGGCCGATCTCACCGGTACAGCGCGCAATCCGCAGCGCGCGTTCGATGCCCTGTCCGCCGCGAACGCCCAGATCGATGCCGCGATCGCGCAGGGGCGCGAGGCGCTCGAGCGCACTCGGCGCGCGGAGCAGATGCTCGAGCAGACCCTGACCCAGGCGGGCTCCGAGATCCGCACCGCCCGGGAGTTCATCGAGACCCGACGCGGAACGGTCGGGTCCACCGCTCGCACCCGCCTCTCGCAGGCCGATGCGAGCCTGACGCAGGCGCTCACTCTCCGTGCCACCTCGCCCGACGCCGCGCTCGCCGAGGCCACCCGAGCCCTCGATCTCGCACGACAGGCGATCTCCTCCGCGTCCGCCGACGTGTCCGCCTACGACTCCCGTGGATACGACGGCTGGGGCAGCGGACCGTTCGGGAACTCCGGGGGCTCCGGCTCGTCCGGTGGATCCGGCCTCGGGGGCGACATCCTCGGCGGCATCATCGGCGGCCTCCTCGCGGGCGGAGGTGGAGTTGGCAGTCGATCCTCCTCCCGGAGCAGCGGCTGGCGCTCGAGCGGAGGCGGTGGATTCCGCAGCTCCGGCTTCGGGGGCGGCCGCTCCAGCGGCGGTCGCAGCGGCCGCTCGGGAGGTGGGCGCTTCTGAACCTCATAGGCCACTCGACAAGACTTCGATTCCGACCCTCTGAAAGGAACCTCGCATGACCAAGCAGTCCATCTTCGGACGAATCTCGACCCTCGTCCGCGCGAACATCAACTCGCTCCTCGACTCTGCCGAAGACCCGCAGAAGATGATCGATCAGCTCGTGCGCGACTACACGAACAGCATCGCCGATGCCGAGTCCGCGATCGCCGAGACGATCGGCAACCTGCGCCTGCTCGAGCGCGACCACGAAGAAGACGTGCAGTCGGCCACCGAGTGGGGCAACAAGGCCCTCGCCGCCAGCCGCAAGGCCGATGAGATGCGCAGCTCCGGCGACACCGCCGACGCCGACAAGTTCGACAACCTCGCGAAGATCGCACTGCAGCGTCAGATCAGCGCCGAGCGCGAGGCCCGCGGTGCAGAGCCGCAGATCGCCGCTCAGACCGAGATCGTCGACAAGCTCAAGAGCGGCCTGAACGGCATGAAGGACAAGCTCGGCGAGCTCAAGAACAAGCGCAGCGAGCTTCTCGCCCGCGCCAAGGTCGCCGAGGCGCAGACCAAGGTGCAGGACGCCGTGGGATCGATCAACGTGCTCGATCCCACCAGCGAGCTGGGCCGCTTCGAAGACAAGGTCCGCCGTCAGGAGGCCATCGCACAGGGCAAGATCGAGCTCGCGGCGTCGAGCCTCGACGCCCAGTTTGAGAGCCTCGAGGACCTCGGCGAGCTCACCGAGGTCGAGGCGCGCCTCGCCGAGCTGAAGGCCGGCGGCACCGCTCCCCGTCAGGCCATCGAAGGCAACTGATCCACCCCGCGGATGCCCCGGACTCGTCGTCCGGGGCATCCGCACTTCCTCTTTCCCGGGAGGCACCCATGGTGCGATTCCTCGTCGTCCCGCAGTGGCAGGGATCACCGGCCGCACGCGCGATGCTCCTCGTCGACGGCGCATCGGCCATCGCCGGCGACCTGCCGCGAGCCCGCACGACCACCCTCGACGTGCCGGTCGAAGCCGGCGAGTCGCTGGGGACCGGCGTGCGGCGGCTCAGCGCTCTGCTGCGCACCCGCGAACTGATCCGCGAGCACCTCACCGACGAGTACAGCGTGCTGATCGGTGGAGACTGCAGCATCACGGTCGCCGCCCTCGACGCGCTGCCCGGCGGCACCGACGACCTGGCCGTGGTGTGGTGCGACGCTCACGCCGACCTGAACACGCCGGAGACCTCTCCGTCCGGGGCGTTCTCCGGCATGGCGCTCCGCGCGATCCTGGGCGAGGGAGAGCCGCAAGTCGCGCTCACCGCAGCCCTCCCCCGTGAGCGCATCGTCACGGTCGGAATGCGTGCCCTCGATGATGCCGAGGTCGACGAGATCTCTTCGTTCGCCCACCTGCAGGTCGCCGACCTCGACGACACGGACGCGCTGCTCGATGCCGTCCGCGCGACCGGCGCCTCACGGGTCTGGGTGCACATCGACGTCGATGTGCTCGATCCGGCCGAGATCACCGGGGTCTCCGATCCCGCGCCGTTCGGCACGACCCCGGCGGCGCTCGCCTCGGCCATCCGCCGACTCCGCGAAGACATCCCGCTCGCGGGTGCCACGATCTCGGGCTTCGCCCCGCGCACGCCCGCCGACGCGGTGGACGACCTCGGTGCGATCCTGCGTCTGATCGGTGCCGTCGCATGACGACGGACTGGAGACCCGCGGCCGAGGAGGCGCTGGCCCGCGGCCGACGCTTCGACCGCCGCATCCCCTCCTTCCTCCTCCGCTCCCCCGTGAGCCGGATCGGCTACGCCTGGGGGACGGCCGTGGGATGGCTCTGGGGGTCGCTGTGGAGCACCGGTCCCGTCGAACGCCGCGGCGGACTCTGGATCTTCCGGGGAATGCCGACGTGGACCTTCAACCGCGGCGGCGTGTGCGTCGGAGGGTGCTTCCTCACCGGCGACGCGCGTCCGACCGACGCCGTCCTGCGTCACGAAGCGGTCCACAAGGCTCAGTGGCTGCGGTACGGCTTCCTCATGCCGGTGCTGTACTTCGTCGCCGGGCGCGACCCGCTGCGCAACCGCTTCGAGATCGAAGCCGGGCTGGAGGACGGCAACTACGTGCGCCGCTCCCGCTGACGGTCAGCGATGGATCGGAACGTTCAGCGATCGATCGGAAGCAGACCGAAGCGCTCGGGAGCGTGGATCGACGTCGCCTCGACCGCGAGGCTCGTCGTGAGGTGATCGACGATGTCGGCGGTGCCGAGGTAACCGCCGAGAAGCGTGACCTGGGTGGAGACCTCGTCATCGCAGAGCATCTCGTCGGCCCACGCGCACGTGGCGCGCGCGAGTGCCTGACCCGGGGCGCAGGAACGACCGGAACCCGGAGCACCCGAGCGGTCTGCGCGTGCCAGCCAGGTCACGGTCATGCGTGCCGGCGCGTCGATGACCTGGATATCGGCAGCGGTCGGGACTTCGATGAAGATCCGGCCCGATGCGCACAGCGGGAGCGTGGCGAGGAACATCTCGAGGTCGACGAGCGACTTCTCATCGGCCGTCACGAGGTGGTGCGAGCGCTGACGAGCGGCACGGCGCGCTGCGCGTGTGCTGCGGATGTCGAACGAGGTGTCCATGGTTCCTCCATCGTAACACCGATGAAGGCATGCCTAACCTTGCTCTGCGATTCGCCTCACTCGACGGGCTCGACGAGAGCCGCTGTCAGCGCCGCGAGTTCGGCATCCGTCATCCCCTGCGCCCGCAGATAGTCGGCCGCCGACCCCCAGCGCTCGTCGACCATCTCGAGAAGACGGCGCATCACCGGAGCCGGAGACTGCGTCGCGAGAGCGACGGCGTTGACGGCTTCGGGGTGGAGCTCGGTCAGGTATGCGGCGATCCGACGGTTCCGCTCGGGTGGGAGCTGCGACTCGGTCAGCGCATAGTCCTCGATCACCGCCTCCCGATCGGCACCCACCGCCGACAGTGCCAGTGCGACCGTCACCCCGGTGCGGTCCTTGCCGACCGTGCAGTGGACGAGCGTCGGCTCCCCCGCCGCGATGATGCGGATGGCCTCGACGAGCCTCCCACCGCTCTCCTCGAGGAGATGCAGGTAGAGGTCTTCGAGACTCGTGTCGGTCTCGAAGAACGAGCGCACGGACCCCAGGAACAGCGGGAGGTGGGTGGTGTCCGGACCGACGATCTCGCTGGGCTCCGCCGCCACCTCCTCGCCGTCGCGCAGATCGACGATGTGCGCGACACGGCCGCGGAGCTCCTCGGCCCCCTTCGCCGTCGCTCCGGAGAGCTGACCGGAGCGCAACAGGATGCCCTGACGGATGCGACCGCCTGCCGCCGGCATCCCGCCGACGTCGCGGACGTTGTTGACGCCGCCGACGTCGAGCACGCTCATGGTCGGGCCTGCGGCGAACGGGCCGGTACGGGGTATCGCCCGGCGACCACGACGCGGTTGAACGCGTTGATCGACACGCACGCCCAGCTCAGGGCCGCGTACTCCTTCTCGGTGAACACGCTGCCGACGCGGTTGTACACCTCGTCGGACACCCCCTCGTCCGAAATGAACGTGAACGCCTCGGCGAGTTCGAGCGCCGCGCGTTCGCGCTCGCTGAACACGCCGCTCTCGCGCCAGGTCGCGATCTGCATCATGGTGTCGGCGTCGATACCGGCAGCCTCGGCACGGTCGACGTGGATGCGTGTGCAGTAGGCGCAGCCGTTGAGCTGCGAGCAGTGGATCATGACGAGCTCCTTGAGACGATCGTCGATGCCATTGGCGGCGCAGATCTCTCCGACGGTGCGGGAGAACGCATCGAGGGCCTGGTAGGCGGTCGGCTCGGTCTTGGAGAGGTGCACTCGCGTCTCGCTCATGACTCCATGATATTCGGCTGTCGGTGTCGGACGGCCGACGCATTCCGTCATCAAGAAATGCACGAAGCCAACCCTGCAAGCCGTTTGCTGAACTTTTAGACAAGCGATTTAGCGTTTTAGATGCTCACTTTGATCCGCCATTTCGCGATGCTTGCTCCAGGGGCGCAGAATATGGGCGTGGCGATCGACATCAGCGAGTTCAGCTATCTTCCCGCGCAGGCCGAGGCGCTCGGCCTCCCCGTTCCTCCGGTCGAACGGCTCACCCTCCCCCTGCCGGATGGCCGCACGGTCAGCGCGCTGCGCTTCGGGACGGAACCCGCCCGTGTGACGCTGCTGCACGGTGCCGGTCTGAACGCGCACACCTGGGACACCACAGCGCTCGCCCTCGGCACCCCGCTCCTCGCGATCGACCTCGCCGGGCACGGAGACTCGTCCTGGCGCGACGACCTCGACTACACGCCGCGCACCCTCGCCGTCGACGTGGCCGCGGCGCTCGATGCCTGGACCGACGTACCGCAGATCGTCGTCGGACAGTCCCTGGGCGGCCTGACCGGCGCGGCGCTGGCGGCGAGCCGCCCCGATCTCGTCGCCGAGCTCATCGTCGTCGACATCACCCCCGGCATCGACACCTCCGCCGGTCCCGCGGCCCTCCGCGAGTTCTATGCCGGGCCCGTGGACTTCGCGACCCGCGATGAACTCGTCGACAAGGCGATCGCGCTCGGGTTCGGCGGTACACGCCCCGAGACCGAGCGAGGTGTGTTCCTGAACACCCGCGTGCGACCGGACGGACGCATCGAGTGGAAGCACCATTTCGCGCACCTCGCCGCGCAGGCTCTCGCATCCCACGCCCCGGGCACCCCGGCGGCACCGTCCGTCCTGCACGAGACGGGATGGGACGACCTCGCCGCCGTCCGCGCTCCCCTGACCTTGATCCGGGCGACGCGGGGATTCGTCAGCGAAGCGGATGCCGATGACCTGCAGCGCCGCATCCCGACCGCACGCGTCGTAGTGTTCGATGCCACCCACAACGTTCAGGAGACCGCTCCCGTCGAGCTCGCCGAGTTCGTCGCCGCAGCCTCCGCGTCGGTGTGAAACGGAATGTGACGTCGCGTTCCACACCGCACCCTTCGATTTCTCGCTCATCCCTAGGCTCGTTCAACCGGCACACAGCACCTGCCGCACCGAGAGGAAACCATCATGTTCCGACGCTCCCGACGCGTAGCGCTCATCTCCGCGCTCGCCGCCACCGCTGTCATCCTCAGCGCGTGCTCCGGCAGTCCGCAGCCCGCCGCCACCTCGACCGGTGAGGTCGACCCCGACGCGACCCTCCACGTGGGTCTCGTGCTCGAGCCGACCAACCTCGACATCCGGCACACCAGTGGCGCGGCACTCGAGCAGATCCTCATCGACAACATCTACGAGGGCCTGGTCACCCGCACCCAGGACAACGAGATCGAGGCGCGCATCGCCTCGGACTACTCGGTCTCCGACGACGGCCTGACCTACTCGTTCACCCTCAACGACGGAGTGGTCTTCCACGACGGCTCGCCCCTGACGTCGGCCGATGTCGTCGCCTCGTACGAGCAGGTGCGCACCGACGAGACCATCCAGGGCAACGCGGAGTTCGCCTCGGTCTCCTCGATCACCGCGCCCGACGAGAAGACCGTCGAGATCGTGCTCTCCGAGCCGAACCAGAACTTCCTCTTCGCCCTGACCGGCCCCGCCGGACTGGTGTTCAAGAGCGGTGACACCACCGATCTGCAGACGGCGGAGAACGGCACCGGCCCGTTCACCCTCACCCGCTGGAACAAGGGCAGCACGATCACGTTCGCGCGCAGCGACGCCTACTGGGGCGAGCCCGCCGGCGTCGCGTCGGTCGAGTTCCAGTACATCCCCGACTTCACCGCGGGTGTGAACGCCGCGATCGCGGGCGACGTCGACGTCCTGACCGCCGTCGACCCGAACCTCGCGCCGCAGCTCGAGGACTCGGGCGACTTCACCCTCACCACGGGTCGTACGACCGACAAGGCCACGCTCGCGTTCAACAACGCGAAGGCGCCGCTCGACGACGTCCGCGTGCGCGAGGCACTGCGCCTGGCGATCGACCACGACGCGCTCATCGAAGCGGCCGGCGCGGGCACCCCGCTCTACGGACCGATCCCCGAGCTCGACCCGGGCTACGAAGACCTCTCCGATGTCGTCTCCTACGACCCCGAGCGCGCGAAGGAACTCCTGGCGGAGGCCGGGCAGGAGGATCTCGAGCTGACCCTCACGATCCCCTCGTTCTACGGCACCACGGTGCCGAAGGTGCTCATCTCGGACTTCGCGAAGGTGGGCGTCACCCTCGACGTCGACTCGGTCGAGTTCGCCACCTGGCTCGAAGACGTCTACACGAACCACGACTACGACCTCAGCTACGTGCTGCACGTCGAGCCGCGTGACTTCGGCAACTTCGCGAACCCGGACTACTACTTCGGGTACGACAACGCCGAGGTGCAGAGCCTCTACGCCGAGGCCCTCGCCGAGGTCGACCCCGACAAGTCCGCCGATCTCCTCGCCCAGGCGGCGCGGATCGTCTCGGAGGACCACGCGGCCGACTGGCTGTACAACGGACAGACGATCACGGCGGTCGCGCCGATCGTCACCGGCTTCCCCGAGGACTCGATCAACTCGCGCATCAACCTGGCCGGCGTGACGGTCTCGTCCGCCGAGTAAGCGGCGGTCTCGTCCTCCGTGATCCGTTACGCGCTCGTCCGAGGAGCCCTGCTCATCGCAGGGCTCCTCGTCGCGAGCGCCCTCATCTTCCTCACCCTGCGCGTCTTCCCGGGTGATGTCGCCCAGCTCATCGCCGGCACCCAGGCATCGCCCGCCGAGGTCGAAGCGCTGCGCGAATCGCTCGGCCTGAACCGGCCGCTCCTGTCGCAGTACACCGACTGGATCGGAGGCATCTTCCGCGGAGACCTCGGCACGTCACTGCTCTCCGGCGCCTCGGTCGGCGAAGAGCTCCTGCTCAAGGCGCAGGTCACGGTGCCGCTCGGGCTGATGTCGCTCCTCATCGCCGTCCTGATCGCGATCCCCTTCGGCATCCTCGCCGCGCTGGCTCGCGGACGGCGCGCCGGCACCGCGCTGAGTGTCGGCGCGCAGACCCTCGCCGCCGTACCCGTCGTCTGGGCCGGCATGATGCTCATCGTCGTCTTCTCGGTCTGGCTCGGGTGGTTGCCCCCGCAGGGCTTCCCCCGCACCGGGTGGAGCACGCCCGGCGAGGCCATCGAGGCGCTCCTCCTGCCGGCTCTCACGATCGGGATCGTGGAGGGTGCCATGCTCATGCGCTTCGTGCGCAGTGCGACCCTGCAGGCGGCCGGCCAGGACTTCGTCCGCACGGCGGCGGCCAAGGGACTCACGCGTACGCAGGCGCTGATCCGACACGGCATCCCCGCCGTCGGGCTGTCGATCATCACGGTGCTCGGCCTGCAGGTCGCCGGCATCATCGTGGGCTCCGTCGTGATCGAGCAGCTGTTCACCCTCCCGGGCATCGGACGGATGCTGGTGGCGGACGTCGGCACCCGCGACCTCATCAAGGTGCAGAGCGAACTCCTCGTGCTCACCGGCTTCGTGCTCGTGATCGGATTCCTGGTCGACCTGCTCCACCGTACGATCGACCCGCGCCAGAGGGAGGCATGATGGCTCCGCTGTGGCTCCGCCGCCTGTGGGCGACCCCGACGGGCGCCTTCGGCCTGGTCGTCGTCGCCCTCATCGGCCTGACAGCCCTCGTCGCGCTGTTCTGGACGCCGTTCGACCCGCAATCCTCGACCATCAGCGACCGGTGGCTCGGTCCGAGCTGGCCGCACCTCCTGGGCACCGACGACACCGGGCGCGACATCCTGAGCCTGATCATGGCGGGGGCGCGCACGACGGTGTTCGTCAGCATCGGCGCCGGAGTCGTCGCCACCGTCGTCGGCATCGCCCTCGCCGCGCTCGGCGCCCTCACCGCCCGGTGGCTGCGCGAGACGATCGCGGTTCTGGTCGACATCCTGATCGCCTTCCCGGTGCTCCTCATCGCGATGATGATCTCCTCGGTCTGGGGCGGCTCCCTCTGGGTCGTGATCTGGGCCGTGGGCATCGGCTTCGGCGTGAACATCGCGCGCGTCACCCGCCCCGAGCTGCGGAGGGTGCAGCAGAGCGACTTCATCCTCGCGGCGAAGGCATCCGGCCTCACCCCCGCGCAGAGCCTGCTGCGCCACCTCCTCCCCAACGTCGCTCCGGTGTTCATCGTGCAGCTGTCGTGGTCGATGGCCGTCGCCGTGCTGGCCGAAGCCGGACTGTCGTACCTCGGCTTCGGCGCGTCGGTCGTCGAGCCCAGCTGGGGCCTGCTGCTCGCCGACCTGCAGCGCTACATCGGCGTGCACCCGCTCTCGGTGATCTGGCCGGGTCTCACGATCACCCTCACCGTCCTCGCCCTGAACCTCCTCGGCGACGCCCTGCGCGAAGCGACCGACCCCACGCTGCGCCACCGCCGCGCCGAGACGCACACCCCCGGAGTGGTCGCATGAGCCTCGTCGTCGAAGACCTGACCGTCGAGATCGACGGGCGTCGCGTCGTCGACGGCGTCTCGTTCGAGGTCGCGGACGGCGCCCGTCTGGGCCTGATCGGCGAGTCCGGGTCGGGCAAATCGCTCACCGCTCTCGCGATCCTCGGACTCCTGCCCGACGGCGCGACGGCGGCGGGCAGCATCCGCTGGAACGGCACGGAACTGATCGGGATGCCGGACCGCGAGCTCGCCCGACTGCGCGGTGACGAGATCGGCATCGTGTTCCAGGAGCCGCGCACCGCCCTCAATCCGATCCGCACGGTCGGTCGGCAGATCGCCGAGGCGATCCGCATCCACGAGGGCATCGGGCGACGCGAAGCGCGCGCACGCGCGGTTCAGGAAGCCGCCCGCGTGCGGCTCCCCGATCCGGAGTCGATCGTCGATCGCTACCCGCACCAGCTCTCCGGTGGCCAGCGCCAGCGCGTCGCGATCGCGATGGCACTCGCCTGCCGCCCCCGGCTGCTCATCGCCGACGAGCCGACCACGGCGCTCGACGTCACGATCCAGTCCGAGATCCTGGCGCTCCTGCTGCACCTCGTCGAGGACGAGGGCATGTCGCTCGTCTTCATCACCCACGACCTCGCCGTCCTCGCACAGGTCGCCACCGAGGGGGTGGTTCTCGAACACGGGCACGTCGTCGAGTCCGCTCCGGTCTCGACGCTGCTCACCGCACCGAGCTCGCCGATCACGCAGGGGCTGCTCCGCGATGCGACGGCGACACTGTGGCGCCCGGACGGAGGCATCGCATGAGTCTCGTCGAAGCGCGTGGGCTCACCCGCGAGTTCATCGTCCCGAAGCGCTCGCCCCTCGAGCGCACACGTCGGCAGACGGCTCTCGAGCCGACCGACCTCGATATCATCGAGGGCTCGTCCGTCGGGATCATCGGCGAGTCCGGTTCGGGGAAGTCGACACTGGTGCGCCTGCTGCTGGGCCTCGACAGACCGACATCGGGGACGGTGACCGTCGACGGACGGCGCGTGGACGCCTCGGCATCCGCGACGTCCCTCCGGTGGCTGCGCCGACAGACGGGACTCGTCTTCCAGGACCCCTACGCCTCCCTCGACCCGCGCATGACCGCCGGGCAGATCGTTCGCGAGCCGCTGTGGGCCCTCGGCATCGACGGCGATCATCGGGCGCGTGTGCGCGAGGTGCTCGCCCGAGTCGGGCTGGAGCCCGATGCCGGCGACAGATATCCGCACGAGTTCTCCGGCGGGCAGCGACAGCGCATCGCGTTGGCTCGTGCGATCGTGCACGGCCCCCGCATCCTCATCGGCGACGAGCCGCTCTCGGCCCTCGATGTGACGGTACGGGCGCAGATCCTCGAGCTCCTCGTCGATCTGCGGCGGACGACCGACCTCACCCTCGTGCTCGTCTCGCACGACATCGGTGTGGTGCAGAACCTCAGCGACACCGTGGTGGTGATGAAGGACGGCCGGATCGTCGAGCGCGGCACGACCGGCGACGTGCTCCTGCGCCCGCAGCACGACTACACGAAGGCTCTGCTGGCCGCGATCCCGGTCATCCCGCGCGATCAGTGACCGCGACCGGAGGCCAGGAACCGACGGCGGCGCGCGACCGGTCTCAGCGCGCGCTTCATGTACACGGTGCCGAGCTCACGACCGAACTTGTGGCCGACCCGGGCCATGCGTCCCGCCTCCACGAAACCGAGGCGCGCGTGCAGACGGATCGACGCCTCGGCACCGCTGTCGCTGATGACCGCGACCATCTCGCGGATGCCGAACTGCTCGCAGGCGTCGATCAGCGCCTGGAGCAGTGCGCCACCGAGGCCCTTTCCGCCGGCACCAGGGCCGAGATAGATCGAGTCCTCGACCGTGTAGCGATAGGCGTTCTTGCCCGCCCAGGGCTGCGCGAGCGCATAGCCGATGACCACCCCGGAAGGTGACACCGCGACGAGGAACGGGAGCCCGAGCCGATCCAGCAGGGCGAACTTGTCGCGCCAGTACGGGATGCTGCTGCTCTTCTCGTCGAGCGTGACGGCGGAGTTGCTCACGAAGTGGTTGTAGATCTCGCGCACGGAGGGCAGATCACCGGGCCGGGCGGGACGGATCGTGTACGAGAAGATCTCGGGGGCCGCCGCAGGACGCAGGTGGCGCGGCAGGATGCGACGTCGGTCCCCCGGTTCGAACTGCATGCGATCAGCTTAGGGATCCGGGGCGTTCGCCCTCTACCCGCCAGTCGATCGGCGCCGCTCCCAGGCCCTCGAGCAGCTCGTTCGCGCGGGAGAACGGGCGGGATCCGAAGAAACCGCGACGCGCCGACAGCGGCGAGGGGTGGGCCGACGCGATGATCGGCGTCGCCCCCAGGAGCGGACGCAGGTTCTCGGCGTCCTTGCCCCACAGGATCGCCACGAGCGGGCGGTTGCGCGCGACCAGCGCCCGGATCGCGGCTTCGGTGACCTTCTCCCACCCCCACCGCCGGTGCGAGCCCGCCACGCCCGGCTGCACGGTCAGCACCCGGTTGAGCAGCAGCACTCCCTGATCGCTCCACGCCGAGAGGTCGCCGTGCGGCGCGGGCGGGATGCCGAGATCGCTCTCCCGCTCGCGGTAGATGTTGGCGAGGCTGCGCGGCAGCGGCCGCACGTCGCAGTCGACCGCGAACGAGAGTCCGATCGGATGACCGGGGGTCGGATAGGGATCCTGACCGGTGATGAGAACCCGCACATCGGCGAGCGGTCGCCGGAACGCCCGGAGCACGTTCGCGCCGTCCGGAAGGTACCCGCGCCCCGCCTGCACCTCGCCGCGCAGACGCTCGCCCAGGGCGGTGATGTCGTGCTGCACGGGCGCGAGCGCCTCCGCCCATCCCGGGTCGATCTCGCCATCCGCGGCGAGCTCGGCGAGGGTGCGGGCCATCGTCATTCGGCGGAGCGCACGCGCAGCGGTCCGCGCGCCAGCAGGTGCTGAGCCGACTGCGCGACAGGACGCATCGTGACGAGGTCGAGGTTCACGTGCCCCGGCGCATCGAGCGCGTAGGCGATGACGTCGGCGACGTCTCCGGCGACGAGCGGAGCCTCGACTCCCGCGTAGACGGCTTCGGCTGCGACGGAGTCCCCGCCGAGACGGTTGAGGGTGAACTCCTCGGTGTGCACCATTCCCGGTGCGACCTCGACCACGCGGATCGGCTCGCCGTTCAGCTCCTGACGGAGCACCCGGACGAGCATCGCCTCGGCGGCCTTCGCCGCGTTGTACCCGGCTCCGCCCGCATACGCGGTCTGGGCCGCCGTCGACGTCACGAACACCGTGTCGGCGTGGCCGTCGGCTGCTGCGGCGCGGCGCAACAGCGGAAGCAGGCCCTTCACGAGCCGCTGCGTCGAGAGCACGTTCGCGTCGAACATCCACTGCCAGTCCTCGACCGAGCCATCCTCGATGCGGTCGGTCCCGCGCGCTCCCCCGGCCACCTGCACGAGCGCGTGCACGGGGCCGCTGGCCTCCAGCTCGGCGATGAGGGCATCGACGGCGGCGGAGTCGGTCAGGTCGCAGGCGATGGCGGATGCCCCGGTCTCGGACACGAGGGCGGTGAGACGATCCTCCCGCCGGGCGACGCCCACGACGTCCCATCCGCGCGAACGGAGCTCCCGCACCGTCGCCGCCCCGATCCCCGAGCTCGCTCCCGTCACAACTGCACGTCTGTTCACCATGCCTCCACCGTACGATGTTCCGCGGTTTTTCGCCGATCGGGACTGTTACGTCACATTTCCCACTCATTGTTGACAGGAGGGAATCTTCCGTACTCTCGCTGAAACGGCATCCGCCATCCGACCATCGATCGTTCCAGGGGGAACAACATGTCCGCACCCGAGACCTGGCGTTTCGAGACCAAGCAGATCCACTCCGGCGCTGCGCCCGACCCGGTGACGAAGGCGCGTGCCACGCCGATCTACCAGACCACGTCGTACGTGTTCGACAGTGCCGACCACGCGGCGAACCTCTTCGCCCTGGCCGAGTTCGGCAACATCTACACCCGCATCCAGAACCCGACGCAGGACGTCCTCGAGCAGCGCCTCGCGGCCCTCGAGGGAGGCACGGGAGCACTGGTGCTCTCGAGCGGCCAGGCGGCATCGACCTTCGCGATCCTGAACATCGCCGAGGCCGGCGACCACTTCGTCGCCTCGAGCTCGATCTACGGCGGCACCTACAACCTCTTCAAGTACACGCTCGCCAAGCTCGGCATCGAGGTCACGTTCGTCGAGAACCAGGACGACCCCGAGGAATGGCGCCGCGCCGTCCGCCCGAACACCAAGCTGTTCTTCGCCGAGACGATCGGCAACCCGCAGATCAACGTCCTCGACATCCGCGCCGTCGCCGACGTCGCCCACGCCAGCGGTGTGCCGCTCATCGTCGACAACACGATCGCCACCCCCTACCTGATCCGTCCGTTCGAGCACGGCGCCGACATCGTGATCCACTCGGTCACCAAGTTCCTCGGCGGCCACGGCACGACGATCGGCGGCGTGATCATCGACGGCGGTTCGTTCGAGTGGTCGAAGAACGTCGAGAAGTTCCCGGGGCTCACCGTTCCGGACCCCTCGTACCACGGGGCCAGCTACACGACCGCGGTCGGCGACCCGCTCGCGTACATCATCAAGGCCCGCGTGCAGCTGCTCCGCGACCTCGGATCCGCGATCGCCCCGCAGAGCGCGTGGAACCTGATCCAGGGCGTCGAGACGCTGTCGCTGCGCATCGAGCGCCACGTGCAGAACGCGCAGGAGATCGCCGAGTGGCTCGACGGACGCGACGACGTCGCGACCGTCAACTACTCGGGGCTGCCGTCCTCCCCCTGGTACGCCAAGGCCAACGAATACGCGCCCAAGGGCGTCGGAGCGGTGCTGTCGTTCGAGCTGAAGGGCGGTGTCGAGGCGGGTCGCGAGTTCGTGAACAGCCTCTCGCTGTTCAGCCACCTGGCGAACATCGGCGACGTGCGCTCTCTCGTCATCCACCCGGCATCGACCACTCACGCGCAGCTCACCCCCGAGCAGCAGCTCACGGCGGGCGTCACGCCCGGCCTCGTGCGCCTCTCGGTCGGCATCGAGAACGTCGACGACCTCAAGGCCGACCTCGACCAGGCCCTGGCCGCTGCCCGTCGCGTCTCGGAGGCCGCTCGCGCCTGACGATTCGTCCACCACGGATGCCTCGGACTCCCGGAGTCCGGGGCATCCGTGTCTTCCGGCGGCGTAACGTTCGCCGCCCGACCCGCAGGTCACGCGAGAATGGAAGCATGGACTGGCAGACGACCTCTGAAGACACGGTGCCCTCGGCGCTCGTGACGGAGGCCGACGTCCGGCTCCTCCGCGCGCGACCTCCGGCGACCGGCGCCTGGCGCGACGGCGACCCCGTGGGCGGACGCCGCTTCGCGCGGTCCGGCGCGTTCCGGACCGAGAGCGGGGCCGAGCTCCCCAGCATCCGGATCGCCTACGAGTCGTGGGGCGAGCTGAACGCCGCGGGCGACAACGCGGTGCTCGTGCTGCACGCCCTCACCGGCGACAGCCACGTGCGCGGCGAGGCCGGTGCGGGCCATCCGACCGCCGGGTGGTGGGAAGAGCTCACCGGTCCCGGCGCGCCCCTCGACACCGATCGCTGGTTCGTCGTCGCCCCCAACATGCTCGGCGGCTGCCAGGGCTCGACCGGGCCCGCGAGCGTCGCCCCCGACGGCTACGAATGGGCCTCGCGCTTCCCGTACCTGACGATCCGCGATCAGGTCGCCGCTCAGGTGCGCCTCGCCGATGCCCTGGGCATCGACACGTGGGCCGCGGTCATCGGCGGCTCGATGGGCGGTATGCACGCGCTCGAGTGGGCGGTGACGCATCCGGAACGGGTCGAACGGCTCGCCGTGCTCTCGTCGCCTCCCGTGACGACCGCCGACCAGATCGCGCTCAACACCGTGCAGCTCGAGACGATCCGCATGGATCCGCGTTTCCAGGGCGGCGAGTACTACGACCTCGGCGACGGCGACGGCCCGCACCGGGGTCTGGCCCTCGCCCGACGGATGGCTCTGCTGAACTACCGCAGCCCGATCGAGCTCAATCAGCGGTTCCAGCGCTCCTGGCAGTCGGGGGTCTCACCGCTCGGGCACGGCGGGCGCTTCGCCGTCGAGTCGTACCTCGACTTCCACGGCAACAAGTTCACGCGCCGCTTCGACGCGAACAGCTACATCACCCTCGTCGAGGCCATGAACTCGCACGACGTCGGGCGCGACCGCGGCGGCGTGGAGGAGGCTCTGCGCACCGTGACCGCGACGACACTCGTGCTGGGGATCGACAGCGACCGCCTCTTCCCGGTGGACGGCCAGCACCGCATCGCCCGGAGCATCCCGAACACCCTCGATGGCCACGACGCTGTCGTGCTGAACAGCGACTTCGGGCACGACGGGTTCCTCATCGAGAACGAGGCCGTGGGCGCTCACCTACGGCGACTGCTCGACAGCTGACGCCCCGACGGCTCACTCGCCGGCTCACTCCTCGACGAACCGCCACGGGAGTCCCCCGGTCAGTAGACGCCCCTGCTCCCAGGCGAAGTCGCGCCCGGTGTCCGTGGGGATCACGCGCGTTCGGAACAGGGCCGGTGTCGACGGCGCGGCGAGCGCGGAAGCGGCGTCGGTGACCGCGATCAAACCGTGGAGCGTCATCCACGTCGGCGGGAACAGAGTCCACTCCCCCGACCCGTGTCGTTCGAGCGCCAGTGCCGGGGTCGTCCAGGCGTACTCGACGACCTCGTCGGGCGACGGGACGGGCGGGGCATCCGGTGCCGCAGCGAGGAAGAACCACGTCCGGATCCGCGTGGGCGCCTCGGCGGGCGGATGCCACTGCGACAACGCCGACAGACCGGCGATCTCGAGGCCGACCTCCTCCTGCGTCTCTCGGATGGCGGCGCGTCGCGCGTCGTCGATCTCCGCGGAGCCGCGTCGCCGATCGTGTTCCTCCACCTTGCCGCCCGGGAAGACCCACGCGTCCGCGAAGGAACCCCGCTCGGGCCGACGGATCATCAGCACCTCGACGCCGCCGGTCGAGTCACGCACCAGCACGGCCGTTCCGGCCACCGGAAGAGCATCGGGGATGAGCATCCCCTCACCCTACGACGATGCGCCCACCAGGGCAGCGGAGCGACGAGCCTCGACGCGGTACGAGAGCAGCGCGATCAGCAGACCGGCGATCGCGAGCACGGCACCGGTCCACGCGGGAGCCGTGAAGCCCCAGCCGACGGCGATCACGACGCCACCCAGGAACGCGCCGAGGCTGTTGCCGATGTTCAGCGCCGAGTGGTTCATGGCCGCGGCGATCGACTGATTGTCTCCGGCGACGTCCATGAGACGGGTCTGGATCGTCGGGCTCAGCACCGACGACACGAAGCCGACGATGAGCACCAAGAGGCTCAGCGAGATGATCCAGAACGAGAACACGGCGAGCAGGGCGAAGACGACCGCCATCGCCGCGAGTCCGAACAGGAGCGTGCGCCGCAGATCGATGTCGGCGAGATGACCGCCCACGAGGTTTCCGACCGTCATGCCGATGCCCATGAGCACCAGAACGATCGGCACCACCCACTCCGGCGACCCGGCCACCTCGGTCACCAACGGGGCGATGTAGCTGTACACGGCGAAGAACCCGCCGAAGCCGATCGCGCCGATGCCCAGCGTGAACCAGACCTGCCGGATGCGGAAGACGCCCAGTTCCTGGCGCATCGTCCGGCCGGGGGAACCCGGGTGCTCGGGCACGAAGAACACGATGCAGATCGTCGCGAGGGCGAAGACGAGGGCGACGACGCCGAACGCGGCGCGCCATCCCCAGGCCTGGCCGAGGAACGTGCCGAGCGGAACACCGACGACGTTCGCGACCGTGAGGCCGGTGAGGATGAAGGCGACGCCCTTGGCGCGGTTGCCCGGCCCCATGACATCGGCCGCGACGAGAGCACCGATGCCGAAGTAGGCCCCGTGCGGGAGGCCTGCGAGGAAGCGCGATGCTCCGACCAGCTCGAACGTCGGCAGCACCACGGTGAGGGCGTTGAAGACCGTGAGCGCGATCGCCAGGACGATCATGACTCTGTGTCGCGGGAAGCGCGCGACGAAACCGGCGATGGTCGGCGCGCCCACCACGACGCCGAGTGCATACAGCGAGATGAGCCATCCGGCCTGGCTCAGCGCATCCTCCTGGCTCGAGGCCCAGAGGGAGGGAAGCAGGTCGGAGGCGATGTTCGGGAGCAGGCCCATGACGACGAACTCGGTCATGCCGATGCCGAAACTGCCGATGGCGAGAGAGAGGAGCGCCCTCTTCGCCGCACCCCTCGATTCAGTCGAGGGATTCACCGGTCTAGCCTACCGGCCCGCCGACGGCCCGAAGGCACCGGGGGTCGTCCCGAGCACGCGCCGGAAGTGTCGCGTGAGATGGGCCTGATCGTGGAACCCCGCCTGCGCCGCGGCGTCGGACGGTCGGATGCCGTCGACCAGGAGCCTCCGAGCGAGATCGATGCGTCGGCTCAGGACGTACTGATGCGGCGCGATGCCGTACGTGCGCGTGAAGGAACGCGTCAAATGGCTCGGGTGTGCTCCCCATGCGGTGGCGATCTCGGAGAGGGTGAAGGACTCCGTGAAACGATCGTCGATGAGCGCCCGGAGGCGGCGAGCGAGCGGCGTGTCGCGAGCGGCAACGGTCGATGACCCGAGATGGGCGAGGATGCGCCCTCTCAGCGCGAGCGTCCACTGCTCGGCGGCGAGCAGGTCACCGGGCAGGGCGAGTGCGGCGTGGATGCGTCGCGCCGCCGCCGTCGCTCGCGGGTCGCGCACCGTCGGGTGGACGACCGACCTGCCCACCGCCTCGGCGGGAAGCCACGCCGGATCGAAGTACACGACCCGTTTGCGATAGATGCGACCGTCCACGGTCGAGCGCCCGTCGTGCGGGACACCCGGGGGCAGCAGCGTCACCGCACCCGGCGCGGCGATGTGCGACGAACGATCGAGACCGTAGGCGACCGCTCCCTCGTCCACGAGCATCGCCGTCCAGACGTCGTGGGCGTGAAGCGGGTACGCGTGCTCGAAGGAGGCGTGATACACCTCCCGCACCGCGGGCACCTCGGGATGCCAGGCGTGCACGCGATCGACCATGCAAGAAACGTACAAGACGCCGCGGGCTTCCGGCGCGATCGTGGATACATGACCACCGCACTGCCGACGAGCACCCCCGCTGAACAGACCGCCCGCTTCGACACGAAGGTCGTCGTCCTCCTCGGCGACGACCTCGCCGCCTGGCAGGAGCTCAACGTGACCGCTTTCCTGATCTCCGGCATCACCGTGAGTGCACCCGATCTCATCGGCGGACCCTACCGCGACCGCGACGGTACGACGTATCTGCCGATGCTGCGTCAGCCCGTGCTCGTCATGACCGGGAACTCCGATCTCCTGCGCTCGGTTCGCGATCGGGCCTCCGCCCGAGACGATGTCGCGCTCGCGGTCTACACCCGCGAGCTCTTCGCGACAGGGCACGACGATGCCAATCGCGCCGCCGTCGCGGCCGTCGCAACGGCCGACCTCGATCTCGTGGGGCTCGCGCTGCGGGGTCCGCGCAACGCCGTCGACCGCATGCTCAAGGGCGCGCGCATGCACGCCTGAACGACGTGTGCGTTCTACTCGGCCTCGTCGATCGCACGCTCGAGACGCTCGATCTTGCCGTCGAGCTCGCCGGTGAAGCCGGGGCGGATATCGGCCTTGAGCACCAAGGACACGCGCGAGCCGAAGGGCATGACCGCCTCGGTGGCGCGTTTGACGACGTCCATCACGGTGTCCCAGTCGGGGCCCTCGATCTCGGTGAACATGCTCGTCGTCCGGTGCGGCAGCCCGGACTCGCGGACGACGCGCACGGCGGCGGCCACGGCGACGTGGACGGAGCCGTCTTCGCGGCCGGTGCCGGAGGGAGCGACGGAGAAGGCGATCAGCATGGGGAACCTCGTGTCTCTTCGATGGCGGTGGGAGCGACTTCCCGGCCGGCGGGGTCCGAGCCGAGCATCGCGGCGAGGACCTGCGCGGCCGCCGCTGCCACACGATGCATCATAGGCTCCGGCTCCGGTCCTCGCCGTCGGCGGGCGTGCGCACGACGGCACGGATGCCGATCACGAGGAGGACGACGAGTAGGAGGTTGCGCACCGACAGCACCACGATCGGCAGGACCTGTCCCTGCAGCAGCGCGTCGTAGCCGAGCGGATAGACGAGGCAGGTGAGGACGCAGAGCGCGAGCACCACGACCGCGGGCAGGACCGCCCGCGCCCGGTCGAACACGAGCCAGAGGATCACGGGCGCGATCAGCCAGACCTGGAACTGCGGGGAGCCGACCTTGTTGGTCACGATGAGCGCCGCCACGAGCGAGAGCGCGAGCGTTGGGAGGAGCCGGGCGAACGCGGCCCCGCGCATCGCCTTCCAGCCCGAGAGCGCGAGGATGCCGGCGACCACCGCGACCATGACTCCGGAGAGCGCCGCGGCGACGACGTCGGCACCCGGCGCGGCGACCTGGAACGTGAGGATGTCGAAGCTGTACTCGATGCCCGCGGATCCGCCGGGGACCGCCCACAGGAAGGGCGTCGCCGCGACCGCCTCGATCTGCAGACCACGTCCGCCCTGCTCGGCGAGGAAGCCGAAGAGATGCTCGTGCGCTCCGAGCAGCAGCAGACCGGCGATGACGGCCGTCGTCACCATCAGAGCCGCGACGATCATGCGCAGCCGACGGCGCCCGGCGATCAGTGCCGCGAGCAGCACCGCTCCGGGCCAGATCTTGATCCACGCGCCGATCGTCAGGAGGGCTGCGGCGAGCGCGGGGCGCGAGACGAGCCAGAGACCGGCGATCACGACGATCGGCAGGGTGACGGCATCCAGCCGGTAGAGCGCGATCGGCCCCAGCAGCAGCAGGGCGGCGCTCCAGAACCATGCGGCGGTGCGACGCGGTGCCGACGGCGAGCGCCCGAGCAGCACGGCGAAGGCGAGCGCGTCGAGAGCGGTCACGAGGATCGCCCAGGCGACGAGGTATGCCCCGGAGACACCGAGGAGTCCGACGAACGGCACCGCCATCGCCTTCACCAGGAGGATCGGCGCGAGGGCGA
Source organism: Microbacterium sp. 22179 (assembly GCF_052045715.1). Lineage (NCBI taxonomy): Bacteria > Bacillati > Actinomycetota > Actinomycetes > Micrococcales > Microbacteriaceae > Microbacterium > Microbacterium sp. 22179. The sequence continues at coordinate 338,199 of NZ_JBQEPJ010000001.1, read as the reverse complement.
GCTGCGGGTACACCCAGGTCTCGGTGATCCCGACGATCGGTCCTCCGCTCACCGCCGCCGTCGCCCAGGGTTCGTAGACGAGCACCACATCGCCCATCGGCTGACTCGGGTAGACCCACCCCAGCCACGCGGTCAGGGCATGGACCGCGACGAAGACGACCCAGAGCGCGATGAGTCGTTCCGCGCCCTGCTTCACGCCAGCACGTCCGCGATCGCGCGCGGCAGGGCCTGCGCGACGTCCGACGCGACGATCGGATGCCCCGGCTCACCGTTCGCGCTCCCGGAGGCGATCCGTGCGGCGTAGCCGTGCAGCCACGCTCCCGCGGCGGCGGCCTCTTCCAGAGGAACACCGGGGTTCGCGGCGAGCAACGCACCGAGCACTCCGCCCAGCACATCGCCCGTGCCCGCCGTGGCGAGCCAGCCGGTCCCCGCCGCGACGGCGATCGCTCCCCCGTCGGGCGTCGCGATCAGTGTGCGTGCGCCCTTCAGTAACACGGTCACGCCGAGCGAACGAGCGACCTCGGCGGCGCCGGCGACGCGATCCTCCTCGGGAGAGGCCAGACGCAGGCGCGCCCGCAGTTTCGAGAACTCCCCCGCGTGGGGCGTCAGCAGCACAGGAGCGGTCGGGCGGTCGACGAGGTCGAGCGCTCCGGCGTCGACCACGACTCGGGTGCTCCCGGTCATCAAGGCGCGCAGCGCCTCTTCTTCGTCGGCGCTGCGATGCGCGGCATCCGTTCCCGACCCGATCACCCAGGCATCCACCCGCGTGCGCCCGACGTCGCTCCCCGTCACCGTCTCGGGACGGCGGGCGAGCACGGCGTCCGACACCCGGCCGTCGCCGACGAAGCGGACGAACCCTGCGCCGGCGCGCCACGCGGCCTCGACGCCCAGCACCGCCGCGCCGGGGTATGCCGCAGAGCCGGTGCGCAGCGCCACGACACCGCGCGAGTACTTGTCGTCGTCGGCTGACGGCACCCGGAACAACCGCGCCGTATCGCTGCGGGACCACTCGCGAACCTCGACCATGACTCCACGTTAGTGCGACGGCCCTCGGGCCGTGCGAGCGGCGGTAACGTCGAACGGTGAGCATTCTCTTCTCCCCCCTGAGCATCCGTTCCGTCGAGTTCTCCAACCGTCTCTGGGTGTCGCCGATGTGCATGTACAGCGCGATCGACGGTGTGGTGCAGGAGTGGCATCACACGCATCTGGCGCAGTTCGCCTCCGGCGGCGCCGGTCTGATCGTCGCGGAGGCGACCGCTGTGGTTCCCGAGGGCCGCATCTCACCGCGCGACGTAGGACTCTGGAACGACGAACAGCGCGATGCGTGGGTGCCGATCGTCCGGGCGATCCACGAGCGCGGCGCGCTCGCGGGCATCCAGCTCGCCCACGCCGGCCGCAAGGCTTCGACCTGGTGGCCCTGGGCGGAGCTGCGCGGATCGGTTCCGGTCGCCGACGGCGGCTGGACCACGACCGCGCCGTCCGCCCTCGCGTTCGAGGGATTCGCCGAGCCCGAGGCCCTCGATGCCGAGGGAATCGAACGCGTCGTCTCCGGCTTCGCCGACGCCGCCCGTCGCGCGCTCGACGCCGGGTTCGACGTGCTCGAGATCCACGGTGCCCACGGCTACCTCGTGCACCAGTTCCTCTCGCCGCTGTCGAACCGGCGCGATGACGACTACGGCGGCTCGCTGGAGAACCGCGCCCGCCTCCTGCTGCGCATCCTCGATGCGGTGCGCGACGTCGCGGGTCCCGGAGTCCCCGTGTTCGTGCGCATCTCGGCCACCGATCACGCCGAGGGCGGATTCACCGCCGACGAGGCGACGCAGGTCGGGGACTGGGCGACCGCGCACGGCGCGGACCTCATCGACGTCTCCAGTGGCGGTCTCGTCGCCCACCAGCAGATCAGCGTGTTCCCGGGATACCAGGTGCCGCTGGCCGAGACCGTCCGCCAGGGCGGTCGCATCCCGGTCTCGGCGGTCGGTCTGATCACCGCCGCCGAGCAGGCGGAGCGGGTGCTCGCCGACGGCGCCGCCGATGCGATCTTCGCGGGACGCGAGTGGCTGCGCGACCCGCACTTCGGCCTGCGCGCCGCGCACGATCTCGGTGTCGACGTCGCCTGGCCCCCGCAGTACGACCGCGCGCGCTGGCGCTGAGGCCTCGCGTCCGACCCGCGTACGACGAAGGCCGCCGACCCGTGATCGGGTCGGCGGCCTTCGTGTGCATGATCAGTGCCCGCGGACGCGACGCGTCGCGTCCTGCACCTCTCCGACCAGCTCCTCGAGGATGTCCTCCAGGAACAGCACGGCCGTGGTCTCACCCCGGGCATCGCGCACCTTGGCCAGGTGACGGCCGGCGCGGCGCATGACCGCGAGGGCGTCCTCGAGGTCGGTGTCCTCCTGCACCGGCACCATGTGGTGGATGCGCTTGGCGGGAAGCGGCTCGACCATCTTCACCTCGGCATCCGGGCCATCCGAAGCTCGGAGGATGTCCTTGAGGTGCACGTACCCGATCGGCGCACCCTCGGCGTCGACGATCACGTAGCGGGAGAACCCGTACCGCGCGACCGCCTTCTCGATGTCGTCGGGGGTCGTCGTGGCCGGCAGCGTGACGAGGTCGCCCAGCGGGACCGCGACATCGCGCGCCTTCTTGTCGGTGAACTCGACCGCGGCGGCGACGGTCCCCGCGGTGTCGGTGAGCACCCCTTCGCGGCGCGACTGGTCGACGATCGTCGCGACCTCCTCGAGCGTGAACGTCGAAGCCGCCTCGTTCTTGGGCTCGACGCGGAAGAGTCGCAGCACACCGTTGGCGGCCGCATTGAGCAGCCAGATCACCGGCATGAACACCTTCGACACCCACACGAGCGGGGTCGCGAGGATCAGCACGGCGCGGTCCGGCACCGAGAACGCGAGGTTCTTCGGAACCATCTCGCCGAACACCACGTGCAGGAACGACACGATCAGCAGGGCGATGGTGAACGAGACCGCATCGACGGCACCGTCGGGCCACCCGAGCGCGTGCAGCGGCACAGCCAGGAGATGGTGGATCGCGGGCTCCGAGACGTTCAGGATCAGGAGCGAGCAGATGGTGATGCCCAGCTGCGAGGTCGCGAGCATGAGCGTCGCGTGCTCCATGGCGTACAACGCCGTCTTCGCGGCGCGCGATCCCTGTTCGGCACGCGGCTCGATCTGCGAGCGGCGTGCCGAGATCACCGCGAACTCCGCGCCGACGAAGAAAGCGTTCGCGACCAGCAGCACGACGAGCCAGGCGAGTCCTCCCCAATCGCTCATCGGGTCACCTCCGCATCCGCGTCGACGGGTCTCGGAACGAAGCGGATGCGGTCCACCCGGCGGCCGTCCATGCGAACGACCTGCAGCATGCCGCTGTCGAGCGACACCTCGTCGCCGACCGCGGGGACGCGCTCGAGGACGCTCATCACGTAGCCGCCGACCGTGTCGTACACATCGCCCTCCGGGACGTCGATCCCCGCGCGGCTGCGCAGCTCGTCCGGGCGCAGCTCGCCCGGGAAGGTGAGGCCGTCGCGGCCACGGATCACGCCGGCGCGCGTGCGATCGTGCTCGTCCGACACCTCACCGACGATCTCCTCGACGAGATCCTCGAGGGTGACGAGACCGGCGGTCCCGCCGTACTCGTCGACGACGACCGCGAGCTGGTACCCCCGGGCACGCAGCTCGGAGATGAGACCGTCGATGTGCACGGTCTCGGGAACGCGCAGGGGGTCGGTCGCGAGCGCGCCGACCGGCACTTCGGTGCGACGGTCGCGCGGCACCGAGATCGCCGCCTTCAGGTGCACGACCCCCATGATGTCGTCGAGATCGTCGTCGTACACGGGGAACCGGCTGTGCCCCGTGCGACGGGCGAGCTGGATGACGTCGTCCGCCGAATCCCCGGCCGCGATCGCGTGCATGCTCGGGCGTGCGGTCATGACGTCCGCCGCCGTGAGGCGCGAGAACGTCAGGGTGCGGTCGAGCAGGGTCGCGGTGTCGGCTTCGAGCACACCGGCGCTCGCCGATCGGCGCACGAGCGAGGAGAGCTCCTCGGCGCTGCGCGCCCCGGAGAGTTCTTCCTTCGGCTCGATGCCCATGCTGCGCAGCACGCCGTTGGCGCTGCCGTTGAGCACGACGACCGCGGGCTTGAAGACGGTGGTGAAAGCGACCTGGAACGGAACCACGAGCTTGGCGGTGGCGCGCGGCAGGGCGAGCGCGAAGTTCTTGGGCACGAGTTCGCCCAGGATCATCGACAGCACCGTGGCGACGAACATCGCGACGACGGTGGCGATGGGCGCGACAGCGGGCTCCGGAATGTGCCAGGCGACGAGCGTCGGCCGCAGCAGGTTCGACAGCGCCGGCTCCATCGTGTAACCGGTCAGCAGCGTCGTGAGCGTGATGCCGAGCTGGGCCGAGGAGAGATGCGTCGAGGTGTGCTTGAGAGCACCGATCGTGAGGGCGAGTCGGGATTCACCGCGCGCCTGTCGCGCTTCGAGATCCGCGCGGTCGAGATTGACCAGTGCGAACTCGCTCGCGACGAACAGACCGGTGCCGATCGTGAGCAGGAGCCCCACGCCCAACATGACGTAGTCCATCAGAGGTTCCTCTCCGGCGGGAGAGGGGGACGGTGGGGCGATCTACTGCAACTGGGAGGGTCGTCCATAGTGTGGACGATTCTACCGAACGCGCTCGCGCGCGGTCGCGTCACCCGCGCGCGATTCCGCTACCAGCTGACCGGCAGCGCCTTGCCCTCTTCGTAGCCCGCGGCCGACTGCAGACCCACGAGCGCGCGATCGTGGAACTCCGGGACGGAGGATGCTCCGGCGTAGGTGAACGACGAGCGCACGCCCGAGGTGATCATGTCGAGCAGGTCCTCGACGCCCGGCCGCAGCGGATCGAGGTAGATCTTCGACGAGGAGATGCCCTCGGCGAAGAGTTCCTTGCGCGCCCGCTCGTAGGCGTCGAGCCTGCCGAAGCGGGCCTGCACCGCTTTGGTCGACGCCATCCCCCAGGACTCCTTGAAGATGCGTCCCTCGGCGTCGCGCTGCAACTCGCCCGGGGCCTCGATCGTCCCGGCGAACCAGGAGCCGATCATCACGGATGCCGCGCCCGCGGCGAGCGCCAGGGCGACGTCGCGCGGGTACCGGACCCCTCCGTCCGCCCAGACGTGCGCACCGAGCTCGCGGGCCGCCTGCGCCGTCTCGAGCACCGCCGAGAACTGGGGGCGGCCGACGGCGGTCATCATGCGGGTCGTGCACATCGCGCCCGGACCGACGCCGACCTTGAGGATCGAGGCTCCGGAATCCACGAGATCGTGCACGCCGTCGGCGGTCACGATGTTCCCGGCGACGAGGGGGAGCCCGAGGTTCAGATCAGACACGGTGCGCAGGGCGCGCAGCATCCCGTCCTGATGGCCGTGCGCCGTGTCGAGCACGAGCACGTCGACCCCGGCACCCGCGAGCGCGGTCGCCTTCGCGGCGACGTCGCCGTTGATCCCCACCGCTGCGGCGACGGTGAGCCGTCCGTCGGCATCGAGTGCGGGGCGGTAGAGAGTGGAGCGCAGGGCGCTGCGCGCGCTCAGCGTCCCGACGAGATGCCCGTGGTGCACGACCGTGACCATCTCGGCACCGGCCTCGGTGATCACGTCGAAGGCGTGCCGTTCGGATCCGATGTCGTCGGCGTCGATCGACGGCGTCCCCCGATGCACGAGGTCGCCCAGCTGCGCGTCCGGCAGAGCAGTCGCGAGCCGATTCGCGGGAAGGATGCCGAGGATGTCCTCGACGCCGATCGGCGCGGCCCCGTGCGCGACCACGATCCCGTGCCCCGGCGCGGCGGGAAGGAGCCGGAGGGCGTCGGCGACCGATGCGTGGGGCGGCAAGACGAGAGCCGTGTCCCACAGCACCGGCTGCGCCTTCACATCGCGGATCGCCGCGTCGAGATCCTGGAGGGGCATGTCCTGCGGCAGCACCCCGAGACCTCCGCGTCGCGCCATCACCGCGGCCAGGCGCGGCCCGGTCACGGAGTTCATGTTCGACGCCACGAGAGGCAGGGTCGCGGGCGTGCCGTCCTGCGGCGCCAGGTCGACCTGGAGTCGGCTGGTGACCGACGATCGTCGGGGCACGAGGAACACGTCGGAATAGGTCAGATCGACGGTCGGCTGCGCACCTGAGAACTCCATGACTCCACGGTATCGAGATCGAGCACTCCCTGGGCATGGCGTCGAAGATTCGCACCAGGAAACACGTTAGGCTTGTCGATCGAGAGTGTGCGGACCTGGGCGCATCCTGCGTCCCGCGAGCACTGTGAATCTTCAGCGATGAAAGAGGGCGATCGAGCGTGTCGAACCAGGTGACCGGCGTCGGGGGCGACGGGGGGTTCGGAGCCAATTCCTGGCTCGTCGAAGAGCTCTACGAGCAGTTCAAGGTGAACCGCGATTCCGTCGACAAGGAATGGTGGCCGATCCTCGAGAAGTACCACTCCGAGAACGCCGGTGCGACCGCCCCCGCCAGCACCCCGGCGGCCGAGCAGCCCGCCCACCCGGTGACGGCTCCGATCCCCGTGATCGGATCGCAGCCCGTGGCGCGCACGACGGCGAAGCCGGCAGCGGCGGCTCCGATCCCGGCGCAGGCGCCCAAGCCCGCCGCGAAGGACCCGTCCCCGGCACCCGCGGACGAGGCCGAGGAAGACAAGGTCACCGTCCTCCGAGGCATGCCCAAGACCCTCGCGGCCAACATGGACGAGTCGCTTACCGTCCCCACCGCGACGAGCGTCCGCACCATCCCCGCCAAGCTGATGATCGACAACCGCATCGTCATCAACAACCACATGGCGCGCACCCGAGGCGGAAAGATCAGCTTCACCCACCTCATCGGCTGGGCGCTCATCCGCACGCTCGACGAGTTCCGCAGCCAGAACGTGTTCTACGCCGAGGTCGACGGCAAGCCCTCCGTCGTCGCCCCCGCGCACGTCAACCTCGGCATCGCGATCGATCTGCCGAAGCCCGACGGCACGCGCGCCCTCATGGTGCCGAGCATCAAGCGCGCCGACACCATGACCTTCACCGAGTACCTCTCGGCCTACGAAGACCTGGTCACCCGCGCGCGCAACAACAAGCTCACCGCCGGCGACTTCCAGGGCACGACGGTCTCGCTCACGAACCCGGGCGGCATCGGCACGGTGCACTCCGTCCCGCGTCTGATGAAGGGCCAGGGCTGCATCATCGGCGCCGGGGCCCTCGAGTACCCGGCCGAGTTCCAGGGCGCGAGCGAGAAGACGCTCAACGAGCTCGCGATCGGCAAGACGATCACGCTCACCAGCACCTACGACCACCGCGTCATCCAGGGCGCGGGATCGGGCGAGTTCCTCAAGAAGGTGCACGAGCTCCTCATCGGGCAGCGCGGCTTCTACGACGACATCTTCGCGGCGCTGCGCATCCCGTACGCCCCGATCCACTGGAACCCCGACATCGCCGTCGACCTCGCCGAGCGCGTCGACAAGCAGTCCCGCGTGCAGGAGCTCATCAACTCCTTCCGCGTCCGCGGCCACCTCATGGCCGACATCGATCCCCTCGAGTACCGCCAGCGCTCGCACCCCGACCTCGAGATCGAGAGCCACGGGCTCACCTTCTGGGACCTCGACCGCGAGTTCGTCACCGGTGGCTTCGGCGGACGTCGCGTCGCGAAGCTGCGTGACATCCTCGGAGTCCTGCGCGACTCGTACTGCCGCACGCTCGGCATCGAGTACATGCACATCCAGGACCCGGAGCAGCGCCGCTGGTTCCAGGAGAAGGTCGAGGTCAAGTACCAGAAGCCCGGCCACGACGAGCAGCTGCGGGTCCTCCGCAAGCTCAACGAGGCCGAGGCGTTCGAGACCTTCCTGCAGACGAAGTTCGTCGGCCAGAAGCGCTTCTCGCTCGAGGGCGGCGAGTCGCTCGTCCCGCTGCTCGATGAGATCCTCCAGGGTGCCGCGACCGCCGGCCTCGAGGGCGCCGCCATCGGTATGGCGCACCGCGGCCGCCTCAACGTGCTCACCAACATCGCCGGCAAGACCTACGGCCAGGTGTTCCAGGAGTTCGAGGGCACCCAGACCCCGGGCAACCAGCGCGGCTCCGGTGACGTGAAGTACCACCTCGGCACCGAGGGCACCTTCGTGGCCGACGACGGATCGGAGCTCCCGGTCTACCTCGCAGCCAACCCCTCGCACCTCGAGACCGTCGACGGAGTGCTCGAGGGCATCGTCCGCGCGAAGCAGGACCGCAAGCCGATCGGGACGTTCGCCTGGCTGCCGATCCTCGTGCACGGCGACGCGGCCTTCGCCGGTCAGGGCGTCGTCGTCGAGACCCTGCAGATGTCGCAGCTGCGCGGTTACCGCACCGGTGGCACGATCCACGTCGTGGTGAACAACCAGGTGGGCTTCACCACGACCCCGAACGACGGCCGCACCTCGGTGTACGCCACGGATGTCGCGAAGACCATCCAGGCGCCGGTCTTCCACGTGAACGGCGACGACCCCGAAGCCGTGATCCACGTCGCGCAGCTCGCCTTCGAGTACCGCGAGCGCTTCCATCGCGATGTCGTGATCGACCTCGTCTGCTACCGCCGTCGCGGTCACAACGAGGGCGACGACCCCTCGATGACGCAGCCTCTGATGACCGACCTGATCCAGGCCAAGCGCTCCGTGCGCCGTCTGTACACCGAGTCGCTCGTCGGTCGCGGTGACATCACCGAGCAGGAGTACGACGAGGCCAAGGCCGACTTCCAGAACCGGCTCGAGATCGCCTTCGCCGAGACACATGCCGCCGAGACCGGGGCCACCCCGATCGCGCCCGAGCTGCCGCCGGTCGACGGCCAGGTCGGCGCACCGGATGTCACGGGTGTCGCGGGTGAGGTCATCCAGCTCATCGGCGATGCGTTCGTGAACAAGCCCGAGGGCTTCACCGTGCACCCGAAGATCCAGCAGCTGCTCGAGAAGCGCCTCGACATGAGCCGCAACGGCGGCATCGACTGGGGCTTCGGCGAGCTGCTCGCGTTCGGATCGCTCCTCGTCGAAGGCACCCCGGTGCGTCTCGCGGGTCAGGATGCGCGCCGCGGAACGTTCGTCCAGCGCCACGCCACCCTCCACGACCGTGCGAACGGCCAGGAGTGGCTGCCGCTCTCCAACCTCTCCGACGCCCAGGGCCGCTTCTTCGTCTACGACTCCCTGCTCAGCGAATACGCGGCGCTCGGATTCGAGTACGGCTACTCGGTCGAGGCCCCCGAGGCCCTCGTCCTCTGGGAGGCGCAGTTCGGCGACTTCGTGAACGGCGCCCAGTCCGTGATCGACGAGTACATCTCGGCCGCCGAGCAGAAGTGGGGCCAGCAGTCCAGCGTCACCCTGCTGCTCCCCCACGGCTACGAGGGACAGGGGCCCGACCACTCGTCGGCACGCATCGAGCGGTTCCTGCAGCTCTGCGCCCAGGAAAACATGATCGTCGCGCGTCCGTCGACGCCGGCCTCGTACTTCCACCTGCTGCGCCGTCAGGCGTACGCCCGTCCGCGCAAGCCGCTGATCGTCTTCACGCCGAAGGCCATGCTGCGTCTGCGCGGCGCGACCAGCCCCGTCGAGGCGTTCACGCAGGGGCGCTTCGAGCCGGTGATCGACGACGACCGCGCTCTCGACCGCAGCGCCGTCAAGCGCGTGCTCGTGCACTCGGGCAAGGTCCACTGGGATCTGCGCGCCGAACTCGAGAAGAACCCGAACCCCGAGGTGGCGCTCGTGCGTCTCGAGCAGCTCTACCCGACACCGATCGACGAGCTCAAGGCCATCACCGACTCGTACCCGAACGCCGAGCTCGTGTGGGTGCAGGAGGAGCCGGAGAACCAGGGCGCGTGGCCGTTCCTGGCACTCGCGTTCGCGGACGTTCCCGGAGACCGCGCATTCCGACCCGTCGCTCGCGCCGCGTCGGCGTCGCCCGCGACCGGATCGTCGAAGGTGCACGCCGCCGAGCAGGCCACGCTCCTGCGTGAGGCACTGACCACGGCCTGACGTTCACTCGTACGCAGAAGGGCCCCCGACTCTCCGGTCGGGGGCCCTTCTGCGTACGCTCCGCGCGATCAGTACCAGATGTCGAGCGAGGGCGCGGGAGACGTGAAGAAGGCGCGGTCGAGGAGGTCGACGACGGATGCCTCGGCATCGATGATGCCCGCTCCGGCGAGCGCGGTCGCGCGCACCGCCCCCGCGTACAGCGATGACAGAGCGGCGACGCCGAGGACGGCATCCGGCGCGGCGGATTCCGCCGCTTCGACGGTCGCCACGCCCGAGACATCGACGTGGAGTCGCCAGTCCCCCGCAGCGAAGCCGAGGGGGTCGTGGATGCGGAGCACCAGATCGACCGGAACCGAGTACTTCCGCGCGCTCAGTGCTCGAGCGACATCCAGCACTCGCAGCCAGCCGTGGTCGTGCACCTCCTGCGTGACGCCACGCTGATCGGCCACCAGCCACGGCAGCGGGTCATCCGCCGTCTGAAGGTCGGCGGTGACCTCGTCGACGAGGTCGTGCTGCAGGGCGAACCGCCACAGCGCTGCGCGGGCATCCGCGGTCTCGGCCACCAGCATCCGCACGTTCAGGCCGAATCGGAAGCTGCCGCTGCGATCGGTCACCGTGTATACGAGCACACCGCGGGTCTCGCCGTCGGCATCGACGTGGCGCACACCGCGCACCTTGTCGCGATCGGTCTCGCCCGGGGCGGTACCGGCGAACTGCTCCCATCGCCCCGGCCACCCGGCGATGCGGCCGGCGCGCGTGCGACGGGCACGTTCGTGGACCGTTGCGAGATCGTCGACGAGCTGCGCGCGCTCGCGGTACTCCAGGCGTCCGGACGGTTCGTGCCCGCCCCATCCCGCCCGCCGGGTGTCGACGGTGAAGCGCACGGCCGGCAACGCCGACCCGAAACCGTAGCGGCCGTAGATGGTGGCCTCCGACACCGTGAGCCCGGCGATCGCGATCCCTGCGCCGTGGGCGGCGCGCAGCTCGCCCTCGAGGAGGGAACGAGCGATGCCCCGACGCCGATGCGTGGCGGCGACGGTCACCCCGCTGATCGCCCACATCCCGATCTCCGCTCCCCCGGGCACCGTCAGGGGCGTCACCCACGAGTCGATGGTCGCGACCGGGAGGTCGCCGGAGGCCGCGTCGGTCTCGAAGACCCCGGTCGTCCGACGCTGCGAGACGGTCTCCCGGCTGTGGGCGAGCGCCTCGGGCGTCGACTCCTCGCCGAGGAATCCGCGACCGACCGCGCGGAGGAAGGGCGTCGCGGCTGCGTCGTCACTCAGATCGACCACGCGGTAGTCGAGACCCGAACCGTTCAGTCGGTCGCGGGAGGTCGCGTCGGCGGGAATGTCGCGGGCGTCGATGAGCGTCATGCCTCCACCCTACGGGTGGGTGACGACATCGGAGCCCGAGATGTCAGTGCTGCGCGGCCTGCGCCTCACGCAGGCGGGCGAACACCTGATCGCGCAGCTCCTCGGGAGCGGTCTCCTTGCAGGCACGCGCGATGACCTCGGTGAGCGTCTTGGCCACGAGAACCTCATCGCGGCACGACGGGCAGTTCTCGAGGTGCTCGCGGATCTCGGTGTGCTCGGTCTTGCACACCTCGTTGCGGAGGTACTCCTCCAGATCCTGACGCGCTTTGTCGCAACCGCAGTCGCTCATTTCCCGCTCCTCTTCTCAGCCGCGGCGATGCCCCGCTCCGCGGCGTAATCTGCCAGCAGCTCCCGCAGCATCCGTCTGCCACGGTGCAGACGGCTCATCACGGTGCCGATGGGGGTCTTCATGATGTCGGCGATCTCCTGGTAGGCGAAGCCCTCGACATCCGCGAGGTACACCGCCAACCGGAAGTCCTCGGGGACCGCCTGCAGGGCGTCCTTCACGACGGACGCCGGCATGTGATCGATCGCCTCGGCCTCCGCAGACCTGCTGTGCGACGCGGTCGTCGACTCCGCACCGCCCAGCTGCCAGTCCTCGAGCTCGTCGATCGTGCCCTGGAACGGCTCGCGCTGCTTCTTGCGGTAGATGTTGATGTACGTGTTCGTGAGGATCCGGTACAACCACGCTTTGAGGTTCGTCCCCTGCGAGAAGGTCGCCCACGAGCCGTACGCTTTCACGAACGTCTCCTGCACGAGGTCGGCGGCGTCAGCGGGATTGCGCGTCATGCGCATGGCGGCGGCGTACAGCTGATCCATGAATGGGATCGCCTGTTCCTCGAACTCACGCTGAGAGTCGCTCGAGGTCGCTGCGGTTGCGGTGTCATCCATCACGGGCCAGTCTAGGCCGCTGATGTCCACCGACCCACGCTCCAAGGTCGCCAGCATCCTGCTCTCCTCCTCGGCGGGTACGCCGCCGTTCACTAAGGTGGAAACCGATGAGCGCCAACAGGTATTCCCCTCCCCCCGTCACGGGCGCCTACACCGCGCCGGTTTTCGACGATCCGATCCACGCGACGCTGACGATCCCCGGCTCGAAGTCCCTCACGAACCGGGAACTCATCATCGCCGCGATCGCCGACGGCCCCGGTCGTCTGATCAGTCCACTGCACTCCGACGACTCCCGCCGGATGGTCGACGCGCTGCGTGCGCTCGGCGTCGGCATCGAGGAGGTGGATGCCGCGGGTGAGTTCGGCCCCGACCTCGTCGTCACCCCTGCGAAGCTCTCCGGGGGCACCACGGTCGACTGCGGCCAGGCCGGCACGGTCATGCGGTTCATCGCGCCCCTCGCGGGCCTCGCGGCCCACGACGTGCACCTCACCGCGCACGAGAATGCCCTGCACCGCCCCATGGGCGGCCTGATCAGCGCCCTGCGCGACCTCGGGGTCGACATCGACGACGAGGGCACCTGGGCGCTGCCGTTCACCATCCGCGGGCACGGACGCATCCGCGGTGGACGCGTCGAGATCGACGCCTCCGCCTCGAGCCAGTTCGTCTCGGGTCTGCTGCTCGCCGCTCCGCGCTTCGACGTCGGCCTGCACCTCGTGCACACCGGAGAGCACCTGCCGAGCCTCCCGCACATCGACATGACGATCGAGGCCCTCAGCCGTCGCGGCATCCGCATCGAACGTCCGGCGACCGGGGAATGGCTCGTCGAAGCCGGTGTTCCACGCGCCAAGGAGATCGCCATCGAACCGGATCTCTCCAACGCCGCCCCGTTCCTCGCCGCGGCGATGGTGACCGGAGGGTCGGTGTCGATCACCGGCTGGCCGGCGCATTCCACCCAGCCCGGAGCGCTGCTGCCCGAGATCCTCCAGGCGATGGGCGCGCACGCCAGCCGGCACGGCGGAGCCCTGACCGTCCGCTCCGGCGGCGTCATCCGCGGCCTCGACCTCGACCTCTCGGCGGCGAGCGAACTCACCCCGACCCTCGTCGGTCTCGCGGCCTTCGCCGACGGCCCCACGACGATCCGCGGGATCGGTCACATCCGCCTGCACGAGACCGATCGGATCGCCGCTCTCATCGGCAACCTCCGCGCGCTCGGCGGCGAGGCGGAGGAACTCCCCGACGGCCTGCGGATCATCCCCCGCCCGCTGCACGGCGGCACCTGGGCCGCTCACCACGACCACCGGATGGCGACCACCGGGGCCCTGATCGGGCTCCGCGTGCCCGGAGTCGAGATCGACGACATCGGTACCACGGCGAAGACGCTGCCCGAATTCACGCTGCTGTGGGAGCGGATGCTGCGAGGCGCGGCCGCGTGAGCTGGCTCGACGGCGACGACGACCTCGAGGACGACTTCGAGGACTACGACGAGAGCGCGATCCGCTCGCGGCCCAATCCGAAAGCGAACAGGCCCCGGACCAAGCGTCGGCCTGCGCACGAGGATGCCGAGATCGGACGTGTGCTCGGCGTGGATCGCGGCCGTTACTCCGTGCTGCTCGACGAGGACTCCCCGACCGAGCGCACGATCACCGCCGCCCGCGCGCGGGAACTGCGCCGGAACCCCATCGTCACGGGTGACCGGGCACGCGTCGTCGGCGACCTCTCCGGGGAGGACGGCACGCTCGGCCGCATCGTCGGGATCGTCGATCGCACGTCGCTCCTGCGTCGTAGCGCCGACGACACCGATCAGGTCGAGCGCGTGATCGTCGCGAACGCCGATCAGATGCTCATCGTCGTCGCGGCCGCCGATCCGGAACCCCGCGAACGCCTCGTCGACCGCTATCTCGTCGCCGCCCTCGATGCCGGCATCCGCCCGCTCCTCGTCGTGACCAAGACCGATCTGGCCGACCCCGCGCACTTCCTGTCGCACTTCGACGGACTCGATCTGACCGTCTTCACCAGCGCCCAGGACGTCATGCCGATCGACGAGATCGGGTCCGCGCTGGTCGGGCACTCCACGGTGTTCGTCGGTCACTCGGGTGTGGGCAAGTCGACGCTCGTGAACGCGCTCGTCCCCACCGCCGGTCGGGCGACCGGGCATGTGAACCAGGTGACGGGACGCGGTCGCCACACGTCGTCGTCGACGGTCTCCCTGCGCTACCAGGGTCCGACCGGCAACGGATGGGTCATCGACACCCCCGGCGTGCGATCGTTCGGCCTCGGGCATGTGAAGCCCGAGAACATCCTCGCGGCCTTCACCGAACTCGCCGAGATCGCGGAGAACTGCCCGCGCGGATGCACGCACCTCGCGGATGCCCCGGACTGCGCCCTCATCGAGGCGGCCGAGCGCGGCGAACTCAGCGAGACGGGCCTCGCCCGTCTGGACTCTCTGCAACGCCTGTTGCAGACGTTCGCCGACAAGGCGGAGCAGGCGACCGGCCGATAGGCTGGACGGGTGACTCAGCGCCTCGAAGCCGGAACGCCCGCCCCCGATTTCACCCTTCTCGACCAGGACGGTACGAGCGTCTCGCTCTCCGATCTGCGCGGCGAGAAGACGGTGCTCTACTTCTATCCGGCCGCGATGACCCCCGGCTGCACCACGCAGGCGTGCGACTTCCGCGACAGCATCTCGTCGCTCCAGGGCGCCGGCTACCGCGTGATCGGCATCTCGCGCGACGAGCCGAAGAAGCTCGCGACCTTCCGCGAGCGCGACGGCCTGACCTTCATGCTTCTGAGCGACCCCGACCACGCCGTGCACAGCGCCTACGGCGCCTGGGGCGAGAAGGTCAACTACGGCAAGGTCATCGAGGGCGTCATCCGCTCCACGTTCGTCATCGATGAGGACGGCGCGATCGCGCACGCCCTCTACAACGTGAAGGCGACCGGACACGTGGCCCGGCTGAGGAAGCTGCTCGGCATCGACGCCTGAGGCGCGTCAGTCGCCCGCAGGCCCGTCGTTCCCGTGCAGCTCGGCCTCGCGCCGCGTGCTCGCGATGAGGAGCACGAACCCGAGCAGTCCCGGCAGACCCGCCCCGAGCACGAACGCCCACGGGATCGGCTGCAGGGTCAGTGACGCGAGAGCGATCACGACCGCGAGGATCTGGAACACCACACCCCCGGATCGCGCCCAGGAGCGCCCCGCGCGAGCACCCCAGGCGAAGGCGAAGAGCGCCGCCGCACCGATCAGGGTGAGCACCATCAGCGCGACAGCGGTGGGCACGGACGCCGCGTCGCCGGCGCCGATCCCCATCAGCTCGATCAGGGCGAAGACCACGAGAGCGGCCCCCTCGGCGGCGAGCACCGCCGCGGCGGCGAGGGCGAGTCCGGGTGCGCGCACGGAGTCTCCTGGGAATCGAGAGTGAATGGCAAAAAGCCTTGATTTCGAAGGTTTCCTGTAACACAATAGAAACAGTCATGTGCTCCCACAGCGGCGTGGGGCGGGCTCTCAGCCCGCATCACACTTCGCGGGCAACCGTCCGCATCTCACACAGGGTAACGGATCCCGAGCCGTCACCCGAATCGAGACATCGCATCGCGATTCTGAAATCCACACCGAGGAGCCCCCATGGACTGGCGCGACAAAGCCGCCTGCCTGACCGTCGATCCCGAGCTGTTCTTCCCGGTCGGCAACACCGGCCCGGCCGTCGACCAGATCGAGAAGGCGAAGACTGTCTGCGCCACCTGCACGGTCACCGAGATCTGCCTGCAGTACGCGCTCGAGTCGAGCCAGGACTCGGGTGTCTGGGGCGGCCTCTCCGAAGACGAGCGCCGCGCCCTCAAGCGCCGCGCCGCACGCGCCCGCCGCGCCTCCTGACTCATCACGAAAGCCCCGCCGTCGAGAACTCCTCGTCCGGCGGGGCTTTCGTGTGCCCTCAGCTCACCCGTGGGCTCACTTCTGCAGCCACCGCAGCGGGATGTCGATGACCACGGACGTCCCCTCGCCCTCGCTGCCGCGCCACTCGATCGTGCCGCCGAGCTCGCCCTGGATGAGCGTGCGGATGATCTGCGTGCCGAGGCCCTGACCGATCCGCCCCTCCGGCAGCCCGTGTCCGGTGTCGTGAACCGTGACCCGGAGGTTCTCCTCGGTGCGTGCCGCGTCGATCGTGACGAGGCCCTCCTGGCCAGCGAGCCCGTGCTCGACGGCGTTGGTGACGACCTCGGTGAGCGCCAGCGCCAGCGGGGTCGCGTACTCGCTCGGCAGCACGCCGAAGCGACCGGTGGACTGCGTCTGCGCCCGCGTGTTCGGAGCGGAGGCGACCTCGGCGACCAGCTTGAGGACGCGATGGAAGACCTCATCGAAATCGACCTTCTGGGTCAGTCCCTGGGCGAGCGTGTCATGGACGACCGCGATCGCGTCGACGCGTCGCATCGCCTGGGTGAGCGCGTCCCTGGCCTCGTCGGAGTGCGTCCTGCGCGCCTGGATGCGCAGCAGGGAGGCCACCGTCTGCAGGTTGTTCTTGACGCGGTGATGGATCTCGCGGATCGTCGCGTCCTTGGTGATGAGTTCCTGCTCTTGATGACGCAGCTCCGAGACGTCGCGGCAGAGCAGGATCGCGCCGATCCGCGTGCCGTGATCCTTCAACGGAATCGCTCGAAGGGAGACGGTCACCCCGCGCGCCTCGATGTCGGTGCGCCACGGCGCCCGTCCGGTCACGACGACGGGGAGCGACTCGTCCACCTGCCGGGAGGGCGGGACGAGACGGGTGGTCACTTCGGCGAGGGACTCGCCTTCGAGCTCGTCGTCGAATCCCATGCGGTTGAAGGCGGACAAGGCGTTCGGGCTCGCGAACGTGGTGATGCCGTCGACGTCGATGCGGATCAGACCGTCCGAGGCACGGGGAGCGCCACGGCGCGGCGAGGTCGGGGCCGCGAGATCCGGGAAGCTGCCGTCGGCGATCATCCGGAACAGATCGTTGGCGCAGTCGTCGAACGTGATCTGCTGACGGGAGGGCGTGCGCGCCTCACCGAGGTTCGTGTGCCGGGTGACGACACCGATGACGGACGGTGGCACGTCGCCCGAGCGCCGCGCGTTCACGATCGGCACGGCGCGCACCCGCGTGGGCGTCTCCTCGAACCAATCGGGCGAGGACGAGTCCACGATCTCCGCGGTGTCGAACGCCCCCTGCACCTGGGTACGCCACTGCGGACGCACACGCTCCCCGACGATGTCCCGATAGAAGAGGGTCGCCGCGCCGCTCGGGCGGGCATGGGCCACCGCGATGAAGGAGCCGTCGTCGGTCTGCACCCAGACGACGATGTCGGCCGATGAGAGATCGGCGAGCAGCTGGCCGTCCCCGGCCAGGCGATGCAGCCACTCGACATCGCCGTCGTTCAGACGGCCCTGGGCATGGGCGAGATCAGTGAGGGTCGACACCCCACCAGCCTACGGTCCTTCGCTCTAGAGGATCGCCAGCGACGTCGCGCGCCAGCGCCGGTCCAACCCCTCCAGGCGCACGGCGACCGCGCGCGTGCGTCCGGGGCCCGCCACGATGACGACCGCTTCGATCACGCTGTCGACGGGAGCGGAGATGCGCAGGGAGCGGATCTCGAAGCTGGGGCGGGCCGGCACCACCCCCCGCGCGCTGCGCGCCCGTGCCGAGAGGTTCGATCGCGTGACCAGGCTGCGGTAGGCGTCTTCGCTGAACCAGCGAGCGAGCTGATCGACCTCCCGCACGCCGGCGAGCACCTCGAGCACACCGTGGGTGAGGCTGCGCAGCAGCGGGGCCGGATCGGGCAGCTCGACGGTCGGGGTCGGCTGCCGCGCGAAGTACTCATGAAGCGTCATCGTCACACTCTCAGTCGGGGGAACGCGAGCCAGTAGAGCACGCGGAAGCCCGCGCGCAGGGGCCTTCGACAGAGGTATGTGGATAACTCGTATGTCGCCCTCCGCTCTCCCCTACGCTCGATCCGATGAACTGGGACAGGCTGTTTGAGGACCTCGAGGGTCAGCTCGCGTCGGAGTGGGAGGCGGAACGCGCCGCTCTCGACGCGGAGTCGGAGCGTGTGCGCATTTCACAGCTCGCGCTACGAACGCGCCTGCGTGCGATGAGCGCACGGCGTGCGTCGATCGTGATCGAGCTCGCGAACGGGCGACGGATGCCGGTGATCCTGCGCACCGTGGGCGCCGACTGGCTCGCGGCCGAGATCTCCACCGCGCTCGGTGCTCTCGCTTCCCGCTCGATGCTCGTCGTCCCCCTGCGTGCGATCCAGAGCCTCGGCAGCGATCACGGAATGCTGTTGAGCAGTCTCGAGGAGGACGCCGATCCCCCCAGCATCCTGCGCGAGAGGATGACGCTCGGGTTCGTGCTCCGCGACCTGGCGCGCCGACGCGTCGCGCTCCACCTCAGCACCACCAGGGGCGACGACGTGCACGGGACCATCGATCGTGCGGGCGCCGATCACCTCGATCTCGCGGTGCACGATGCGGGCACCGCGAGACTGGCGAGTGCGGTGCAGAGCTTCCGGATCGTGCCCTTCGAGGCCCTGGTCGCCATCCGGCTCGCCGGCGATCAGCGTCTGTGAGCGGTGGAGGCTCCCCAGATCTCCGGGAAGCTCGCCTCCTGGGACTGACGCCAGAGCGCCATCCGACGGGATTCCTCCGACTGCGCGGCCAGATACCCCTCGATACTCGATTCCTCGATGCGCCATCGTGCGGGGACACCGAGCTGAGCGCCACGCAGACGCCCGGCCAGGACGAGCTCGATCACCTCGTCGATCTCGACGCTCAACAACTCCGCCACCTGCGCGGGGGCGAGGTAGCGCGGAGCGACGCGAGACGGATCGGGCATGCACCCATTCTGCCCCGCACGGCATCCGCACCGCGTCCGGGTGTCGCCGTTGTGGATAACTCTCGGACCGTTTCGCGGATATCTGTGAGCATGGGTCGCCATGAGCACTTTCTCTCGGCCGCGTCGCGCCTTCTGGGGCGACCTCCGCTTCCTTATCGGCATCGCCCTCGTCGGGGTCTCCATCACCGGAGTCTGGCTGATCGTGTCCTCCGCGGACTCCGCGACGCCGATCCTGCAGGCCGACCGCACGATCATCCAGGGCGAGGCGATTACCGCCGCGGACTTCCGCGTCGTCGACGTCTCCCTCGGAGCGCTGACCGACGACTATCTGCAGCCCCAGGATCTCGAATCCGGCCAGGTCGCCGCTCGGACCATCGCGGAGGGCGAGCTCGTCCCGCACACGGCATCCGGGAAGGCCGACGACAGTCGGAGCACCACGCTCGTCATCGAGAGCAGCATCAGCATCCCCGAGGGCGTCGATGCAGGCACGGTCGTCGAGCTCTGGCAGGCGCCGCTGCTCGAGGACGGTCGCACGCACGACGCGCCGCGCATCCTCGTCGCCGATGCGATCGTGGCGGAGGTGCTCGATTCCGAGGGGATGCTCTCCGCTTCGCGCAGCGCCGTCGAGATCGTGGTCGACCGCGCCGCTGTCGCCGACGTGCTCGCAGCGATCTCGGGCGGCGCAGCCCTCTCGGTCGTGCCGGTCGGTGCGGGGTCATGACGGGACTGATCCTCGCCGTCGACGAGCCCCGAGCGAGCGCTCTCGCCCGCGAGCTCGAACTCGAGGGCGAGCACGTCATCGCGATCGTCTCGGCGACCTCGGCGACGATGCTCCTCTCCAGCGCCCAGGCGCTCGTGATCGCCGCGACCAGGGAGACCCTCACCCCCGAGCTGGTGTCGGCCTGCGACCGGGCAGGCGTACGGATCCTCGCCCTGGGCGGTGCGGAGAGTCGCCTGCTCCAGAAGTTCGGCATCGGGCCCGGGCTGCCCGTCGATGCCACCGGTTGGCAGATCTCACGCGCGCTCCGGACGCCCGCAACGGTCCAGGCCCGCGCACGCGGCGACCTCCCGCATCGTCTGATCGCCGTGTGGGGACCGCACGGCTCCCCCGGACGCTCGACCGTCGCGATGCTGCTGGCCGTCGAACTCGCGCGTCTCGGTCGACGCACCGCCCTCGTCGACGCCGACACCGTCGCGCCCTCCCTCGCGCTGCTCCTGGGTCTCGGCGATGACGCTCCCGGGATCGCCGCCGCCTGTCGCCGTGCCGAGCTCGGCGGGCTCGACAGCGCGGAACTCACCCGCCTCGCCACCGTGGTGCCGACGAGCGCCGGAGACCTCGATGTGCTCCCCGGCATCAATCGCCCCAGCCGTTGGCCGGAGCTCTCGGCCTCGCGCCTCACCCGTGCCCTGCAGACCTGCCGGGAATGGACCGAGGAGACCGTCATCGATGTGGCGGGTTCGTTCGATGCGGACGAAGAAGCCACGTACGACGTTCTCGGCCCCCGCCGGCACGCCGCGACGACGGCCGCCCTGAACGAGGCGGATGCGATCATCGCCGTCGCCTCGGCGGACCCCCTCGGGATCAGCCGATTCCTCCGCGACTACGCCGAGCTGCGCAACCTGACGGCGCCGACGCCGGTCACCGTCGTCGTCAATCAGGTTCGCCCGGGACCCCTGGGGCTGGATGCACGCGGGCAGATCCGGAACACGCTCGATCGGTTCGCCGGCATCACCGATCCGCTGTTCCTTCCGCACGACCAGCGCGCAGCGGACGCCGCTCTCCTGCATGCCCGACCGATGTCGGATCTGACCCCCCGGTCAGCACTCGTCGCCGGCGCGCGGCGCCTGGCGACCGTGCTGGCCCCGAGCGCCGCGCCGACGACTAGTTCTGCCGATAGCTCGCGAGGAAGTTCCCGAGCCGCTCGACTGCTTCGCTCAGCACGCGCGGCTCGGGGAGCGTGACGATGCGGAGGTGATCGGGAGTCGGCCAGTTGAACCCGGTGCCCTGCACGAGGAGGATCTGCTCGGAGACCAGCAGGTCGTACACCAGCCGCGCATCGTCGCGGATCTCGTGCACGTTCGGATCGAGTCGCGGGAACGCGTAGAGCGCCCCCTCGGGCTTGACGCACGAGACGCCGGGGATCGACTCGAGACCCTGCCAGGCCACATCGCGCTGCTCATGCAGCCGCCCGCTCGGCGCGATCAGCGCGTCGATGGACTGCACTCCCGACAACGCCGCCTGCACCGCATGCTGTGAGGGCACATTCGGGCACAGACGGGTGGAGGCGAGGAGGGTGATGCCCTCGAGGAAGCCCTTGGCGTGCTGCTGCGGCCCGGTGATGACGAGCCAACCCGAGCGATAACCGGCCACGCGATAGGTTTTGGACAGACCGTTGAAGGTCAGACAGAGCAGGTCGGGCGCAAGCGTCGCGGTCGGGATGTGCACCGCGCCGTCGAACAGGATGCGGTCATAGATCTCGTCCGAGAGCAACAGCAGCTGGTTCTCCCGCGCGATCTGCACGAGCCCCTCGAGGACCTCGCGGGAGTACACGACGCCCGTGGGGTTGTTCGGGTTGATGATCACGAGCGCCTTGGTGCGCGGCGTGATCTTCGAGCGGATGTCCTCGAGGTCCGGCTGCCAGCCGTTGTCCTCGTCGCAGAGGTAGTGCGTCGGCGTCCCTCCGGCCAGGCTCGTCATCGCGGTCCAGAGCGGATAGTCCGGCGCCGGGATCAGAACCTCATCGCCCTCGTCGAGAAGCGCCTGCATGGTCATCGTGATGAGCTCGGAGACGCCGTTCCCGAGGAAGACGTCCTCCGGTCCGAAGCGCGGGAAGTCCTCGATCTCCTCGTAGCGGCTGACGACCGCGCGGCGTGCCGAGACGATTCCCTTGCTGTCGCTGTACCCGTGTGCGGTCGGCAGTGCGGCGAGCATGTCCTGGACGATCTGCTGAGGCGCATCGAAGCCGAAGATCGCAGGATTTCCGGTGTTCAGCTTGAGGATCTTGTGGCCCTCTGCTTCCAAACGCGCCGCCTCGACGAGGGCGTTTCCGCGAATCTCGTACAGGACGTTCTTGAGCTTCGACGACTGGTCGAAGTGGCGCGTTGGTGTCATCGCCCAAGCCTACAGGGACGAAAAGAGGGCCAATCCACATGGACTGGCCCTCTTCTCCGGGTGAGATCTACTTCTTCTTCTTGCCCTGCGCCCGACGCTGCTCGCGGTTGCCGGCAGCCGGAGCCGGAGCATCCGTGCGCTGTCCGAAGGCTCCGCGCGGGGCCTCCTCGGGCTCGGTCTGCGGTGCCTGCGTACGCGCCGCGGCCTGCCGCAGGCGCTCGGTCGCCGCCTGCTGCACCTGACCGCGATCGTTGCGGACCTCGACCTCGCCGGCGTCATTGGCGGCCGAGTACTCGAGACGCTGTTCGGCGGCTCCCTCGGCGAGACCCTTCGCCTCGACCTCGGTCACCTGCGAGTCACCCGCACGGCGCACCTCGACCTCGAGGTTGTAGAGGTATCCGACGGACTCCTCCTTGATCTGTCCCATCATCGACTGGAACATCGCGTACCCCTCGCGCTGGTACTCGATGAGCGGGTCGCGCTGAGCCATCGCC
Organism: Microbacterium sp. 22179; assembly: GCF_052045715.1. Taxonomy (NCBI): domain Bacteria; kingdom Bacillati; phylum Actinomycetota; class Actinomycetes; order Micrococcales; family Microbacteriaceae; genus Microbacterium; species Microbacterium sp. 22179. The sequence goes on along the minus strand of NZ_JBQEPJ010000001.1, from coordinate 315,462 downwards.
CGCAGCCCGATGCCGTCCTTGAGGTAGTCCATCTCGTAGAGGTGGTCGCGCCAACGACGGTCGAGCACCTGCAGCACCACGCGCCGCTCGAGCTCACGTGTCGCCGCCTCGCCGAGTGCCTCCTCGCGGGCCTCGTACGCGATCTTCGCGTCGGAGAGCAGTTCACGGGTCAGTCCGTCCGCGGTGATGCCGCCCTTGCGACCGGCCGCCTCGGAGACGACCTCGTCGATCGTGACGCTCACGGGATACAGGGTCTTGAGCTCGGTCCACAGAGCGTCGAAGTCCCAGCTCTCGTTGTGGCCCTCGCCCGTGTGGTCGCGGACGACGCCACTGATGGCATCCTCGATGAAGTGCTGCACCCGACCGGCGATGTCATCGCCCTGGAGGATATGACGGCGATCGGCGTAGATGGCCTCGCGCTGACGGTTGAGGACGTCGTCGTACTTCAGGACGTTCTTGCGCATCTCGGCGTTGCGCGCCTCGACCTGCGACTGCGCGCTGCGGATGGCACGAGAGACGAGACCCGATTCGATCGGCACGTCGTCGGGGAAGTTCGTGCGCGAGAGGATCGCTTCGGCGGCCCCCGACTGGAAGAGGCGCATGAGGTCGTCGGTGAGGCTGAGGTAGAACCGGCTCTCGCCCGGGTCGCCCTGACGGCCGGAACGACCGCGCAGCTGGTTGTCGATTCGACGCGACTCGTGCCGCTCGGTTCCGAGGACGTAGAGACCGCCGGCTTCGGTGACCTTCTCTCCCTCCTCCGCGACGATGCCCTTCATCGACTCGTAGGTCTCGTCCCAGGCCGCTTCGTACTCCTCGGGCGTCTCGACGGGGTCGAGGCCCTTCGACTTGAGCTCCTGGACCGCGAGGAACTCGGCGTTTCCACCGAGCATGATGTCGGTACCACGACCGGCCATGTTCGTGGCGACCGTGACCGCTCCCAGACGTCCGGCGCGGGCGACGATCTCGGCCTCGCGCGCGTGGTTCTTCGCGTTGAGCACTTCGTGCTTCACGCCCTTCTTCGCGAGCAGACGCGAGAGGTACTCGCTCTTCTCGACGCTCGTCGTACCGACCAGGACCGGCTGACCCGCGGCGTGGCGCTCGGCGATGTCCTCGACGACCTGAGCGAACTTCGCGGTCTCGTTCTTGTAGACCAGATCGGGCTGGTCCTTGCGGATCATCGGCCGGTTCGTCGGGATCGGGATCACGCCGAGCTTGTAGGTCGACATGAACTCCGCGGCCTCGGTCTCGGCCGTACCGGTCATACCGGCGAGCTTCTCGTAGAGACGGAAGTAGTTCTGCAGGGTCACGGTCGCGAGCGTCTGGTTCTCGGCCTTGACCGGCACCCCTTCCTTCGCCTCGATCGCCTGGTGGATGCCCTCGTTGTAGCGGCGTCCGACGAGGATTCGGCCGGTGTGCTCGTCGACGATCATGACCTCGTCGTTCATCACGACGTAGTCCGTGTCCTTCTTGAACAGCGCGAGCGCCTTGATCGAGTTGTTCAGGAACGAGATGAGCGGGGTGTTCGCCGACTCGTAGAGGTTGTCGATACCGAGGTAGTCCTCGACCTTCTCGATGCCGGGTTCGAGCACTCCGACGGTGCGCTTCTTCTCGTCGACCTCGTAGTCGACGCCCACCTCGAGGGTGCGGGCGATCTTCGCGAACTCGGCGAACCAGCGGTTGGCCTCGCCGGAGGACGGACCGGAGATGATGAGCGGGGTGCGGGACTCGTCGATGAGGATCGAGTCGACCTCGTCGACGACGGCGAAGAAGTGCTCGCGCTGGACGAGGTCTTCCTTGCGCCATGCCATGTTGTCGCGCAGGTAATCGAAGCCGAACTCGTTGTTCGTACCGTAGGTGATGTCTGCGGCGTACTGCTCGCGGCGCACGGCCGGGGTCTGGCCCGAGACGATGATGCCCGTGGTCATGCCGAGAGCGCGGTACACGCGTCCCATCAGCTCGGCCTGGTAGCTCGCGAGGAAGTCGTTGACCGTGATGACGTGGACGCCCTTGCCGGCGATCGCGTTGAGATAGGCGGGGAACGTCGCGACGAGCGTCTTTCCCTCACCCGTCTTCATCTCGGCGATGTTGCCGAGGTGAAGAGCGGCGCCACCCATGATCTGCACGTCGTAGGCGCGCATGCCGAGCGTGCGCTTGGCCGCCTCGCGGACGGCGGCGAACGCCTCGGGCATCAGCTGGTCGAGCGTCTCGCCCTTCTCGAAACGTGCGCGCAGTTCGGCGGTCTCGTTGCGCAGCTCGTCGTCGGTGAGCTTGGAGATGTCCTCTTCCAGCGCTCCCACGGCTTTGACCACCTGGTTCAGGCGGCGGATGACCCGCCCCTCGCCAGCGCGCAGCAGCTTCTCAAGAGGATTGGCCACGGATGTCATCTCCCTGTTGGTGGGTAAAGTGCCGGCGCACGACGGAGCGTGCCCCAGGCATATGTTGTCATGTTACCGGGCCGTGACCTCCACGTCGCCTGCATGGCCGCGCTCCCACGCTTTTCCAGGTATGCATATGCTGGGAAAACACTTCAGGAGGTGGCGATGTCCGTTCGGCAGAGTCTGCTCGCGATCCTCGACCAGGGGCCGTGCTACGGCTACCAGCTGCGGCACGAGTTCGATCGACGCACGGGGTCGCGCTGGCCGCTCAACGTCGGCCAGATCTACAACACGCTCGAACGACTGGAGCGGGACGGGCTCGTCACGAGACTCGATGCGGATGCCCAGGGCCACATCTACTGGCAGATCACCGCCGACGGATCGGCAGAGGTCGCCCGATGGCTCTCCTCCCCCGTCGTCCGCACGACCGCCGTCCGCGACGAGGTCGCGATCAAACTGGCCGTGGCGGCCACACTGCCCGGCGTCGACGCGCGTGCGGCCATCCGAGCGCAGCGCGCCGAGACGCGGGGGCACCTGGGACGCCTGCGCGCGGAGGCGACGACCATCGGGGATGCCGACGACGCCGAGCAGCTCGCCCGCTCGCTCGTCATGGACTCCCTGATCTTCGCGGCGGAGGCGGAGGATCGGTGGCTCACCCATCTCGAGGAGCGGCTCGGGGCGCACCCCCGGCACGCACTCGCACTCGGCCTCACGCAGGAGCGCCCCAAGCGCGGTCGCCCGTCGAAGAGCACCGGCGACGCGGTGCTGATCTGAGGCATTGCCGCGAAACCCGCGTTCGCCTGGAGCGGATGCACAGGCATCCGCTCGTCCGTGGAAAGTAGGATCGGGTCATGGCAGGTATCTGGGGCAGACGCAAACGCGAACAGGAAGCCCTCGCGGTCCAGGACGCAGATCTCGCACGCCGGGCGGAGCAGGCACTCGTCTCCGCCGATGAGCGGATCCGGTCGACATCCGACGAGCTGGCATTCGCCGAAGCCGAGCTCGGGGAATCGCTGACCGGCGATCTGAAGAAGGCGCTCGCCGCCGTCCGCACCCACCTGCGCGAAGCGTTCCAGTTGCACCAGCTCAACCACGACGAGATCCCCGACACCCCGGAGGAGTTGCGCACGCGCAACGCGCGCATCATCCAGCTGTGCGACTGGGCGCAGGATCTCCTCGACGAGAAGACCACCGTCCTCGCCGAGTCGGTCGCGAAGGTGCGGCGGGCACCCGAGGTGATCGCCAAGGTGCGGGCGGAAGCCGAGACTCTCAGTGCGCGCATCCCGGCGACGACCGCCACGATCGAGCGTCTTTCCTCCCGCTACGCCCCCTCGGCGATGACGCAGATCACCGCGAGCGCGCGCGAGGCCGAGCAGCTCATCGCCTTCGCTGTGCACGGGGCATCGGTCTCGGAGCGTCGCCGCGCCGCCAAGCAGAACGAGGAGGCGAACCTCGCGCTCGAAACCGCCACCGAGGCGACCCGACGCGCCGCCACCCTGCTCGACGCCGTCGAGGATTTCGAGATCGAAGCGCTGCGCGCGGAGTCCACTCTGGCCGAGGTCATCGCCGACTCGCGCGGTGACCTGATCGCCGCGCGCAACGCACCGCAGGTTCCCGCGGTCGCCGCCGCCGTCTCCGCCCTCCAGGAAGCGCTGAGCGCTCTCACCCCCTCGGGAACTCCGAACGATCCGTTCGCCGAACTCTCTCGCCTGCGCGACGCGAACACCGGCCTCGACGAGGCGATCGCGACCGCCGAGCACCGTGCCGCCAACCCGCTCCCCTCTGTCGCCCAGGTGCAGCACGCCATCGATGACGCCGACCGCCAGCTCGGAGTCGCCCGCGGTCTCATCTCCGGCCACCGCGGGTGGATCGGCGCCGACGCCCGCACGCGCCTTGCCGAATCCGAGCGGCTGCGGGTGGATCTGAACGACCTCCTGCCCGCCGAAGAGACGCGCGAGCAGGCGCTCCTCGTCGCGCGCCGCGTGGCGCACCTCGCGTCCGAGGCGCTTCAGCTCGCTCAGCGCGACATCGATTCCTCCCGCCCGCAGGATCAGGGCTGGGGCGGCGACGGCGGATGGGGCGGCGGCGGTTGGGGCGGCGGCGGCCGACGCGGAGGGGGCGGCGACATCGCCTCCGGCATCCTCGGCGGCCTCGTCATCGGCAGCCTCCTCGACGGCATCTTCGACTGACCCTCGGCATACGAGAAAAGCGGCCCGGTCCCCTCTCGGGGCCGGGCCGCTTCCGTGCTATCAGGAGGCGAGAGCCTCAGCGGGCGGGGCCTGCGCGCTCAACGCGATGACACCGTAGTCCCAGCCCTTGCGGCGGTAGACCACGCTCGGGTGATCGGTACGAGCGTCAACGAACAGGAAGAAGTCGTGTCCGACCAGTTCCATCCGGTCGACGGCCTCTTCGACCGTCATCCACTCGGCATCGAAGTTCTTCGTGCGGATGACGACGGGCGAGTAGGTCTCCTCCTCGTCGTTCTGCACCGGGATGTTGCCGGTGGCCACGGCCCGCAGGACGTCGACGGATGCCGGCTCGACATCGATCCCCTCGAGGGCGCCGCTGCCCTTCTCGAAGTGCGCGCCGCGAGGGTGCTGCCGCCCGTCGACGCGCTTCTCCTTGGCACGGCGCAACTGCTCGGCCATCTTGTCGACCGCGAGGTCGAGTGCGACGAACTTGTCGCCGTCGGTCGCCTCGGCACGGACGACCGGGCCCTTGCTCACCAGCGTGAGCTCGACGGTCTCCTCCGGCACCTGGCCGTTGCGGTAGACCCGGTGGGTGACCTTCACATCCAGCCGTTGCGCGCGAGCCGCGAATGTCTGGATCCTGGCGATCTTCTCTTCGACAACGGTTCGGAAGCGATCGGTGATACCCACTCCGACGCCAACGATGCTCGTTTCCATTGCTGCCTCCTTGTCCCGGTCCTCCCGGCCAAGGGCGGACCGTGGTCGCCTTGTGACCCCCCACGCTAGTCCGCTTGGGAGCGGATGTCACGGGTCACTTCCTCCGTGTCGTGGAAGAGTCTCCGATGAGTCTCCCGTGACGCGGCGTGGCAGCGAGCGCGACCGCACCGACGACCCGATAGCCCGCCTCGGTGAGCGCTCGCGCGGCCTCGTCGAGCGTCGCCCCGGTGGTCACCACATCGTCCACCACCAGCACGGGCGCACCGTAGCCACGCCGACGGGCGGTCATGCTGCGCCGGACGTTCGCGGCTCGCGCCCGGGCATCGAGGCCGCGCTGATCCGCCCGACGTGCGACTGACCGCAGCAACGGGGCCGGAGCGGCACCGGCTCTGCGCAGCAGCAGCTCCGGCACCCGATAGCCCCGTCTCCGGAAGGCCGACCCCGACGTGGGCACCGGCACGACATGACGCACGTCCGCCACCAGCGGCACCAGCACCCCGGCGAGCGCGGCGCCGAGCGGGGCCGCGAGCAGAGTCTCGCCCTCGCCCTTCAGCCGCCGGATGCAGCGCGCGGCGACACCCGTGAAATCCAGAGCCGCCTGCACCTCGAGTCCGCCCGGGGTGCGCACCGTCCGGGGCTCGGGGCGCAGCTCGGCACGGCACCCTGCGCAGAGCACCGTCCCCCCTGCACTGCAGCCCGCACACGATGCGGCGAGGAGGAAGGCGAGGAGTTCATCACCGAGGGATGCGAGGGTCGAGATCGTAGGCATCCGTCGATCTTCACGCGCCGACGGCAGATCATCCTTCCCGACGCCCACCTTGAGGAAGAGGAGGGGGCTCTCCCACGCCGGTGCAGGAAGAGACGGGCGTCACTGCCCCGCGCGCGTGGCCAGCACGCGCACGCCGGTCGCGACCTCTCGCCACGCCGATCCGGCGTGCGCGAGGAGGGCGCCGTCGGTCGACAGCACCCGCACGCCCGATACGGTCCTGGCGCCGGAGAGCGCAGTCGCGCCGGTCGGGGCGGATTCGACCGTCGCGGTCCCGCCGACCACCTGGGTGAGCAGGTCGGGACTCGGAGAGTCCGCCAGCACCGCCAGGCGGTAGTCGCCGACCCAGACCAGTCCCTGCACATCCCCGTCGACACGGGTCTGCTGCTTCATCGGTCCCAGTTCGGTCGGAAGACCGCTCTCATCACGTACGACCGCGGCGACCACGACCCAGCGCTGACTGCCCACCTCGATCACCGCGGCGATCCTCGAGCCGTCCGTCGATACCCGCATCTGCAGGACGGCCGAGGCATCGGGCCACGCGTTCGCCACGGAATGCGACATCCGGTCGCTGCCCCAGACGAGCACCTCGGTGGGACTCCCCGTCGGCACCGTCCAGGTGTAGCCGTACGGATCGAGCGACGGAGCGATGAGACCGCCCCGTGCATCGGGTTCATCGAGTCGGCCGTCGCCGACCAGATACGCGCGTCCATCGGCGAGCTGGACCGCCGCCATCCCGTCGTCCGCCGCGACGTCGATCGCGGCGATCGGCTCCGAGATGCTCAGGATCTCATCGCTGAGTCCGTCGCTCGGGGAGACCTCGTCTCCCACGATGGTGCCGAATGCGGCGTCAGTCAGCACGAGCGGCCCGGATTCCTGCGGGGGCACGACGACATTCACGACCCCCGCATCGAGCGTGCGACCGTCGACCGTGAACCGCACCTGCGACACGTGCACCCCCGATGCGCGCAGGGTCTCCTGCAGTTGCGTGCGCATCCGCGCGAGCGTCTGCGTCTCGAGAGCGGCGGCCGGGCGGGTCAGGGCGACCTCCGCCACCTGATTCGCGTTGATCGGCACGGCATCCTGCGCGAGCTGCACGTCGGCGGGGAAGGCCGTCTGCACAGCGGGCTCGAGCCACGAACTCGGCGACCCGCTGATCAGAGCCTGCACCACGGTCGTCGCGATGCTCGTGCGACGCGGGAACCAGCGCACATCCGGCACGAGTCGCGACCAGGTGCGGTCGAAGTACTGGAGGGGATACCCCTCGAACACCGTCGAGAAACGCTCCTCATCGATGACGATGCCATCGGGCGCCTGCGAGATGCGCCACTCCCCCGCATCGGTGCGCTCCAGGGCGAAGGCGAGGTTCGCCGGCCCCGCCGCCGAGGAGTACTCCCCGGAGGAGTCGACGCTCGCCACCTGGTCGAGCTGCACCTGCACGTCTGCGGCATCCGCGTCGTCGACGTCCTCGTCGAGCACCGAAGAGGACACGGCCCGGTCCGTGGCGGAGGCGTCGACGGCCACGCCCGTGCTGGGGCGCCAGGATCGCTGCATGTCGGGAGTGAGGAACCGACGGGCGATCTCCCAGTTCTCGGCCGGTGTGATCGCCGCCTCCATGAAGCCCTCGACGATCTCCCGGGGGCCCGCGCCCGGCGCGGGGCCGGAGGCGAGAGGAAGGAAGTCCGCGTCGTCGGGCGACTCGCCCAGCTCCAGGCCCACGTTCACGTCACCGGAAGTCGGCAGACCGGTGCACGCGGTGAGCAGCACCAGGCTCGCTGCGGCGAGCGCGATGCCCCGCAGGAGGTTCCTCATCCGTGCAGTACTCACGGGGCTTCACCCCCGTCGAGCATCTCGCGTCGCACGTCCGTGAGCGAGAGAGGCTGCGTGGCATCGCCGAGTTCGGCGAGGGAGTCCTGGGGTTCGACGGAAACAGGGCTCGGCCCGTCGAGCGTCGTGCCGTGGCGAGGAAGGGTGAGCACGAAGTTGGTGCCGGCGCCGAGCTCCGACCACACCGACAGGGTGCCCCCGTGGAGCGTGGCATCGCCGAGCGCGATCGACAGCCCGAGTCCGGTGCCCCCGATGGTGCGCTGACGCGACGGATCGGCCCGCCAGAACCGGTCGAACACGCGTTCGGCATCGGCCGGGTCCATCCCCAACCCGAAGTCGCGCACCCCGGCGGCGACCGCGTGCTGGTTGCTGTCGACGGTGACGACGATCGGACGCCCCTCACCGTGTTCGATCGCGTTGCCGATGAGGTTGCGGAGCACGCGGCGCACCCGACGCGGATCCATGTCGACCGGGGAATATCCCCCGGGAGCGACGAGCCGCAGTTCCGTGCCGTGACCGTCGGCGAGAGGACGCATCTGCTCGATGACGTCTTCGGCGACGTGCGCGAGACTCGTCGCCTCCAGCTCGAGCTGCACCGACCCTGCGTCGTATCGGCTGATCTCGAGGAGGTCCGACAGCAACGTCTCGAAGCGCTGCACCTGGGCGTGCATGAGCTCGGCCGCCCGCGCCGTGACCGGGTCGAAGTCCGCACGCTGATCGTTGAGCATGTCGGCGGCGAGACGGATCGTCGTCAGCGGCGTGCGGAGCTCGTGCGAGACGTCGGACACGAACCGCTGCTGCACCATCGACAGTTCCCCGAGCTCCTTGATCTGCGCCTCGATGCTGTCGGCCATCGCGTTGAACGAGCGCCCCAGCGTCGCGAGTTCATCCTCACCATGCACTTCCAGGCGCACGGCCAGATCGCCCGACGCGAGTCGCGCACTCGTCTCCGCCGCCTGGATGATCGGCGTCGAGACCGTGCGCAGGACGATCCACGAGATGGCCGCGACGATCGCGACCAGGCCGATCCCCGCGATCCAGAGCGTCCGCTGCACGAACACGAGGGTCTGATCGGCATCCGAGAGGTCGTAAGCGAAATAGATCTCGAAGGGGCCCGCCTCGGGTACGACGACCTGCTGTCCGACGATGATGCCCGGCACCTCTCCCCCTCCTTCGACGGGGAGGGCGACCGACTGCCAGGCCTGGCGGTCGTCGAATTCCACGACGCGTGCGCGGAGGCCGTCGCTGAGCAGGCTCGCGCTGAGTCCGGCCGTGAAGCCGTTGAGGCGGACGCCGTTCGCATCGGCGTCGATCCGGATGCCGGTGAGCTGATCGGCGTTCGAGTTCTGCGCGAATCCGGCCTGGATCGTGTTCCACAGGTCGGCGAGGGCTGCCGGGTCGTCTCCGACCTCGGCGACGTCGAGCGTGCTCTGGGCGACGTCGACCGCGCGTCGGGCGTCTTCGAGCGCTTGGTTCTTGCGCGAGACGAAGAGGTCGTTCTGGATCACGAGCGCCATGGTGACGCAGGTGATGAGGATCGCGAGGGAGGTCGCGAGCAGGGTCACCGCAAGGGTGCGGAACCGCAACGATCTGCGCCACAGGGACCCCAGAACCGTCGGCCAGCCGCGCCAATCGCGCAGGACGGCGACCGCCGTGGTGGTGGCTGTCGTCACGGCCATGGGCGTGTCAGACAGCGCTCCCGGCGCGATAGCCGACTCCGCGGACCGTCATCACGATCCGCGGGTTGTCGGGGTCGAGCTCGACCTTCGCGCGCAGTCGCTGCACGTGCACGTTCACGAGACGCGTGTCGGCCTTGTAGTGGTAGCCCCAGACCTGCTCGAGCAGCATCTCGCGGGAGAATACCTGCTGCGGCTTGGAGGCGAGAGCGACGAGCAGCTGGAACTCGAGAGGGGTGAGGGCGATCGGGTCCGTGCCGCGGCGCACCTCGTGCGCATCGACGTCGACGGTCAGATCGCCGACGCGGAGCTGCTCACTGGTCGTCTGCGGCACGGGACGGAGCCGCGTGCGGATGCGGGCGACCAATTCCTTCGGGTTGAACGGCTTGACCATGTAGTCGTCTGCGCCCACCTCGAGACCCCGAACGACGTCAGCGGTGTCGGTGCGAGCCGTGAGCATGATGACGGGCACACCGGACTCGGCGCGGATGCGCGTGCAGATCTCGATCCCATCCATGCCGGGGAGCATCAGATCGAGGAGGACGAGGTCCGGGCGCTGTGCGCGCCACTCGTCGACGGCACGTGCTCCGTCGGCGCAGAACACGGGCTCGAATCCTTCGGTGCGCAGCACGATGCCGATCATCTCGGCGAGCGCGGTGTCGTCATCGACCACAAGGATGCGTGAGGTCATAACTGTTACCTTATGGCACTCGGTCTCACGTTCCCCAGGTCTGCGCGCCAACACCGGGGATATGGCACGATGGAGGCGCACGACGGAGGGAAGTGCTGTGAGCGCCCAGACCTGGACCCCTGCCCGGAAGAAGGGCATCATCCCCCTGCATCCGATGACGTTCGGAATGCTGCTCGGGAAGGCGTTCGCCGCGCTGCGGCACAACCCCAAGGTTCTGTTCGGCTTCGCCGTCATCCTCCAGCTCGCCGTCCTCATCCTCGCGGCGCTCGCGATGGGGCTCGTCCTCTTCACGACCTTCTCCCGACTCGAGACCGTGTCGACCGCGAGCCCTGACTTCGAGGCGATCGCTGCCGGAACCATCGCGATCAACATCATCGCCGGCATCCTGGTCGGTCTCGCTTCGGTCGCCGTCACCGCGATCATGCAGGGCGTGATCGCCGCAGACGTCAGCTACGCCACGATCGGCGAGAAGGCCACGCTGCGAATGCTGTGGCGCCGGATGACTCCGGCCTTCTGGCGTCTCGTCGCATACTCCGCGCTCGTCATCGTCGCCGTGTTCGGCCTCATCATCGTGGTCGCGCTCATCCTGTTCGGGATCATCGCCGGTGGCATCGCGGGCGGGATGGGAGCCTCCCCCGAGACGGTCGGCCTCATCGTGCTGGTCGTGGTCGTCTTCTTCCTCGCCTGCATCCCCCTCTACGTCTGGCTCAGCACCAAGCTGATGCTCGTGCCCTCGATCCTGGTGTTCGAGCGCGCGCGGCTCAAGGACGCGATCGTGCGCTCGTGGCGGCTGATCCGCGGCCGTTTCTGGGTCGCCTTCGGTGTGAGCTTCCTCATCAGCTTCATCATGGGCATCGCGATGAACGTGGTGGCCGTGCCCGCGCAGCTGTTCGCCCAGATGTTCGGCGCGGTGCTCGTGCCCACCGGCGACCCCGAGCCCAGCGCGATCATCGGCATGATCCTCCTGCTCCTCGCACCGCAGATCCTCACCCTCGTGCTCCAGGCGATCACTCTGGTCGTGCAGAGCACGAGCGCGGCTCTCATCTACCTCGACTCCCGCATGCGGTACGAGGGGCTCGACCAGACTCTCGTCTCCTACGTGGAGCGCAGCGACATGGGGTGGACCGAGGAGCAGCTCGGGGACCCCTACGCGGTCGACCCGGCGCGGGCCGTCTCGAGCGCACCCCCGCCCAAGGCCGTCCCCGACTACGTCCTCCTCTCGCAGTCGTACGCGTACCCGGCACCCACGGGTGCGCCGCAGCAGCCCGGGTATCCCGGACCGTACGGATACGCGCAGCAGCCGGCGCAGCCCTCCTCCCCGCCGCAGCCCCCGCAGTACGGCTACGCGCCCGCACCGCAGACCTACGGCGCCCCGCCCACTCCCCCCGGGTACACCGCACCGCCCGCACCCCCGGCGTACAGCGCACCGGCCGCTCCCGCGATACCTCCCGCAGCGGCACCACCCGCAGCGGCACTACCCGCAGCGGCACCGCCCGCAGCGGCACCGTGGACCGCTCCGGGCGACGGTGATCCCCGGGCATGATCCGACCGTTCGACGACCTGTTCGTCCCGGACGGCGACGACGCGCGCCGCTGGGCCGAAGAAGAGTTGAGCAATCCGCGCTACGCCGATGCCGAGCCCTCGTGGTTCGACTACCTCGCGCGGGACATCGGCCGATTCATCGGCAACCTCTTCAGTTCCGACAACGGCGCGGCCGTCGGTCCCTCCGCCCTCGTCATCGTCTGCATCCTGATCGGTGCCGCGCTGATCGTCGCACTGATCGTCTGGGGGCGCCCGCGACGCTCCCGCTCCGTCGCCCGGGCGCGCACCGACCTCCTCGGTGTCGATGACGACCGCTCGGCGGCCCAGTTGCGCGCCGAGGCGGAACGCAGCGCCCGTGCCGAGGACTGGGATGCCGCCACCGTCCTGAGGTTCCGCGCGATCGCCCGTGACCTCCTCGAGCGCGACATCATCGACCCTGCTCCGGGTGCCACCGCCCAGGCCATCGCCCGAGAGGCCAGCGCGGTCTTTCCCGACGAGTCGGCACCGATGCGCAGCGCCGCGACAGCGTTCGACGATGTCCGCTATCTGCGCCACCCCGCGACGCCCGAGTCCTACGCCGCCCTGGCCGCCACCGACGAGCGCCTGCGGTCCCGCAGGCCGGCGGTGGTGACCGCATGACCGTCACCGAGGAGCGGATCACCCCTCCCACCACCGCGGAACCGACGAGACGCCTGCGCTCGATCATCGGTTGGGTGGTCGTCGCCGCGCTCGTCGTCGGTGTGGCGTGGGTGGGGCTCCAGATCGCCGCGACCGCCCCGAGTGAGCGCCGTTCACTCGACCCCGAGGGCCGTGGAGATGCGGGCGCGCTGGCGCTCGCTGAGATCCTGCGGGACCAGGGGGTCGAGGTCGACGTGTATCGCTCGCACGTCGAGGCGCGGGACGCTCTGGACGAGAGCACGACGCTCGTCATGACCAATCCGTACACACTCAGCGATGAGGGTCTCGCCGAGCTGATGGGGCCGGCCGACCGTGTCGTCTTCCTCTCGGTGGGAGCTCACCTGCTCGACGACCTCGATCTCGGTGCCTACTCCTCGGCGCCGCTCGCCGAGGTCGACGCGCAGTGCACCGCCGGGGAGTTCGCCGAGGTCGGCACGATCGAACCCGATCGACTGATGACTCCTGACTCCGGCGTGGAGTGGTGCTTCGGCGACGAAGAGGGCGCGGCCGTGCTCATCGACGACAGCGATGGTCGACGCACCTCGATCGTCGACGGCTCCCGTTTGTTCAGCAACGCCTATCTCGCCGAGAACGGCAACGCCGCGCTCGCGCTCGCCCTGCTCGGCCAGACCGATCGCGTGGTCTGGTACGTCCCCTCGCTCGGCGATTCCGACATCGAGGCGACGTCTCCCGACACGCTGGGCACTCTGACGCCGCCGTGGGTCACCCCGGCGATCATCCTGCTGATGCTGTCCGGCGCTGCGGCCGCCCTGTGGCGCGGCAGACGGTTCGGTCCGCTGGTCGCCGAGACGCTGCCGGTCACGGTCCGCGCTTCCGAGACGATGCACGGTCGCGCACGTCTGACGGCGAAGGTGGCGGATGCCCCGCACGCAGCGCTCGCGATCCGCGACGGCGCGCAGCGGCGCCTGGCCCGGCGACTCGGGCTGACGGCACGCGCGACATCCGACGAGGTCGCCGATGCGGCATCCGATCGTCTGCGAATTCCCCGGGGCACGCTCCAGGCGCTCCTCGCCGGCCCGCTGCCCACCGACGACGCCGCGCTCGTCGAGCTCGCTCGGCGCCTCGCCGACCTCGAAGAGGCCGTCGAGAAGACGCACCGAACCGCCCGCGCGACGGACGCACCATCCGCACACACTCCATCCACGACGGAAGCCGAGGACACCCGTGACCGCTGAGTACAATCCCGCCGATGACACGGCCCTGCGCGGGGCGATGCACCGCGTGCGCAGCGAGGTCGACAAGGCCGTGGTCGGACAGGCCGGCACGGTGACCGGCCTGCTGGTCTCTCTGCTCGCCCGGGGACACGTGCTGCTCGAGGGCGTCCCGGGCGTCGCGAAGACCCTGGTCGTGCGCTCGTTCGCCCGGGCCCTCGGCCTCGACACCAAGCGCGTGCAGTTCACTCCCGACCTCATGCCCGGCGACGTGACCGGATCGCTCGTGTACGACGCGCGCACGGGAGAGTTCGACTTCCGCGCCGGCCCGGTGTTCACGAACATCCTGCTGGCCGACGAGATCAACCGCACGCCCCCGAAGACGCAGGCGGCGCTCCTCGAGGCGATGGAGGAGCGCCAGGTGTCGGCCGACGGCACGAGCCGCGCCCTCCCCGACCCGTTCCTCGTCGCGGCGACCCAGAACCCCATCGAGCACGAGGGCACGTACTCGCTTCCCGAGGCTCAACTCGACCGTTTCCTCATGAAGCTCGTGGTCGGGATGCCCGAGCGCGACGCCGAGGTGGCCGTGCTGCGCAAGCACGCCTCCGGCTTCTCGCCACGCGAGCTCACCGGCATCGAAGCCGTCGTCACCGCCGACGAGATCCGCGCAGCGCAGGCCGCCGCCGGACGCGTCGAGGTGACGGACGACGTCCTCGCCTACGTCGTCGACCTCGCCCGCGCCACGCGGCAGTCCCCATCGGTCGAGCTCGGGGCCAGCCCGCGCGCCTCGACGGGCCTCCTCGCGGCGGCGAAGGCCTGGGCCTGGCTCAACGGCTCGACGGCGGTCACGCCCGATCACGTGCAGACGATGCTCGTACCGGTCTGGCGCCACCGTCTGCAGTTGCGCCCGGACGCGCAGATGGAGGGCGTCTCGGCGGATGCCGTGCTGACCTCCGTGGTGCAGCAGACCCGGGTGCCGATCTAAGTGTTCGTCACGGGTCGCCTCGCGCTCGCCGTGGCTGCGGGCGTCGTACCGCTGGTCATCGCCGGGCTCGCGGGTTTTCCGCCGTACGCGGTGCTCGGCGCGTGGCTGGGCCTCTGCGTGGTGCTGGTCGTCATCGACGTCGTCTTCAGCGCGAGCCCGCGGTCGGTGACCGTGACCCGGCGCGTGCCCGCTCGTGCACGGCTGGGCGAGGCGGTGCCGGTCAGCGTCGCCGTGCACAATCACGGGTCCCGCGAATTGCACGCGCTTCTCCGCGACGCCTGGCAACCGACGGCCGGCGCGGGAACCGCACGGCAGACCCTCGACATCCCGAGCGGTGAGCGCCGTCGGGTCGACATCCCGCTCCTCCCCCGCCGCCGCGGCGAACTGGTGAGCGAGTTCGTCGTGATCCGCTCGCGCGGCCCCCTCGGTCTCGCCGGACGGCAAGCCGTCCACCGCGTGCGGGGAGCGATCCGAGTACTCCCCGCCTTCTCCTCGCGCAAGCACCTCCCCTCACGTCTCGCCCGGCTGCGCGAGCTCGACGGCAACACGAGCATCCAGGTGCGCGGTCAGGGCACCGAGTTCGACTCGCTGCGCGAGTACGTGCGCGGCGACGACGTGCGATCGATCGACTGGCGGGCGACCGCCCGCGCCGGCACCACCATGCTGCGCACCTGGCGGCCGGAGCGCGATCGGCACGTCGTCATCATCATCGACACCGGACGCACCGCGGCAGCCCGCGTGGGCGACGGAACACGAGCGGATGCCGCGCTCGAGGCCGCCCTCCTGCTCGCGGCTCTCGCGGCACGCGCGGGCGACCACGTGCACCTGCTGATGTACGACCGTGTCGTCCGGGCACGGGTGACCGGTGTCGAGGGCAATGCTCTCCTGCCCGCGCTGACCGACGCCATGGCCCCGGTGCACGCGCGCCTCGTCGACACCGACTGGCACGGCGCGTTCGCAGCCGTGCGCACGCTGACGACTCGCCCCTCGCTGATCGTCGTACTCACCGCGCAGGACGCCGCGGAATCGGCGCGAGGCTTCCTTGGCGCTTTTCCGGATGCCTCGCGGGCGACGTCGATCCTCGTGGGCTCCGTCACCGACGAGTCGATCGTCGAGCTGGCGCAGCAGCGAGGTTCGCGCGAGGAGGTCTACCTCGCCGCGGCCGCCGAGCGCACTCTGCGCGACGCCGAGAACGTGGCGGACGCGATCCGCCGAGCGGGCGGCGAAGCGATCTCCGCTGACCCCGAGGATCTCCCGCCGCGGATCGCCGACCGCTATCTCGAGCTCAAGGCTGCAGGCCGGCTCTGAGCGCTCCGGTCACCCCGCGAGAAGTCGTGGGGTGCCCGCCTCGTACTCGACGAGATCACCCGTCTCGCCGCGGCGATAGGCGCGCCCGCCGACGACGAGCATGTAGATCAGGAACACGGCCAGCGCCGCCGCGCCGATGCCGATCTTGAGCGGCCACGGCAGAGCCCAGCCGGTCACGAAACCCTCGACGAGGCCGGCGAGGAAGAGAGCGAAGACGAGTCCCAACGCCACCGTTGCGAGTGACCGCCCCTGGATCGCCAGGGATTCCGTGCGCGTACGACTCCCTGGAGCGACCCACGACCAGAAGACGTGTAGACCTGCCGCAGCCGCGACGAAGATGCACGTGAGCTCGAGCATTCCGTGCGGAAGGATGTACAGCAGCATGACGTCGCCCTGGCCGTGCGCGATCATGACGGCGCCGGACACACCCAGACCGAAAGCGTTCTGCACGATCATGTAGAGCGGCCAGATTCCCGTGACCCCGAAGAGCACGCATTGCAGCGCGATCCAGGCGTTGTTCGTCCAGACCATCCCCATGAACACCGCAGCAGGATTCTCGGTGTAGTAACCGGTGAAGGATTCGTCGGCGTACTGCTGCAGCGCGTCCGGAGGCCCGAGCGTAGCGATCAGAGCGGGGTCGTTCGATATCCAGAACGCCGTTCCGAGTGCGATCACGACGAAGGAGACGGCGACGATGAGCGTCGTCCATCGAAGGCGGTACAGCGCCGCCGGAAGCTGATCGGCGAAAAACCGCGCCGCCTGCGTCAGGACGCTGTCCGAAGCACCCGTGAGTCGCATGCGAGCGCGAACGAGGATCGTCGAAAGGTAGTTCCCCTGCGGAGAGTCCCCGACGGATGTCTTGAGCTCGGCGAGATCCGCTGACGCGGCGCGGTAACGCACGATGAGTTCGTCGACCGCCGCGCCGTCCAGTGCGGCGCGGCTGAGCTCATCCAGTCGCGCCCACTCCGCGCGGCGTGCATCGGTCAACGCATCGGCATCCACCTGATTTACTGTACTCATGTCCGTGCCGATCGATACGACCGACGAGATGCTGTCCGGGGAAGCCGTCGCCATCGACGTCCAGCCGGTCGGGTTCCTCATGCGTTCTCTCGGTGCGCTCATCGACATGCTGCTCGGATACGGGGTCTTCATCCTGTGGCTGTTCCTCCGCGTCTGGCTGCTCGATGCCGGCGTTCTCACCGAGGCGACCGACCGGATCGCGACCATCGCTTCTCTCGCGGTGAGCTTCCTCGTGCTCCCCCTGGGCATGGAGATGCTGACGAAGGGCCGCAGCCTCGGCAAGCTGGCCGTCGGCGGGCGCATCGTCCGGATCGACGGCGGCGCGACGGGTTTCCGTCACGCCTTCATCCGCGCGCTTCTCGGCGTGCTCGAGATCTATATGACCTTCGGCGGCCTCGCCGTCCTCTCAGGCGCCCTCACTGCACGGTCCCAGCGCCTGGGAGATCTCGTGGCGGGCACCTACAGCCAGCGCGTGCGCACGCCTGCTCTTGCCCAGAACGTTCCGG
This sequence comes from Microbacterium sp. 22179, assembly GCF_052045715.1. Lineage (NCBI taxonomy): Bacteria > Bacillati > Actinomycetota > Actinomycetes > Micrococcales > Microbacteriaceae > Microbacterium > Microbacterium sp. 22179. The sequence goes on along the minus strand of NZ_JBQEPJ010000001.1, from coordinate 298,010 downwards.
TGATGCCCGGTGAGCTCCTCGGCTGGTCGCAGATCGCCGACGTCGCGCGTCTGCCCGACCGCCTCGCCCGGCGCATCTCGCAGTTCCTCGCCTCGGCGCACCAGCTCGTGCCCGGCGCACGCGCGCGCGTCGCAAACGAGCTGCTCGCCGAGGCATCCGCCTTCGTCTCCCCCCTGCCGCAGGCTTCGCCGGAGCGAGCCCTGGTCGCGATCACGGTCATCCGTCGCGAGCGGGAGCGACGCGCACTCATCGCCTCGGATGCCCGCGCCGAGCGGCTCTCGGGGCGCCGCGTCGGGGTCTGACGCTCAGGCGCGCAGCGCCTCGTGGCGCACGACGATCCACCCTGCGGGCACCGACAACCGGTCGGCGTGCTGGGCGCACAGGTCGTGAGCGTGCGGGTGACGCTCGAGTCCGAGCGGACCGAGCGCGGCCATCTGGTCGCCGTAGTCGTACGTGAGCGTGGCCACCGCTTCGCGCGCGCAGCCCACCTTCGAGCAGAGTCGTCCGTCCATCCGTGCCAGGCTACGGTCCGGTGCGCGTCCACGACGGATGCCGCGCCGTCCGACGCCCCACACGGCCTAGACTTTCGTCATGCCCCGTCGACGCGCCACCCGCACCCCCGCGACGCCCCGGCGCGGCGCGCGGCACGGACGCCACGGCCGTCTCGGCCGCAGCGAGGTCGTGCGGCCTCCCCTGGCTCCGCTGGACGGGCGCCTCGACCGGTTCGACCTCTCGGTGGGAACCGCCGTCGAGTTCCTCCGCGGCACGTGGCCGGAGCTGCAGGACGTGCGATTCGAGATCGGTGCGATGCCCGGATTCGAGGCGGGTGACGAGGTGCCGCGCTGGTACCTCGATCGCGAGCACGCACGCATCGTGCTCTTCCGCCTGCCCATCGAGCGTCTTCTCCCTCCCGGCCACGACGACAACGCGCACCGACGGATGGCGATCGAGAGCGCCGTCTTCCGGGCAGCGGCGGAGTACGTCGGCCGCGAGCCGTGGGATCTCGGCCACGACCACTGACCGGAGTGCATCGACCCCGTGTCTAGGGGTAGACCGTGATGCTCTTCTCCGCGCCCGTGCTCGGCTGCAGAGGCCACGTCGCGAGCGCTCCGGCACCGGACATGCTCATCGCCGCGCGCACAGCGTCGGAGGTGCTGAGCCGATAGACCGTGTCGCCGTTGAGTGTCGCCGCCACCGAACTGCCGGCGGGCACGACGACCTCGCGTGAGTTCCCGCTGCCGAGGTTCTCGAGGGTGACGGTCGCATCGGCACCGTCCTCGTTGATGAGGTACAGCGCCGGCTGGGGTCCGTTCGGCACCGCGAAGAGGGCGTCCGTGCCGATCTCCGGCGCGGGTGTCATCCACGAGAAGTCCGCGCCCTTTCCGAATCCGTTCTGCTGACGGACACCCGCGACCACCGGGGTGTCGGCTTCGATCGACACCGAGTACGACCCGGGCGCGAGGGCGCTGAGCGACGCCTCCGCCGGGGTGTCGGCCGTGAGATCCACCGTGAACTCCTCGACGACCTCGGGTGAACCGACCGCGCGCACCGTGACGACGGCTCGCCCGTCCTCACCGGCCGAAAGCAGCCGGAGCACCGTCATGTCGGCGTTGTCACCGTCGCCGTCGAACGACTGCACACCGACGATCACCGGATGCCGCTGCGGCCCGGCAACCGCTTCCTGCAGGTCGATGCCGGCCGGGTCGAGCGTGCGCACGAAGGAGGACTGCAGAACCGCCCGCACAGGAGCCCCCTCGGCCGTGACCTCGACCACGGGTGTCGTGTTGCCCGCCGCGATCGAGCTGAGCGGAAGGGCGACCTGCGTCATCGCCGGGACGATCACGGTGCGGTTGCTCCGCGAATCGCCGTACGTCGAGAGGGTCACGGTGGACGTCACCGCCGCCGCGTTGGTGAGGGTCACGATGTCCTTGGTCCCGGTGGCGACGCTTCCTCCGACCAGCCAGGATTCCAACCTGCTCTCCCCGCAGGGCAGGGCGGCGAAGCCCGCCAGATCCGTCGCCGAGACCGAGATCGACTCGGTCGCGGCGATGAGGGGCGCGCTCCGGTCGACGACCTCTCCGGTGAATCGGTCGACCTCGGCACCGCCGATGAGATCGGGCACGGCGATGGGTGCGGATGCCGGAGCGCCACCGGTCCCGTCCACGGTGACCGACGGCGACCCCGCCGAGCGCATGCTCAGCGGGTCGGAGGAGTCGCGACCGATCGCGCGGAAGTCGCCGTTGCACACGAGCATCGGCGCTCCGGGAAGCGGCGTGACCTCCACCTGCGCAGGTTCGTGCGCTACCTCGGGCCACGGTGCGTGGATCGCCGTGACGACGCCGGTGACGCAGGCGACCGCGACCACGGCGCCCACGGCGACGCGCGCGCCGGTGGCGACCACTCGGAAGACTCGCGTGCGGCTCATCGCTGCTGCTCCTCGGTGTCGGGGTCTCCGGTGAGATCGGCGGGGTCATCGTCGACGGCAGCATCTCCTGTCGGCGCGTCAACGGCCTCTCCGCGCGATTCCGCGTCGTCCCCCGAGGTCTCGCCGTCCGATTCCATCGGCTCCTCGAGTGCATCCGCGGGCGTCTCGCCGACGATCGCGGCCTCGGCGAGTTCGTCGACTCCGCCCGGTTCGACGATCGAGGCTTCCGCGAGCTCCTCGCGATGCCGTGGGAGGACGAGTGGCTCCTCGGGCGCACGCCCGACGATGCGGGATTGCGCACGCGCCGCGCGTCGCGACGCACGGGTGGGCAGAGCGAGGAGCAGAGCGGCGAACAGGAAGATCAGCTGCAGAGTGACGACGAGTCGCGCCTGATGCTCCTGCGCGTTCGTGAGAGTCGCCGGTGCGGCGATGTCGGTGTCGACCCTCCAGAGAACGCCGCGATCCGTGGTGCCGGCGTGCACGAACCCGGCGCGCTGATCGATCGCGGTGATCGCCGACGTCCGCATCGAACGAGCCTGGTCGGCCTCATCGCCCGGCACCTGCGCGACGAGCACGTAGCTGATCCCGTGGGCGGCGAGCTCCCCCGGCGCATCGAAATCACGCGCCGAGAGCAGATCGACCGAGAGGGCGGCGATGTCGGTCCCTCGCGGCTGCTCCGCCGTCGAGAGGATCGTGGTCTGCGCACCCAGGGTCTCACTCGCGCCCCAGACCACCTCGGCGGCGAGTCCGCCGTCGTTCTGCGGCGTGAGGACGAGCGTGCTGATCGGCTGATCCCCGGAGGCCTGCGCCGCGACGTACGCGGGAAGCGTCGAATCGGGCCCGTTGCGCAGAGCGGAGGCGTCGAGATGGAGAGCCGTGAGGGCCGGCACCGCTCCGACCACCAGAGCAATCGCGGCTATGCCGGTGACGGCCGTGCGCAGTCGCGGCAGCGTGACAGCGGTGTCGAGGGTGACGACCGCGCCACCGACGATGCCGATCCACGCGAGCGAGAGCCCGGCACCCGGCCAGATGGCGACCGGAGTGCCCTGCGCGAAACTGACCGTGACGCCCACAGCCAGGAACGCCGTCGCGAAGCCGGCGAGCGAGACGACGAGCAGGGTGATACCCGCACGCCAGCGCGGCGCGACGGCCGCACCGAGCGCGAGCAGGGCGAGAGGCGCGCTGAACACGGCCGCCCAGGCGCCGAGCGGCGCGATCTGGAAAGCCGCCCACCCTGCGGCATCCGCGGTGGGATATCCCGTCGCGAGGGCGAGGCGCCCTGCGGCATCCGCCGCCGCCTGCGGGCCGGCCCAGATCGCCCCGGGATCGGCCAGGAGTGCGACGAGCGATCCGTCGACGAGGTGCGCGTACGCGAGCGGCGCGAAGAGCACGAGGGCCGGGATCGGGGTCCAGAGCAGGCGAACGGCGCCACGGAACTGGGCCGTACCCAGAGTGATCCCAAGCCCGACTACCCAGAGCACGAGAAGTGCGGGGACGAGTGACGGCGAGCACGCGGCCACGGCGGCGAACACCAGCGATGCCGCCCCCGCAGCTCCCCACGATCGATGCGCGACGACCGCCGCATGGAACAGCCAGGGCAGGAGGAGATGCACGAGAACGCCGGTCGGGCGGCCGTCGACGAGCGCGGTGAGGAACGTCGGCGCCAGAGCCCATCCGACTCCCGCGAAGATGCGGAGCCCCGCGCGATCCGTCACCCGCGTCGCGGCGAACCAACCGCCGAGGACGGCGAGCGGCAGCGCGAGCACCCACAGGAGCACGAGGGCGAAGGACGGCGATCCCGGCCAGAGCGAGCCGAGGACGGCGACCACACCGGCGAACGGATCGGCCGGACCGACGACGTCGAGGCCGAGTCCACGGACTCCCCACACCGCGTCCTGCCAGAGTCCCGCGACGGTCTGCCGGAGCGGCAGGAGGGCTCCGCCGCCGAGCGAGGGCCAGGCGAGGAGAGAGGTGAACGATGCGACGCTCACGGCGAGGGCGGCCAACACGGCCCACGCGCCACCGCCGCCGAAGAAGTGCAGTTCGCTGACGGCGCCGCCTTCGCTGCCGTGGCCGTCGTCGAGACGACGGCGGAGCTGCGAGCCCGTGACGCGCAGGGGCGAGATGCTGGCCCACGACGAGGTGCGGAACGATCGGATGGCGGCACGCGAACGTGCGAGCGCTCCGAATCGGAGCATCGCCACCACGGCGGCACCGAACTCGGGGAAGACTTCCTCGGGGCGCTTGCCGACGAGGTGCGCGATCGAGCGCCACAGCGCGAGGGGCAGGAGCGCGATCCAGTGCAGCGGCACGGCGATCGCGGGCGCATAGGCGAGGCGGCGATGCAGCTGGGCGAGGCGGGTCACATAGGCACGCCGGGAGCGGCCGCGAGGGAGCGATGCCGGGCCGTCGGGCGAGACCGAGATCCGCGCGGTCGGGGCGAGGACGACGCGTCCGCCGCCGAGACGAGCGCGCACGCCCAGATCGAGGCCCTCATCGGCTCCGGCGAGCGCCGGGTCCGGGCGGAGCGCATCGCGCACCTCGCTGCGGATCAGCATGCCGCGGATGTCGGCCGCGAGCGCCTCATCGAGACCGTCGTGCTGTCCCTGGTCGAGCTCACCCGCCGAGAGCTCGACCGAACGGCCGAGGCTCGTCATGCTGACGCCGAGGGAGACGATCTCACGATCGTTGTCGGTGGCGACCAGCTTCGGTGCCGCGATCGCGGCCGACGGCGAACGCTCGAGCATCCCGACGAGGCGCTCCAGGGCCCGAGGGTGCGGCGCGGTGTCGTGTGCGAGGAGCCATACGGCGCTGTTCTCGGCGACCCGGGGACGGGCGAGTTCGACGGCCTCGGCGAACGAGGTGGAGTGCCGGGCCTCGACGATCCCCTCGACCGTCTGCGCGACGGCCTCGCTGGTACGAGCCGATGCGGCGTCGCCGCAGACCACGAGGGTGACCGCTTCCACCGGTGCGGTCTGCGATCTCAGCGCCTCGAGGGTGCGGAGCAGTTGCGCGCGGGCTGAGGAACCGGGGCGCGCGACGATGATGGCGTGAACTCGGGCTGGCATGACATCGTCAGCCTAAGCGCGGTGCGACGCGGGAGAAGGCAGCCGGTGCGGCGCGCCCGCGAAGGTCCCGGTCGGATTCCATCCGGGAGACCGCTGACCGGCGGATGCGTCGCCGTTCAGCTGGCGCGGCGCTTGAGCTTGCGACGCTCGCGCTCGGAGAGACCGCCCCAGATACCGAACCGCTCGTCGTTGTTGAGCGCGTACTCGAGGCACTCCCCGCGCACGTCGCACGAGGTGCAGATGCGCTTGGCGTCTCGCGTCGAGCCGCCCTTCTCCGGGAAGAACGCCTCGGGATCGGTCTGAGAGCACAGGGCGTCGGTCTGCCAGGCGAGAGCGTTGTCGTCGTCTGCCTCGACCTTTCGAACCCCGGGTACACCGAGGTTGACCGGGTCGACGAACCAGTTCTCCGGAACGTCGGATCGGTATCCCGTCATCTCGACCTCCAACCCCTCATATCTCGCCCCCCGCCGGGCCGTGCACCACTAATTACACCCGTGTCATTCGCTCGGGTCAAGTCGCGGATCGTAAACCCTCAATCATGTATTGAAGGTTCTTGACGGTATATCGGCGTGTCGCGCGCTCCGAGGTGGACTCGGGCGCAGACGTCGCGCGTCAGCGCCCCGGAGACGCGATGAAGACCTCGCCGACGCCGGACAGACGCAGCTCGGTCTCGTCGTCGGACGCATAGGCGACGGCCCCGACGGGCAGATCGATCGCGGCATCCGCGCCTTCGATGCGAACCGTGCCGCCCGTGGCGAGCACCATGGTCCGGCCGTCGACCGGCACGCTCGTCGGTGAGCCGTCCAGCACGATGCGGCGCAGCGCGAAGTCCGGAACCGGCACGTCGTACGTCGTGATCGCGCCCTCCTCGGCAGGGCGCAGCACCGGGACCAGCCCGGGTGCGGTGTCGACGAGCGACAGGAGTTCCGGCACGTCGATCCGCTTGGGCGTGAGTCCCCCGCGGAGCACGTTGTCGCTGGCGGCCATGATCTCCACGCCGAGGCCCGAGAGGTAGGCGTGCAGGAGACCTGCGCGCAGGAAGACGCCCTCGCCCCGGCGGAGCACGAGGTGGTTCATCAGCAGCGCGACCACGACCCCCGGGTCACCGGGGTAGGTGTCGGCGATCCGCGCGATCGCGCGCAGAGTGTCGCTCCACTCCCCCGCGTCCCCGCGGGAGGCGGTGACGACCGCGTCGATGACGCCGTCGACGGCCTCGCCCGCCGACCCGTCGAGCAGCCACTCGAGGGTGTCGCGCAGGACGTCGCCTTCGGCGGAGAGACGCTCACGGAGCGCGACGACCGCGGCGGTGGGTGCGAGGGCATCGATGAGCTGCAACGTCTGTGCGACCGGGCGCAGGCCGCTGAGCGACTCGAAGCGCTCGCTCAGCGCGACCAGCAGCTCGGGCTTGTGGTTCGCGTCGCGATAGTTGCGCTGCGGATCGTCGAGCGCGAGGCCGCTCTCGCGCTCCCAGCCCTGCTTCGCCTGCGCCAGGGTCGGGTGCACCTGGATCGACAGCGGCTGAGCGGCCGCGAGCAGCTTCAACAAGTACGGAAGCGTTCCGCCCGTGACCGCATCGAGCGTGCCACCGCCCACCACATCCGCGGGGTCGCCCGGGTGATCCCCGAACCAGACCTCCGCCTCGGGGGCGCCGCTCGGCGCACGCCCTTCGAGCTCGGCGAGAAGGGTCTCCGATCCCCAGGCGTAGTCGCGGGGTGCGTTGGTGAGGTGCAGCAGCATGTTCCCAGCGTAGAGCGCGCCACGCCGCTCACAGACGCACGTGACCGCCTCGCGGTACCCTGATCGCGATGGCCCAGTACACCCAGCATCCGGTGAGCGCCCCGCCGACCGCCCCCGAGCGGGAATCGACGGGGCATCTGCTGTTGCGCGGCTACGTGATCCTCACGCTCTTCGTCACGTTCGCGCACACCGCCGTCTACAACCTCCTCGGTATGCTCGGCGCCGCCGTCGTGCTCGTCGTGTTCACGCTGGCCACGGTCGCGATCGGCGTCCCGATGCTGGCGCGCAACCGCCCCCAGGCGTTCCGCTGGCGGCGCCTGCCGTGGACGGCTCTCGCCTACACGACCCTCGCGCTCGTCTCGGTCGCGTGGTCTCAGTGGCGGGGACCGACGTTGCTCACCTGGCTGCTCCTCGCCGCGGTGACCGTCAACGGACTGTTCGTCGCGCACGTGCTGACGTGGCACGAGATCGTGCGTGCCCTCTCGTCGACGTTCAAGTGGATCCTCGGCCTCTCGATCGCGCTCGAGCTGTGGGTGTCGCTGGTGATCCACGGCCCGCTGCTTCCGAACTTCGCCGTCATCCCCGAGGACGGGATCGACCCGCAGCTGTACTGGGTGCGCGACAACCTGTTCGACGGCGGTCGGCTCCAGGGCATCGTGGCGAACGCGAACATCCTCGCGATCATCTCCCTGTTCGCGATCCTCACCTTCGGAGTGCTCTTCGCCGCCCGCGCGCGCTGGCGGACCACGCTCGCGCTGTGGATGCTGCTCGCCGCGTTCTTCCTCGTGCGCACCGCCTCGACCACCGCCCTCATCTGCGCCGCCGCCGTGGGCGTCGCGCTGGCCGTCGCCCTCGTCATGCGTCGCGCGCGCACGCCCGGGGACCGCACGCGCATCTACGTGATCGCGATCGGCGGCTCCGCCGTGCTCGCCGCCGCCGTGTGGCTGCTCCGGGAGCCGTTGCTCGACCTGGTCGGACGCAGCGCCGACCTGACGGGGCGCTCCGACAAGATCTGGACCGCGGTGCTCGAGCGCGCTGCCCAGCATCCGTTGTTCGGCAACGGCTTCTCGAGTCCGTGGATTCCCGACGACCCCGCCTTCGACGGCTGGATCGTCGACCACGGCCTCACCGTCTTCCACGCGCACAACATGTGGCTCGACGTGCTCATGCAGCTCGGCATCCTCGGCGTCATCCTGATGGGCATCTCGTATCTGAGCCTGCTCTGGCGGTCGTGGTTCTTCGCCGTCGACCGCCCCCGATGGGACCTCAACTCCTCGCGCAACTTCTCGCCGATCACGCTCCTGCCGAGCATGTTCACGATCGTGCTGCTGGTGCAGGGACTCTCCGAGTCGACCCCGATCATGCTCTGGGGATGGATGCTGCTGGTGATGTTCACGTTCAAGCTCAAGTCGGTGCCCCTGATCGGCGTCGGCGAGCGGGAGCAGTTGTTCGACCGCGGCGCGCGCGCCCGGCGGATCCCGTGACGTCGACCACCCGTGCGGTCCGACTCCTCGGGTCGGTCGAGATGGCCAGGGCATTCACGCTCGCGGTGATCACCGCTGTGTTCGGATCGTTCGCGATCGAGCGACTGACCTCGCGTGTGACGCTCGCGACGATCATCGCCGTGCTCTGCCTGCTCGGAGCGGCGATCCTGTGGGCGCGGCGCGAGGAGCTCTCCGCGCTGCGCCTGGCCCCGTTCTCGCTCTACGCCTTCCTCGGGTGGGCGCTGGTGAGCCTGGTGTGGACGACCGACCGCGGCGAGACGCTGCTGGGGTGGTCGTCGCTGTTCGGCTACGCGTTCCTCGCCCTCACCGTCGGGCATATCCGCGACACCCTGCAGACCGTCCGCGCTCTCGGCGATGCGCTGCGCGGACTCCTCGTCGTCTCCCTCGCGCTCGAGACCCTCTCCGGCATCCTGCTCGACGTGCCGTTCGTCGCGCTCGGGATCCAGGGGAACCTCGCGGCCGGCGGCCCCGTCCAGGGCATCTTCGGCAGCCGGAACATGCTCGGCTTCGTCGCCGTGATCGCCCTCATCACCTTCGTGATCGAGTGGCGTACCCAGTCCGTGAGCCGAGCGATCGCCATCCCGTCCATCGCTCTCGCGGCACTCCTCGCCGCCTTCTCGTCCTCCCCGACCGTGCTCGTCCTCGCCGCCGCGGTGGGGATCGTGACGGCGGCGCTGACCCTCGTGCGGCACTCGCCCCCGGCCCGACGCAGCATCGTGCAATGGTCGCTCAGCGTGCTCGTCACCGCTGCCCTGGCCGTGGCCTTCGCCTTCCGGCACCAGATCATCGCGCTGCTCGACGCGGGTTCGGACTTCTCGATCCGCGCCACCCTGTGGAACACCATCCTCGACTTCGTCGCCCTCAAGCCGATCGAGGGCTGGGGCTGGTTCGGGGCATGGGCGCGGGGCGAATACCCCTTCACGTACATCAACTTCCTGCTTGACGATCGTCATCAAAGCGCGCTGAACGCCTTCTTCGACGTCCTGCTCCAGCTCGGCACCGCCGGGCTCGTGCTGTTCCTCCTGCTCGGAGGCGTCGCGCTCGTACGTTCCTGGTTGGTGGCGAGCGTGCGACGTTCCGTCGTCTACGCGTGGACGCCCATCACTCTGATCACGCTCGCCGTCGACTCGGTCTTCGAGAGCTTCACCCTGGTGGGAGCCGGGTGGTTCCTGCTCGTGCTCTGCGCGCTGCGCGCCGGTCAGTCGCGCTCGTGGCGCGAGAACATCGACGCCGCGCATACGGGTGTGATCCCGACGCTGCGCGCGCAGGGCTGAGCGAACGCTCGATCAGAGCGCGTCGGATGCGGCGCGCACGGCGGGCAGCTTCTGCGCCCAGTCGAGGGCATCGCGCACGCCGTCGTCGGTCGATCGCTCCGCGCGCCAACCGAGCAGATCGTGCGCTCGATCGACGATCGCGAAGGCTCCGGCCTGGTCCCCTGCGCGACGCGGCGCATCGACGACGGGGAGGGTCTCCCCGGTCACCCGCTCGAAGGCGGCGACGAGTTCGCGCACGGTGACGCCGTCGCCGGTGCCCAGATTGATCACCCGGTAGGGATCCGGCGTCGTCACGATGTCGTCGAAGCGCTGCACGGCGGCGACATGGGCGAGGGCGAGGTCCCACACGTGGATGTAGTCACGCAGGCCGGAACCGTCGCGCGTGGGCCAGTCGGTGCCGGTGATCGTGAACGGCACGCCCTCGGCCTTCGCCTGCATGATCTTGCCGAGCGCGTGGGTCGGCCGCGGGTTCTGAAGCCCGGTGCGCAGGCGGGGGTCGGCACCGATCGGATTGAAGTAGCGCAGAGCGATCGCGCGGAAGTCGCCGGCCACCGCCGCATCGCGGAGGATCTGCTCGACCATGGCCTTCGTCGAGGCGTACGGACTCGACGGCGCGAGCGCCCCGGACTCGTCGACCCCGCCGCCGGTCTCGGCCGCGTAGACCGCGGCGGAGGAGCTGAACACGATCCGATCGATTCCGGCCGCGCGGAGGCGTGCGAGGAGCAGCACCGTCTTGCCCACGTTCGTGTCGTAGTAGCCCAGGGGATCGTCGACGGACTCGGGCACCACGATCCGCGCGGCGCAGTGCACCACGGCGTCGATGTCGGGGTGGTCGGCCAGCACCCGGTCGAGGACCTCGGCATCCGCGATGTCGCCGACGTAGAGGCCCCGCCCCTCGCCGAACGCGCGCAGCCCGGTCGACAGATCGTCGATCAGGACCGTCTCGATCCCGGCCTCCAGGCACGCCGTCGCGACAGTCGATCCGATGTATCCCGCACCGCCGGTGATCAATACCTTCATCGCCCGCCATCCTATCCCGCGCCCTCGACACCGCCCGGGACCCGCCGACTCTCCGCAGATCCCGAGGCGTCGGAGGGTAGGCTACTCACTGCTCGCAGAGTCCACTGCTCCGCCCGTCCGGCGGCAGTCGGCGCAAACCCCTCCGGAGAACTCCCCCGTGGCCCACGTCCTGCAGAACGTCGTCTTCCCGCTCGATCGCGACCCCGACCTCCTCCCGCTGTACGCCGACCCCGAGACGTGGTCGGTCATCGAGAACGAGCCGGTGCGCGTCTCGAACCGTGCGCATCTCGGCAACATCCTCGGCCGCCACCGCGCCCGCATCGTCGCTGGCCGACGAGTGTCGCTCGGCACGTACTTCAACGCGTTCCCCGCCTCGTATTGGCAGCACTGGACGAGCATCCGCCAGGTGCAGCTGACCGTCCGCACCAGCGGATCCGCCACCATCCTCGTGTACCGATCGAACGGCTCCGGTGTGCGTCAGCGCGTCGCCACGAGCGAGGTCACCGGCGAATCGTCGACGACGTTCGACCTCGAACTCACCCAGTACAGCGACGGCGGATGGCTCTGGTTCGACGTCGTCGCCGACGAGAGTAACGTCATCCTCGAGGGCGCCGAGTGGACCACCGAGCAGGAGCCGGCCCGCACGGGCACGGCCTCGCTGGGAATCACGACCTACAACAAGCCCGACTACTGCGTCGAGACCCTGCAGGCCCTCGCCGCATCGCCCGATGCTCTCGAGTTCGTCGACCGCATCTTCCTCGTCGACCAGGGCACCCAGCTCGTCGCCGATCAGGACGGATTCACGGAGGTCGCGGCCGAGCTCGGGGAGACCCTCCAGGTGATCCGGCAGGCGAACCTCGGCGGGTCCGGCGGCTTCGCCCGGGCGATGCACGAGACCCTCCAGCGCCCGGAGAGCGACTTCGTACAGCTCCTCGACGACGACGTGCGCATCGAGCCGGAGTCGCTGCGCCGCTCCGTCGTCTTCGGGCGGTACGCCACGAACCCGGTGCTCGTGGGTGGCCACATGTTCGATCTGCTCGACCGGCCCAAGCTGCACGGCTGGGCCGAGGTCGTCGACGAAGCGCCGTTCATGTGGCGCAACCTCTATCAGGAGGAGATGCCGCACGACTTCGGCGCCTCGAACCTGCGCCAGTCGCCGCTTCTGCACATGCGCATGGATTCCGCCTACAACGGCTGGTGGATGTGCCTCATCCCCCTCGATGCGATCCGCAAGGTCGGTCTCTCACTCCCCGCGTTCATCAAGTGGGACGATGCCGAGTTCTGTCTGCGCGCTGGCGAGGCCGGATTCCCGACGGTGTCGATGCCGGGCGTCGCCCTGTGGCACGTGTCGTGGCTCAACAAGGACGACTCGATCGACTGGCAGGCGTACTTCCATGCCCGCAACCGCATCGTGGCGGGGCTCCTCCACTCGAACGCCCCGAAGGGCGGGCGCCTGATCCGACACAGCCGCCGCGTGGACCTCAAGCACCTGATGATGATGCAGTACTACCCGGTGGCACTCCGTGCGCGCGCCCTGCGTGACGTGCTCTCCGGCCCGGACCACATGCGGCGCACGCTCGCGACCGCGATGCCGGCCGCCCGAGCGCTGTCGTCGGAGTACCCCGAGACCGTGATCCATAAGGACCCGACGGCCGTGCTCCACTCGCGTCGTGGACGCCAGGTCTTCCAGCGACAGCGCTCACGGCACGAGTACGACAGCCCGAGCGGCCTGGCGCTGCGCAAGTTCACCCTGACGACGCTGATCGCGCACTGGCTCCACAAGCCGAATCCCGCCAACGTGGCCCAGCCCGAGGTGGAGTTCGTCAAGGACGATGCGCACTGGTGGCGCCTTCCGGTCTTCGACAGCGCACTCGTCAGCACGGCCGACGGGTCGGGAAAGAACATCTACACGCGCGACCGCGCGAAGTACCGCCGGATGCTGCGCGAGAGCGTGCGCCTCCACGCAGAACTGCAGCGCAGGTGGCCGGAGCTGCAGAAGCAGTACCGCGATGCGCTGCCCGGACTCGTCTCGCCAGAATCCTGGGAGCAGATCTTCGAGGAGCAGGCATGACCCCGGCATCCGTCGCCTTTGACCCGGCCACGGCGACGATCGTCATCGTCACCTACAACCGCTCGCACCTGCTCACCGGGTTGCTGGAGAGCATCACGACGATGGACCCGAAGCCGGGCCACGTCGTGATCATCGACAACGCATCCGCCGACGACACCACCGAGGTCGTGGAGTCGTTCCGGGCGGGCATCGGCACCGAGATCGTCTACCGCCGCCTCGAGACGAACACCGGCGGATCCGGTGGGTTCAGCGAAGGCATGCGCACGGCGTACGAGCTGGGTTCCGAATGGATCTGGATGATGGACGACGACGTCGAGGTCATCCCCGACGGTCTCGCGAAGATGGGCAAGTGGTCCTCGCGGTTCAAGAGCATCCAGGGACGCCGCTACGACTACGACGGCAGCGAGTTCTACTGGCAGTACCGGATCGCCGAGCGCATGGGGATCCCGATCCCCTTCGCGCCGTCCGGCTTCGACGCCTCCGGGTTCAAGGAGATGAACAGCGGATGCTTCGAGGGGATGTTCATCCACCGCTCGATCGTGAAGCGGATCGGCCTCCCCGACCATCGCTTCTTCATCTACTGGGACGACCAGATGTACGGCTGGCTGGCATCGCGCCTGACGACCGCCGTGATCGTCGATGAGTTCGTGCTGCGCCGTACCCGCGAGATCAAGCAGTGGGATATGGGCATCCGTCACATGAACGCGTCGAGCAACGCCTATCGCTTCTACATCATGCGCAACCGTGCCCACATCAAGCACTACTACCGCATCCACGACAACTACAACCCGGTGCTCTTCGGCCTGGGCACGGCGATGACCTTCGCCAAGGAGCTGATCCGCCTGGTCTTCGTCGAGCGCACCGTGCGCGGAACCAGCAATCTGTTCCGCGGTCTCAAGGAGGGGCGGAAGATCTCCCGGGATCGCTCCTGGCAGCCGATGCCGCCCCTGGAGGCGTGATGTCCAACGCCCCTCAGCCGGAACTGCGCTGGGCCCCCATCCCGCCCAAGCCGAAGAATCGTGCGCGCATCTGGATCATCATCGGTTCGGTGATCCTGGCGCTCGCGATCGTGGCGGCGCTCCTGTGGTTCTTCCTGCTCCGCGGCGAGACCCCGGACGGCGCCCCGTCGCCGTCACCGTCGTCCTCGGAGACCGCGAGCCCGTCGCCGTCGGGTGAGCCCGATCCAGGAGCCTCCGAGAACCCGTCCGAGGAGCCGGGCACTCCCCCGGTCGCGCCCGCGCCCGACCTCTCCGCTTTCGTGGCACAGGTGCAGCCCCGCCTCGATGACGGCGTCCGCGGCCTCGACATGCTGGCTCAGCTCAGCGGGCAGGACGCCGTCGGAGTCGTCGATCAGCTGCAGCAGGATGCTCAGCGGTTGGCGGAGACGACGCCGCCCACGTCGATTTCGGACTCCTGGTTCACCGCCGTCTCGGAGTACTCCGCGGCGCTGAGCGAGGTCCGCTCCGCCGCCGAGAGCGGCGGGAGCACGACGGACTCCGTGACGACGGCTCGCGAGCGACTCCAGGCGCTCCGAGGACTCCTCGGGGTCTGATCCGGGGCGCGGCATTCCGTTCAGGCCGGGGCTGCCGGCTCAGGCCGGGGTGCTGTCGGCGTTGTAGCGGTCGAGCACGTCGCCGATCGGGCCGTCGAGCACGAGCGCACCCTTGTCGAGATAGAGACCGCGCTCGCAGAACCGACGCAGATCCCGCTCGTTGTGGCTCACGAAGAAGAGCGTGCGACCCTGGGCGAGCAGCTCGTCGATACGGCGATAGCACTTCTCGCGGAAGGTTTTGTCCCCCACCGCGAGCACCTCGTCGACGAGCAGGATCGGCTCTTCGAGCTGCGAGACGACCGAGAAGGCGAGACGCACCTTCATCCCGTTCGACAGATGCTTGTACGGGGTGTCGAGGAAGTCCTGCAGCTCGGCGAACTCGATGATGCCGTCGAATCGCCGAGCGATCTCCGCGCGGCTCATCCCGTGCAATCCCGCGGTGAGACGCACGTTCTCGCGCACCGTGAGATCGCCGACGAACCCGCCGGTGAGCTCGATCAATGGGGCGACGCCCTGGTGCACGTCGACACGCCCCTCGTCGGGCAGAAGCACCCCTGCGACGAGCTTCAGCAGGGTCGACTTGCCCTGACCGTTACGGCCGACGACGCCGATGGATTCGCCGGGCTGCACCGTGAACGAGACGTTCCGGAGGGCCCAGAACTCGCCGGGACGCTTGCCGCGCCCCTTCCCTCCGAAGAGATCCTTGAAACTTCGGCGGCCTCGGCGATTACGGCGGAAGCGGACGCCCAGATCGACGACCTCGATCGCGCTCATCACAGCTCCTTCAGGACAGCGGGTTCGAGGCGCCGGAAGACGAGGACGCCGAGCACCAGAATGAGGGCGCTCACCAGCACCGCGCCCAGGATCTCGGTCGGGTTCCACTGATCGGGGAAGAACGCGACCCGGTAGAGGCTGAAGATGCCGAACAGCGGGTTGGCCGCCGCGAACTCGCCGAAGGCCCCCGGGAGGTCGGAGCCGGCGTAGATGATCGGTGAGGCGTAGAACAGCACGCGCAGGATCAGGCGGGTGGTGCGCTCGAGGTCGGCGTACAGCGCGCACAGCGGAGCCACCAGGAGTCCGAGGCCCACCAGCAGAACCGCCTGCAGGAGCACCCCGACAGGGAACCACAGCAACTGCCACGACACCGTCGCGCCCGCGAAGATCGCGAAGGCCGCGAGAACCGGCAGCGAGCAGAGGAACTCGATGCCCTTGCTCAGCACGATCCGGTTGACCCAGATCGATCGCGGGATCGCGGTGGAGCGCACGAGCTTGGAGTCGCGGCTGAAGGCGCGGGTGAAGTCGGTGACGGCCGAGTTGAACCATACCCACGGCAGGAGCGCCGAGATGAGGAAGACGATGTACGGCTGCTCGCCGACCGTGCGCGAGAAGACCTGGGTGAAGACGAACCAGTAGATCAGGCTCATCAGAAGCGGGTCGAGCACCGACCACAGATATCCCAGCCAGCTCGTGGCGTAGCGCACGCGGAGATCGCGGGCCGACAGGAGCCAGAGGGAGTGCAGGTAGCGTCGCGCCGAACCCGGCGCGCCGATCGAGGTCTCGCTCATCCCGGTGTGAGGAACATCGTCCGGTCGCCGATCAGGCGAGCGTGTTGTTCCACATCGACAGCGCCGAGCCGATGGCCATGTGCATGTCGAGGTACTGGTAGGTGCCGAGGCGTCCGCCGAAGTGCACGTCCTTCTGCCCCGCCATCAGCTCGCGGTAGGCGAGGAGGCGCTCACGGTCGGTCGCGGTGTTCACCGGGTAGTAGGGCTCGTCGTCGCGACCCGCGAACCGCGAGAACTCGCGCATGATGACCGTGCGGTCCTTCGGGTACCGATCCGCGCGCTCGGGGTGGAAATGGCGGAACTCGTGGATACGGGTGAAGGGCACGTCGGCGTCCGGGTAGTTCATGACGCTGGTGCCCTGGAAGTCGCCGATGTCGAGGACCTCTTCCTCGAGGTCGATGGTCCGCCAGCTCAGCTCGCCCTCGGTGTAGTCGAAGTAGCGATCGACGGGACCGGTGTAGACGATGGGTACCTGCCCGACGACCGCCGCCTTGTTGAGGGGCTGCGCCTCGTCGAAGAAATCGGTCGAGAGACGCACGTCGATGTTGGGGTGATCGGCCATGCGCTCGAGCCAGGCGGTGTACCCGTCGGTCGGCAGCCCTTCCCAGGTGTCGTTGAAGTATCGGTTGTCGTACGTGTACCGCACCGGGAGGCGGCTGATGATCGAGGCCGGGAGGTCCTTGGCCTCGGTCTGCCACTGCTTGGCGGTGTAGTCGCGGATGAAGGCCTCGAACAACGGGCGTCCGATGAGGCCGATGCCCCGCTCCTCGAGGTTGGTCGCCGACGCCGGGTCGAACTCGCCCGCCTGCTCCTGGATGAGAGCCCTGGCCTCGGCGGGGCTGTACGCAGCCTGGAAGAACTGGTTGATCGTGCCGAGGTTGATCGGCAGCGGGTAGACCACGCCCTTGTGAGCGGAGTAGACCCGGTGGACGTAGTTCGTGAAGGTGGTGAAGCGATTGACGTACTCCCACACCGTCGCGTTCGACGTGTGGAAGAGGTGCGCCCCGTAGCGGTGGACCTCGATACCGGTGGTGGCCTCGGCCTCGCTGTACGCGTTGCCGCCGATGTGGTGGCGTCGTTCGAGGATGGTCACCTTGCGTCCGGCCGCGGCTGCCCGCTCGGCGATGGTGAGCCCGAAGAGACCGGAGCCGACGATGAGGAGGTCCATGGATGCTTCTTTCCTGTCTGGATCCCCGTCGAGGGACCCGTCGCGACCGGACCCGTCGGTGGGCGGCCGTTAGCGTACCCATGCTACCCGGGACAGAACTCGCCGCCGTCTCGCCGCGCACGGCGCCGTGCAGCCGAACCGCCGCTCGCTCGTATGCTGGAGGCACGATGACCATCGATATCATGCTGCCCTTCTGGGGCGACCCTCTGCTCCTGCGGCAGACGGTCGAATCCGTGCTCGGGCAGACCGATCCCGAGTGGCGGCTGACGGTGATCGACGACGCGTATCCCGATCCCTCCGTGGCCGAGTACTTCGCGCAGCTGGACGACCCGCGCGTTCGGTATGTGCGCAACGACGTGAACGTCGGGATCATCGAGAACTTCCGCGCCAGCGTGAGGCTCGCGACGGCCGATCACCTCGTGGTGCTGGGCAGCGACGATCTGCTCCTGCCGGGTTACGTCGCCGCCCTGCGCGACGCCGTGCGGCGGCATCCGGATGCCGCCGTCTTCCAGCCGGGCGTGCGGGTCATCGACGAGAACGGCGCACCGTCGCTGCCTCTCGTCGATCGCGTGAAGCAGCGAATGCTCCGCCCCGACACGCGAACGGGCGACGCCGTGCTGTCGGACGAGCGCCTCGCCACCAGCCTCACGCGGGGGAACTGGCTGTACTGGCCTTCGCTGCTCTTCCGCACCGAGGCGATCCGGGCCCACGAGTTCCGCGACGACCTGCCCATCGTGCTCGACCTCGCGATACTGCTCGACATCGCGTTCGCGGGCGGATCGCTCGTCGTGATCGACGACGAGGTGTTCGCCTATCGCCGGCACACCGAGAGCGCCTCGCAGAAGGCGATCCTCGACGGCTCCCGCTTCACCGACGACCGTCGATTCTTCCTCGAGACCGCGCGACGAGCGGATGCGCGCGGATGGCGATCGACGGCCCGAGCGGCCCGAGCCCGTCTGTTCGCGCGGCTCCACGCTCTCACGACGGTGCCGACGGTGCTCCGTCGTGGCGATGCCGCCGGACGCCGCGCCCTCTGGCGGCACATCCTCCGCTGATCAGCGGCGGCGGGCGCTCCCCCACGCGCGCAGCAGCATCACGCGTGCGCGGAGCACCGCTCCGATGCCGCGCGGACGGGACGGAGAGGCGTTCGCGTCGTGGATGCGTCGCCGGATCGTCGCCGTCGCGATGTGCGCCATGGTGCGGTGGGCGTTGCCGAAGAGCGCGATCCAGAGGTCGTGGCTCTCGTGGAGGTAGTCCGGAAACGGAAGGATCCGATCCACGACGTCGCGGCGGATCGCCATCGCGCATCCGTAGTACGGCGCCATGCCCGCGAAGATCCGGACCGCGTTGCGGACTCCCTGGCGCGACCACGCGGCGCGCAACCGCCACGGGCGACGGGTGAGTGGATTCGGCAACGGCTCATCCGAGCCGAGCAGCACCAGGTTGGAGGCCGCGACGGCGGAGTCCTCGAGCGCGGCCACGAACAACGCACGGCGGCCCGGGATCCACACGTCGTCCTGATCGGAGAGCATCAGAATGTCTCCGGTCGCTCGTCCCAGAGCCTCTTCGAACGTCTTGACGTAGCCGCGGTTCTCCTGACGTGCGTGCACGCGGATGCGCGGATCGTCGAAAGCCTGTAGCGCGGCGACGGTTCCGTCCTTCGAGGCGTCGTCGATGACGACGAGCTCGTCCTGGGGTTCGAGCTCGCGCAGGATCGACTCGATCTGCGGGCCGAGGAACCGCTCGCCGTTGTACGTCGCCATACAGACGCTCACCCGCACCGCGCTCAAGACGCCACCTCCGTGATCGGCTTGCGCAGCTCCCGCCGCAGAACGAGAACCTGATAGCCGCCGACGCAGAGCTCGGAGATCGCCACGGCCCAGGCCACGAGCGGAACGGATCCGGCTGCGGCGAAGACGAGGATCAGCGGCGCTCCGACGATCGCACCGATGAGCGTCGACACGGCGAGCGCGCGCACGCGCCCGACGACGACCAGGCACGCATAGCCGACGATGGCGGCCGTGGCGATCCCCACGAAGGCGACGCCGAGGGGCAGCGACACCTGCCACGGCACGCTGATCTTCCCCACCGAGAGAAGCGTGGAGACCCAGGGGCTCAGCACCGCGATGCACGTGCCGCCGACGACGCCGATGAGCATGGCGGCGACGGTCGCGATCCGGGCACGGCGACGGAAGTCGGCTTGGGGGTCGGGCACCCAGCTCTGGAAGTACTGCTGGATGGGGAGCAGGGCGACCGACGCGTACTTGAAGAGGCGGTCGGCGAACGCGTACATCGGCTGGAGCCCGGGGAGAAACGCCTGCACGGCCACCATCGGCAGGGTGACGTACAGACCGCTGACGAGCGTCGCCGACACGGCATGCCGTTGCCCGCTCAGCGCGGTGCGCAGGGGAACCGGAGTGTGCGCGGCTCCGGACGACCCACGCAGCACGACGACGGCGTCGAGCACGACGGCACCGATGAAGCCGAGGCCCTGCGCGACGAGGTAGACCCAGAGCTCTCCCGTGACGACGGCGCCGATCACGCCCGCGATGCCTCCCGCGACGGTCGGGAGCGTGTCACAGAGCAGGAGCCGCATCGGCTTCCCCTCGCCCGTGAAGTACCAGATCGCCCCAAGCTGCGGAAGCAGGTAGACCGCGGCTCCGAGCACCGAGATCAGCACGTCTCCACGCGTGAGGAGAGCCAGGATCACGGCGATGACCGGCAGCACGAGCACGTAGAGCAACGCGCGGGCGCGCAGCGACGTGCGATAGAAGGCCTGGCGTTGCCCAATGGGGATGCCGGCGACGGTCGCCGCCCCCGTCGCTCCCCAGCCGAAAGCCACGAGGATGCCGCCGAACTGCGAGACGGTCTGGACGAGTGCGAGTTTCCCCCAGGTCGTATCCCCGAGTGACGCGGTCAGGAGCGGGATCGAGACGATTCCGATCAGCGTCACGACGCCGACGGAGATCGTGAACCCGCTGAGACGGCCGACCGCCGTCCGGATGGGCCCGCTCACTTCTCCCCCTCCGCGACCACGGGGGCGTCCCACCGGATCTCGGCCGCGATCGGCATCAGTGCGTCCGGCATCCGCCCCATCCGACCGCGAACCGCGGCGACGAGAGCGGCCCGGTACACGCGGGCCAGCGCGCGGCGCGGCCTCGCGACCCAACAGGCGTTCGCGAAGTGGATGCCGTCGAGCAGCGTTTCCCGGATGATCTGCCTCGGTGCGGAGCGGAAGTACTCGCGGTTGAGGATCAGGCGGTTCCGCACGCGGTAGAAGTAACGGAATGGCGTGCTCAGGCTGAATTCCGCGGGGATCCCCGGGAGCGCGACCGTGCGGCCGAACAACTCGCGCCGGTACCGGGTGCCGAGCGTGTGCTCCATCCGCACCCCTCCTGCGGCGAGCACCCGCCAACCGCGGGAGCGGACCCGCAGCCCGAACTCCATGTCGACGAGATCGATGAAGAAGTCCTCCCGCAGGGGTCCTACCTCGGCGATCACGGCCGCGGGGATCAGCATCCCCGATTGGATGACGTTCGCGGCGTCACCGAAGGGCGCCTCAGGCCCCGTCTGCTGCCGCACGCCGGCGAAGTACTCCGGCACGACGAGGCCGACACGGATACCGGCACGGGTCGCGACGTCATGGGCGGAGACGAGGTTCCGGACGAACCCCTCCGCCACCCGGGAATCCTGGTCGAAGGTGATCACGAAGGCGGCACCGGCGTCGAGCGCGCGTGCGATCCCGTCATTGAGCGCCGCCGCGATCCCGTCGTTGTCGGGCCTGCGGACGACGATCGCCCCCGCGCTCTCGAGCCTGTCGAGCACCGCCTCGGCGATGGGCCCCGAGCCGTCGTCGACGACGATCACTCCCTCGACCTGTTCGGCGACGGAGGAGACGGCGTCCAGAGCGGCGTCACCGGGACGGAACGTCGAGAACACCGCCCACACGGAGGAAGCACTCATCCGAGACGCACCGGACGACGGACGGAGAAGGGAATCACGAGCATGGCGCATTTAGACTAGCTTCATTCGCTGTTCAATCCCCGCAGACCCGGAAGGCCGCCTGTGTCGACACATCCCTTCGGCACGATCGTGCTCGCCGCCTACTCCCCCGACCCGGAGCTCTTCCGCCGGCAGCTGACCTCCCTGCAGGAGCAGACGGTCCGCGAGTGGGAGTGCGTGATCTCGGTCGACGGCGATCCCGAGCCGATCGCCGCCCTGGTGGCGGAGATCACCGAGGGAGACGCCCGATTCCGCATCGTCGGCGACGGCACACGGCTCGGTTTCTACCTGAACTTCGAACGCGGCCTCCTCGCCGTCGACGAGCGGAGCGAGTGGATCGCCCTCTGCGACCAGGACGACCGCTGGGACGCGGACAAGATCGAGAAGCTCCTCCCGCACCTCGACGAGGTCTCTCTCGTCTCGGCCCAGGCGCGGCTCGTCTCGTACCCCTCCGAAGTGGAGACGGGCCGTACGACGCGTCACGACCACGGCGCGATCTTCACGATCCTCTCCAACGAGTTCACCGGCTCGCTCTGCGTGTTCGACCCTGAGGTACTTCCGACCGCACTGCCGTTCCCCCGAGCTTCGACTCGGGCGGCCGCGCACGATCACTGGCTCGCCGTCGTCGCGTCGGCGCACCGGGGCACCCGCATCATCGACGACGTCGTCCAGGACTACGTCCAGCACGATGCGAACGTGTTCGGCGACCCGAGCAGGCTGGGCAGCGGAAGCATCCGCAGTTCCATCACCAACGTGCTCGCGCAGTCCCAGCGCTTCGAAGGTTCACGGAGCCCCCGGTCGATCTTCCGGATGACGTTCTGGGCCTACGTGGGCTGGCGCCAACTGATGGTCGACACCCTCGCCGCGCGTCGCACCGACGACGCGACCGACTCCCGTCAGGAGCTGGCCTTCGGTCGCTCCCGCAGGCTGCGCACCGCGCTGTCGCTGCTCCGTGCGGGACGCGCACGGGAGATCGTCCCCGAGCGCTTCACCTGGGAGTACCGGGCGAGCTGGATCGGCGGAGCACTCAGCGGTGGCCGACGCGCCGTCGCTCGGGCGGTCACCCCGCCTCGGCGCTGACGCCCCGTCAGGAGGGGTCGCCGTCCGACCCCGTCCGGGGAGCCTCGAGCTTCGCGAGCCTGCCCTCGACGCTCTCCAGCTGCGTGCGGAGGATAGCGGCTTCCTCCGCGAGTCGCCGCGTCTCCTCCTCGACCTGGCTGAGCTCCCACGAGTGGTGCAGGGCGACGCCGAGGAGCAGGAGGATCGCGGTCGCGAAGAGCAGGTTCGAGGGGACCTGCACACCGAGCAACGCCGTGAGCCCGCCCAGCAGGCCGGGGAACAGCCCGACGATGAGCACCGAGACGGCGATCACGAGCCAGAGGACCGCGTACTTCTCGCGCAGTTTGCGCGTGAGGAGCATCCACAGGACGATCACGAGGATCAGGACGGCGAGAGCGATCCCGACGAAGACGATCATGCGCGTTCCTCCTGCCGCCGCGAGCCCGTACGTCGCATCGCGGCGAGCAGCAGCGCGAACACCGACCTCAGCAGGTAGACGGTGGAACCGAGCGGCCCCTGGCTGGGATTGCCATGCGCACGCGGGCGCATCGCGACGCCGACCTGCGTGACTGTCAGCCCGGCGTGCAGCGCGGCGACGAGTGAGTCGAGGGTGTCGCCGAGGTACTCGGCCGGGTAGTAGTGCACGTACTGGGCGATCGCACGGGTGTTCGCCGCGCGGAAACCGCTCGTCACATCGGTCAACCGCGTCTTGGCGATGCGCGAGACCACCGAGGCGAGGAAGACCATGGCCCAGCGCCGGGGGCCGCGCACCGAGTACTCGCCGACGTCGGAGAAGCGCGCGCCGATCGAGATGTCGGCGTGCTCCAGGCCGGCGAGCACCCGATCGATGTCGACGGGGTCGTGCTGCCCGTCGGCATCCACCTGGATCGCGGCTCCGTAGCCCTCGCGCGCGGCATAGGTGAACCCGGTGCGCATCGCACCGCCCACCCCCAGGTTGAAGGGCAGGGAGAGCACGGCCGCGCCGGCGGCTCGGGCCACCTCGGCCGTGTCATCGGTCGACCCGTCGTCGATCACGACGACGTCGTACCGCGACGAGGCCGCACGGATCTCGCGCACGGTGTCGCCGACACTGCGCTCCTCGTTCCACGCGGGGACGAGGACCAGGACGCGATCGATGCGCATGGTGTCGCTCATGAGGGAAGTCTCTCCGTGTTCAGCCGAGACCGCAGGCGGTCACTTCGTACAGTCTGGCATCGCCCTGGCTGTCGACAAGGCGCACCGCTCCCGATTCCTCGAGATCCTCGAGGCCTGCGAGCGGATGCGATCCGCCGTGCACCTCCCGATCCCCGAAATCGAGGACGAATCGGACGTCGAGCGCCTCGGCCGCATCGCACACGGCGGGCATCGACTCGGCGTCGGCGAGGTGGTCGTTGATTGTCGCCGCATCGTCGGAGACGTCCACCAGGATGTGCGGCATGAGCACTTGGCGCCCACCGATCGCGTACGCGAGTGCGGTGCCGGTGTACGGGTTACCGGCGATCACGGAGCCTGCGGGGACGTGCTCGGGGAGGCGTTCGAGCAGGGCCATTTCGTCCGAGCTGATGAGGGAAGAACCCTCGTCCAGCACGAAGCGGATCTGCGCCTGCGCGACGGCGGCCGGGATGGCGGGAAGCGGCAGGACCACGAAGCCGATCGCGGCGGCGACGACGCTGGCGATCACGCGCAGGAGATGTCCGTCGGGCTGGGCCCGCGACCAGAGCCGCCCGATCGCCTCGACCGTGCGCGCGATCCCCAGGGTCGCGAGCGGGACCAGCGCGATCCCGAACACCGCCGCCAGACGCGGCCAGTTGTTGTACCAGCTCCCCGTCAGCGCATCCCGGATGGGACCGATGGGCAGTGAGATGACGACGATGAAGAGGATCGCGCCGATCGCCCAGAGAGCCGCACCGACCACGAGCGCCTCACTGCGCTCCTTCAGAACCCAGAAGAGGCCGAGGAGCACGGCGATCGCGACGCCGATTGCGATCGTTCCGTAGAACATCGACACCTGCGCGACTTCGAGCGCCGCCTGTCCGGGAGTGAGGGCCGTCGGCCACCCGCGGGTCGGCAGCGGCGGGCGCAGCACCATGAGCAGGAGAACACCGACGCCGAAGTAAGCGAGGACGCCGGCGGCGAGTGCCGCGCGAACCCGACCGGATCGATGCGCGCGCCACAGGCGCACCACGAAGACGAGAACGATCGGCACCGAGAACGCGAGCCAGGCGACGAATCCGCCCGGGTGCGCGAGGGCGACGCCGGGGATCGCGCCGAGCGCGACGAAACCCCACCAGCCCGGCGCGAGGTCCTTCGCCGATGTTCCGATTCCGAAGGCGGATGCCGTCGCCGCCACCGTGACGGGGACCACGGCGAGAGCGAGCTGGAACGGGTAAAGGACGCCGTAGTCCATCGGCAGGATCGGGAACATCGGGATGGCGCAGCTCACGATCGCAGCGGTGACGGTGACGGTCGCCGACTTCCCCATGAGCGTCCGCGCCAGGAGCATGGCGCTCAGCGGCCAGATGACCGCGGCGATCACGAGCGTCTGCGCGTTGACGACGGCGGGGATACCGACCCCGCTCAGCTGCGCCACGATGGCGGCGGTCGCGTGCCAGGCCGACGGATAGAAAGGAACTCCGCCGTTCGGGCTCGTCATCTGCCCGAGTTCGAGGGGCGAGGCGGCGCCGGTGTCCATGATGTAGCGAATGGCGTTGAGGTGGAACACGTTGTCGAACGTCTGCGAGATCGCCGACGGCTGACCGATCACCGCGAAGATCTGCAGTCCGATGACCACGGCGGCGGCCACAGCGGCGGCGATGGTCCACCACCGCGACGTCGACGGCGACGAGGTCACGCCACGCCGTCCGCGGCGGCGTACGAGATGGATCCCCACGCCGATCACCGCAGCCAGGACGAGGCACGGCACGATCGACCAGCCGATCCCGGCGAAGCCGGCGAGCAGACTCGCACCCCCCACCACGGTCATGGCGAACGCCGGTGCGGCGGCCACGGCCCAGAGCCCGCGCAGTCCGATCAGCCACGCCAACGTTCCGCCCAAGACGGCGTACAGCGCGAGAAGCACGGCGGCAGGCCAGAGCAGTTCGAGCATTTCCATGTATTCCAGACCCTCTCACCGACAACCGAACCAGGATATCCCGGCGGGGCTGCGATCTCGGCGAGGGCGCTCCCCCTGCGGCCGGACAGGGTGATCCGGGCACGGTGTGACAACATAGAGGCGTGAAAGGCATTATTCTCGCCGGCGGGTCCGGCACGCGGCTGCACCCGATCACGCTGGGCGTCTCGAAGCAGCTGATCCCGGTCTACGACAAGCCGATGGTCTACTACCCGCTCTCGACGCTGATGCTGGCAGGGATCAATGACATCCTCGTGATCACGACGCCGCACGACGCGGCGCATTTCGAGCGCCTCCTCGGCGACGGGTCGCAGTTCGGCGTGAACCTGACGTTCGCGCAGCAGCCCTCTCCGGACGGACTCGCGCAGGCGTTCACGATCGGCGCGGACTTCATCGGCGACGACTCGGTCGCCCTGGTCCTCGGCGACAACCTGCTCTACGGTCCGGGGCTCGGCAGCCGTCTGCAGCGTTTCGAGAACATCGACGGCGGGGCGGTCTTCGCGTACTGGGTCGCCGAGCCCGAGGCCTACGGTGTCGTCGAGTTCGACGCCGAAGGACGCGCGGTCTCGCTCGAGGAGAAGCCCGCCTCCCCCAAGAGCAACTACGCCGTTCCCGGCCTCTACTTCTACGACAACGACGTGATCGAGATCGCTCGTAATCTGGCGCCCAGCGCCCGCGGCGAGTACGAGATCACCGATATCAACCGTGAGTACCTCGAGCGTGGCAAGCTCCAGGTCGAGGTCCTCCCGCGCGGCACCGCCTGGCTCGACACGGGAACGTTCGACCAGATGACCGACGCCGCCGAGTACGTGCGCACGATGGAGCGTCGTACGGGCATGAAGATCGGGATGCCGGAGGAGGTCGCCTGGCGCCAGGGCTTCCTCAGCGACGACGAGCTGCGCGAACGCGCCGAGAAGCTCCTCAAGTCCGGCTACGGCGCCTATCTGCTCGACATCCTCAAGAGAGGCCACGCATGACCCGTCTGCTCGTCACCGGAGGGGCCGGTTTCATCGGCTCCAACTTCGTCCACCACGTGATCGAGAACACCGAGCACCACGTCACGGTGCTCGACGCCCTCACCTACGCCGGGAACCGGCGGTCGCTCGAGGGACTCCCCGAGGATCGGCTCACGTTCGTCCATGGCGACATCACGGATGCCGGCCTGGTCGACGGCCTCTTCGCCGACACGGATGCCGTGGTGCACTACGCCGCGGAGTCGCACAACGACAATTCGCTGAACGACCCCCGGCCGTTCCTCGACACCAACATCATCGGCACGTACACGCTGCTCGAGGCGGCACGACGACACGACGTGCGCCTGCACCACATCTCGACCGATGAGGTCTACGGGGACCTCGAGCTCGATGATCCCGAGCGGTTCACCGAGTCGACTCCCTACAACCCCTCGTCGCCGTACTCCTCCACCAAGGCGGGCAGCGATCTGCTCGTGCGCGCGTGGGTGCGGTCGTTCGGCGTCCAGGCGACGATCTCGAACTGCTCGAACAACTACGGTCCGTACCAGCACGTCGAGAAGTTCATCCCGCGTCAGATCACGAACGTGATCCGCGGCATCCGTCCGAAGCTGTACGGCGCCGGGCAGAACGTTCGCGACTGGATCCATGCCGACGACCACTCCTCGGCCGTGCTGACGATCCTCGAGAAGGGCGCGATCGGCGAGACCTACCTCATCGGCGCCGACGGCGAGAAGGACAACAAGTCCGTCGTCGAGCTGATCCTCACCGAGATGGGCCAGCCTGCGGACGCGTATGACCACGTCACCGACCGCGCCGGCCACGACCTTCGCTACGCGATCGACTCGAGCAAGCTGCGCGACGAGCTCGGCTGGGCACCGCAGTTTTCGGACTTCGAGGCGGGACTCGCCTCGACGATCCAGTGGTACCGCGACAACGAGGCCTGGTGGGCGCCGTCCAAGGACGCCGTCGAGGCGTTCTACGCGGGCAAGGGCCAGTGAGCGCCGCGTTCGGGAAGCAGCTCGAACGGATCGAGACGCCCATCCCGGGCCTCGTCGTCTTCGAGCTGCCCGTCCACGGGGACTCGCGCGGATGGTTCAAGGAGAACTGGCAGCGCGAGAAGATGCTGGCGCTCGGGCTCGAAGACTTCGGTCCGGTGCAGAACAACATCTCGTTCAACGACGCCGTCGGCACGACCCGCGGCATCCACGCGGAGCCGTGGGACAAGTGGGTCTCGGTGGCGACAGGGCGCATCTTCGGCGCCTGGGTCGACCTGCGCGAAGGACCGACCTTCGGCACCGTGTTCACCACGGAGATCGACCCGTCTCGGGCGATCTACGTCCCTCGGGGCGTGGGCAACTCGTACCAGACGCTCGAGGCCGACACGGCTTACACGTACCTCGTCAACGATCACTGGTCCCCCGATGCCTCGTACTCGTTCCTGAACCTCGCGGACGAGACGGCGGCGGTCGCCTGGCCCATCCCGCTGTCGGAGGTCGAGATCTCGGAGAAGGACAAGGCGCACCCCCGGCTCGCCGATGTCACCCCGATCCCGCCGAAGCGCATCCTCGTCCTCGGCGCTTCCGGCCAGCTCGGGCGTGCGCTGCGCGCCCGTTTCGGCGACGCCGCCCACATCGAGTACGCCACGCGCGACGACATCGATGTGACCGCGTCGGACCTGTCGTCCGCTCGGCGCTGGCGCGACTACGGTCTGATCATCAACGCCGCCGCCTACACCGCGGTCGACCTTGCTGAGACTCCGGAGGGCCGAGAGAAGGCGTGGGCGGCGAACGCGACCGCAGTCGCCGCGCTCGCCCGTGTCGCCGACGATCACGGCATCACCCTGGTGCATGTCTCGAGCGACTACGTCTTCGACGGAACGCTCGACGGCGCCTACGACGAGAACGCCCCGTTGCGCCCGCTCGGCGTCTACGGCCAGACCAAGGCGGCCGGCGACCTCGCCGCTTCCACGGCGTCGCGGCACTACGTCGTGCGCACCTCCTGGGTCATCGGGGAGGGAAGCAACTTCGTCCGGACCATGCACTCGCTCGCGGAGCGCGGAATCGACCCGAGGGTCGTGGGCGACCAGTTCGGGCGCCTCACCTTCACCGCGGACATCGCGGACGCGATCGCGCACCTCTTCGAATCGGATGCCGCCTACGGCGTCTACAACGTGACCGGATCGGGCGATGCCCGGTCCTGGGCCGAGATCGCGCGCGAAGTCTTCCGTCTCGGCGGCCACGACCCCGAGCGCGTCACGGCCGTGAGGACGGAGGACTACTTCGCCTCGGCGACCGGTCCGGTGGCACCGCGTCCGCGGAACAGCCGTCTGGACCTGACCAAGATCATCGCATCGGGCTTCTCGCCCGCTCCGGTAGACGACTCCCTGCGCGCCTACGTCGCAGGTCTGAAGGGTTGAGGGAATGAAACTCAGTGTCATCGGCTGTGGATACCTCGGAGCCGTGCATGCGGCAGCCATGGCTTCGATCGGCCATGAAGTCATCGGCTTCGATGTGGACCACGCGAAGATTGAGCGGCTGGCCGCTGGCGAGGCGCCGTTCTACGAACCGGGCTTCAACGACCTCCTACGGGAGTCGCTCGCCTCCGGAAATCTTCGGTTCACGACCGACCCGGCCGCGCTCGCCGGGTCCACCGTCCATTTCATCGCAGTCGGCACGCCGCAACGCGAGGACAGTGATGGCGCTGATCTGCGATTCGTCGACGCAGCGGTCACCGGCCTCCTCCCCCACCTCGCGCCAGGGGATCTCGTCGTCGGCAAGTCGACCGTGCCGGTCGGCACCGCCCAGCGGCTCGCCGATATGGTCACGCCGACCGGGGCGATGCTCGCCTGGAATCCGGAGTTCCTGCGCGAAGGCTTCGCCGTGCAGGACACGCTCCAGCCGGACCGCATCGTTTACGGTACGGCGGTTCGAGACGGCGCGGAGGTGGAGATCCTCGATGCCGTCTACGCGACCGCCTTGAAGGGCGGAGTCCCACGACTCGTCACCGATTATGCGACAGCCGAGCTCGTCAAGGTCGCCGCGAACGCATTCCTCGCGACGAAGATCTCCTTCATCAACGCGATGTCCGAGATCGCCGATGCCACCGGCGCGGATGTCACCGAACTCGCAGATGCTATCGGCCACGACGTCCGGATCGGAAGACGCTTCCTGAACGCGGGGGTCGGTTTCGGCGGAGGCTGCCTACCGAAGGACATCCGAGCGTTCGCCGCCCGCGGGGAAGAGCTCGGCCATGGACGAGCCCTCCGCTTCCTCCGTGAGGTGGACGAGATCAACCTGCGCCAGCGCACGCGTCTCGTCGAACTCGTCGAAGAAGCACTCGGAGGATCGGTGGCAGGGAGGCGGATCGCGATCCTCGGACTCGCCTTCAAGCCGAACTCCGACGACACCCGCGACTCCCCCGCGCTCGACGTCGCGACGCGCTTGCACGGCTTGGGGGCGGATGTCGTCTCCTACGATCCGGAGGCCGTCGGAACCGCGCGTCGCGCTCGGCCGCACCTCGTGTTCGCCGAGTCCTTGGAAGAAGCCGTCGCGAAGGCCGAAGTCACCGTCGTCGTCACGGAATGGGACGAGTTCCGCGAATTGAGTCCCGATGCCATCGCGAGTGCTGTCGCCGAGAAGAAGGTCATCGACGGCCGCAACTGCCTCGATCCCGAGCGATGGCGTGCTGCCGGTTGGACGTACCGTGGCCTCGGCCGGCGCTAACCTTCGCAGAGATCGCGAGAAAACGGTCAAAGCAATGGCAACGCCGACGGGCCATACCCCTCGAGCGGATATCCAGGCGCTGCGTGCATTCGCCGTCGCTGCGGTGGTGCTTTTTCATGTCTGGCCGAAGGCGATCGAAGGCGGGTACATCGGCGTTGATGTCTTTTTCGTGATCTCGGGCTACCTGATCACCGGACAACTCGTTCGTTTGCGAGAGCGTGGAAACCTCCGACTCGGAGCGTTCTGGGCTGCCCGAGCGCGACGTCTCCTGCCGGCAGCACTTCTGGTGCTCCTCGCCAGCACCGCTCTCACCGTGCTGTTCGCGCCGCCCGCCTTGGTCACGCAGTATCTTCGTTCGATCGTCGGGAGCACGCTGTACGTCGAGAACTGGGTTCTGGCCGCGGATGCGGTCGACTACCTCGCCGCTGAGAATGCGCCACCGATCGCCCAGCACTATTGGTCTCTCTCGGTCGAAGAACAGTTCTACATCGTTTGGCCGCTTCTCGTTATCGCAGCAACCACGGCGATTCTGACCAAGAAGTACGGACGGCGCGCACTCGTCGCCCTTCTGCTCGCTATCACTGTCGGCAGCCTCGTTCTGAGCATCGTCACCACCTTCGCCGCTCCCTCGTTCGCTTACTTTGCGACGCCCGTTCGTATGTGGGAGTTCGGGTTCGGAGCGCTCGTCGCCGTAATCCCGTCGATCATCGTGCCCGCTCTTCTTCGATCGCTGATATGGATAGCAGGGTGGGCCGCGTTCCTGTTCTCCGCATTCGCCTTCGACTCTGCCACTCCTTTCCCCGGGTATGCGGCGATCCTTCCGGTTTCCGCCACGGCGCTGCTGATCCTCATCGGCCCAGCGCCGCCGTTCCGTCTCGCCTCCATGCAGGGATGGAAGCCGATCCAGTGGTTGGGCGACAACTCATACGGGATCTACCTCTGGCACTGGCCGCTCGTGGTCATCGCCCCCGCAATTCTCGGGGCCGACCTCGAACTCTGGCAGAACATCCTCCTCGTCATCACGACGTGCGTACTTGCCGCTCTCGGCAAGAGATTCGTCGAGGACCCTCTCCGCTTCGGACGGCTCGCAACTTTTCGGCCCCGCGCGATTCTCGCGGGTACCCTGGTCGCGATGCTGCTCGTCGTCGCCGCCGCAGGACTCCCCGCGCTTTCGATCGCAGCCTCCACGCAGGCGCAGACCGAGCGGGCGCAGGCCGAGGTCGCCGATCCCGCTTCCTGCCGGGGGGCGAATATACTGCTGAATCCGAGCTGTGAGGGCGCCCGGGATATCCCGGTATCCAGCGCGGATCTCATACCGGGACTAGGCGGTCTCTACGACGACACGGACGGCGCGTTCGATTGCTACACCGCCGCCGAGACAGCACTCGAACCCTGCCACATCGGATCCGACGATCCAGGAGCGGTCCGAATCGCGCTGACAGGAGATTCTCATGCCGCCATGCTCGTTCCTGGGCTGCGAGACGTCGCTGCCGATGCCGGCTGGTCGATCGATGTGTATGTGGGGCGCGGATGCGTGTGGTCTGCAGATCCCGACCCCAAGTGCGCTGCCCGCCAAGCGTCCCTGCAGAAAGATCTGCTGAGCAACGGATACGATGCCATCGTCGTGACCGCATGGAATCAGCTCGAAGCGACCGACCAAGTGCGTCAGCAACGCGCAGAACGGTTCGCCGAGCGCTGGAGAACCGCGCGAGAGCAGGGCATCCAAGTGATCCCTGTCCTGGACAATCCAGGTATCGCACAATCGTCAGCCGACTGCGTGACGTCGACGAGCAGCTTCACCTTCGAGACGTGCGCATTCGCGGCCGCTGACTTCCTTCGTGAGGATCCGCTCGCCCTCGCAGCCGATGAATCGGGAGTCACTCCGGTCGACCTTCGCGGCGCGTATTGCGACCCCGACGGCGTCTGTCCGATGGTCGCCGGCGGTGTGGTCGTCTACCGAGATCTCCACCACATCACGGCGTCGTTCAGTCATTCCCTGGCGCCGTATCTCCTCGACGAGATCACTGCGCTTCTCGACGCGGCGCCCTCAACATCCCCCTAGGAAAAAACCATGCCTGCTTCTCTCGTCTCTATCGTCACTCGAACGAAGGACCGCCCCGCTTTTCTTCGCCGAGCGCTGCGGAGTATCGGCGCCCAGACCTACGCGAATTGGGAACTTATCATCGTCGACGATGGCGGCGCTCCGGGAGTGGTCGAAGCCGTGCTCGCCGATGCGCCGAGTGCGACTCGAGCGCGGACACGTGTCGTCGCCCACGCCACACCGCAGGGGCGATGGCAGGCCGCGAACGCAGGCGTGAGGGAGGCGCGCGGCAATCTCGTCATCCTCCACGATGACGACGACTCCTGGGCATCAAGCTTTCTGGCTCGGGCTGTCGGCTATCTCGACGACAACCCGCAGCGCGTAGGAGTCGTCTCACGCATCGAGATCGTCTGGGAGGAGCGAGACGGCGATTCGTTCATCGAGACGAATCGAGAGCCCTTCCTCCCGAATTCTGTTGCGCCTCTTCTCATGGACCAGCAACGCTTCAACCAGTTCGTGCCGATCGCCTTCCTCTATCGACGCGAGCTACACGATGCGTTGGGGCTCTATGACGACTCTCTTTCGGTCATCGGTGACTGGGTTTTCAATTCCCGAGTTCTTCAGCACAGTGCACTTGAGTACCTCGACACGGAACCACTGGTGTACTGGCATCAGCGTCCATCGTCAAGCGGCGTTGATGGAAATAGCGTCATTGAATCGAGCGAGGAGCATCGACGCGTCGACGCGCTCGTCCGCGACCAGGAATTCCGTGCGCTCATCGCGCGGGAAGGTGCCGGCGGAGCGCTCTACTTCGAGCGCCGCCTCCGTGAAACCGAGGAGTTGATGAAACGCGAGTTCGAGTTACTCCGTCACGAATCGTTGCACCCCGTTCGATCCTTCTACCGTCGCGTACGCAATCGGATCATCCGCCGATCCGGAATAGGATGATGCTGTGAAGTCTGGCCCCAGCCTCTGTGTCTTCCCCTCATGGACGGGAAACCCGTACCTCAATCTCATGAACCTGGCTCCACGAGCCGCCGGATACCAATTGATCCAGCGGTCGGCCTATGAGTCCCTCCTCAAGACCCTGGTGATCCTGGGCGACGGAGATGTTCTGCATGTTCACTGGACGGCGCCGATCGCGCAAGCTGCGCATAGCCACCGCGCAGCAGCCCGACGGGTCCGAGCCGTCGAGACGGCGCTCGAGGACGCGCGGCGAAGAGGCGTTCGGATCGTCTGGACGGTGCACAACCGGCTCCCCCACGAACTCGTCCACCCCGCTGCAGAGCGCGACCTCTACGGCGTGCTCGCCGGGGCCGCGGATCTGATCCACGTTATGGCACCTTCAACCGCAGAGCTCGTCGCCGATGTCGTGGCCCTCCCCCCTGAGAAGGTCGTCCAGATACCTCACCCCAGTTATCTGGGGGTGTACGACTCCGACGTCTCGCGCGAAGAGGCGCGCCAGAGTTTCGATCTGAGCCCTGACGATCGAGCGGTCCTGTTCCTCGGCCAGATACGTCCTTACAAGGGCATCGACCTCCTCCTCGAGGCCGCCGCCTCTGCTCGCGATTCTGACGGAAGAAGGCCAGTCCTCCTCCTGGCTGGGTCCGCGAGCCCCGAATCGATCGCTCAGTTCGACGATCTCAAGCCCGCAGGCCTGCGGATTGTCACCTCGTTCGAGTCCGTACCCGATGCGGATGTCGCCCGATGGTATCGAGCGGCGGATATCGCTGTCTTCCCGTATCGGGCCATCCTCAACTCCGGCAGTCTTCATCTCGCTGCCACCATGGAGGTTCCCGCGGTGCTCCCTGGGCTTCCTCACCTCCGCGAGCAGTTCGGCGACCAGCCTTGGGTGTCGTTCTTCGATGTCGCAGATCCCGTCCGATCTCTCGCAGAGCTGCTCAGCGACGGGGCTCTGACCCAAGGCGTCGAGGCTTCAGACTTCGAGCGATTCAACGAGGGCATCAGCCCCTGGACGGTTTCTCTCGCCTATCGTGACGCACTCCGCGAGCTCAGTACCACGACGACGGATTGAGCCGTTCTCCCTCGGCCTCCCTCGGCATGAGCGGGGAGCGACACCCCGCTGACTGCTAGGAAGAGTTGTCGGCTGCGCGACGCATGAACGAGATCGCCCGGATCGCCAGTCGACGCGGGGCTCGTACAACCCAGTGCGCACGCCGCTCGAGCCGTACCCACGCTCCTCGTTGCTCGTACAGTACGTTCTCCCACGGTCGGTACTCGGGCACCTCGGAGTCGGCGTAGCCAGAGACGACGAGATCGTCGTCGAGTAGAAACGCCGGTTGGACCAAGACGCCGTGCGGGAGCTGAGAGACCGCGAACTCTGCCTCGCAAGTGGCCCCGTTTTCGGCCGAACGCCAGCGATGCCGTCGCGGCATGACGATCACATCGCGACTCCACAGGACGGGAACAGCACCCGGAGCGGTTGCGCGGGCGTGCACACGAAGCGGGTCGCTACCGAACAATGGGGTGATCGTTCCCCCGAGGTCCCTCTGACGGCGCGCGACTCTCGCAATATCCTGCGCGGCGAGTTCTGGGACCAGCTCACGGATGGCCGCCCCGAAACGCTCCACCCCGTCCAGCGCGAGTCGCAGCCACTCTTGCTCGAGTTCGTCATCGGTGATCCGGACGTTGGTGAGCGATTCAGCGACGGCCCACAGCAATTCGTGCTCTCGGACCAGCCCAGGGGCGGCATCATCCGCGGCCTTGAGCAATGCGCCGACCGAACGGAGGCGTAGCAACCCCTCATCCGTGCGCCAAGAACCACCGTCGACGAGCTGTGCCACCGCGCGCGCAGCAAGAATATGACCGGCGGCGAAGAGGTTCAGTGCCAGCCGCTTCCGTTTGTCGATCCAACCTGCGGCTGGCTCCACCATCGCAAGCAGCTCCTGGAAGGACGAGATCGCTGCATCGTCGGACGGTTGCGCATGCTCCCAAGACATCAAGAACT
This sequence comes from Microbacterium sp. 22179, assembly GCF_052045715.1. Taxonomy (NCBI): domain Bacteria; kingdom Bacillati; phylum Actinomycetota; class Actinomycetes; order Micrococcales; family Microbacteriaceae; genus Microbacterium; species Microbacterium sp. 22179. The sequence goes on along the minus strand of NZ_JBQEPJ010000001.1, from coordinate 262,729 downwards.
TGCGAACGTGGAAGAACCCATCTCGATCATGGATAAGCGAGGAGTAGCGCGAACGCAACTCCTCGTTCTCGACCGAGGCGATGAGCTGCGCGCAGATCTTCTCCTGCCCCACGTAGCTGAGGAACGAAGCGGAGGACGAGGCTTTAGAAGTCATCGACGTCGAGCCGGGGCGGTCTCGGTAGAGATAAACGACGTCTTCGACGACATCGATGCTCTGCGCCTTCACATAGGCGGTAACCATGGGCACGATGTCGTTTGATCTCGGCACATCTGGGAAGCGGATGCGATGCCGCTCCCAGAATTCCCGATCGAACGCCTTGTTCCAACACGGCCTGCTGAAGATCATCGTCGGGATGTCTGAGAGCACCGCAGCGCGAGCGGGGGCATCGAAGGCCTTCATACTAGCCGTTGGGCGCCACGTCGAGTTCGGCGAGAACTTGAGGTAGTCGCCGACGGCCATGTCCGAGCGGCTGTCCTCGAGCGAGGAGATCAGTGCGGAATACGCACCCTCCGGCACAATGTCGTCTCCATCAGCGAAGATGATGTACTTGCCCCGGGCGAGCCGCACTCCTTCGTTGCGGGCCGATCCTCCACCACGTTCGGTTGCACGCACGAGGACCAGACGCGGGTCTTCGAGAGCGAGACGATCGACGACATCGACCGTTCCATCCTCGGAATGGTCATCAACAACGATGACCTCCATGCTGCGAACGCGCTGGGCGAGTATCGATCGCAGAGTCTCCACGATCCAGCTGCGCACGTTGTGCGTCGGTACGATAACGGACAACGTGATTTCGTCGGTCATCGAGTGCTCTCCTTGAGAACTTTGATCGCGTCCGCGATGGGCCCGTCGAATATCTTCGTGCCACGGTTGATGACGATGCCACGTTCACAGAGCTCTTCGACCATCTTCATGTCGTGACTCACGACGAGCATCGTCACACCAGTCTCCGCGAGCTCCTTGATCCTGGCGCGACACTTCTCGCGGAAGGGCGCATCTCCCACCGACAGGACCTCATCGACGAGGAGAATATCGAGGTCGACGTGAATCGCAACGGAGAAGGCGAGCCTCATGAACATTCCCGACGAGTAGTGCTTCACCTCCTGATCGATGAAGTCACCAATCTCGGAGAACTCGACGATCGCGTCGAAGCGTGCCTCCGTCTCTTTGCGACCCATCCCGAGGATCGCAGCATTCAAGAAGACGTTCTCTCGACCCGTGAGATCGGGGTGGAACCCCGCTCCGACCTCGATCAGCCCGGCAACGCGACCACGGGTCAATACCGTTCCCTCATCGGGTTCGAGAACTCCGGAAACCAGCTTGAGCGATGTGGATTTCCCCGAACCATTGAACCCGAGGACTGCTACTGATTCGCCCTCTCCAACCTGGAAGGTGAGGTCGCGCAGCGCCGTGAAAGTATCGGCGCGGACGCGACGGCCGCGAATCCAACCGACGAATGCCTCCTTGAACGAGTGGGAGTTCCTCTTGAGGAAGCGCTTCGAGACATGATCGACGACGATGCTCGGAGTGGACTGGGTAAGGACTTCGATTCGTGACATCAGAGATCCTGCGCAAACGTTCGTTCGTAGTGTCGGAAGACGGCCTGTCCGATCAGAAGCGTGGCAATGGTCACTCCCACGGCCGCGAGGGCGGCCCAACCGAAGAAGTCGGGAAGTCCCTGCGGATCGGAGACCGTCGGTTCCCAGAACGCGACATGGAACAGCTCCACGGCAATCGTGATCGGGTTCGCTGTGTACAGGAAGGACGCCCACGGGTAGTTCCGCAACGCTTCCGCAATCAGGATCCAGCTGTACAACACTGGAGACGTCCATGTGGAAAACATCTTGATCAGATCGACGAAGTTCTGCGCATCACGATAACGAACGTTCAGACCGCTGAAAAGCAAGCCAAGACCGAGCGAGAACGCGAGTATGAGAAGGAATCCGAGCACAGCACCGACAAGGCCCATGACCGTCGGCACCCAACCCATCAGCAGACATACCACGAGGAGGATAGCCAGCTGCGGCAGGAAGTGGACGATTGCGCCGACGATCGCAGCCACCGGGAATAGCTCCCTCGGCATATAGATCTTTCTCACGAGGGCGCGATTGTCGACAATGGAATTCGTCGCATTGCCGAACGCCTCGTTGAAGAGGTTCACCATCACGATCCCGCTGAAGAGGTACACGGCATAGTTGTCCAGACGGTGATTCTGGAGCACGATCCCCATAATGAAGTAGTAGATGAGGAACTGGGAACCGGGCTTTACATACGACCAGATCCAACCGAGAGTGGAGTTTCGATAGCGCGTGGCAGTTCCCTTGCGGATGAGCACGCGAAGCAGGTAGTGCCAGCGGAAGACATCGAGAATGCCACCTCCGCGCCCCGGGCGATCATACTCCGAGACATCGACGAACGTTCCTGCCAAGTTGCGGTCCTCTCCCGATGGCTGGGCGATCCGCAGTTCGCAGACGCCCGAAACATCCTACCTAGGCCACCTGAGTGGTCGTTTCACTCAGCGTCCAGCATCCTTGGAGCGATAGCGAAGCGCGTCGTCCAGAAGAACCCGCGCACGTGCGTCGAAGGAGTGCTCGGCGGCCACGCGCGCCGCACTCGCCCTCATCTGCGCTTCGGTAGGCCATGCCTCCGAATCGGGAGTGAGAAGCGCCTGCAATTCCGCATGTGTCGAATACGTTCGTACCTGCTCGCCGAAAACATCCGTCAGGCCGGTGACGTCATCGCTCACGATCCTCGCGCCGGTTGCGGCCGCGTCGAAGAGCCGATTCGAGAGGAACCCGCCCCGGCGCATGTCGCCCCAGTGGTCGTTGAGCACCACACGAGCTTCTGCGTACGCACGAGGCAGCTGCGCGTTCGGGAGGACCGTTCCTGCGATGTGCCGCTGGTCGATGTATCGCTCCCATCCGTCGTCTCCGTACACAGAGAGATCGTCGGAGACCTCTGCGGCGTCGAGCACTACCGGGCGCCTCTCACCGCGCGTGCGTCCGACGAAAAGCACACCCTTCCGGGGCAGCTCCTCCTCGGACGGGCGGAAACGAGCGGGATCCGTTGCTTGCAGCAGCGGCGTGATCGCGATACCGGCTCGGGCTGAGTGGTGTGCCGCCCATGTCGCCCCTGCGGAGTACACCTGATCCCAACCGCTGCGCAGTTCATCAACGGTCACGCGATCGGGATGTGAGATCACCCACAAGAGGTTCACCGATCCCGGACGGGGTGTGAACCGGTTCAATCCCCGAAGTGTGAGCGTGACATCCTCATCGTCTCCCGCTCCAGGACGCTCCCAAGAACTCGTACGGTCGACGACCACGTCCTGACCTAGACGCCTGAGTGCGCATGCGAGATCCTGGCCATAGAACGTGTCACCCCACAGGTCACCGAGGAGGGTCCCGGGGCTCGAGATCTTCACCGCCCAGCGCATCCGCGGGGGGCGCTCATCGACGATCAGACTCGGGATTCGCTCGATCTGCCACTCAGGTTCCCTCAGCGGAAATCCTCGCTGGTCGCGCCACCGGATGTCGGAGACTCGCAGGCGCGAACCTTCGAGGACGTTCCGATCGTCGAGTTCTCCGAGCAGTTCATCACGCCAGACTTGGGAGAAGCGCCGACGGTTCGGGACGACGTGCGCGAATCGTCCCTCCGTCTTGCTCTCGAGATGTACGACAGTCGACTCCGGCACGACGCGAAGTGGCCTGCCGGTCGAGTTCCTCAAGCGGAGGCACAAGTCCACGTCCTCCATGCCGTTCACATACTCGGCATCGAACCCACCTGTATCAAGATAGTCCTCGCGGGAGACGGCCAGGCATGCGGCAGTGAGCGCCGAGAACGAGTACTCACCTACTTCGCGAGGGACGTCCTCTCTGTGGAAGCCTGAGAGGAGATGACGCGGAGACGACAGTCCGCCCGCAAACACCGTCCCGGCCGTCTGCACCGTTCGGTCCGCGAAAAGAAGAAGCGGTTGGACGGCGACAGCGTCGGCAAGAGCATGCTCCAGAGGGCGCAGCCATCCCTCCTGAACGACGGTGTCATTGTTCAGGAAAACGACGTTCCGCGACTTCGCGATCCGCGCTCCGAAATCGCTGGCCACGGCGAAGTCTGTGTTCACGGGCAACCGCACGTACTGCACGTGCTCGTCACCGAGGAACGCCTGTCGGAGTATGGCTCCTACCGCACGACGGGAGCCGTTGTCCACGACGATCACGGCGGCATCTCGCTGATCGCGTACAGCAGCGACCGCGTCGACCGTCATCCGCCAATCCTCAAACGTCGGAACAACGACCGTCGTGTCCGTCGACTCGGGGAGCGAGCAGTCGACAGCAGGAAGGTGTGACTTTCGAGCGCTATTGGCGCCCGCACGATTCGCGAAGACACCTCCGTCGTACCGCCTCGCCCAGAACCGATCCCCCTCGATGACGATCCCATCGCCGGCCTTCGCGAGCCTAGCCACCGCGTCTGCGTTCAGACCGTAGTCCCGGTCGGGATCGGGCGCGATCCGGTCCGTCCGAAAGACGATCCCCGCGGCATCCAGGCGAGTCCGCCACAATGCCCCCTCCAGTTCTCCCCACTGCTGTGGAGCCTGCGGAGTGTAAGCACCGACCCCGGAGGAATCGGGGTTGGCATCCAGCGCCCGAGAGGCGTCTGACAGCCCTGCGGGCTTCCACTGCTGCCCCGGCCGCCACAGGGACCACGCCGAGAAGCCCCCCTCGTCCACGATACGCGCCGCGACTGCGCCGAGTGGCTCACCGAGCTCCGCGTCCAGCACGTGGAAGCGTTCCTCCTCGAAGAGCGTGGACAGCGGCGGCTCGTGTCCGTCATCCGCATCGCAGACGACGAACACTGCTCGCGTTGCGGGATCTTGAGTGCGCGCGAGCGTACGCAGGTCTTCGTAGTGCGATTCCGATACCAGGTGTCGCGCATCGACGATGACTGCGACATCAAGACTCGTCCCGCCTCGGAGCGGAACACGCCGTCCTTGGGTTACCGCGGGAAGGCGAGGAACGGAGGCCGCCGCGGCCGCCTTCGCGGATCGTATGTCTGTGGCTCCCCCACCGAACGTTTCAAGGACCGCATCGTCGTGAGATCGGAGGAGTTCGGCGAGCGTACGACCGGCTCTGTCTGCCGGGGTGGTACTCACCCGCTCGTCGCTCGAAACGTATTGGAAGAGCTGATTGAAGGCGCGCGATCCGCGGGTCTGGCTCCGGTCATGGGCCGCGAACCATTCCGGTTCGAACGCCCAATTGGGTGTCGCGCCTTCGCGCTCGCCACGGACGATGTAGTCGTCAAGGGCGGCCCGCCATCCCAAGAAAGTTCGTCCGGTCAGTGACGAGTAGTGCTCGAGGTCGAACATGCGCGCTTCCTGCATGCGCGGAACGACGCGGGTGGAGGCGGCCAGGATACGCCGCAACTCACCCCAGGTCGCCCCGCCTCGTACAGGCAGGGCGTCGCGCTCTTCGGGGGTTCCGGCGAGAAAAGCTGCGGCATCGACGGGGCGTAATCCGCGTCCGCGCTCCTCTTTCGCAGAGGCTTCCCAGATCCCACCGAGCGCGCCGAGCGCGGGGCGTGCCTGCGTCGAACTGGCAAACGCGCGCAGTTCATCACGAAGCGTGACTGCAGCGTCCATCGACGCACGGACCATCGGCCTATCGACGAATGGATGCGGAACTACGCCTTCCCGCCATCCATCCGCGAGGTAGTGTTCCGCGGCCGCCAAATCGTCGCCGAAGTCGATGCCGAGCAGAGCACTGTAATACTCCTTGGACGTCACCCGCTCGGGATGGAGGATCTCATTTGGTCCGGTCTGATCGTCCGTCGCCGCATGCTTCTGCTTCCAGAACCCCATCGGTGCCCATCCCATCGATCCCCGCCTCCCATGGCGGAATCCAGCTATTGGTCTCCAGCCTATTCGCACGAGCAGGAGGCGCGTGCATCGACCGCCGGCCGGAACTACCTGATGTTCAGCGCCGCGCAGGTCTCAGGAGTGAGCGCCGTCACCACCGTGCCCGGGGCGGGAGTCACCTTCGTGAACGTACCGCCCGTTGCGGAGAAGGCGACGTTGTTGCAGAGGACGAATGTCGTCAGGCCCGGCGAACGCCGCTCGAATGTCGAGAGGGCGGCGACACTCTCCACCCTCACCGAACGAGGGATGCCGAGCGCTGTAGCGACTTCCCAAGACGGCAGGTGCACCAGCGAGAGGCCGTCGACCAGGTACACCTCGGCCGTTCCATCCGACCGAACCAGTGTTCCGGTCTGCATGTACGCCGGTCCGGCCGTGAACGCACTAGCGGAACCGGCGCGGAGCTGGACGATCGGTGGATAGGTTCCGCCGGCGAGTGCGCGGACCTGAGCGGTCGTCACGACGTGACGAGTGACACCACCGGTGACATGTAGAACCGCGTCGCTGCCCTGGAAGCGCACGAAGGACTCGGTTGCGACGGGCGTACCGGTGAGATTCAGGCGCCCACATGTCGCGGCGTCGAGGCTCGTAGGGGTCATTCCCGTCACGTTCCCACGATTGAGAACGCTCAGCTTCGCCCCGGAAGGGAGGTAGAACTTTCCGCCGCAGGCCAGAAGAGCACCGAAAACCCCCTTCTGTCTCCCGTTCAAGTTCGCTGCAGGCACGCTAACCTTCGTGCGGCTGAGCCCGATGTCCTGCGCCAGATCCCACGACGGCAAGTGCAGAAGCCGGTTGTCCTGCGTGGCGAGGTATACCTCTGAAGTGCCGTTGGCCGAAACGAATTGGCCGGGCGCGAACTGGAATTGAGAACTGATCGTCATCCTCGAGCGCAGCGATGGAGTCATCACGGCGGCGTAAGGGTCGACCTTGCCACCATTGGCGGCGATGCGCGCGGCGGCATCGTAAAGCGGGATCAGTGTCTTTCCGGAGATGCGGTGGACGGTACCGTTCGCCGCAACGCGCGCGAACGCCGTCATCTCAGGCCCCGCCCCGATGCGTGCGAAGTCAGCGTCGGCCATCTGCACGACCCGGGCGCATGCTCCCCCCCACGCAGCAACGAGGTCGCAGCTAGCGAAGCGATGCGTCTTACCTCCATCGAAGTAAGCGATCACACCGGTCGACGAGTTCCGGACGAATCGCGACGTGCTGCCGCCGTCACCGTAACCCGAAAGAGATGTCACCTGGCGGTAGGCCCCGAACTTGGCCTGGTACTCGGGCCAGTCCTCCGGTGTGACGTGATACCGCACACCGGCGGAGACGAAGTAGATGTCTGTTCCCAGCCGGAGGTTCTGACCGGAGCTCTGAGTCTGCTGCGTCGATCCGAACCAGTCGGTGAAGTAGTTGTAGAAGTTGCGGTTGCCGTAGGCGGAGCATCCGTCGCCGGTGCCGTATCCGGCACGGAGCGCAGCCGCGTTCGGCTGGTAGGGCGTGTAGTAGTAGAGCGCCGACGTCGCCTTGTTCGCGACGTACACCGGAGAGGATCCGCAGTTGGCGTTGGGGTTGTAGAGGATGTTCCAGGTCTTGCCCGGGGCGTACCACTGGAACCAGCGCCCCTCCATGTAGATCTGCATCTGACGCGCGGCGCCGTAGATCTGGTGGAAGAAGCCGATGTAGTTGGGGTCGCACGGAGCGGTGTCGGGGCAGCCCTGGCCCAGCGCGATGTTGTATCGCCATGCGCTCGGCCACGTATGGGTGATGAGGCCCTGCTCCTTCTGAAGCATGACGATCAGAACCTGCGGGTTGATGTTGCACGCCTGCGAGACGCGATAGATGATCCGCGCCGCCGACTCGTTCGCAGCTCCCGAGTACCCGCTGCAGTACTGATCAGCCGGACGCGTGACCGACGTGATCTTGAAGTCCTTGAGGCAGACGATCGGCTTGCCGTTCTCGTCCGTGCCGCCCAGGCATCTCGACACCTTGCTGTTGAAGAACGCCTGGATCTGCGCCTCGGTCATCGTGCCCTTGTTGGTGAACACGGCGTCGCTGATGATGTTTCCCGGATTGAAGCCCACGAGCGTGGACTTCACGATGCCGGATGCCGCCGGGTCTCCCACGACCTGTGAGACGGCGTTCGAGACCGTCGTCGCCGCGGGGGCCGCGACAGGGGCAGCCGCGGATGCCGCACCGGCCGGGAGCACGGTTCCGGCGACAACAGCGGTGACAGCGAGGAAACAAGTGAGGAGATGGGTGATCTTCCGGTTGTTTCGCGAGCGTGGGGCACGTCGAGACATGTGACCAGTGTGACGGAAGTCACGTGATGATGCCACTGTTACGGAATATCGGCTACCGCGTGTCGGCGTGTCCCTCCGATCCGAAGGCACCTCCCAGGCGCTGCCCCCTCGTCACAGATCCGCGTGCAGACCCCACACGCGCTCGGCCGATCCGGCCCACGAGAACGCCCGCGAGCGGTCCGCTGCGAGCACCGAGAGTCGTGCTCCTTCGCCCCCGGTGGCGCTCTCGACCGCTTCGGCCAGGTCACCCGGGTCGACGAGCAGCCCGCCGTCGGCGAGCACGTCCCGGTGCGTTCCCGAGTCGACGCCCACCACCGGTACACCGAGACGCATCGCCTCCACCGCACGCCAGGGCCAGGCGGCTGTCGGACTGCTCGCGACGTAGGCAGCGGCTCCGGCGAGCACGGCGGCGCGGTCGGACGTGTCGAGGGCACCCCGGACGTGCACGCGCGACTCGGCCAGTCCCGCGGAGGACGCGATGTCGGAGTAGCGGGGCTCCGTCCCCTCCGCCGCATCCAGCACCACGGCGTGCGCCCCGGCCGCCAGCGCGCCGCGGAATCCGTCGGAGACCGAGTCCCAGGTGCCGTGCACGACGACGTAACGTTCGGGTAGGGCGAGCCCGCCGCGCCGCTCGGCGGCGTCGAACGGCGGAACGAAGCCTTCGGGCGCCGCCCCCGCGATCACGCGCACACGATCTCCGACACGGGCGATCTCCTGGATCCGTTGCGCGATCGTGTGCGTCGGCACGACGACCGCATCCGCATGTTTCGCGGCACGGCGCAGCATCGCCTTCTGCCACGCGACCGCGGCGCGGGACAGGCTGTCCGGCGCGTCCCAGGCCTCGAGACCCCAGACCGTCACGGTCGTCTGATCGTTGTCGTGGGTGCGGTCGTGCCGCACCAGCGGTGCCATCAGCGTCGGCGAATGGATCAGTCCTCCACCGGCGCCGGCGGCGATCCCGAGCTGCCACGACGCCGCCAGTTCCCGGCGGGCCAGTCCGAGAGTCCGCACCTCGGCGACGCCGGGGATCGACACCTCGCTACCCGCGGCGACGATCGCTTCGACATCGCACCCCGAGGGGGCTGTCGCGACGAGTCCGCGTGTGAGTTCGATCGCGGCGGCAGCGTGATCCGGGTCGACCACCTGCACGAGCTGATCCAGAACCACACGCAGTCGAGCACCCATGCGCTCAGAGTATCTCCGTCGACCGCTTCCGGCCCGGAGGACGCCGACGCGTCGCACGGACTGACAGCGTTCGCTCAGCATCCTCGCCCGCACCCCGCGTTCATGCTTGAATGCTCACGTGAGCGACGGGCGACTTCCACGACGGCGCCGATGGGTGAGGTGGACCGTCGGCATCGTCCTGACGCTCCTCGTCCTCGCCCTCGGCTGGGTGACGATTCGAGGGATCGGGGCTGTCGACAACCTGACGCACGTCGCCGAGCAGTCCTCGGATCTGAAAGCGGCGATCGCGGAGGGTGACCTCGACAGGGCCGCGGACGTGTCCGGCAGCATCGCCCGGCACGCGGCATCCGCGAACGACCTCACCTCCGACTTCGTGTGGCAGGGTTTCGCGGCCGTGCCGTTCGTCGGCCCCAACTTCCGCGCGGTGAGCGACATCGCCGCCATCGCCGACAGCGTAGGGACGGACGCGCTCACACCGCTGCTCGACGTCGCCGCCGAGGTCGATCTGGCGAGCCTCGGTCTCTCCGGAGGCGCGATCGACCTGGCCCCGTTCGCCACGATCCGAGAGCCGCTCGCGGAGGCCTCGAACGTACTCGATGAGGCGCTCGAACGAGCGGAGGGCATCGACGCCGATGCCACCCTCCCCCCGTTGGCGGATGCCGTGCGCGAGGTGCGCACGAACGTCACCGAGGCGGCGACCGTGGTCGGCACGCTGAACGGCGCCGCGATCCTGCTCCCCACGATGCTCGGCGGCGAAGGCCCCCGCACCTACGTCCTCGCGATGCAGAACAACGCCGAACTCCGCTCGTCCGGCGGCATCATCGGTTCGATCGCCCTGTTGCGGGCCGAGAACGGCAGGATCTCCCTGGAGCGGCAGGCGTCCACTCTGGACTTCCCGCCGCTGACGGATCCTCTCCCCCTGAGCGACAGCACGATCGCCCTCTTCGAGGACGGGCCCGGCCGATATCTGCAGAATCTGACGAGCATCCCGGACTTCGCCGAGGCGGGCCCCGCGATCGCCACCCGCTGGGAAGGCGTGTTCGGCGGCCCCGTCGACGGAGTGATCGCGGTCGACACGGTCGTCGCGAAGCATCTGCTCGATGCGATCGGTGAGCTGAGCTTCGGTCCGTTCACCGCGACCTCGGAGAACGTGGTGAGCATCCTGCTCTCGGAGATCTATGCGGCGATCCCGGATCCGGTCGTCCAGGACCAGGTGTTCGCCCAAGCCGCCACCGGCCTCTTCGGCGCGGCACTCGCCGGAGGTGATCCGCGCGCGCTGCTCGGTGCCCTCGCCACCTCGGCGGACGAGGGACGGATCCGCATCTGGAGCGCGCACGAGGACGAGCAGAGCGTTCTCGCCGCCTCAACGGTCGGAGGCACGCTCCCGGTCGACACGGATGCCGGGACGCACGTCGGCGTCCTGATCAACGACACCACCGGCGGAAAGATGGACTTCTACGCGCACGCCACGGTCTCCACGGCGATCGGCAGCTGCGCGGGCATGCCGACGACGCAGGTGAGCGTGACGTGGACGAACGACGCGCCGGCGGATGCCGCGACCGCGCTTCCCCCGTATGTCACGGGCGGGGGGAACTTCGGCGTCGACCCGGGCAGCACCCGCACCCTGCTCGCGATCTACGGCCCGGAGGGGGCGACGCTGTCGCGCGCCGATCGCGACGGCGACGAGGAGCCCGTGCAGACCGCGCTCCTCGGGACGCGCTCGGTCGTGCAGCACGACGTCCTCCTGGCGCCGGGCGAGTCCACCACCGTCACCGTGCAATTCCAGGGAGACGGCGCAGGAGAGCGCATCGACTCGGTCGTGCAGACGCCCACGATCGATGCGCCGACGGCGACACGTGAAGAACTGCGCTGCACCTCGTGACTTTCTCCCCGGGATGGGGTACCTTCATCTCACTGGGGAATATCTGGGCTCTAAGAACCTGCCGTGGGGGCAGGGAGGGTCCACACAGTCGGATGCAGGGGTGTATCCGGGTGTGATTCCGCGTGAAATTCTGGGGAAACATCATGCTGAAGAAACTGGCTGCTATCAGCCTTGCCGCTGGCGTCATCATTCTCGCCGCGCCGACCGCCGCTTCTGCGGCGCCGTCCGACTCCTATGCCGACAAGCCGAGTGTGACGGTCAACGACCCGATCATCGACATCTGCGACGTCTCGACCATCGTCTTCGGGGCCGGATCGTTCCAGCCCTCCGAGGTCGTCGGCGTCTCCGTCTCCGGACTCCGCGCCGAAGAGTCCGAGATCTCGGGCAACACCGCCGCTGCCGACGGTAGCCTCACGGTCTCGTTCCGCCCGCCGTCCGGCGGCTCCGGCGCGTATGCGATCACGTTCACGGGCGCGGGTGCCAATGCCGCGGCTCGAGCGGCATCGGTCGCCGGCATCGGCCAGTACACCGCCGTCATCACGGTCAGCGGCACGTCGAGCTGTGCCCACGACCCGAGCGTCGCGGCTGCAGGCACCGAACTGCCTCTCACGGGTGACGGCTCCATCGAACTCGCGCTCACCGGTGGAAGCATCTCGCCCTGGGTGATCGGCGGCGGTGCTGCGGCACTCGCGGTCGGCGGTGGCCTCGTGGTCATCGGAGCCGCCCGCCGCAAGCGCGCCTAGATCTGATCGCCGCCTCGTGCGGCGGTCGACTGGACGACGGTGATCCCTCCCCCTCCGATCACCGTCGTCTGGCGAATCCGGTGATACACCGGAAGCCCACGGCCTCCTCCACACTCTCCCGAGGAGGCCGTGGGCACATTCACGCCCGGCGCCGTGCTTCCGCTGTGACCCTCCGGTCAGGGAGCGGGGGACGGCGTCGGCGTCGGCGGGTGAAGCGCCTGCTGGATCATCTCGTGGATGTAGGCGTAGTCCGGCTGGAACTCGTCGACGCCCTGCTCCGGGGTGAGCTCTATCGTGTTCACCGGAAGCTCCTTGGCCTTCATCATCAGGTCGAAGAACTCCGGAAGCTTGTCCTGCGGAAGGTCCGTGCTGATCAGCGCCGTACCGGCCGCCGCCACCTCATTGAACCGGGTCAGGACGGTCTGTGGGGTGAACTGCGCGAGGATCGCCGCCTGCAGCTCACGCTGGCGCTTCATACGATCCCAGTCGCTGGTCGTGTACCGGGAACGCGCGTACCACTGCGCCGTGTCGCCGTCCATGTGCTGCGCGCCGGGCTCGATCCAGCCGATCGCCCACTCGTTCACGTCCGTCCCGTGCCACCCCTCGGGCGGTCCACCCTTCGGCAGACGCTCCGTCACGGTGATGTCGACGCCGCCGAGTGCGTCGACCAAATCGGCGAAGCCGTGCATGTCGACGAAGACGTAGTAGGGGATCTTGATCCCCAGTACGCCCTCCGCGGCATCCTTCGTCGCTTCGATGCCGGGCTCGGATCCCTGAGCCTGCGCATTCGGGTACAGACCCGTACCGTTGTCATCGCGGCACACCTCGGCGGCGTTGCGGACGTGGTTCATCCATCCGTTCCACCCGCAGCTGGATGAACCGTGGCCCTCGAATCCGTTCGGGTAGAGCTCCTGCATCGGGCTGCCCTCGCTGAACGGCGCATTCGGCAGCTCGCGCGGGATTCCGGTGATCGTCACCGCTCCGGTGTCGGCATTGACCGAGACCACCGAGATGCTGTCGAAGCGCATGGAGTCGCGGCCGTCGCCGCTGTCTGCGCCGAGCAGCAGGATGTTGTAGTAGCCGTCGTCGGGCGGGAGGCTGGGTCCGCTCTGCCCGAAGATCGAGCTGATCGTGTTGCGGGTCGATCCCACGACCGTCGCCGCATAGGCCGCTCCCCCGCCGACGAGCCCCAGCAGGATCAGTGCGACGACCGGGATCGCGAACCGCGACGCCGTCGGCACCTTCACCAATCGCACCATGCGGAGCACGTCGAAGGTGAGCACGGCCCAGAGCACCACGTACACGACGAGGAGGATCTGCACGAGCGTGAGAACGAGAGCGGAGAACCATCCCGCGCCCACGGTCAGCCACAGCAGCACGGGGCGCGCGAAGAGCGCCAGACCCGCCGCGACGATCACGAGGAACCAGGCGAGCAGGGTCGCCCGCAGACCGATGCGTCCCAGTCGACGGTTGCCCGCGACGATCTGAGCGGAACCGGGGATCAGCACGTTCAGCGCGACCAGCCACCAGCCGCGCTTCGCCATCGCCCCCTCGTCGGTGGAGTCCGGGTGCCGCAGGGGCCGGGTCTCGATCAGCGGCCGCCCACCCGCCCGCGGTGGCGCGAGGGTCACAGGGAGTCCTTCAGCCGTTCGTTCTTGGCCTCGACCTGGGCCTCGAGCTCGCGGGCGTAGTCCTCGACGCGGTCGGCGAGAGCCTCATCGGCGGTCCCGAGGATCCGAGCGGCGAGCAGACCGGCGTTGCGCGCTCCCCCGATCGATACCGTGGCGACGGGGATGCCCGCGGGCATCTGCACGATCGACAGCAGCGAATCCATTCCGTCGAGGTAGGCGAGCGGCACGGGCACACCGACCACGGGCAACGGCGTCATCGAGGCGAGCATGCCCGGCAGATGGGCCGCGCCGCCGGCGCCGGCGATGATGACACGGATGCCACGGGCACGAGCCTCGCGGGCGTAGCTCATCAGCTTGTCCGGCGTGCGGTGCGCCGACACCACCTCGACCTCGTGCGCGATGCCGAAGTCGGTGAGCGCCTGGGACGCGTCGCTCATGACGCGCCAATCGGAGTCGGATCCCATGACGACGCCGACCAGGGGCGCGGCGGAGGAGTGCAGTGGCTCGGTCACCAGAACAGGCTACGGTCTGGTGCTGGAGATTGCCCCCACGGCACGCTGCCGAGCGGCACCCTCGTCCGACGAATCAGGCGAAATGGGCGGCCGCGGCGCGCGCGACGTAGACCGCGTCGTCGAGATCGCTCGACGACACGTTCACGTGGCCGACCTTGCGCCCGGGCCGCGGATCCTTGCCATAGGTGTGGATCTTCGCCTCGGGATGGGCGACCATCGCGCTCGCGAAGCGCTCCCCGAGCCCTCCCTCGGCGGGACCGCCGAGGATGTTGACCATGACCGACCACGGTGCACGCGGGGCGGTGCTGCCGAGGGGGAGGTCGGCCACGGCGCGCAGATGCTGCTCGAACTGCCCGGTGACGGCGCCGTCCTGGCTCCAATGACCGCTGTTGTGGGGGCGCATGGCCAGCTCGTTCACGAGGATGCGCTCGTCGTCGGTCTCGAACAGTTCGACGGCGAGCATCCCCGTCACGCCGAGGCCCTCGGCGATGCGGACGCCGATGCTCTCGGCCACCTCGACGAGGCGCTCGGCGGCCGCCGGTGCCGGCGCGATCACCTCGGCGCAGACGCCATCGCGCTGCACGGTCTCGACGACGGGATAGGCCGCGATCTCACCGCTCGGGCGGCGCGCCACCTGCTGCGCGAGTTCGCGCACGAAGGGCACCAGCTCCTCGACCAGCAGAGCTTCACCCGCGGGCACGGCGGCGAACCAGTCGCGGGCATCGCTCGCGGCACGGACGACGCGCACACCCTTTCCGTCGTACCCGCCGCGCGGCGTCTTGACGACGCCCTGGCCGTCGTGGGCGTCGAGGAAGGACTGCAGCTCCTGCTCGGAGGCGACCGCAGCCCAGTCGGGCTGGGGCACTCCGAGGTCCGCAAGGCGCGCGCGCATGACCAGCTTGTCCTGAGCGAACTGGAGGGCGTCGGGGCCCGGGTGCACGGCCACGCCATCGGCGACGAGGGCGCGCAGGATGTGCTGCGGCACGTGCTCGTGGTCGAAGGTGACGACGTCGACGTCGGCGACGAAGGCGCGCACGGTCTCGAGATCGTGATAATCGCCGACGGCGGTCGCGGCGAGCTGGGCCGACATCCCCTCTCCCTCGGCGAGGACTCGGAGATCGAGCCCCAGTTCGACCGCCGGAGCGATCATCATCCGAGCCAGCTGTCCGCCGCCGATCACGCCCACACGCAAAGCCATGTGCCGTCTCCCTTTCGTCTCGACCATTCTCGCGCATCGTCATCGCTGCGGATGACATCTCGAGATCGCGGGCGCACGTCAGTGCGGGCGCGCGTCACGCGGATGCGAAGCCCTCGGTGCCGGTCTGGGCGTCGCGGTGGGCGAGGATCTGACTGACCTCGATCTGATCGGCCAGGGTCTCGTGCACGAGAGTGACGTTCGGCACGTTGACCAATCGCAGCGGAGCGTCGACACCGTTGGAGAGCGTGATCGTCCCCGTGCCCCACATCCGCTGCAGCGGTCCGCGGCGCACTCCGATCGTGTACCCGCGCGCGTGCGACATCTCGCGGCGGTTGCGCGCACCCACACCGCCGTGGACGATCACCCGTCGGGTCGTCACCGTCGTCGAGCGTGCGAGCCACACCGTGAACGGAATCACGACGAGAAGCAGCACCACCCCGCCGGCGGCGGACAGCAGCATCCAGTTCTCGAACGGCGCGGGAAGGTTGTCGTAGAAGTAGGCGGTCGCCCCGAAGGTCGCCACCAGCACGAGCGCGGACCAGAAGAGGCGACGCGCGTGACCGCGGAAGCGTGCGATCAGACGCTCCTCGGACGGCGCACCGGGCGGCGGCATCATCGGCCGACCGCTGAGCGTCACAGGCTGCGTCACCCCACCATTGTGCCCGTGATCTCCGACATCGACGCGCGGCCGGGCGGCGTGTCAGTCCGCGAGAGAGCGCACGTGCACGACGTCACCGGCGGAGATCGGATGATCGACCCCATCGTGACGCACCACGAGACGCCCCTCGTCGTCGAGCTCGCGCGCGATGCCGTCGAGCGTCCGCTCCCCCGGCAACGACACCCGCACGGTGCGACCGAGGGTCGTGATCCGCTCCGTCGCCACGGCGTGCAGGCCGCTGGAGACCGCGTCGTCGGCCTCGGCGAGAGCCGCGAGGTGCGCGTCGAATCTTCGGAGGTAGTCGGCGAGCAGCCGATCCTCATCGGCGGCGACCCCCTCCACGGCGAACGATGTCGCGGTGGGCACGGGCAGCTGCGCCGCCGTCATGGCCGTGTTGACGCCGGCGCCGACGATGATAGCATTCGACGTCGCCTCGGCGAGGATGCCGCAGATCTTCCGCTCGTCGACGAGCACGTCGTTCGGCCATTTCACGCCCACCGCGCGCGCGGGCAGCTGTGCGGCGACGGCATCCGCCATCGCGATCCCCGCGATCAGGGGAATCCAACCGCGGAGCGCCGGTTCCACCGAGACGCGCAGGACGACCGAGATCGCCAGCGCCGCGCCGTCGGGAGCCGTCCAGACGCGATCCAGCCGTCCGCGACCGGCGGTCTGATTCCGTGTGATCAGGGTCGACAGGTGCGGCCAGCCGAGCGGATCCTCGGCCAGCAGCCGCAGATCGGCGTTCGTGGATGCCGACGCCGGCACGTACTCGATCCGGGGGGCGACGTCTCGCGCGAGCGGGAGATCCATGGTCAGATCTCCTCCTCGTCGCCCTCTTCGTCATCGTCGTCGAGATCCGGCCGGACGGCACCCATCTCGTGCGCCTCCCAGTCGTCCCACTTGGCCATGAGCTGTTCGATGCCCGCGTGGAACTTGGCCGTCGCGGCACCCGGAGTCGTGTCACCGAAGTAGTGCTGTACCCACATGCGCAGACGCGCGATCGCCGCATCGTCGGCGCGGACCCGCTCGACCTCCGACACGATGTCGGCGGCGGCGTCCGCGGTCAGCCACTCACAGTCCGAGAGGTAGCCCGTGGTGTCGATCGAGGCGCGCTCGTCGACCGGACGCGTGATCATCAGGGGCTTGCCCGAGGCGAGACGGTCGTAGACCATCGCGGAGATGTCGACGACCGCCACGTCGGCGGCCGACAGCTGCCAGCCGAGCTCGGGGCCGTCGTCGTACACGTGCTGAGCGCGCGGGTCGGTGGCGTTCGCCGCGGCGATCGCGGCGATGATCCGACGGTGCGCCGCCCCGTACTCGTGGTCGACGACACCGCTGCGCGGGTGCGGCCGGTAGATGACGCGGTGCGATCCGGTCGCCAGCAGTGCCGACACCAGCCGCTCGCCGTGCGTGGCGATCGACCCGTAGTGCGCGCTCGGTCGGTCGCCCTCCCAGGTGGGCGCATAGAGCACCACGGTGCGGTCGTCCGGTGTGAAGGGGAGCTCACCCGAATAGTGATCGGCCTGCGGACGACCGATCTCGATGGTGCGCCGATCGACGTCGTAGGCCCAGAGAGTGCGCGAGAGGCGATCACGCGCCGCCTGACCCGCCACCATCGCGTAGTCGTACGCCTTGTACTGGTTGGTGGTCATGTACATCTTGTCGGACTCGCCGTGGTTGATGAACACGTGCCACCGGCGTCCGTACCGGAACATCTGGAAGTTGCGGGTGTTCTGGTTGACGTACAGCACGATGCGGATGTCGTGCTGCGCGACGAACTTCTCAAGGTTGCGCACGGTCGGCACGAACGCGACCGGAGGGGCGTCCTCGGCCAGCAGCTTCTCGGCACCCGTCGCCTGCCGCGCGAGCACGACGACGGGCCAGCGCTTCGACAGCTCGGCGAGCGGCCGGTACCACTGCCGCATCTGGTACATGTTCACCGCACCGTCGGCGAAGTAGACGGCGATCTTGAAGTGCCCTTCGGGGAACTGCTCACTGACCGCGAGGCTGCGGCGCACGCGCTGCACGGCCGTCCTCGACGCGACCGCCCGTTTCAGCAGACGGTACGCCTTCTTCGCGTCGGAGATTGCACCCATCCCTCGAGGATACCGAGCCGGGAGCAGGGCCGAGATCTCGATCAGCGAACGTCCGACGCCCCATGACATGATCGACGGATGCAGCATGACGATTCGCACGCGCCGCCCGTCGGGGTCTCCTTCGTCATGCCCGTGCTGAACGAACGCGGGTATCTGGAGCACGCTGTGCAGTCCGTCCTCGCCCAGGATCTCGACGTTCCCGTCGAGCTGATCCTCGCCCTCGGGCCCTCGACCGACGGAACGACCGAGATCGCGAACCGACTGGCCGCCGACGACGAACGCATCCGCCTCGTCGACAACCCGGCCGCGCACATCCCGGTGGGCCTGAACGCGGCGATCCGCGCGGGCCGGTACTCGACCGTGATCCGCGTCGACGCGCACTCGGAGCTCTCCCCCGGCTATGCCGCCCGTGCCATGCAGACCCTCGAGCGCACGGGCGCGTCCAACGTCGGCGGTGTGATGCACGCCGAGGGGCGCGCACCGTTCCAGAAGGCCGTCGCGCGCCTCTACAACTCCCCCGTCGGCCTCGGAGGCGGCGCCTACCATGGCGGCGCGCACGAGGGGGAAGCGGAATCCGCGTACCTCGGCGTGATGCGCCGCGAGGTCCTCGACGAGGTCGGTCTCTTCGACGAGACGATCCGACGCGGCGAGGACTGGGAGCTCAACCTCCGCATCCGCCAGGCCGGTCATCGCGTCTGGTTCGACCCCACCCTCGCCGTCACGTATTGGCCCCGCGAGAGCTGGGTGCGCCTGGCGCGCCAGTTCCGCGCGACCGGCGCCTGGCGCGGAGAGCTCGTGCGGCGATTCGGGCGGCGCAACGGCATCCGCTTCTTCGCCCCGCCGGTTCTGGTGCTGCTCACGATCGTCGCGGTGATCATCGGCATCCTGCAGCTCACCGGGGTGCTCAGCGGCCTCGCCTCACTCATCGCCTCGATCGTCTACGCCCCGCTCGCGGCCTACGCGCTGCTCGTCGTCGCCGTCGCCGCCGCACCGGGCGGTGGCGGCATCCGACAGCGGTTGTGGACGCTGCTCGTGCTGCCGACGATGCACCTGGCCTGGGGCTGGGGGTTCCTCGGCGGCGTTCTGCGTGGAGCCGGTGACACCGTCGATGCCTCCCGCCTGGGCACCCGCAACACTCCGCTGCCCTGACCTGCCCCGGCCATGGCGGGCCGAGGACCTGCGGCCACGGGTCAGGCCGTCAGGAAGCCCTGGTCGAGGATACGGTCGACGACGCGCTCGGCCGCTCGCCCGTCATCGCGCGCGTTGAACTGACGCCGCCATGCGTCGTAGCGCTCGGCGTACACCTGCTCGTGGTCGGGCGCGGCGAGCGCGCGCACGAGCTCGTCCTGGCTCCCCACGAGCGGCCCGGGAGCCCGGGCGCCGAGATCGAAGTAGAACCCGCGCAGGGTTCCGCGGTAGTGCTCGATGTCGGGCACGAGGAAGTACATCGGCTTGCCGGTGACACTGAAGTCGAACATCACCGAGGAGTAGTCGGTGATGAGGGCGTCGGCCGCGAGCAGCAGCTGGGCCGTCTCGGGATAGCCGGTCACATCGATCACGCGCGCGCCGGCATGGTCGCGTCCGGCGTCGAGCGTGCGGGAGTGCCCGCGCACGAGCACGACCGCATCGGTCTGCTCGGCCAGCCGCTCGGCGTCGACGAAGTCGACCATCTCGGTGCGGTCGTCGCGCCACGTCGGTGCGTACAGCAGCACGCGCTCGTCGACTCCGATGCCGAGCGCCGCGCGGATCACGGCCGGATCGGTGGTCGCGAGCGCGTCGTTGCGTGGATATCCCTCGACCCAGATCGGACGCCCGAAGAACGCATACGCCTTCTTGAGGATGCGCTCGGCGTAGGTGTTCTGCGCGATCAGCACGTCCCACCGCCGTGATTCCTTGACGACGGCCGCCATCCGTCGCGGGTCGAATCCCGGACGATGCAGCGCGAGCCGCTTGAGCGGAGTCCCGTGCCAGGTCTGCAGCACCTTCTGGCCGGGCTTGCGGGCGAATCTCCGGCGCAGCCAGTCGTTCACGACGAGCAGGCGCGCCGCTCCCCGAGCGTGCCACCACTCCGGGCTTCCCTCGACGACGGCGATCGCCCCCTCCGGCACGGGGACCGAGAAGTCCACCACGCTCCAGTAGCGACGGACGTCGGGGGCGCGCTTCGCGATCTCGCGGTCGATCGCCTGCGGATTGCACCCGACGCTCCGGCCGTAGAAGCTCTCGAAGAACACCGCATTCTCTGTGCCGCCCGCCTGGGCGACGTAGCGCTCCTCGAGCGTGGCCTGCCCCTCGGCGGTCTCGTAGATGGGATCGATCGGTGCGGCGATGCGCACGGTGTCCCCGGCCACCTCGACGCGGAGCCCGGGCAGCAGCACCGGAGCGACGTCGATGTCGTCGAACGCGGTGTCGGCGACCGTCAAGCGGTACTCGCCGGCGGGAAGCGGGAGTGCGGGACCGCCCCATCGGGCGGCCTGCAGCGCGAACACCGCCTTCCAGGTCTTCCCCGCACCCGACAGGCGGGCGTCGACCCGCGCGCGCGGGCCGACCAGCTCGGCGTGCGCCGGGCGCGGTCCGGTTCCTGCGATGACCAGCGTCTGCGCCGACTCATCGATCCGGGCCGTTGTCATACTGCTCCCTTCGGTGCGCGGATTCCCCGCGCGCGGATCGCACCATAGACCCGCTCGGTGTTTCGGCCGTCGCGGAAGGCGTGCATCTCCGCGCTGAGCGTAGCGGAACGGGCGGCCCGCTCGGTGAACGCGGCCTCGTCGGACAGCAGCCCCTCGAGCTGCTCCAGCACGTCCGGCCAGGAGGACGCGGCATCCGCACCCGCGACGTCGCGGAAGCGACCGTAGAAGCCGCGTGAGTGCGCGTACTCCTCCGCGTCGGGCGCGAGGAAGAGGACGGGCATCGCCAGGAGTCCGACGTCGTAGGCGAGCGACGAATAGTCGGTGATCAGCACGTCGACCGCCGGCAGCACCGGGGTCACGTCCGCGAGCACGGAGGAGCCGAGCGTCCGCACCCGACGGCTCGGCAGAGGCGGGACGTAGCCTCCTTCGCCGAGCGGATGCGATCGGATGATCAGGGTCGCATCACATTCCTCGAGCACTCGGACGATCCGCACCCAGTCGTCGGCCGAGGGGACGGCGGGGTCGGCCGCACCGTCGCGCCAGGTGGGCGCGTACAGCACCACGCGAGACGTTTCGGCCAGGCCATCGAGCGCCGTGCGCAGTCGGGCGGATGCTCGTGCGCGACGCTCCTCCGGCGGTCCCTCCGAGAGCACGTCCACACGCGGCTCCCCGGTGACGACGACGCGGTCGCTCGGCAGCCCGAAGGCCGACTCCAGGCGCCCGCGGGAGCGGTCGGAGGCGGCCGGGAGCACGCGGATCCTCTGCGCGGCGGCCCGGTACAGGATCGCGATGGCCCGCCGCAGGATCGCAGACCCCGGGACGTTCGGAACCTGGGTCGTCGCCGGCGAGTCGAGTCCGATGCGCTTGAGGGGGATGCCGTGCCAGAGCTGGACGATGAACCCGCCCCCGTCGGCGTACCGGTTGATGTCGCCGAGACCGTGCGTGACGACGAGGACCCCGGCGCGTGCGGTCGCCCACCAGCCCCGGATGCTCGATCGTCGGAGCGTGCGGATGCCGAGCGCCGCCGCCTCGTCGTCCTCCCGCTGCGATCGGGTCAGCCAGACCGCCTCGTGGCCCTGCGCGGTCGCGTAACGGTGGAGGGCGAGCGCGCCGTCACCGATCCCGGCACCGCATCCGAACACCCAACGATCGCCGCGCGGTACGACGAGCGTGCCGAGGCGCCCTGCGAGGGAGAGCGGGATCCTCAGCAGCTTGGCCGCATTGCCGGACCCGAAAGAGAAGGACGCCACCCCGCGAGCCTATCGCGGAGGTGGCGTCCTTCTCTGGGCGGGGGGGATCAGCCGGCGAGTTCGCCGAGCGTCACCTCGATCTGGTACTCCTTGCCGCCGCGGATGTAGGTCACCTTCGCGTCGCTGCCCCCGGCCGCGGCGCGCACCTGGGCCGTGAGGTCGCTGGCGCTGGTGATCGGCACGCCGTTGAAGGCGGTGACGATGTCGTCGGCCTTGAGGCCGCCGGCTGCCGCCGCTCCCCCACTGGTCACGTCGGCGATGTACGCCCCTGCGACATCCGCGCCCTGCACGGAGGCCGCATCCTGCACCGACGCCCCGAGCAGGCCGTGCGTGGCCGCACCGTCGGCGATGATCTCTTCGGAGACGCGCTGGGCGATGTTCGACGGGATCGAGAACCCGAGGCCGATCGACCCGGATTCCTCCGACGATCCGGAGCTGGCGATCGCGACGTTGATGCCGATCAGTTCGCCCTTGCTGTTGACGAGGGCACCGCCGGAGTTTCCGTGGTTGATCGCGGCGTCGGTCTGGATCACGGCGATCGAGATCGACTCCGACGTCTGCTGCTGGCCGTTGCCGGGCAGATCGAACTGGAACGGACCCTGCTGGCCGTCCTGCTGACCGTCCTCGGGCGCCTGTTCCTGCGGGGCGTCCTCGCTCGACGAGTCCGGCAGGGCGGAGGACGCGATCTGGATGCTGCGGTTCAGCGCGCTGACGATGCCGGTGGTGACCGAGTTCGACAGTCCGAGCGGTGCGCCGAGTGCCACGGCCGTGTCGCCGACGTTCAGCTCGGACGAGTCCGCGAACTCGATGGGCGTGAGATCGGTGGCATCGGTGAGCTTGATGACCGCGAGGTCGTAGATGGGGTCGGTCCCCACGACGGTCGCCGAGTAGATGCGACCGTCGGAAGTCGTCACACGGATCGTGGGGTCGGCGACGGCACCACCGAGCGTCACCACATGCGTGTTGGTGAGCACGTAGCCATCGTCGCTGATGATGACTCCGGAGCCGCTGCCGGCCTCGCTGGTGCCGGCGACCTCGATCGTGACCACCGACGGCAGCGCCTTGGTGGCGACGGCCGTGGTCTCGTTCACGGAGCCGGGGTTGTTGACGGTGACCGTCTGCGGCCCCTCTGCGACACCGCTCGAGGGCGTGGTGCCGACGGCGTTCCAGATCGCGCCGCCGCCGAAGCCCGCGACGCCTCCGACGAGTGCGGCGGCGACCACGATGGCCGCGAGGCGCACGCCGCCGCGCGGCTTGGCCTCCTTGGTCTTCACGTGCGGATCGGCCGGTGCGTCACCGAGGCCGAGCGGCGCGGTTCCGCCCAGGGGAACCGTGGGCTGGGTGTGGGCGGCGCCGGAGTGGAGACCGAACGCGGCTCCCGGCGACGTGGCCGTCGAGCCAGCGAACTGCTGCGCGGTGGCCGGAGCGATCACGGGGGCGGGGGCGGCGGGAGCGGGCGACGCGAACGTCGGGGGCACCTGGTGTCCCGCGGCCGGCTGCGGCGCGGGAGCGGACTCTGCGGGCACGGGGGCGGCGGGCTCCGCGGCCGGCGCGGCGGGGATGTCAGCGGCGGCCTGCGGCGCCGAACGGTCGGCGACCTCTGCTGCCTCGGTGGACGGCACGTCGGGTGCCGAGTGGTCGGGGGTGTTGTCTTCGTTCATGGTGTGTGCTCCTTCAACAACGCCCCTTCAGAGTGCTCTCCGAGTCTGTGCGTTTCATATGGCGAAGGTGAGTTTCCCTTATGGCCATAGCCTGTTCTTCATGAGTGTCATCACCGGTGCATGGCGGCGCACAGCGGCGGGCGCGGGCCTGCTCTCGCCTGACGGGGCCGTCGCGCCCACCATCTTCGCAGAGATGTCGGCCCTCGCGGCCTCGACGGGAGCGATCAATCTCGGGCAGGGATTCCCCGACGAGGACGGCCCGGCCGAGGTTCTCGAAGCCGCCAGGCAGGCGATCGCCGATGGGGTGAACCAGTACCCGCCCGGTCGGGGCACCGCCGATCTCCGACTCGCCATCGCCGAGCACCAGAAGCGCTTCTACGGCCTCGACGTCGATCCCGACACCGAGGTGCTCGTCACGGTCGGAGCGACCGAGGCTCTCACGGCGACGCTCCTCGCCCTGATCGACGGTCCGGAGGACGAGGTCGTCGTCTTCGAGCCGTACTACGACTCCTACGCGGCCGCGGTCTCTCTCGCCGGAGGCACGCTGCGCACCGTGCCGCTGCGCGTGCCGGACTTCCAGCCGGACCTCGACCGGTTGGCGGATGCCGTCACCGATCGTACGCGGATCATCCTCGTGAACGATCCGCACAACCCGACCGGCACGGTGTTCGGCGCGGACGTGCTCACCGAGATCGTTCGCCTCGCCGAGCGGCACGACGCACTCATCGTGACGGACGAGGTCTACGAGCACCTGGCGTTCCGCGCCCGGCACATCCCGGTCGCGACACTGCCCGGCGCGGCGGAGCGCACGCTGACGATCTCCTCGGCGGGCAAGACCTTCTCGGCCACCGGGTGGAAGGTCGGCTGGATCCACGGTCCCGCCGCACTGATCACCGCGGTGCTCACCGTGAAGCAGTTCCTCACCTACGTCGGGGCCGCCCCCTTCCAGCCCGCCGTCGCGGTCGGGCTCCGCCTGGGAGACGCCTTCTTCGCGGATGCCGCGGCGACGCTCGCCCACAAGCACGACGTGCTCGGTGCCGGACTGCAGGCCGCGGGTTTCACCGTCTTCGCCCCGCAGGGCGGGTACTTCACCCTCGCCGACGCCACGGCGGTCGGCGGCGCCGATGGTGCGGAGTTCTGCCGCACCCTGCCCGAGCGCTTCGGCGTCGGGGCGATTCCGCTGGCTGCTTTCCTGCCGCCGGCGCACCGCGCCGACCCGGAGTACGCGGGCATCGTGCGCTTCGCCGCCTGCAAGAAGGTGTCGGTCATCGACGAGGCCGTCTCGCGCCTGGCGCGCCTGCGGGACTGAAGGCTCTCCCAGCGGCCCACGGGAGCCGAAGGCTCCGCCGCGAGGTGCGGAGAGCTCGCCGGTCAGCGCGGAACGACGGCGTACCGGCGCACCCGCAGCGACGGGTTCGTCTCGCGGACACGGTCGATGACCGCCCGTTCGACGGGCGCCACCGCGATGCCCTCAGCGCTGCCGACACCGGCGAGCACCACTCCCTGCGGATCGACGATCTGCGAGTGGCCGACGCCGATCGGCGCGGGGTGGTCGGCGGAGACGACGTAGACCGTGTTCTCGATCGCCCGGGCGGCGAGCAGGGTGGTCCAGTGATGCTCCTTGAGCGGACCGCGCACCCACTCGGCGGGCACCACCAGCACGTCCGCCTCCGCGTCGACGAGGGTGCGGGCCACCTCGGGGAAGCGGAGGTCGTAGCAGGTCATCAGGCCGAAGCGCAGGCCTGCCAGGTCGAACGTCGCCGCCTCGCCCACCTCTCCCGGCTCGACCCAGTCCGACTCGGTCTGCCCGAACGCGTCGTAGAGGTGCTGCTTGCGGTAGACGGCCAGGATGCCGTCGCCCCGAACGGCGACCACCGTGTTCCGGACGCGATGGGTGTCGTCCGACTTCTCGACGAGTCCGGCGACGATCACGACAGCGTACTCCCCCGCCAGCGCGATCAGCATCTGCACGAAGTCGCCCTCCAGCGTCTCCGCGTGAGCCGCGAGGGTCTCGTCCATCGGATTCACGAAGTAGCTCGAGTACTCGGGCAGCACGATCAGACGTGCGCCCCGCGCCGCGGCATCCGCCACGAGTTCTGCGATGCGCTCGCGATTGCCCTCCCGGGAATCGGTGGGCGCGAACTGGCAGACGGCGACGGAAACGGCGGGGCTCACGGACATGCCCTCATCCTCCCGCATCGCCGCGGACTGCGCCTCGATTCGCGCACTCCCGATTCCCGTGTTAGGCTATTCCTTGTGCCGCGGGGTGGAGCAGTTCGGTAGCTCGCCGGGCTCATAACCCGGAGGTCGCAGGTTCAAATCCTGTCCCCGCAACGAGAATGCGACACAAGAAAGGCCCCTGATCGGGAGAAATCCAGATCAGGGGCCTTTCGCTGTGCCCGGTGGATGCGTGGACCGACACGATCGCCGGCACCCGGGAACGACGAATGCCGCACCCCGAGGGATGCGGCATTCGTCAGTGCGGTCCGAGGATCACTCCCCCGACGTGGACTCCATGTCGAGGAGCTTCTGCACGGCCTCGGTGAGACGCTTGTCGGCCTCGCCGAACTTCTCGAGGTCACCGGCCTTCAGAGCGGTGTCGCGATCGAGGAGCGCCTGGCGCGCGTCGGCCAGGGCTGCAGCCTGCTCGTCGGTCGGCGTCGTGGGCTCGGTCGGTTCGGTGGTCGGCACTTCACCCGTGTCGGGGTCGACCTCAGAGGGGTCGACCGGTTCGACCTCGTCATCTCCTCCGGTGGCACCGGAATCACCGCCGAAGAGGGAATCGAGCGCCTCGGTCAAGGTGTTCTCGAACGCAACCCTGTCGCCGAAGGCGACGAGCACCTTCTGCAGACGCGGGAGCTGCGTCCCCTCGGACGACTGCACGTACACGGGCTGCACGTAGAGAAGACCGCCACCCACGGGGAGCGTCAGCAGGTTGCCGTAGATGACCTCCGACTCACCCTGCTGCAGCAGGTTGAGCTGCGGGACGACCGCCGTGTCGGAGTTGTAGGTGTTCTGCACCTGACCGGGACCCGGCACCGTCGTGTCGTCGTTGATCTCGAGCATGCGCAGTTGGCCGTACCCCTCCGCCTTCACACCCGCCTCGGCACCGGCATCCGAATCGACGGCCAGATACCCCATCAGCACGTCTCGGCTGCTGCCGGCGCCCTGCGACGCGGGGATGAACGTCGAGAACATCGAGAACCGCGCGCTGTCCTGCCCCGGCATCTGCATGGTCAGGTAGTACGGCGGCTGCAGCATCGCGTCGCTGCGCGGGTCGTTCGGCGTCTGCCAGCGGTTGTCCTGCTGGGCGAAGGACCCGGCGGTGTCGATGTGGTAGATCCCGAGGATGTCGCGCTGCACCTTGAACAGATCGGTCGGGTAGCGGACGTGGCTCATGAGCTCGCCCGACATGTCGCTGATCGGCTTCACGGTCGACGGGTAGACCTTCTGCCAGGTCTTGAGGATCGGGTCCTCGGCGTCCCACGCGTAGAGCGTGACGGTGCCGTCATAGGCATCGACGGTCGCCTTGACCGAGTTGCGGATGTAGTTGATCTCGTCGATCGCGAGGCTCGGTGCCCGCGTGTTCGAGTCGGTGATCGCGTCGGAGAGGCTCACGCTCGTCGCGTAGGGGTACGTCGAGCTCGTCGTGTAACCGTCGACGATCCAGACGATGCGGCCATCGACCACGCTGGGGTACGGGTCGCTGTCGAGCTCGAGGTACGGAGCGACCTTGCCCACCCGGGTCTTCGGGTCGCGGTCGTAGAGAATCTGCGAGTCCTCGTTCACCAGATTCGAGAAGAGGATCTGCTCGGACTGGAACTTGAGCGCGTAGAGGAGCTTCGTGAACGTGTCGCCGATGGCGGGGCCGCCCTCGCCGTTGAACGTCGTCTTCGTCTCGCTCGCGCCGTCCTTGCCGCGCGGGTAGTCGATCTCGACCGGGTCGGCGCCCTCCGGGGCTCCCACGATCGAGTACTCGGGCGAGTTCTCACCGAAATAGACGCGGGGCTCGAAGTTCTCGCGGTCGGTCAGGAAGCCCGACGACGGGATGCCGCGCTCGAGGAAGACCGGCTCGCCGTCGCTCGTGCGCTGGTTGCCCGCGGCAGCGACGAGGCCGTAACCGTGCGTGTAGACGGCGACACGGTTGTTCCAGTTGTCGCCCTCGCCGAGCTTGGTGATGTCGAGGTCGCGGACGGCCACGACCGTGTCCTGCATCTCGCCGTCGATCTCGTAGCGGTCGACGTCGAGCGTCTCCTCGAACTGGTAGTACGCGCGGTACTGCTCGAGCTGCCGCACGGTGGGACTGATGACCTTCGGGTCCATGATGCGGATCGAGGCCGTGGTGTCGGCATCCGCGCGCAGCTGACCGGCTTCGGCATCCGTCTCGGCCTCGAAGGTGGTCGTCTCGAGGTTCGCAACCCCGTACGCCTCCTTCGTGCCGTCGATGTTCCGCTGGTAGTACTCGGCCTGGTAGGCGTTCTGGTTCGGCTTCACCTGGAAGGTCGTGACGACCCAGGGGTATCCGACACCCACGACCAGCGAGGCGACGATCAGCAGCGCCGTGGCGGCGAGCGGGAAGCGCCAGCGGCCGATCACGGCCGTGACGAAGAAGAGGATGGCGACGAGTGCGGCGATGATCGCCAGGATCGCGAGACCGGGGATCGTGGCGTTGACGCCCGTGTACGCGGCACCGGTGATGCGGTCGTCGGGGGTGACCAGCGTCTTGTAGCGGTCGAGCCACAGGCTGACCGCCTGCACGAGGATGTAGAGACCGGCGATGACGGCGAGCTGGATGCGCGCCGCCTTCGAGATGCGCAGCTCTCCCTGACCGATGCGCACCGACCCGTAGAGGTACGACACGAGCGCCGTGACCAGGAGCGAGAGCAGCAGCACGGCCGAGACGAACGCGAGCGCGATCGAGTAGAACGGCATCGCGAACATGTAGAAGCCGGTGTCGATGCCGAACTGCGGGTCGACGTCGCTCGTCGCGACGCCGTTCGCCCAGAGCCACACGGTCTTCCACTGCCCGGCGGCCGAGAAGCCGGCGAACAGACCGAAGAAGATCGGCATACCCCACATGGCGAGACGACGCAGGGGCTCGATGACCTCCTGGTAGCGGTCGAGCTGGGAGCTCAGGCGCACGTAGACCGGGCGCAGGCGGTAGGCCAGCTGGATCACGACGAACAGCGGCACCGCCATCCCGAGGAAGCCGATGACGAACATCACCACGGTGGCGACCCACTGGGTCGTGAGCACACCGGTGAAGCCCACCTGATCGAACCAGAGGAATTCGGTGTAGAGCGACGCGAAGACGAAGAACACCGCGATCAATGCGGCGATGATCACCAGCGAGATGCCGAATATGCGTCGGGAGGTTCGAGGAGTGGCCGGGTTCGGAGCTGAGGTCGAGGTCACACCCCCATCCTAGGCACGCGTTACTGGGCTGCGGCTGTCATCCCGGTCACGGCGAGGTCACGACGCGGTGCAGGCGGGCAGCGCCGAGACGTCTCCGCCGTCGGCGATGACCTCGAGAGCATCGAGCGATTCCTCGAGCGTCGCGGTGCGGACCACCTGCAACCCGTCGGGCACGTGGCCCACGACCTCGTCGCAGTTCGATGCCGGAGCGAGGAAGAACTCGGCCCCCGCATCACGCGCGCCGTAGAGCTTCTGACGGATGCCGCCGATCGGGCCGACCGTGCCGTCGGCCTCGATCGTGCCGGTGCCGGCGACGTTCTCGCCACCGTTGAGCTCGCCCGGGGTGAGCTGGTCGATGATCCCGAGAGCGAACATCATCCCCGCGCTGGGGCCGCCGACGTTGTCGAGCTGGATCGTCACGTCGATCGGGAAGTCGTAGTCGGTGCGAAGGGTGATGCCGATCAGCCACGTGGTCGTGTCGCCCTCGGTGTACTCCTGCGGGGTGATCGTGACGTCCTGCTCCTGGCCGTCGCGCAGGACCGTGAGGTCGATCTCCGCTCCCCCGATGTCCTGGATGCGCGAGCGCAGCTGCTTCGCCGACACCACGGGGTCGCCGTCGATCGCGGTGATCACGTCGTCGGGTTCGAGGATGCCCTCGGCCGGGGAATCCTCGACGGCCTCGACGACGACGACCTCGGCCCCGGTGTCGTAGCCCAGCTCTCCCAGCGCCGCGGCGGTCGCCTCGTGCTGCGAGTCGACCATCAGGGTCGCGTTGCGCTCATCGCGCTGCTCGGTGGTCACGCCCTCCGGGAACACGGAGTCGAGCGGCACGACCGCGCGGGAGGAGTCGGTCCACGCCAGCGCGAGTTCGAACCAGCTGGGGGTGCGCTCGCGGTTGCCGACGACCTGGACGGTGGTCAGATCCAGCGTGCCGCCGGTGTCGAACGTCTCGGCGCCCTCGATGCTGATGAGCGGCACCTTCTCCCCGTCCGGACCCGCGGCCGTGCCGAGGGTGTCGTAGACGGGGCCCGGCCGCTGGATGACGTAGGGGGTGGGGAGGAAGGTGAGGACGACCAGTGCCACGAGTGCGACGATCAACGCCCAGACGCCGAGTCCGAGCTTCACAGGCCGCGTTCGTTCCACAGCATCCTCCGTCGTTCGCGAGCGGCGTACAGGGATCTGCCCGCATCGGGTTCGCTCGCATGAACCTGTGACTAGCGTAGATGGCACGGCTATAGGCGTGCTGAGAGGGCGATCGACATGGCAGACAACGACCCGACACCCGAGGACTTCCAGGAGTTCCTGCGGCGGATGCTCGCAGGCCAGGGTGGCGATATCGACCCCGAGGCGCTGCGTGGCGCTTTCGAGGGCATGGACGGGCTGGCGCTCGACCCCGCGATGATGCAGACGATCATGTCGCAGTTGCAGGGCGCGTTCGGCGGCGACGCCTGGGAGAACGCGCTGCGCCAGGCGCTGCACATCGCGAACCGCGACGGACAGGGCATCACCGACGGCTCGCGCACCTCGCTCGTCGACGCGTTCGCCCTGGCGGGGCTCTGGCTCGGCGAGGCGACCACGATCTCCGACCTCGCCCAGGCGCCGGTCGCGATGACCCGCGGCGAATGGGTCGAGAAGACCCTCCCCGTATGGAAGGAGATCGCCGGCCCCGTCTCGACCAGCATCGCCGATGCGCTCACCAGCGCACTCGACACGCAGGTCCCCGAGGAGATGCGCGACGTCGTGCAGGGCGCGGGCAGGCTCATGCGCGGGCTCGGCGGTTCGGTGTTCGCCGCGCAGTTCGGCCAGGTGCTCGGCAACCTCTCGCTCGAGGTGGTCTCGGGCGGAGACGTCGGCATCCCGGTGCTTCCCGCCGGCACCGCCGCGATCATCCCGCAGAACCTCTCCGCCTTCGGCGAGGGGCTCGAGATCCCCGACGACCAGATCGCCCTCTACCTCGCGGCGCGCGAGCTCGCGTACGCCCGCCTGTACCGGCACGCCAAGTGGCTGCACCTGCACGTGATGGCCCAGATCACCGACTTCGCACGCGGGGTGACGGTCGATGTGGATGCACTCGAAGATGTGGCGAGCCGTCTCGATCCGTCCAATCCCGAGGAGTTGCGGGCCGCGATCGAGGGCGGCGCCCTGCTGCCGACGCAGACCGAGGCGCAGCGCGAGGCACTGACGCGGCTCGAGAACCTCATCGCGACGATCGACGGCTGGGTCGACGTCGTCACCACCCAGGCGACCTCACGCCTCCCCGACGGTGCACGGCTCGCGGAGGCGGCACGTCGTCGGCGCGCGGTCGGCGGTCCCGCCGAGGACGCGCTCGGGGCTCTCGTCGGTCTGAAGCTGCGCCCGCGCCGCATGCGCGAGGCCGCCGCGATGTGGCAGCAGGTCACGGATGCCGTCGGTATCGCCGCCCGCGACGCGCTCTGGGACTACCCCGATCTGATGCCGACCGCCGACGACATCGACGACCCGACGGCCCTCGTCGCCCGCCTCCAGGCGACGGCGCGGGGCGAGCAGCCGGTCGCCGACGAGTTCGACGAGGCGCTGGCCCGCCTGCTCGACGGTGACGACTTCTCGAGCGACGCCGACGGAAAGCCGGACGGAGATTCGTCGGACGGAGATTCGTCGGGCGGAGACGAGCCGGAGGACCGCCCCGAGGGCGACCGACCGGTCTGAACCGTGACTGCTCCTCCCCATCGGAGAGGAGCAGTCGCGTTGTCCACGGATGTCTCTGCGGTACCCCACGGAAGCCGTGGAATGTCCAGAATCGGTGGATGCCTCCGCTCACGCCGACGACACTCACCCGACTCTCACCCGCCCTCCCGCTGCTCTGGCGCGACGAGCGCACGCTGCAGCTCGGACTCGACGAAGATCTGCACATCGACGCCGAAGCCGCATGGGTGGAGCTGCTGCTGTCACGGATGGGTTCCGGGTTCCGCCGAGCCTCCTTCGACGTGATCGCGCACGGGCTCGGGGCGCCGCGCGAGGCGGCGCGAGCCCTGCTCGCGCGGCTGGAGCACCTCCTCATCGACGACTCGCCCGTGCCGCGCGCCGCCTGGGTCGAGCGTCTCGGCGTGACCGATGCCCGCACAGAGCATCGCTTACGGGAGAGCCTCGCCGACGAGGGCGTTCCGATCGGAGAGCACGGTTCCCGGTCCGACGCGGCCGTGGTGCTCGTCGCCGGCAGCGCCGCGGCGATGCAACTGGCGACGTACCTGCGCGACGACGTGACGCATCTGCCCGTCGCCGTCGGTCGCGATCAGGTGACGATAGGCCCGATGGTCATTCCCGGCATCACGCCGTGCCTCACGTGCCGCGATCTCCATGCTCGCGATCTCGACCCTGCCTGGCCCCGACTGCACACGCAGCTCGTCGCTCGCGACCCCGGGCGCGTTCGCGCCGTGCTCGTCGCGGGCGCCGGAGCGATCGCCGCGCGTCTTCTCGCCGCCACGCCCTCGGCGGAGAGCGAGATCATCCGGCTCAGCGCGGACGGCTCCCGCGATTCGCGAGCGGTGAGGTTTCACGGAGAATGCCTGTGCCGCGTCCCGTCGTCCCGATCTCTGCCAGGAACCGCGAGGGAGCCCGTTCGCCTCGTCCCGCCGAGCGCGACCACGACAGAGACAGAGTTCGCGCGGCTCGCGTGACGCCGACGTACGCGAGACGGCGCTCCTCGTCGATCGATTCGAAGCTCGTCGCGTAGGAGATCGGCAATGCCCCCTCCGCCCATCCGGCGAGGTGCACGTGCAACCACTCCAGACCTTTCGCGGCGTGCAGGGTCGAAAGCGTGACGGTGCGCATGGTCGGCTCGTGCTGATCCTTCGCCCGGGCCATGAGCGCATCGCCGAAGGAGCGCAAGGTGGCTTCGGGCCCGGCCTCCTCGGCGAGGCGGAGGATCGCGCGTCGCGCCTCCCAGCCGTCGCGCTGGGCTCCGCCCGCCGCCGGCGGTTCCTCGGTGAGTCCGAGCTCGCGCAGCACGCGCTGCACCGCAGGGACGAACCCCTGTTCCACCGGGGCGACGGCCGCAGCACGTATCGCGAGGATCGCCTGACGAACCTCGGGCATCGAGAAGAAACGGGTGCCACCCAGCACCGTGGTCGGGATGCCCTCCGCGGCGAGCGCCTGCTGCAGCGCGGCCGATTGGGCGTGGGCCCGGTAGAGCACCGCGATGTCTGCGGGAGAGATGCCCTCGGCGATCTGCGCCGAGACGGACGCGGCGATTCCCTCCGCCTCGTCGCGCTCGCTGTCGTAGGCGGTGACGGTGGGCGGCTCGGTCGCGAACTGCTCGCGCGCGGGCGTGAGCTCCAGCGCACCGGGGCGCCCCTTCATGAGCGCGTTCGCGGCGGCGAGGATGGGAGCCTGCGAGCGGTAGTTCGTCTCGAGCCGCACGACGGTCGCGTCGGGATGGCGGCGCTCGAACTCGAGGAGGAAACGCTGCTCGGCGCCGGCGAAGGAGTAGATCGTCTGGCTGGCGTCGCCGACCACGCAGATGTCGTGCCTGTCACCGATCCAGAGCTCGAGCAGTCGGTTCTGCAGAGGCGAGACGTCCTGGAACTCGTCGACCGTGAAGTGGCGGTACTGCTCGTGCACCGATGCGGCGACTCGCGGCTCGGCCTCGAGCATCCCGGCGCACGCCAGGAGAACGTCTTCGAAATCGAGCTGGTTCCGCTCGTCCTTGAGCGCCTCGTATCCGCGCTGCAGTTCGGCGAGCTGCGTCGCATCGACGCCGGAGACGGACCGTCCCAGGCTCGCGTGCTGCTCGATCGAGAGCATGGAGACCTTGCGCCATTCGATCTCCGACGCGATGTCCCGCAGGGTCGCGGTGCTGGGACGCAGGCGGATGGCGTCGGCGACCTGTCCCAGCATCCGCACCTTGTTGTCGATGATCGACGGGGCGGGCTGTCCGGCGAGCGTCGGCCAGAAGAAGTTGAGCTGCGCGAGAGCGGCGGCGTGGAACGTGCGGGCGGCGACGCCCTCGACCCCGAGCGCACGCAGGCGCCCACGCAGCTCCCCCGCGGCCTTCGCCGTGAAGGTCACGGCCATCACCCGCGCGGGCGAGTACGCGCCGGTGTCGACTCCGTGCGCGATGCGGTGGGTGATCACGCGCGTCTTGCCGGTACCGGCCCCCGCCAGCACCGCGACGGGTCCGCGGAGGACCGATGCCGCCTGCCGCTGCCGCTCGTCGAGTGCGTCGAGAGCGCTCACGCGCCCGCCTCGAGCCAGTCCACGATGAGTGCGCGCGCGATCGACGCGTGCCCGGGCAGCCCGACGGGCCCCTCTCCCTCCAGGGACGACGTGATCTCCGCGCGGGTGAACCAGCGCACGTCGACGATCTCCTCGCCGTCGGCGCGGGCATCCGCCTCGTCGTCGACGACCGCGCGGAAGCCGACCATCAGAGAGCGCGGGAACGGCCAAGCCTGCGAAGACACGTAGCGCAGCGCGGAGAGACGCACCCCCGATTCCTCGGCGAGCTCACGATGGACGGTCGATTCGAGCGACTCGCCCGCCTCGACGAACCCCGCGAAGCACGAGTACATCCGACCGCCCCAGTTCGCGTTCGCGCCGAGGAGCAGTCGCTCGCCGTCGCGGCTCTCGACCGCCACGATCACGGCGGGGTCGGTTCGCGGGAAGTGGTCGCGCCCGCAGACCAGACAGCGACGCGACCATCCCGCCTGACGGATCTCGGTGCCTCCACCGCAGGTCGGGCAGAACGGCGCATCGCGCAGCCAGGCGGCGAGCGCCAGCGCCTCGATGAGGATCTCGCTCTCCTGCGCCGGGAGCCGCGCCCCGAGATCGCGCAGCCCGAGCCACGTCTCGTCGGGGGCCGCGTCGATCGTTGCGCTCTCGGCCGGAAGCGCGGCCAACAGCAGCGGAGTTCCGGACTCGTCGCGCCCAAGGAGCGCCCATGTGGCATCGACGGGTTCGGTCGGCGCGACGCGCACCAGCAGATCATCGGTCACGCGCACTCGACCATCGCGGACGGCGATCACGCGTGTCGACGTCTCTCCGCGCAGACGATCGATGACGCCGGATTCCTCGCGGAGCTCGGCCGCGCGGTCGAGGGTTGGGCGGTGCATGGGTGATCGACTCCCTCTCTCACGGGCGTGGCGGAGGCGGGACCGCCCCTGAGCCGACCTACCCTTAGGGCATGGGACGCTCACCTTTCACTCTAGCCGCGGCCGTGACGGCGGCACTGCCCGGCGCGGAGGTCACGGGTACTCGCACGCTGAGCGCAGACGGTGACGCACGTTTCGACTCCGCCGTCGCCTCGCTGGCCGACGGGCGCGAGCTCGCGATCCGCGTCGCGGACGACGACGAGACAGCCCGTGAGCTCGCCGCCGAGTCCCTCGCGCTGCGCGCCCTGACGGCCGGCGCGCGGGCGATCCTCCCGTTCCGCGCACCCGAGTACGTGGGCGAGACCCGCGTCGGCGATGGTCGCGCCCTCGTCACCGAACTCCTCCCCGGCTTCCAGGTCGAGGCCGCCCACGTACCGGCCGGACGCGGCACGGCGGAGTCGATGGGGGCAGCGATCGCCGCCGTGCACGGCCTGCCCGTCTCGATCGTCCGGAGCGCGGGTCTCGTCTCACGCTCGGCCGAGGAGAGCCGTGAGGACATCCGACGGCTGGTCGACGACGCGGCCTCGACCGGCCGCGTTCCCGCCCGGCTGACGGCGCGCTGGCGGGATGCCGTCGCCGATGACGAGTTGTGGCGCTTCGAGTCGACCGTGACCCTGAACGGCGTGCAGTCGACCTCCTTCCTGCTCGAGGACGACGATGAGCGCGGCCCACAGGTCACGGGACTGCTGAACTGGCACGGCCTCTCGGTCGGCGATCCGGCCGTCGACCTCGCCTGGCTCTCGGCCGCGCCCGATGCGGCACCCGACGTGCAGGCCGCCTACGCCCGGTCGTCGGAGCGTTCACCGGACGGTGCGATCGAGGTGCGCGCACGGATGCTCGCCGAACTCGAGTTCGCGCGCTGGCTGGTGCACGGGGACTCGCTGCACCGCCCCGACATCGTCGACGATGCGGCTGCCCTTCTCGAGGCGCTCGCCGAGGGTCTCCGCGCGGACGACCTCGCCGTCGTCGCCGCGCGGAACGAGGGGGTCGACTCGGCCCTCGACGCGCTCGACCGTGTTCCCGCGGAAGCCGCAGCACTGATCGACACCTCGATGCAGACCGACGCCTACAATCCCGACGAACTCTGGGCGCAGGAATCGGAGGAGGGATCGTCGTCGACCGACACCTCCGAAGCGGCGCGTCGCGCCGCGATGGTCGACGTCGAGACCGAGGACCTCACCGGCGTCGGCGATATCTTCACGGCCCCGGCGGATGCCGGTGACGACGCGGACGACGACGAACGCGATGACGACGAGGCTCAGCGCGCGGCGCGCGCGGCACTCCAGCGCTGGAAGAGCTCGGACTCGGAGTAGACCCGGTCTCCGCGGATGACGAGGTCGTCGGCGACGTAGTAGAGCGCGACATCGATCTCGTCGAGCGGCACCCCGAATCGGCGGTGGTAGGCGAGACGGTACAGCGCGAGCTGCAGCATCCGCTCGTCCCGCTCGTCCTCGCCCTTCGGCGGCTTTCCCGTCTTCCAGTCGACGATCTCGATCCGGCCTCCACGGTCGTCGCGGCGGTACACGGCATCGAGCTTGCAGATCACGATGTGCGCGTCGGACTCGCCGGCGCGGTCAGCGGGGGCATCCGCGAGCCCGGCGCCGAGCGCGAAGTCGATCTCGATCTCGACGGCGATCGGCTGGAGGGAACCCCACTCGCTGCGCTCGAACGTCGCCTGGAGCATGGCGAGGTCGGCCGCATCCGCCGCTTCGCCGGTTCCCTCTCCCGGCGCCGGCCCGATCTCGCCGCCCACCTCGTCTTCGTCGATCTCCCAGAGCGCCTCGTCGACGCGGGCACCGACGCCCACGAGCGATGACCGGTGCTCGACCCAGGCGTGGAAGAGCGTGCCGAGGCGGGTCTGCCGGTACGGACGCTCCGGCATCGGGCGGATGATCGCCGAGACCGTGCCGCCGTAGTCCGTGACGTAGTCCTTGAAACGGGACGCGGGCACGCGGGTCGGCGCCGCTGCGTCGATGCCACGCAGACGCGCGGCGCGCTCGGCGAGGAGCCGCTCGAGCTCTTCGGAGGGAATCAGCGTCTCGGGTCGCGCGAGGGCCCCCGCGACCATCTCCGCCGCCGACTCGACGAGCGGACGGCGGGCACCGAGCGGATCCAGTGGCCACGAGATCGTCGCTCCCGGCCCGTCGTAGGGGTTCTCGTCGGGGTCGACCGGTTCGATGGGCTCGTGGCCCCGTACATCGATCGCCTCGAGCAGGAAGGGACTCGGCGTGCGGGGAGCCTTCTGACCCGCCCAGTGCGCACCGCTGAGAAGCAGGTCGGTGCGCGCGCGTGTGACAGCCACGTAGGCGAGCCGGCGTTCCTCCTGCTGCTGATAGGCGCGGTACGCGTCCTTGAAGCGCTTGATCGCGCCGCCCTCGGGATTGGCCTTGGTCGCCCCGCCCGACAGTGACGCCTGCGCCAGCGCCTGGCGCTTCTTCGGGTCGAGCTCGCCGCCCACCGCGCTCTCGGGGTCCCATTCGAATCGCGGCAGCGCGTCGCGGTCGCCGCGGAGCGCGAACGGCACGACCCCGAAGCCGAACCAGCCCGAGGTGTCGGAGACCCGGCTGGGGAGTTCGTCGGCGACGAGACGGACGACTGCGACGGCATCCCACTCCAGCCCCTTCGATCCGTGGATCGTCAGCAGCTGCACCACGCCCGGCTCGGGGGGCTCCGGGCGCGGCATGAGCTCGTCGGTGCTCTCCGCCTTGTCGAGCCAGGCGAGGAGGCTCCCGATCGTGCCGCGATCGTCGGCCGCGAGGAAGGCACGCACCTCATCGGAGAACGCGCGGAGCTGCGTCGAGGCCACCCGTGCCGGCCCCCGGGTCTCGTTCGCCGCCAGTTCGATATCGAGGCGCAGCTCGAGTTCGATCAGGCGCAGCAGCTCGGTCAGCGGCTGCGACGAGGCCCGTCGGAGCCGCTCGAGCATCTCCCCCGCCGCACGGATGCGCGATCGCCCGTCGGGGGTGAATCCCTCCAGCAGCCGATAGTCGTCGCGCACCGCTCGCACCACGTCGACGGCATCGACGATCGACACCGCTTCATCGGCGCCGCGCGACGAGCGCAGTCGCACGCGCACTTCTTCGGGGAGCGGCATCATCGAGGTGTCGCGTTCGGCGAGGGTTCGGCCGAGATCGTAGAGTGCGGCCATGTCGGCCACCCCGACTCCGAACCGCGGACCCGTGAGCAGGCGGATGAGTGCCGAACCCGCGGTCGGGTCGTGCACCACGCGCAGGGTGGAGACGACGTCGACCACTTCGGGGGTCGCCAGCAGTCCGCCGAGCCCGAGGATGCGGTGCGGTACGCCCTCCGCGGCGAGCGCGGCCGCGAAGGTCTGCATGTGACGTTTCGAACGGAACAGCAGCGCGCCGGTGTGCGGGCGCCCGGCGACGGATGCATCGTGCGCGGCTCGTCGCTCGACGAACCAGCGAGCGACATCGGCGGCCTCCTCGTCGACCGTGAAAGCGAATCGCAGATCGACGGTTCCGGAGCCCGCACCGGGACGGGGTTCGAGCGGGGGCACGTCGAGCCCCGGCCGCTGCAGCGGCTCGAGCACGCGATTGGCGATGTCGAGGATGCCGCGGTCGTTGCGCCAGCTGGTCATGAGGCTGTACGTCTGCGCCCCCTGTTCGCGCGCGAAGGCGCTCGAGAACGCGTACAGATTGTCGGCGCTCGCGCCGCGCCAGCCGTAGATCGACTGGTGCGGGTCTCCCACGGCCATCACCGCGCTGTCGTGGAACAGCTCGGCGAGGAAACGGGTCTGGATGACCGAGGTGTCCTGATACTCGTCGAGCAGGACGACGCGATGCTGCTCGCGCAGCTCGGCGCGCACGTCGGGAGCGGCCTCGACGATGTCGTAGGCGCCGCCGACCTGATCGGCGAAGTCGAGCACGCCGCGGCGCCCCTTCTCGGCGATGTACTCGCGCACGAGCGCGGCGAGCGTCGGCAGGCTGAGAAGGTTCGCCGCCGCCTTCTCGACGTCGCCGTTGCCGCGGTACGGCTCGAACGACAGCGCCGTCGCGCGCGCGAGACGCTCGGCCTCGTCGAGATCGACCCGATGGTCGAGGGCCTCCCCCGCGAGGCGCTGCACCGCGTCGATCACCGTGCCGAGCGCGTAGTCGATCCCCTCGAGTTCCGGGAGGTCGGCGCGCAGCACGACCTCTCGCGCGAGCATCCACGACGCGGCCTGACTCAGCATCGCGACGTCGGCATCGCGTCCGATCCGAGCGGCGTGCTCGCGCACGATGCCGTCGGCGAAGGCGTTGTAGGTCGACACCCGTGGGCGGATCATCAGCTCCTCGGCCGCGCGCGGAGCGGTCGGGTCCCAGCCCGTGCCGTAACGGCCGGCGAGCTCGTCGAGCACGTGAGTCCGTACCAGGTCGCGCTGACGGCCCGCGGCCGCCTCTTCCACCCGGCGCAGGGCGTGCGTCGCCACGATCTCCGGCACGTGCGGCAGCAGACCGCGGCGACCGAACTCGTCGATCACGGCGAGGCGGTGGCCGATGCGCTCGGCGAGCTCGCCCGCTGCCTTTCGGGTGAAGGTGAGTCCGAGGATCTCGTCGCGTCGCACATGACCGTTGGCGACGAGCCACACCACGCGCCCCGACATCGTCTCGGTCTTCCCGCTGCCCGCACCGGCGACGACGAGGGCGGGCGACGGCGGCGCCTCGATCACCTGCTGCTGCGCGGGGGTGGGTGAGGGCTGGCCGAGGGCCGCCGCGACATCGGTCGCCGACAGCCCGAGGCCGCCGCCCCAGCCGGTCACGCGCTCACCGCCGGGACGGTGTGGATCCGACAGGGGTGGATGCGGCGCTGGGTGTCTGCGCAGTGCGACTCGACCTGCGCGGTGAAACTCGAGGCCGACATCCCGCGGGCCGCATCGGCCACACGGCGCAGGAACGCCTCGCGCGCGGTGTCGTCGAGCGTGTGCTGGTGGGCGATGCGGTAGTCGCTCTTGGCGAGGGTCTTCGAGACGATCACGAGACGCGCCCCGGCGAGGGCATCGGCGGGCGCACCCTCGATCAGGCCCTGCTGGACCGCCACCTGGTACGCCGCCAGTTGGGCGTGCTCACGGACTCCCGCGTCGGCCTCCGGATCGGTGCGTCCGGTCTTGAGGTCGACGACCACCGCGCGCTCGCCCTCGCCGGCCGCGGTCATCTCGGTCCACCCGCGCCCCCGCGCCGGGGGATGCTCCCCCGCCCCCGGAGGGTAGGCCTCGACGCGGTCGATGTAGCCGCTCACGATCGCGCGCGCTCCTCTCTCGTCACCGACGTCGTGCACGACCGGGAGGCCGTCGTCATCGGGCAGGGAGACGGCGAAATCGAACCGCGTCTCGCTGCCGACGACTCGCCCTCCGTCGCGTCGGACGTCGCCGAGGTACGTGTGCAGCCGGTCGACGTAGAGGTCGGCTCGACGCCGCTCCTTGCGTCCGATCCACTCGGTCTCGAAGTCCAGCTCGGGCCAGTGCTCCGCGACGATCGCCCGCATCTGCTCGAGATCACCGTCCGGCACCTTCTCCATGGCCTCGTGGATGATCGTGCCGATCCCCGCCGTCGGCGGCATGACGGTGTCGCCCCCCAGCGCGGAGACGACCCAGTTCAGGCCGCACTCCTCGTAGGACTCCATCTTCGAGGGCGACACCCGCGCACCGTCGGCGGCGAGGTCCCGCAGGGGACGATCGGTGCTCGGTGGCGTGACGCCGTACCAGTCCCGCGGATCCGCGCCGGCGACGCCCTCGGCCGCGAGGATCGCGAGCTGCTCCGCGGCGAGACGACGTGCCGGGTCGGAGGTCGCGGTCGTGAGGGTGCGTCGGTGGCGCGCGACGAGTCCGCGCAGGGTGAGCGGATGCTCGGCCGATGCGTGTGCCTCCGGGGCGTCGGGCGTCGGCAGGAACGCGAAGAACGGGCTCGGGCTCTGGTCGTCGTCGTCGACCGCCGTCACGAGGATCCGGTCCCGCGCGCGCGAGATGGCCCGGACGAAGAGGCGGAGCTCGTCGTGCAGCGCTCCTCTTCGCCGATCCAGGATGCCCGGCGTCTCGAGGGGGACGCCGGTGCGCATCGACGTCACGGCGTCGGGAAGACGCCAGGTCTGCAGCATCCCGCCCCGGAGCCGGAGGTTCGGCCAGACGCCGTCTTGAAGACCGGCCACGACGACCGCGTCGAACTCGGTGCCGAGCGCGGTCGCCGGGGTGAGCAGAGTGACCCGCCCCGGCCGATCGGGTGTCGAGAGCGAGTCCTCGGGCACCTCGCTGTCGAGGATGTCGCGGACGAAGGTCTCCGGGCGCTCGTTCGGCGTGCGCTCGACGAAGCGCTTGGCCGCGTCGAACAGCGAGACGAGGGCATCCAGCGATCGCGCGGTCTCGGCGCCACCGGGCTGCGACGACACCTCTCGCCACGCGATGTGCAGGCTGCGGCCGTCGATCGCCCGCGACTGCTCCCAGATCCGCCAGAGCAGGTCGTGGATCGTCTCGCCGGCCCGCGCGGCGGCCGAGACCGCCTCGATCGTCTCGGCGAACCGCCGGGCCGTGCGGGACTCCGGGGCATCGATGAGCGTGAAGTGCTCGGGGTCGGCCATCGCCTGGCGCAGCAGCTCGCGAGCGGGTGTGGCTCCCCCGTGTTCCAGCTCGAGGTGTCGCAGCCGCGCGCGCAGACGACGCAGAGCGATCGCGTCCATCCCCCCGAACGGCGTGCGCAGGGCGTCTTCGAGTTCCGCGGACGTGCGCTCCGCCGCCGGGGTGAGTGCGAGGCGCACGATGCCGACGAGGTCACGCACGACGCCCTCACTGCCGAGCGGACGCTGCACGCCGGCGGCCCGTGTCGGGATCTCCCGCGCGGCGAGCTCGGTCTCGAGCAGTGTCACCTGTCGCGTGTCGTGGGCGATGACGGCCATGCGATCCCAGGCGACGCCCTGCATGAGGTGCCATTCGCGCATGACACCGGCGATGCGGTCGAACTCCTCGTGCGGCGACGGGGCGAGGAACGACGTGACGGCCGCATCCGCTCCTTCGATCGGGCCGGCCTGCGGTGCGCGCCGGTGCTCGACCCTTCCCGAGACCCCGATCGCCTGCGTCACGGTGCGGGTGAGCGCGGTGAGCGCCGGGTGCTGGCGGTGCGCGCCGTCGAGCACGTGCACCGCTCCGATCGCCGACACGAGGTCGGCGAACAGTTCGGGGCTCGCTCCCCGGAACGCACCTGAGGAGATGTCGGGATCGCCGAACGCGAGCACCGAGACCCCTCGGGCACGCAGCGCCTGGACGACGGCGACGCCCCCGCGGGTCAACTCCTGCGCGTCATCGATGAGCACAACGCGCAGGGGCGCCAGCGGACCGAGCGTGCCCGGGGACGCGTCGCGGAGGATCGCGCTCGCCTCGCCGAGCAGGTCTGCGGCGTCGCGATGCGCCGAGCGCAACGCGTCGAGCACCGAGCGGTACTCGAGAACGAAGTCGGCGGCGGCCGCCCAGATCGGGTCGCCGGATGCCTTCAGCTCGTCCGGGAGCACGCCCAGCTCGGTGCACTCGGCGATGAGCGCACGGAGCTCGGAACGGAACCCCTTCGACCCGCGCACCGATGCGCTGAGCGCGTCGGGCCAGCGGATGCCGCCGTCCTCGGCGTCGCCCGCGAGGAGCTCGGCGATGATCCGGTCCTGATCGGCACCCGTGAGCAACGCCGGCGGCTCGGAACCCGCGTGCACCATCGCTCCGCGAACGATCTGGAAGGCGAAGGATCCGAGCGACCGCGCGAGCGGACCCGGCGTCGCCTGGCGGACGCGCACGCCGATGCGGTCGCGGAGCGCCGTCGCCGCCTGCCTGTTCGGAGTGAGGGCCAGCACCTCCTCGGGGCGCAGCCCCTCGTCATCGAGCAGCCTGCCGATGCGCTCGATCAGCGTGCGCGTCTTGCCCGTTCCCGGTGCGCCGATGATGACTCCGGATGCGGTCGCCGCGGCGTCGATCACGGCTCGCTGCGCGGCATCCCCTGTCATGCACTCCACGCTAGCGGCGTGCGCCGACATCGCCCCCCGCGGCGGGTCGGGCGCGTGTGCGCTCACGGCGAAACCGCTCCCCTGCGCCGATCCGGCGACGCACCTGCGGGGTAGAGTTGGCGCAGACCTCGGACGACGACATCGTCCTGACACTCCAAGGAGTACGCGTGGAAATCCGCATCGGAATCATCAACACCGGCCGCGAGCTGAGCTTCGAGACCGCCACCGCAGCAGAAGAGATCCGCACCCAGGTCGCGGCAGCGCTCGACCAGAGCACCGCGCACCTGAGCTTCACCGACGTCAAGGGCAACTCCTACATCGTCCCCACCGCGAACCTCGCCTACATCGAGCTGGGCACCGAGGAATCGCGCCGGGTCGGCTTCGTCGCCTGATCGCGATGTACATCCTTCTCGCCCTCGTCGCCGCCTGCGCTCTGGGCATCGCCGCGCATTTCCTCATCGACGGCCGCGAACTCCGCGGCGTCGCACTGACCCCGGGCATCGCGACGGTCGTCACCGCCGCGCTCTACACGGGCCTGCAGTGGGCCGGTCTCGGCGAGGACAACGTGTGGCTCTGGCTCGCGAGCA
Organism: Microbacterium sp. 22179; assembly: GCF_052045715.1. Taxonomy (NCBI): domain Bacteria; kingdom Bacillati; phylum Actinomycetota; class Actinomycetes; order Micrococcales; family Microbacteriaceae; genus Microbacterium; species Microbacterium sp. 22179. The sequence goes on along the minus strand of NZ_JBQEPJ010000001.1, from coordinate 218,988 downwards.
TCCTCGGCGGTGTCGTGGTCGCCGTCGTCGCGACTCTCGCTCTGGTCGCCGCCCGACGCCGCTCGGACGCGGCGAAGACCGCGGCCCTCGGCATCTAGATCCGCACGTCCAGATAGGTCCGCACGTCTGGATAAATCCGCACGTCTAGGACGCGAGCCCCATCGCATCCATGCGACGCGCGTGCGCGCCCATCAGCTCGGTGTACACCGGTTCGATGCGCTCGTCGTCCGGTGCCACGAAGACCTCGGGCTTCAGCGCCGAGCGACAGACGAGGATCGTGTCACCCACCAGGCGTCGCGCCCACATCGACAGCAGTGAGCGCCACTCCTCGTCGCTCTCGATCGTCTCCTGGATGATCGAGACGATCTCGTGGCGCGCGTCGTCCTCGCGCAGGATCTCGGCGATCCGCCGCCCGGTCTCGCCGTAGCTGGACGCGAGGGCGAGATAGAAGTCGTCGAGCATCCCGGCCGTGATGTACACGGCGAGGAGCGTCTCGCGCGGTCGCGCACCGATCGTCTTGCGGCGGAAAGCATCGAGGTTCTCGCGGAACGGGAGCATCAGCTGCGTGGGGTCGTCGCCGCGCTCGGCGATCACCTCGACGATGCCGCGATGCTTCGTGAGAGCGGCGCCGGCCGCACGGGAGAGCGCCTCCTTCTCGGCGAGCTCCGGCGTGGCACGGATGAGACGGGTGAGGGTCTCGAAGTACCCCAGCTGCAGGTAGGCGGCCTGGCCCAGGAAGCGGGGCAGCTCGGGCGCGAGGTCGGCGAAGTCCACGCGGGTCGCGTCGCCCTGGTCGCCCCGGCTGCGCAGGGCGAGAGTGCGTCGCGGCGCATCGTCGCGCTGCCAGAACCACTTAACCACGAGGTCTCCCTACCGAGTTCGCCACGACGATCACAATACCCGGGGCTGAGGTCCTCCTCGGGCGTTCGGCCGCCCTCCGGTAGGCTGGGCGTGTCCCCGCCGTCGGAGCGGGGCCCGCGCCTGTGGCACAAGAGACGGCGTGGATCGTTAACGTGGCGGTCTCAGCACGACCGCCGGACAGGCAATCTGAATACAGTGACTACTTTCTCCGATCTCGGGATCGATCAGGACATCGTCGATGCGCTCGCGGCGAAGGGCATCGTCGACGCGTTCCCCATCCAGGAGCAGACCATCCCCCTCGGCCTTCCGGGCCAGGACATCATCGGCCAGGCGAAGACCGGAACCGGAAAGACCTTCGGCTTCGGCATCCCCGTCGTCCAGCGTCTCGGCCTCGACCCCGAGCACGGGGTGAAGGCACTCATCGTCGTGCCGACCCGCGAGCTCGCGGTGCAGGTCTACGAGGACATCGACCTGCTCACCAGCAACCGCTCGACCAGCGTCGTCGCCATCTACGGCGGCAAGGCGTACGAGGGCCAGATCGACCAGCTCAAGGCCGGCGCGCAGATCGTCGTCGGCACGCCCGGTCGCCTGATCGACCTCGCCGGCCAGCGTCTGCTCGACCTGTCGAACGCGACCGAGGTCGTGCTCGACGAGGCCGACAAGATGCTCGACCTCGGCTTCCTCGCCGACATCGAGAAGATCTTCCAGAAGGTGCCGGCCGTGCGCCACACCCAGCTGTTCTCGGCGACGATGCCCGGCCCGATCGTGGCGCTGGCCCGTCGCTTCATGACGAACCCGATCCACATCCGCGCCAACGACCCCGACGAGGGCCTCACGCAGGCGAACATCAAGCACCTCGTCTACCGCGCGCACTCGCTCGACAAGGACGAGGTCATCGCCCGAATCCTGCAGGCCGAGGGCCGCGGCAAGACCGTGATCTTCACCCGCACCAAGCGTGCGGCCCAGCGACTGGTCGACGAGCTCGGCGACCGCGGTTTCAACGTCGGCGGCGTGCACGGCGACATGGGCCAGGACCAGCGCGAGCGCTCGATGGCGGCGTTCAAGGCCGGCAAGAAAGACGTCCTGGTCGCGACCGACGTCGCCGCCCGCGGCATCGACGTCGACGACGTCACGCACGTTATCAACCACACGATCCCGGACGAGGACAAGACGTACCTGCACCGCGCGGGCCGCACGGGCCGCGCGGGCAAGACCGGTATCGCGGTCACGTTCGTCGACTGGGAGGACCTGCACAAGTGGGCCCTGATCAACCGCGCCCTCGAGTTCGGTCAGCCCGAGCCCGTCGAGACCTACTCGTCGAGCCCGCACCTGTACGAGGACCTCGACATCCCCGCCGGCACGAAGGGTCGTCTCGTCTCGGCACCCAAGGCGGAGTCGACCCGTCCCCCGCGCACCCCGCGCCCCGAGCGCGCAGCGGATGCCGCTGCCGAGGGCACCGACGAGGGCGGCACGCGCCGCCGTCGTCGCCGTCGCGGCGGGTCGAACCCGGTCGGTTCGACGTTCGCCGAGGGCGCCGTACCTGCAGCCTCGGGTGACGGCGACGGTGCCCCCGCCGCCGATCGCAGCGCCGAGGGCGCCGGCACGCACGACGGTGCGGGCAAGGAGCACCACGACGGAAAGCCCGCACCGGCTCGCCGTCGCCGCCGTCGTCGCGGAGGTTCCGGCGGAGCGGGCGCGGCACCGGTCGCGGGCGCCTGAGACGGTTTCGACAGAGGGGCGGATGCTGCGGCATCCGCCCCTCTGTCATGTCCCGGCTCGGGCCCGCGCCGGAGCCTTCGGCGGGTACACCCACGTCACGAGCACGACCGAGATGATCATGAGCAGGAACCACGACACGAGCTTGCTCGGCGAGACGGGTTGCCACCCATCGGCCTGATCCGGGTACGCCCAGGCACCGGCCAGCGTGCCGATGTTCTCGGCGAAGTAGATGAACACCGCGACGCCGGCGAACGCCAGCAGGAGCGGGATGCGCAGCGTCCGCCGCCAGACCCGCGCGTGCATGACCGTCGGCAGCCAGAGCACGAGCACGGCGATCAGCAGAACCCAGCGCGCATCCCACCAGTAGTGGTGCGCGAAGAAGTTCGCGTAGATCGCCAGGGCGACGAGTGCGGTGAGCCATCGGCGCGGGTAGCGCGTGAACCCGAGGTCGAACAGGCGGTAGACGCGCACCATGTAGGAGCCGACCGCGGCGTACATGAAACCGCTGAACAGCGGCACTCCGCCGATGCGGAGGATGCCGTCGGCGGCATACGCCCACGACCCCACGTCGGTCTTGAACAACTCCATGACCGTGCCGGTGACGTGGAAGAGCAGGATCACCCACAGCTCGCGTCCGCTCTCGAGCCGGAACACCAGCATCGCAACCTGGATGAGCACGGCGGCGATCGTGAGGGCATCGTTCCGGGCGAGGGCCACATCATCGGGATACCAGAGCCGCGCGGCGACGATCACGACGAGGAGCGCCGCGCCGAAGATGCAGGCCCAGGCCTGCTTGAGCACGAAGACGGCGAACTCGACGAGGAACGCGCGGATGCCGTTCGCCGGGGCATCTCTGAGCAGGCGGTGAGCGGCCGCGTCGATCCGGCGCTCGAGCGAGGTGGCGCGTTGCATCGGGCGAGCGTATCGACGACGACGGCGAGAGCGCCGGGAGTCGACCGCCAGTATGCCGGGAAGCCCCGTCAGGGGTAGCGCGGTGTGGTACCGGAGGCGCGCGCGATCAGGCGCTCGACCATCTCGTCGCTCGTGGTGTTCTCCCCGGGCCGGTTGGGCTTGCCGCTGCCGTGGTAGTCGCTGGAGCCGGTGACGATGAGATCGCGTCGAGCGGCGAGTTCGCGCAGCAGGGCCTTCCCCGCCTCGGTGTTCTCCCGATGGTCGATCTCGAAGCCGCCGAGCCCCGCGTCGATCAGCTGCTCCAGGAACGACATCGGCATCATACGGTCGCGACCGGAGGTCACCGGGTGGGCGATGATCGCCACTCCCCCGGCGTCCGTGATGAGCCGGACGGCGGTGAGCGGATCCGGCGCGTAGTGCGGCTCGTAATACCCCTCGCGCGGATGCAGGATGCCGTCGAACGCCTCGGTGCGATCGCGGACGATTCCTCGTGCGACGAGCGCATCCGCGATGTGCGGGCGACCGACCGTCGCGTCCGGCGTGGTCTGGGCGAGCACGTCGTCCCAGTGCAGGTCGTAATCGCGGCCGATGCTGCGGACGATCCGCTCGGCCCGGCCGATGCGGTCGCCGCGGATGCGATCCGTCTCCGCCCGCAGGGCCGCGTCGTCGGGGTCGAACAGGTAGCCCAGCACGTGGACGCTGCGCCAGTCGTGCTTCGCCGACAGTTCCATCCCCGGCAGGAAGGTCATCCCCAGCGCCGCCGTCGCCTCCGCCGCCTCTCCCCAACCGGTCGTGCGGTCGTGGTCGGTGAGCGCGATCGTGCGCAGTCCGTGCTCGTGCGCCTGGCGCACGACCTCGGCCGGCGCCTCGGTTCCGTCGGAGTGATTCGAGTGCAGATGCAGGTCGGCGGGACCGACGAATCGACGGGGGTGCTCAGGGGCCATCCTCCGAGCGTACCGAGCGGGGCGGAAGGCGGGCGCACGGGAGCGCAGTCCCGCCTGTCGCGGCAGGGACTTCACAGGCGGCGCTCCTAGGCTGGAGGGGATGTTTCGCCTCCTCGGAATCCTGATCACCGTGCTGTTCGCCGCCGCCACGGCCGTCGTGGTGTGGCCGCAGTTCTTCCGGCTGGAGCAGACCTATCCCTTCGCGCAGGTCGTCGCGGCGCGCGGTGTGGTGCTGGGCATCTTCGTGGTGATCGCACTCCTGGCGCTGCTGCTCCTGCTCGCCCGCCCGCTGCGCGGCTTCGCCGCCTCGATCCTCATCGTCGCGCTGCTCGGAGCCGGAGCGACCGGAATCATCGGAGCGACCCGCGGATTCGGCACGTCGGCCCTCCCCGACAAGACGGAGACGAGCGTCCGGGTTCTGACCTGGAACACCGCCGGCGAGGCGGTGCCGGCCGACCAGATCGCCCAGGAGATCCTCGACCAGGGAGCCGACGTCGTCGCGCTCCCCGAGACGACCGAGGCCGTGGGCGAGCGCATCGCGCTCATGCTGCGCGAGCAGGGTCATCCGATGTGGGTGCACCACGTGCAGTTCCGCCCCGACGTGCCCGACGGCCCGCAGTCCTGGCAGACGACCGTCCTGGTCTCCCCCGACCTCGGGGAGTACTCGGTCATCGAATCGTCGCAGGACGGCACGAGCAACACCGGCTCGGTGCCCAGCGTCGTGCTGATGCCGGTCGACGGGAGCGGGCCGACGGTCGTGGCGGTGCACGCCGTGGCGCCCCGTGTGGAGGAGATGCAGCAGTGGCAGTCCGATCTCCAGTGGATCGCCGACCAGTGCCCCGCGGGCGATTTCATCCTCGCGGGCGACTTCAACGCGACGATCGACCACATGGCCGGTCTCGGCGTCGAGGGCGGTGACATCGGGTACTGCCGCGATGTCGCTTCGCGCACCGGCAACGGAGTCGTCGGAACCTGGCCCAGCTCGCTGCCCCCGTTGGCGGGCGCCCCGATCGATCATGTGATGGCCTCGCAGAACTGGACGCCCACCGGTTCGGTCGTGCTCGACGACGCCGGCGGCAGCGATCACCGTGCCCTCGTGGTGCAGCTCGAGCCCGCCGGCTGAGAGGCGGCGTGCATCCCCGAGTGAGAGACTTGAGGGATGAGCACCGCAGCAGAACGCGACACGATCGCCGAACCCGACGTCGAGAACAGCAACACGAATCGCAAGCAGCCGTTCCCGCAGGGCTTCCTCGACACCATCTCGACCGGGTGGGCCGAGCGTCCCGAGACGCTTCCCGGCGCGCGCGAGCAGGCACCCTACGCCGCCGTGCGCCGCGCCGCGCTCTCGGCCGCGTTCCCCGGTAAGCGCCTCGTCATCCCGGCGGGCTCGCTCAAGCAGCGCAGCAACGACACCGACTACGTGTTCCGTGCGCACTCCGCCTTCGCGCACCTCACCGGCTGGGCATCCGACACCGAGCCGGACTCGGTGCTCGTCTTCGACCCGACCGACGACGGTCACGACGTGACCCTGTACTTCCGCGAGCGTGCCGACCGCACCACGACCGAGTTCTACGCCGACGCCACCGTCGGAGAGTTCTGGATCGGACCGCGCCCTTCGCTGGCTGGCGTCGCCGCCGACCTCGCCCTCACCACCGCGCACCTGGCCGAGTTCGCGCCGGCCGAGGGCGAGCTGGTGCTCGATGAGGACGAGACGCTGACCCGTGCGGTCTCCGAGCTGCGCCTCATCAAGGACGACTTCGAGATCGCCGAGATGCGACGTGCGGTCGAGATCACCGCCGCCGGCTTCGACGACATCATCCGAGAGCTCCCCTCCGCCGTGGCACACGCGCGCGGCGAGCGCGTCGTCGAGGGCGTGTTCCACCGCCGGGCGCGCGAGGACGGCAACGGGGAGGGATACGACACCATCGCCGCCTCCGGGCCCCACGCCTGCTACCTGCACTGGACCCGCAACGACGGCGCCGTGGTGCCCGGCGATCTGATCCTCGTCGACGCCGGTGTCGAGGCCGACAGCCTCTACACCGCCGACATCACCCGCACGCTGCCCGTCTCCGGCACGTTCACCGATGTGCAGCGCCGTGTCTACGAAGCCGTGCGCGAAGCGGCAGACGTCGCCTTCGCCGCCGCGAAGGTCGGGGTGCGCTTCCGCGACATCCACGCCGCCGCCATGACCGTGATCGCCGCTCGCGTCGCGGAGTGGGGTCTGCTCCCCGTCACGGCCGAGGAGGCCCTCGACGCCGAGGCCGGCGGCCAGCACCGCCGCTACATGGTGCACGGCACCTCGCACCACCTCGGCATCGACGTGCACGACTGCGCCCAGGCCCGCCGCGAGATGTACTACGACGGCATCGTCGCCCCGGGCATGGTGTTCACGATCGAGCCCGGCCTGTACTTCCAGATCGACGATCTCACCGTCCCCGCCGAGCTCCGCGGGATCGGCGTGCGCATCGAGGACGACATCCTCATGACCGAGGACGGCCCCGTCAACCTCTCGGCCGGCATCCCCCGCACGGCCGACGAGATCGAGGCCTGGATCGCCCGCGTCCAGAGCTGATCCCTCGGGAGTCAGATCCGGGCGGCGAAGTCCACGAGGAGGGGCGCGAGCCCGGCACCGATATCGGATGCCGGACGCTTGCGCCCCTTCACTTCGAAGCTGTGACCTCCGCCGTCGATCCAGGCGACGCGCGCATCCCGGCAGGTCTCGACGACCTCCTCGAACTGCGTGAGCGGCTGGATGAACGGGTCGTTCGAGCCCTCGATGAACAGCTGGGGCACGGCGATCGCCGGTAGATGCTCGGCGCGCAGCTTCTCGGGGGCGCCCGGCGGGTGCAACGGATAGCCGAGATAGACGAGAGCGTCGACGTCGAGTCCCTCGGCCACGGCCATCGAGGCCATCCGGCCGCCGTACGACTTGCCGGCCGCGATGATCCGCGCCGTCGGGTCGAGCTCCCGCTCCGCGGCGACGGCGGCGCGCCACGTCGCGATCGCGTGCGCGGCGGGGCCCGGCATCCGTCGCCCCTGCTCCACGTAGGGGAAGTTGAACCGCACGGTCGAGAACCCGGCCTCCGTCAACGCCGCGGCGAGCCCGGTGAGGAACGGGTGGTCCATTCCGGCGCCCGCACCGTGCGCGATCAGGATCGTCGTGCGCCCCTCGCCCGAGGTGCGCTCGACAGAGACCTGCGTGCCACCTGCGGGCAGGGCGACCTCGAACGACGAGCGTCCGGATGCGAGCATCAGGCGGGCTCGGGCGTACCTGCAACGGGAGCGTCGCCCTCGCCCGGCTTCGCGGGCTTGCCCTGCTCCGTGTCGCCGGGCTCGGCGCCCTCGGGCGCGGTCGTCGCGTCTGCTCCGGGAGCGACCGGTGCGGCGGGCCGCGGCGGGATCACCGGTTCGCCGGAGGGCACGGGCGCCTGGCCCTGGGTCCCCGGCGTGATCCGCTCGCCGTAGCGCGGGGGCTCGTCGAGATCGACCGGCGGGCGCACGGGCGCCTGGCGGGCGGTCCCCAGCGCCTGACGAGCCTTCGCCAGCGACGCCGGCAGCACCGTGACCTCGTAGTGGTCGGCCGCAAGCTGCGTCACACTCGCGAAGTCGCGACGGCGGCGGACGATCGCGAAGGTCACGAGGCTGAGGATCATGCCGATCGCCACGCCGATGAGCACGAAGCCCAGGAACAGCTGGATCGGGACCTCGGGGTTGCCGATCACGAGGATCGCCGAGAGGAAGAGGCCGATGAGTACGCCGTTCACCGCGCCGGAACGCGCGGCCGTCGCGTAGCCGAGGCGACCGGTGATGCGCTCGACCGTGCGGACGCCCTGGCCCACGATCGCGATGTCACGGGCGGGGATCTCGGCGGCGATCAGCGTGGACACGGTCTTCTGCGCGGTGGCGTAGTCACGGGTGGACGCCACCATCTCGCCGGTGTCGGTGCTGTTCACGGGGCGGTTGAGCATGCTCATCCGCCCATTGTCCCACGCCTCGATGCGCGCGTCCTCGGAGCGCCGATCCGGGGGACGCCCCGGGGCCGCGCGGACTACGCTGGGTGGGTGAGCACACAACGGGTATTCGCCGCGCGCCTGGCCGGTTGCGCCGTTTTCGACCCCGTGGGCGACCGGCTCGGCAAGGTCCGAGACGTCGTCATCGTGTACCGAAGTACGGCGGCCCCCCGCGTGATCGGCCTCGTCGTCGAGATCCCGGGCCGTCGCCACGTCTTCCTGTCGATCGGTCGGGTCACCTCGATCCGCTCCGGTCAGGTCATCAGCACCGGGCTCATCAACGTGCGCCGCTTCTCGCCGCGCGCCGGCGAGGTGCGCGTGCTCGCCGAGATGCTGGGGCGCCGCGTGAGCTTCGCCGACGGCAGCGGCACGGCCGTGATCGAAGATGTCGCCATCGAGCCGAATCGACTCGGCGAGTGGGCCGTCAGCCAGCTGTTCCTCCGGAAGCCGAAGACCAGCGCCTCGCCGTTCGCGAAGGGCTCGACGACCTTCGCCGCCTGGAGCGAGGTCACCGAGGAGCGCGCGCCCGGGGAGTCGCAGTCCGCCGAACAGCTCGTGGCGTCGTACTCCGAGCTGCACGCGGCCGACCTCGCCAACACGCTCCTCGATCTGCCGCAGCAGCGCATGATCGAGGTCGCCGAGGAGCTGTCCGACGACCGCCTCGCCGACGCCATGGAGGAGATGCCCGAGGACGAGCAGGTGCACATCCTCGACCGCCTCGGCGACGAGCGCGCCGCCGACATCCTCGACCAGATGGAACCGGACGACGCGGCCGACCTGCTCGCCCAGCTCCCCCCGAACCGTCTGGAGCACCTCCTCGAGCTCATGGAGCCGGAGGAGGCCGAAGACGTGCGCATGCTGCTGCGCTACGGCCCCGACACCGCCGGCGGGCTCATGACACCCGAGCCGATCGTGCTCTCGGCCGACGCGACGGTCGCCGAGGCGCTCGCGCTGATCCGCCGCCACGAGCTGCACCCCGCCCTCGCGGCCGCGGTCTTCGTCACCCTTCCCCCGTTCGAGACGCCGACGGGCCGCCTCCTCGGCGTCGTGCACTTCCAACGGATGCTGCGCTACCCGCCGCACGAGCGCCTCGGCGCGATCGTCGACGACAGTCTCGAACCGGTGTCCGCCACGGCCTCCGCGGCCGAGGTCGCCCGTCTGCTGGCCAGCTACGACCTCGTCTCGCTCCCCGTCGTCGATGCCGCGCACCGGCTCGTCGGTGCGATCAGCGTCGACGACGTGCTCGACTACCTGCTGCCCGACGACTGGCGCACGCACGATGTCGATGAGGTGTCGGACGACACGACCACGGAGGTGCGCTGATGGCCCGCTCCCCCCGCCTCGACGCCCCGCTCGGGCGCGGCACGACCCGTCAGCGTCCGACCTCGCGCGACCGCTTCGGACGGTTCACCGAGTGGGTGGCCCGCGCGATGGGCACACCGGCGTTCCTGCTGATCCTCAGCCTGTTCTGCATCCTGTGGATCGTGTGGAACACGATGTCGCCGACGAGCCTGCGGTTCGACGACGCCGCCCTCGGATTCACCGCTCTGACCCTCGTGCTCTCGTTGCAGGCCTCCTACGCCGCGCCGCTGATCCTGCTCGCGCAGAACCGGCAGGACGACCGTGACCGGGTGCAGATCGAGCAGGACCGTCAGCGCGCCGAGCGGAACCTCGCCGACACCGAATACCTCGCCCGCGAGATCGTCGCGCTGCGCATGGCGCTCGAGGAGCGCAACTCGCACGTCGTCACGCGCGACGTGCTGCGACAGGAGCTCAAGGCGCTGCTCGCCGACCTCGGCGACCACGACGCGGAACCCGAGGCCCCCGCGGCCTCCCCCGCGCCGACCACGGGGCCCGTGGCGACGAGGCCTCCGCGTCGCCCGCGCGCATGACGTCCGCCGATGACGTCCGGCGCGCGGTCGCCGCTGTATCCGATCCGGAACTCCGACGTCCGATCGGCGACCTCGACATGGTGCGCGACATCGTCGTGGAGGGCGGCAGCGCCACCGTCGGGATCGTCCTGACGATCGTCGGGTGCCCGGCCGCGACGAAGATCGAGTCCGATGTGCGCCGTGCCGCGGCATCCGTTCCCGGCATCGACGCCGTCGAGGTCGAGGTCGGGGTGATGACGCCCGAGGAGCGCAAGCGCCTGACCGAGAAGCTGCGCGACGGCAGAGCACCCCGCCAGATGCCCTTCGGCCCGGACTCCCTGACCCGCGTGATCCTCGTCTCCAGCGGCAAGGGCGGCGTCGGCAAGTCGACCGTCACCGCGAATCTCGCCGTCGCCCTCGCCGACCTCGGCCTCGCGGTCGGCCTCGTCGACGCGGACGTGCACGGCTTCTCGATCCCCGGCTTGCTGGGCATCCCCGCGGGCACGCAGCCGACGCGCATCGACGACCTCATGCTGCCGCCGGTCGCGCACGGGGTGAAGACCATCTCGATCGGGATGTTCCTGCGCGAAGGCGAGGGCGTGGTCGCCTGGCGCGGCCCGATGCTGCACCGCACCGTGTCGCAGTTCCTCACGGACGTGCACTTCGGCGACCTCGACATCCTGCTGATCGACATGCCGCCGGGCACCGGCGACATCGCCATCTCGATCGGACAACTGCTGCCGCACGCCGAGGTGCTCGTGGTGACGACCCCGCAGGCGGCCGCTGCCGAGGTCGCCATTCGCAGCGGGCTCGTTGCCCGCCAGACCGGTCAGCGCGTGATCGGGGTGATCGAGAACATGGCGGGTCTCACCCTCCCCGACGGGACCGTGGTCGATCTGTTCGGTGCGGGCGGTGGAGCCGCGGTCGCGGAGGCGCTGTCGTCCGATGGAGCCGACGTCCCTCTGCTGGCCTCGATCCCCCTGAGCCCCGCCTTGCGCGCCGGCGGGGATGCGGGTTCTCCGGTCGTGCTGGATGCCGAGACGGATGCCGCGGCCACGGCCATCCGCACCCTCGCCCGTTCCCTGGCCGGGCGCGGGCGCGGACTCGCCGGTCGCCCGCTGCCGATGTCGCTCGGCTGAGGTCGCGACCGCCGTCGATCGCCGATGCGATCAGGTGGCTTCGAGATCGAAGGGCGGCAGCTCGCCGGGAGTGAACCTCTGCGGCGGCGTGCGCGGCTCGGGCTCCGCGATGGCGGCGGCCGCCGCCATCGGATGGGTCGGAGGGGTCGGCTCCTCGAGGAGGGCGTCCCGGATGATGCGACGGGGGTCGTACTGGCGGGGGTCGAGCTTGCGCCAGTCGACGTCGTCGAGCTCGGGGCCCATCTCGTCGCGCACGCGGGTGCGCGTGTCGCGGAGGTACTCCCCGGCGCGGCGCACGACCTTGGCGAAGCCCTCGGCCATGCGCGGAAGGCGTTCGGGGCCCACGATGAGCACCGCGATGAGACCGATCAGCAGAAGCTTCTCGAAGGTCAACCCGAACTGCATCTGTCCAGGCTACCGCCGCGCCTGCGCTCCGCGTGCGCACCGAGCCAATACGCTGGGAGGAGTCACAGCGTGGACGGGAGGATCAGGTCATGAGCGAACACGACGCGAACGCACGTTTCATCCGAGAGTCCCTCACGGAACCGGATGCGATCGCTCGCGCTCGGGCGCACGGCGTCGAGCTCGGAGCGGCGCCGATCAGCGTCGCCGTCGGCTCGCAGATCGCCGTGCTCGCCGCCGCGACCGCCGCCCGTTCGATCGTCGAGATCGGCACCGGCGCCGGAGTCTCCGGACTCTGGCTGCTGCGCGGCGCGCCGCAGGCCGTGCTCACCTCGATCGACAACGAGCCCGAGCACCTCGCCGCGGCCCGCCAATCGTTCTCCGACGCGAAGGTCCCGGCCACGCGCGCCCGCTTCATCACGGGCCGCGCCGCCGATGTGCTCCCCCGCATGAACGAGGACGCCTACGACATCGTGCTCGTCGACGCCGATCCTGAGAACGTCATCGACTACGTCGAGCACGGACTGCGCCTCGTCCGCCGCGGCGGTATCGTGCTCGTCCCCCGCGTTCTCGCGGGTGGACGCGTGGCCGACCCCGTGCAGCGCGATGAGATCACGGCGGGCTACCGCTCCCTGATCCAGGAGACCCAGGAGTCGTCGGCCGTGCTCGCGACCGTGTCTCCCGCGGGCGAGGGCCTGCTGCAGTTGATCAGCCTCGCCGAGCGGGACTGACGCTCCCCACGACAGACGAAGGAGGCGGCGGATCCGATGATCCGCCGCCTCCTTCGGTTGATCCGTGAGACGGATCGGGGTGACTCAGGCCGGCGCCACGACGGCTGCCAGCACGTCGTGAAGCTCCTTGGCCTCGGCGTCGTTCACGGAGACGACCAGACGGCCTCCTCCTTCGAGCGGAACGCGCACGATGATGAGTCGTCCTTCTTTCACGGCCTCCATGGGGCCGTCCCCGGTCCTCGGCTTCATCGCTGCCATCGCGGCTTCCTTTCCTCGGTGGTATGGGAAGAGTTTATCGGTGTCGTCGCGACCTGAGCGTCACCTGTGAAGAAATGCATCGATTCTTCATGTTCACGGCACCTGCCAGAACGTGTTCCCGAGCGCGTAGACGAAGGAGATCCACACGCCCTGACCCACGAGGCACAGCGCCAGAACGCTCAGCCGCCAGAGCCGCGAGCGCGGCACCGCCACCGCTCCCCAGAGCGGACTGATCGGCAGGAGCAGCCGGAAGGTGCTCGACTGCGGGAAGAACACCGCCAGCAGGTACAGCAGATAGCTCGCGCTCCAGAGCCGGAGGTCGAGACCGAGCGCTCGAACCTGCGGCGAGCGCAAGAGCGCGAGTCCGGTGGCGACGACGATGACCACGAGCCCGATCGGGCCCCACCACGCGGGGATACCCCACTGCGCGAACCAGAACTGCGACGCCTGGATCCAGCCCTCGAAGGGTACGAACCCGGCCACTCCCCCGCTGATCCAGTGCTGACGCCACGCCAGCTCGGTGTCGAGGTACGCCCCCATGTCACCCGTCACGAGACCGGCGATCACCTGCCAGGCGAAGCCGGCGACGGTCGCCAGCGCCGCCGTCGCGACGATGTGCACGATCTCGACGGTGGTCAGTGGTTCGCGGCGACGGTTCATCCAGCGGGCGATGCCGTGGAGGCCGAGCAGCAGCGCCAACGCCAGGATGCCCGGGCGAGTGAACGCCATGATCGGGATCAGGAGGTACAGCCAGGCGTACCGGCGGCGGAGCACCGCGTCCAGTGCCAGGAAGAGCAGGAGCAGGAACAGCGTTTCGGCGTATCCCACCTGGAACATCGCCGCGAGCGGCCCCGCGGCGAAGAACACCACCGACCACAGCGCCGCGGAGGATCCGATCCGGTCACGCAGCAGCCGATGCAGAGCGAGGCAGGCGAGATAGCCGGCCACGAACGAGAGCAGGAACGCCCCCACTCCCCAGGATCCGAAGAGGAACCCGATCGCCTTCGCCGCGTAGGCGAAGACGGGCATGAACGCCCACTGGTTCTCGACGACGGTGCCCGCGTCGGTCAGCTCGAGCGTCGAGGGGTATCCGCTCTCCGCGACCAGCCAGTACCACTGCGCATCCCAGCCGAGCACGAAGTCGGCCAGTCCGGCATCCGCTCCGAAGCGCGACAGCGACGTCGAGGCGGATGCCGCGAAGAGGAGGAAGCCCGTCGTGACGAGCCGGGCGATCAGGTAGATGACGGCGATGCGCAGCGGTAGCGGCATCTGCGCCCACCGACGCGCGGCGCTCAGTGCGAGCTGAGCCACGCCCGCAGTCCCCGCTCGACGGCATCGATCTGCGCGACGGGGACGCGCTCCTCGTCGTGGTGGGCGAGGTGGGGATCGCCGGGCCCGTAGTTCACCGCCGGGATGCCGAGCGCAGAGAAACGGGCGACATCGGTCCAGCCGTACTTGGGGCGCGGTTCCGCGCCGACGGCGGCCACGAACTGCTGGGCGATCGGTGCGTCGAGGCCGGGACGTGCACCCTCCGCCGAGTCCGTGACCTCGAGGTCGAAGCCTGCGAGCACACTGCGCAGGTGAGCCTCGGCATCCGCCGCCGACTTGCTCGGAGCGAACCGGTAGTTGATCTCGACCTCGCAGGCATCGGGGATGACGTTGCCCGCGACACCGCCGCTGATGCGCACGGCGCTGAGGCTCTCGCGGTACAGAAGACCCTCGACCAGCACCTCGCGCGCCCGGTACTCGCCCAGGCGGGCGAGTATGGGGGCCGCGCGGTGGATGGCGTTCTCGCCGATCCAGGCGCGTGCGCTGTGCGCGCGGACACCGCTCGTGCGCACGATCGCGCGCATGGTGCCGTTGCATCCGCCCTCGACCTCACCGTCGGACGGCTCTCCGAGGATCGCGAAGTCGGCGACGAAGAGATCGGGACGCACGGCGGCGAGCAGACCGAGTCCGTTCTTCGACGCCTCGACCTCCTCGTTGTCGTACCACATCCACGTGATGTCGACGACGGGATCGGTCAGCTCGGCGGCGAGCTTCAGCTGCACCGCCGTGCCCGCCTTCATGTCGACCGTGCCGCGACCCCAGAGGTACGCCTCGCCGTCGACGTCGATCAGGCGCGTGGGCAGGTTGTCGTTGATGGGGACGGTGTCGATGTGACCGGCGATGGCCACCCGCTGGGCGCGACCGAGGTCGGTACGGGCGACGATCGTGTTGCCGTGCCGGATCACCTCGAGGTGGTCGAGCGGCGCGAGCGCCTGTTCGATCGCGTCGGCCAGGGTCTTCTCGTCTCCGGAGACGCTCGCGATGTCGCAGATCGCGCGCGTGAGGTCGAGAGAGGATGCGGTCAGATCGAGCACCATGCCCCCAGCCTATGACCTCGGCGCGCGGTCATCGGACGCCGGTCACATGGGCCGGGCGTGATCGCGGGAGCCGGTACCGTGGAGGCATGACTGATGCGCGCACCGTGTGGGGAATCGGACTCTCGACCATCGCCGGCGACGGCACGGTTCTCGACGCCTGGTATGCCACCCTCGGCACCGGCACCCTGCCCTCGGATGCCGCGGCAGATCTCGACGGACTCACCGGTCCCGACGCACGGCGCAACGTCACCGTCGAGCCCGTGCGGCTCGAGATCGACCTCGATGACGCTCCGGCCTCGACCGCCGACGCCTACCTGCGTCTGCACGCGCTCTCGCACCTGCTCGTGCGCCCGAACGAGCTGAACCTCGACGGGATCTTCGGTCACCTCCCGAACGTCGCCTGGACGAACGCCGGCCCCGTGCTCCCCACCGATGCCGCCCGCCTGCGTCCGCAGCTCCAGCGCGCGGGAATCCAGGTGCAGGGGCTCGACAAGTTCCCCCGCCTGACCGACTACCTCCAGCCGCAGGGCGTGCGCATCGCCGATGCCTCGCGCGTGCGCCTCGGCGCCCACCTCGCGCCGGGGACCACTGTGATGCACGAGGGATTCGTCAACTTCAACGCGGGCACCCTCGGGGCCTCGATGGTCGAGGGCCGCATCTCGCAGGGCGTCGTCGTGGGCGACGGCAGCGACATCGGTGGCGGCGCATCGATCATGGGAACCCTCTCGGGCGGGGGCTCGCACCGCGTCTCGATCGGGTCGCGCACGCTCCTGGGCGCGAATGCCGGCATCGGCATCTCGCTGGGCGACGACTGCGTGGTCGAGGCGGGCCTCTACGTCACCGCCGGCACCAAGATCGTGCTCGTCGACGGCCCCGTGACAGCCGAGGGCACCCGCGCCAGCGTGAAGGGCGCCGAGCTGTCGGGGCAGAACGGACTTCTGTTCCGCCGCAACTCGATCAGCGGCGCGGTCGAGGCCGTGCGTCGCGCGGGCGTCGGCGTCACGCTCAACGAGGCGCTGCACGCCTGACGCGCGGTCATCCGCACCTGCGGCCGCCTCGGAGCGGGCGCTGATAGACTGTGGCTGTTGCCCGAGCACGAGCTCGCCAACGTCGTCGTCGTCACGGGGTCTCTGAGGACCGAAGCGAGTCACCCGGCTCCCATCACCAGCGCTCTGCTGGCCTTTCGCACGGCGAACCGATGCGCACGCCCCCTGCGAGCGCCGTCGCCCACCTCAGCCCACTATCGTGCGTGTCTTCTCGCGTACGGACGGAGTCATCCATGCCTACTTTCCTCGAACTCGGCGTTCCTGCCGAACTCGCCGCCGTTCTCGCCGATTCCGGCAAGACCGAAGCCTTCGCGATCCAGCGCGACACCCTCCCCGACTCGCTCGCCGGCCGCGACCTGCTCGGTCGCGGTCGCACCGGCAGTGGCAAGACCATCGCCTTCGCGCTTCCCCTCGTCGCCCGCCTCGCCGCGTCCGGCAAGCAGCGCCGCGCGGGCCTCCCCCGCGGCCTGGTGCTCGCCCCGACCCGTGAGCTCGCGACGCAGATCGCCGCGACGATCTCCCCCCTCGCCGAAGCCGCCGGCCTGCGCGTGACCACCGTCTTCGGCGGCGTCAGCCAGCGCCCGCAGGAGCAGGCGCTCCGCGGCGGCGTCGACATCGTCGTCGCGTGCCCGGGCCGCCTCGAAGACCTCATGAAGCAGCAGATCGTGCGGCTCAGCGCGGTCGAGGTCGCCGTACTCGACGAGGCCGACCACATGGCCGACCTCGGTTTCCTGCCCGGCGTCACGCGCATCCTCACCGCGACGCCGGCCGGCGGACAGCGCCTGCTCTTCAGCGCGACGCTCGACCGCGGCATCGATTCGCTCGCCCGCCGCTTCCTCTCGAACCCCGTCAGCCACGAGGTCGACGAGGAGAGCGTCCCCGTCGGCGAGATGACGCACCGCGTGCTCGTCGTCGATTCCACCGAGAACAAGACGACCCTCGTGCGCGACCTCGCGTCCGGCACCGGTCGCCGCATCCTGTTCACCCGCACCAAGCACCAGGCGAAGAAGCTCGCCAAGCAGCTCACCGCCGCGGGCATCCCCGCCGTCGACCTGCACGGCAACCTCTCGCAGAACGCCCGAGAGCGCAACCTCGGCGCGTTCTCGTCGGACCCCGCCGACGGCGGCGTGCGCGTGCTGGTCGCGACCGACGTCGCGGCCCGTGGCGTGCACGTCGACAACGTCGACCTGGTCGTTCACGTCGACCCGCCCATGGAGCACAAGGCGTACCTGCACCGCTCGGGCCGCACCGCCCGCGCCGGTGCCGCCGGTACCGTCGTCACGGTCGTGCTCCCCGAGCAGCGCCGCGACGTCAAGGACCTGCTGCGCAAGGCCGCGATCGTCGCCCCGCTCGAAGACGTCACCGCCGGCGCCGTGACCGAGCTCGTCCCGGAGCGCGCACCGCACGTGCGTCCCGCCCCGGTGCAGGCTCCGCAGCGTCAGGCTCCGAAGCAGCGTCCCGCCGGTGGCGAGCGCAGCGGCGCGGCGAACCCGCCCGCACGCCGTCGTCGCCCCCGCTCCGGTGGCGGTCAGGGCCAGAGCCAGGGCGGCGGTTTCGCGCGCCAGGGCGGCCAGGGTCGTCAGGGCGGCCAGGGTGGGCAGTCCCGCCAGGGCGGCCGCGGTTCGCAGGGACGCTGACCCGCAGCATCCGCAC
The DNA here is from genome assembly GCF_052045715.1 of Microbacterium sp. 22179. Lineage (NCBI taxonomy): Bacteria > Bacillati > Actinomycetota > Actinomycetes > Micrococcales > Microbacteriaceae > Microbacterium > Microbacterium sp. 22179. The sequence goes on along the minus strand of NZ_JBQEPJ010000001.1, from coordinate 201,076 downwards.
GTCTACGACCCCGGGGTCCCGTTCCGCACGGAACGGATGACCTCGGGGTTCGTGCATCCGGCGACGAACCCTGCGAGGCGCCGCCGGATCTCGAAACAGAGGATCACCGCGCCGACGCGTTCAGCCACCGGCGCGAGCCAGGCCGGGCGGCACGAGAAGTTGTACTTCCACGTCGCGATCGTGCCCGACCCATCGGGCACGGCGACGAAGCGCCAGCCACCGCCCAGCTTCTCGAAGAACCAGGGGCCGGTCTCCATGACCATCCCCACGTTCGTCGGCGGAGCGTACGACACGTAGCGGCTCACCATCGACAGACCGAACCGCTGGCGCGTGAAGGTGCGCACGCCCTTCGCGGCGCTCTGCGCACCGTCGAGGAAATGCTGCTCACTGATGAACCCGTCCCAGCGCCGGCGAACCGCGCCGGTCGTCTGCGACACCGCGAACGCCGTCGCCGGATCGACCGGAACGAAGGCCTCGGCGCTGACGACGGGCATCGGCGTCGTGTCAGCGGTTCGGGTACGAACGCTCCGGAGACCCGGTGTACAGCTGCTGCGGGCGACCGATCTTGGTCTGCGGGTCGAGCTGCAGCTCGCGCCACTGCGCAAGCCAGCCGGGCAGACGGCCGATGGCGAACAGCACCGTGAACATGCGCGTGGGGAACCCCATCGCCTTGTAGATCACGCCGGTGTAGAAATCGACGTTCGGGTATAGACGACGCTCGCGGAAGTAGTCGTCGGCGAGAGCGATCTCCTCGAGCTCCTTCGCGAGGTCGAGCAGCGGGTCGGTGACGCCGAGGGAGGCGAGGACCTCGTCGGCGGCGTCCTTGACGAGCTTGGCGCGCGGGTCGTAGTTCTTGTAGACCCGGTGCCCGAAGCCCATCAGCTTCACGCCCTCTTCCTTGTTCTTCACCCGCTCGACGAAGCGCGAGACGCTCTGACCCGAGTCGCGGATCTGGCCGAGCATCGTGAGAACGGCCTCGTTGGCCCCGCCGTGCAACGGCCCCGAGAGGGCCTGGATGCCGGCGGACACCGACGCGAACTGGTTCGCCCCGGTCGATCCGACCAGTCGCACGGTCGAGGTCGACGCGTTCTGCTCGTGGTCCTCGTGCAGGATCAGCAGAAGCTCGAGCGCCTTCGACATCACCGGATTGATCTCGTAGGGCTCGGAGTTGACGCCGAAGTTGAGCTTGAGGAAGTTCTCGACGAAGCCGAGCGAGTTGTCGGGGTAGAGGAAGGCCTGACCGACGCTCTTCTTGTGCGCGTAGGCCGCGATCACCGGGAGCTTCGCGAGCATGCGGATCGTGTTGATCTCGACGTGCTCGGGGTTGTGCGGGTCGGTCTGGCCCTCGTAGTAGGTCGAGAGCGCGGCGACGGCCGAGGACAGCACCGACATCGGGTGCGCCGTGTGCGGCAGTGCCGAGAAGAAGTGCTTGAGGTCTTCGTGCAGCAGCGTGTGACGACGGATCTTCTCGTCGAACTCGGCCAGCTCGGACTCCGAGGGGAGCTCTCCGTAGATGAGCAGCCAGGCGACCTCGAGGTAGCTGGTGCGACCGGCGAGCTGCTCGATCGGGTACCCGCGATAGCGCAGGATGCCCTTGTCGCCGTCGATGAAGGTGATGTCGGACTTCGTCGACGCCGTGTTGACGAACCCGTAGTCGAGCCCGGTGTAGCCGGTCTGGCGGGTCAGCGTCGAGAAGTCGATGCTGTTGTGGCCCGCCGTGCCCTGCAGCACGGGGAACTCGGCGGTCGTGTCACCGATCGTCAGCTTCGCCGTGGCCTGCTGGTCTGCCGCTGCACTCACGCGGACCTCCTTGGGGTTTCTGCCCGTAGTCTGTCTCGTCTCGCCCCGAGCAGATCGGTCATCCTTGGAACCTGATCTCATCGGAGCGGGCGATCGCACGGCGCACAGCGCCAGGTCGGGTCACGACCGAATCGCCTTTACAGCCTAGTAGGCCCGCACGCCTACTGTCGCATCCGCCAAACGGATCGGTGCTGGGAGGGGGAAACCTACAGATTCTCTACGAAGCGGCGGCGTGCAGGCGTCGAGCGGCCTCCGCGACGCGCTCCGTCGGCGCCGTCAGCGCGAGACGCACGTGCGAGGCGGCGGCTGCTCCGTAGAACGGACCCGGACCCGCCAGGATGCCGAGATCGGCGAGGCGAGCCATCGACTCCCATGCGTCACGCCCCTCGGTCACCCACAGGTAGAGACCGGCTTCCGAGCCGTCGAGACGGAAGCCGGCGGCCTCCACGGCGGGACGCAGCAGCTCCCGCCGTTCGCGGTAGAGCTCCTTCTGGGCGGCGACGTGCTCGTCGTCGCCGAGCGCCACCGCCATGGCATGCTGCACGGGTTCGGGCGGCATGAGGCCCAGGTGCTTGCGGGCGGTGAGCAGGTCGGCGACGATGCGCGGGCAGCCGGCGACGAAGGCGGCGCGGTAGCCCGCGAGGTTCGACTGCTTGCTCAGCGAGTAGACGCTGAGCAGGTTGGCCCGCGACCCCCCGGTCACCCGCGGATCGAGGATCGACGGGATCGCCTCGGTCGCCCAGGCACCGTCCCAGCCGAGCTCCGCGTAGCACTCGTCGCTCGCGATGACGGCATCCAGCTCGCGCGCACGGCGCACCGCGGCGGCGAGCTCCGAGACCGTCCAGGTGCGACCGTCGGGATTGCCCGGAGTGTTGATCCAGATCAGCTTGGTGCCCTCGGGCCAGTCCGCCGGGTCATCGGCGGGAAGCGGCATCGCTCCGACCACGCGTGCGCCGACGTCGTAGGTCGGGTAGGCGATCTCGGGGTGCACGACGATGTCGCCCTCTCCCAGCCCGAGGAGGGTCGGGAGGAGCGCCACGAGCTCCTTCGAGCCGATCGTGGGCAGCACGTTCGCGACGGTGAGGTCATCGACCCCGCGGCGACGCGCGTACCAGGAGACGATCGCCTCGCGCAGTGCCGGTGTACCGACGGTCTGCGGATAGGCGTGCGCGTCCGTCGCCTCGGCGAGAGCGCGCCGGATGATCTCGGGCGTGGGATCGACGGGCGACCCGACGGAGAGGTCGACGAGCCCGCCGGCGTGCGCGGACGCCCGCTCGCGGAAGGGGACGACGGCGTCCCAGGGGTAGTCGGCGAGGTCGCGGACGCTCACGGGCGCCGGCCTACTCGCCCTGGGGCGGCAGGGCCGCGATGATGGGGTGGTCGTGCGCGATGACGCCGACCTTGGCCGCGCCTCCGGGCGAGCCGACCTCGTCGAAGAACTCGACGTTCGCCTTGTAGTAGTCCTGCCACTCATCGGGCAGGTCGTCCTCGTAGTAGATCGCCTCGACGGGGCACACCGGCTCGCAGGCGCCGCAGTCGACGCACTCGTCCGGGTGGATGTAGAGGGAGCGCTCGCCTTCGTAGATGCAGTCGACGGGGCATTCGTCGATGCAGGCTCGGTCCTTCACATCGACACACGGGAGGGCGATCACATACGTCACCGCTCCAGTCTACTTCTCCGCCTCCGTGGCGACGGGCACCGACCGGAACGACGGCCACGCGATGACGACGAGAACGATCGCGGCGATCAGGTACGTCCAGATCTGTCCCGCGAGCGTGTTCTCGACGACGACGGATCCGCCGGGGCCCCGGCCGGAGATCAGGAGCAGCATGCCCACCATCCCGAGGCCGGCCGCGACGGCGGCGCCGCGGTCGTGGGTGAGCACGCGGATGGCGACGAGGATCGCGGCGCACGCGATCGCTCCGACGATCATGCCGGTCGGGATCGGACCCCAGGTCTGGCTGTGCGCGATCGTGCCGGCGACACCGTAGACGCCACCGACCAGGGCCGAGGCCACCCACGACAGAACTCTCGACAACCGACTCACGCCCACCCTCCGATCCTACGCGCGGTCAGGCCGCGAGTCCGAACAGACGCAGGAGGGCAGCGGTGAGCGCCGCCGCGAACACCACGACGAGGAAGGACTGCCGCAGCCACAACAGACCCGCCGCGACGAGCAGAGCGGGCACGCGCGCATCGACGACGATCGCCTGACCGTCGCCCAGCGTCTGCACCGCGACGAGCGCCGCGAGCAGGGCGACGGTCAGCAGGTCGGAGATGCGCGCGGGTCGGGGCGCCTCGAGCACCTTCGGCGGCACGAGGTATCCGACGGCCTTCAGCGACAGGCAGACGAGAGCCGCCAGCAGGATCGCGCTCCACAGGGTCATGATTCCCCCTTCTCATCGGCATCCGCTGCGCGGCCATCGGATGCCGGGCGCCCCAGCCAGTTGAACCACCCGACGATCACGGCCACGAGGGCCGCGACGAGCACCGGCAGACCGGGGAGGAGGAAGGGCGTCAGCGCCGCGGCGACGACGGCGGCGGCGATCCCGACCGCGATCGCCTGGCGTTGCTGCAGGCGCGGCCACAGCAGCGCCAGGAAGGCGGCCGCCGCCGCGGCATCCAGCCCCCAGTCCTTCGGATCGCCGAGCACGTTGCCGACGAGGGCGCCGATGAGGGTGGTGATGTTCCAGCCGACGAAGATCCCGATGCCGGTGACCCAGAATCCGACCCGGCGCAGGCGCGGATCACTCTGGGCGATCGCCACCGCCGTCGACTCGTCGATCGTGAAGTGGGCGGCCAGCGCACGGGTCGCGGGCCCTCCCCCGATGACCGGCGACATGCGCATGCCGTAGGCGACGTTGCGCACGCCGAGGAGGACGGCCGAGGCGATCGCCGAGGGGAGCGCCGCGACACCGCCGGCGGCGAAGACCCCGACGAAGGCGAACTGCGATCCTCCCGTGAACATGAGCAGGCTCAGCACGCAGGTCTGCCAGACGTCGAGCCCGGCCGCGACGGCGAGGGCACCGAACGAGATGCCGTACGCGCTCGTCGCCAGCACGACGCCGAGGGCCTCGCGCCAGACCTCGCGCTCGGCGGTCACGGGGCGATCCCCTCGCGCACCGTTCGCTGCAATGAACACATGACCATCATTCTGAACATTCAAGGACGACTAGTCAAGCGAACGATCGTTTGACATGATGAACGCATGGAGGATCTCCGCACCCGCATCGCCCGCACGCTGCGCCGGGAGCGTGAAGCCGCAGCCCTCTCGGTCTCGGAACTCGCTCGGCGCGCCGGCGTCTCGAAGGCCACCGTGTCGCAGCTCGAGAGCGGAGCCGGAAACCCGAGCGTCGAGACCCTGTGGGCGCTCGGCGTCGCACTCGACGTGCCGTTCGCCGTCTTCGTGGACCCGCCCCAGAGCGGGCCCACGCTCATCCGCCGGGAGGATCTCAGCGGCGTCCCGTCTTCGGCCGCCGCGTACAGCGCCACCCTGCTGGCCGCTTCCCCGCCCGGCGCACGGCGCGACCTGTACCTGATCTCCGCCGAACCGGGCGAGGCCCGACGCTCCGATCCGCACCACCCCGGGACGATCGAGCACGTGGTGCTGATCTCGGGGCAGGCGAAGGTCGGCCCCGCCGGTGCCGCCGCACTGCTGAACCCCGGCGACTACCTCACCTACCCGGGCGACGCCCCTCACGTGTTCGAGGCCACGGCCTCGAACACGAGCGCCGTGCTGATCTCCGAGCTGCGCTGAGGATCAGTCCGACGCGGCCACGGGCGATGGATCCGCCCCAGCCCTCATCCGCCACGATAGCGCTCGAACGCCCCCGGTAGAAGGTGTCTACCGGGGGCGTTCGCGGGTGCCTGCGGGCTCAGTACCAGTTCATCGCCTGCGAGTGCCCCCACGCGCTGCACGGGGTGCCGTACACGGACGAGATGTATCCCAGGCCCCAGGCGATCTGGGTCGCGGCATTGGTCTGCCAGTCGCTGCCCGCCGAGGCCATCTTGCTGCCGGGGAGCGCCTGCGGGATGCCGGTCGCGCCGCTCGGGTTGTAGGCCTGGTAATTCCAGCTCGACTCCTTCTGCCACAGCGAACTCAGGCAGGAGAACTGGTCCTCTCCCCAGCCGTACTGGTCGGCCGCCATGACACGTGCGGTCGCCTTGGCCCCCTCGGGGGTGTTCGACGAGGCGAGCGCCGCGGCGGCCGCCTCGGCCTCTGCCTGCGCCTGCGCGGCGGCAGCGGCGGCCGCGTCGTCCGCCGCCTTCTTCTCCTGCGCCGCGGTGAACGCCGACTGGAGCGCCGCGGTCTGCTCGATCACCTTCTCGGTGTGCTGCTGGGCGATGACCGTGGTGAGAGTGAGCTCGATGGCCGGAACGGCCTTCCGACCGTCGAGGGTGTCGACATTGCTCTGCAACTGCGCGGTCTCGACGGCGGGCACGACTCCGCTCAGGTCGAAGCCTGCGGCGTCGATCTCGGCGGACAGTTGATCGGCGGCATCGATGGCATCAGTCGCGGCGGTCGCGGTCGCCGCGACGTCGTCCGACGCCTCGACGGTCGTGGTGGTGCCGGTGGTCGCCGAGGGCGATGCGTCATCGGTCTCGGTGGCGCCGGAGGCCGGGCCCGCGACGAGTCCGGCGGTCAGAGTGATGCCGAGCATCGCACCGACGGCGGTGCCGAGGAGCAGCAACGGCCGACGCGAGCGGACGGCGGAGTGGGCGGTGGCGGCCTCGTGGGCGCGCCGGGAAGCACGGGTGTTCTGAAGGTGAAGCAAAGAATCGACTTTCGGGTCGTCGAGCGCCCGGACCTGCGGACAGGGCGGCTCATCGGGAGCCGACTCATCGGACGCAAGTCATCGATTCTGTGTCATGTTTCTGGACGAACCCTCCGCAGAGCCTGGACGGAATATAGGTCCCACCTGGGCTTTTCATGAGAAAAGGGCCTCGCTGCCGCATTTCTGCGGAGCGAGGCCCTCTCATCGGTCCTGTTCGGACTCAGGCGTTGGCATCCTGACGCTTGAGGCGAGCGGTCTCGCGCGCACGCGTGTTGGCGTCGAGGTTCACCTTGCGGATGCGCACGGCCTCCGGCGTGACCTCGACGCATTCGTCGTCACGCGCGAACTCGAGGCTCTCCTCGAGCGTCAACTGACGCGGAGGCGTCATCGACTCGAACGAGTCGGAGCTCGCCGCACGCATGTTGGTGAGCTTCTTCTCCTTGGTGATGTTCACGTCCATGTCGTCGGCGCGCGAGTTCTCGCCGATGACCATGCCCTCGTAGACCTCGGCGGTCGGCTGCACGAAGAACGACATGCGCTCCTGCAGGGCGATCATGGCGAACGGGGTGACGACACCCTGACGGTCGGCGACGATCGAGCCGTTCTGGCGGGTCGTGATGGATCCGGCCCAGGGCTCGTAGCCGTGCGAGATCGCGTTCGCGATGCCGGTGCCGCGAGTCGTGGTGAGGAACTCGCTGCGGAAGCCGATGAGGCCGCGCGACGGGACGATGAACTCCATGCGCACCCACCCGGTGCCGTGGTTGGTCATGTTCTCCATGCGACCCTTGCGGTTCGCGAGGAGCTGGGTGATCGCGCCGAGGTGCTCCTCCGGCGTGTCGATCGTGAGGTGCTCGAAGGGCTCGTAGGTCTTGCCGTCGATCTTCTTCGTGACCACCTGCGGCTTTCCGACCGTGAGCTCGAAGCCTTCGCGACGCATGTTCTCGACGAGGATCGCGAGGGCGAGCTCACCGCGGCCCTGGACCTCCCAGGCATCCGGGCGTCCGATGTCGACGACCTTGAGCGAGACGTTACCGATGAGCTCCTTGTCGAGACGGTCCTTGACCATGCGCGCCGTGAGCTTGTGCCCCTTGACCTTGCCCATCAGCGGCGAGGTGTTGGTGCCGATCGTCATCGAGATGGCGGGGTCGTCGACCGTGATCGCCGGGAGCGGGCGCACGTCCTCGGGGTCGGCGATCGTCTCGCCGATGGTGATGTTCTCGAAGCCCGCGATCGCGACGATGTCGCCCGGGCCCGCGGACTCGGCCGGGTAGCGCTCGAGCGCTCGGGTCATCAGCAGCTCGGTGATGCGGGCGTTGCTGGTGGTGCCGTCGGAGCGCACCCAGGCGACGGTCTGGCCCTTCTTCAGCGTGCCGTTGAAGACGCGCAGCAGCGCGAGGCGACCGAGGAAGGGGCTGGAGTCGAGGTTCGTGACCCACGCCTGCAGGGGCGCCTCGTCGTCGTAGGACGGAGCCGGGACGTGCTCGAGGATCGCCTCGAAGAGCGGCTCGAGGTCGTCGTTGTCGGGCAGCGAGCCGTCGGCGGGACGGTTCTGCGACGCCGCACCGGCACGACCGGATGCGTAGACGACCGGCACGTCGAGCAGTGCGTCGACGTCGAGGTCGGGCACGTCGTCGACGAGGTCGGACGCCAGACCCAGCAGCAGGTCGTGGGCCTCCTCCTCGACCTCCGCGATGCGGGCGTCGGGGCGGTCGGTCTTGTTGACCAGCAGGATGACGGGGAGCTTGGCCTCGAGCGCCTTGCGCAGCACGAAGCGGGTCTGCGGGAGCGGGCCCTCGCTCGCGTCGACGAGCAGCACGACGCCGTCGACCATCGACAGGCCGCGCTCGACCTCACCACCGAAGTCGGCGTGACCCGGGGTGTCGATCACGTTGATCGTGATCTCCTTGCCGCCGGCGTGCTTGCCCTTGTAGGTGATCGCCGTGTTCTTGGCGAGGATCGTGATGCCCTTCTCGCGCTCGAGGTCGTTCGAGTCCATCGCGCGCTCTTCGACGTGCGAGTGCTCACCGAACGAGCCGGTCTGGCGGAGCATCGCGTCGACAAGAGTGGTCTTGCCGTGGTCGACGTGAGCGACGATGGCGACGTTGCGGAGGTCAGAGCGGAGGGCGTGAGCCATGCAGGAATCCTAAGAAGAGGAGTGGGAGGAGTCGGGAAACCGACGTTCCAGGATAACGCACGCGCAGGACCCCCGGCTGAACGGAGGCCGTACCATCGGAAAAGTGAGGCACGAAGACGCAGACCGACCGCTCCCGGACCCGACCTCCGAGCCCTCGGCGCGGCGGCTGTGGTGGGAGATCGCGATCGTGCTCGCGCTCGGTCTCGGCCAGTCGGCGATCTACGCGATCGTCCAGCTCGCCTACCGGCTCACGGACGACACCCCGCTCGCCGATCAGACCGCGACGCTGAATCCCTCACGCAGCGACCGGGAGGTCTTCGACCTGATCTACCAGGTGCTGTCGATCGGCTTCTCGCTCGTACCGGTGCTGCTCGTCTGCTTCCTGCTCTGGCAGCACCGTCGACCGCACCTCGCCCGTCTCGGCCTCGACGGCACACGCGTCGGCGTCGACATCGGCCGAGGCGCACTCCTCGTGCTGGCGATCGGCGTCCCGGGCCTCGGCCTGTACGTCGTCGGCCGGGCGCTCGGGCTGTTCGTCGCCGTGAATCCGGGCGGGATCGACGCCCACTGGTGGACGATCCCGATCCTGCTCCTGGCCGCCGCGCGAGCGTCGTTGCAGGAGGAGTTCGTCGTGCTCGGGTATCTCTTCGCCCGGCTCAAACAGCTCGGATGGTCGCCCTGGACCATCATCATCGCGACCTCGGTGCTCCGGGCGACATACCACCTCTATCAGGGACCCGGGGCCTTCATCGGCAACCTCGCGATGGGGCTGCTGTTCGGCTGGCTGTTCCTGCGCACCGGACGCCTGCTGCCGTTCCTCGTCGCGCACTTCCTGATCGACGCGACGGTGTTCGTCGGCTACCCGTGGGCGGCGGCGACGTGGCCGGCGCTCTTCGGCCTCCCGGGCTGATCGCCCGAGAAGCCCCGGCGATCCGCGCCCGCGTTCAGCCGGCGTTCGCGATCAGCACCGCGCCGATCGCCCACAGCACGATGACGCCGAGGGCGAGAAGCGCACGGGAGTCCCACTCGCGGCGGATCGGGGCGTCCGCCCCGGTCGCCGCGTCCCAGCGGTCGCGGATCTCGGTGAGATCGCGGATCCCGGCCGGGGCCTTGGATGCTTCGCCCTCTGCCGCATCACGACGCGAGGGACGCGCGCGGGCGGGTCCGCCGTAGGCGCTGACGCGCGAGTCGTCGTCGAGGGAGAACTCCAGCTGCCAGCGGAAGTCCACATCGCGGACGCGGGCCCAGCCGAACGAGGTGCGCCGGAGCATGTTCTGCACGACCACACCGGCGTCGTCGACCCGCACCATGGATACGAAGCTCAGCTCGTACACGACCCACATGCCCAGCAGCACCCACGGCGCCACCAGGAGCATCTGCGTCCAGCTGCCCCGCACGACCGTGTCGCCGAGCAGGAAGAGCGCGAGTGCGCCGGAGATGACGAGCACGGCCGTGCCCGAGGACGCGCGGAAGATCCGCACGCCCTCGGGCTTGTCGGCAGCGGTCACGCGCCGCTTCCGCCGAGCGGAATGGACGCGCCGGGGATCGCCTGGAGCAGGCGATCCGTGTACTCCTGCTGCGGGTTGGCGAAGATCTCGTCGACGGTGCCCTGCTCGACGATCCGGCCCTTCTCCATGACGCACACCAGGTCGCTCGACACGCGCACGACCGCGAGGTCGTGGGTGATGAACAGGTAGGTCAGGCCGAGCTCCGACTGCAGTTCGGCCAGGAGCTGCAGCACCTGGTCCTGCACGAGCACGTCGAGGGCCGAGACGGCCTCGTCGAGCACGATGATGTCGGGCTTGAGCGCGAGAGCGCGGGCGATCGCGACGCGCTGCCGCTGGCCACCGGAGAGCTCGTTCGGGTAGCGCGTCGCCAGGGCCCGCGGAAGGGCGACCTGGTCGAGCAGCTCCTCCACGCGCTCGCGGTGCGAGGCGCGGTCGCCGACACCGTGGATCTGCAGCGGCTCGGCGATGGTGTTGCCGATGTTGCGCAGCGGGTCGAGCGAACCGTACGGGTCCTGGAAGACGGGCTGCATGCGGCGGCGCAGACCGAACGCCTGCGCGTTGGACAGCTTCGACACGTCCTGCCCGTCGATCTCGATGGTTCCCGCGGTGGGCTCCTCGAGCTTGAGCACCATCTTCGCGACGGTGGACTTGCCCGAGCCGGACTCGCCGACCAGAGCCAGCGTCTTGCCCTTGGGGATCTCGAACGACACGTCGTCGACCGCACGGAAGGCCTCGCTGCGGAAGCCGCCCTGACGGATCTTGTAGTCCTTCGTGAGCCCGGCCACGCGCACCGTCGGCGGGATGTCGGCGAGGTCGTCGAGGGTCTCGATGCCCCGATCCTCCACGACCGCCTGGATGCGCTGCGAGGCGACGCTGGGCGCCGCCGCGACGAGCCGCTTGGTGTACGGGTGCTGCGGGTCCTCGAGGATCTGCCGGCTCGGCCCCGCCTCGACGATGTTGCCGCCGTTCATCACGATGATCTTGTCGGCGCGCTCGGCCGCGAGGCCGAGGTCGTGCGTGATGAGGAGCACCGAGGTGCCCTTGTCACGCGTCAGCGAGGCCATGTGATCGAGGATCACGCGCTGCACCGTCACGTCGAGGGCCGAGGTCGGCTCGTCGGCGATCAGGAGCTTCGGATCGGCCGCGAGGCCGATGCCGATCAGCGCGCGCTGGCGCATGCCACCCGAGAACTGATGCGGGAACTGGTGCAGTCGGCGCTCGGCGTCGGCGAGACCCGCCTGCTGCAGCACCTCGATCGCGCGGGCCTTGACGGCCTGGCGACCCTGGGCGATGCCGTTGGCGCGGATCGCCTCCTTCACCTGGAAGCCGATGCTCCACACCGGGTTCAGGTTCGACATCGGGTCCTGCGGCACGAATCCGATGTCGCGGCCGCGCACGCCCTCGATGGCCGTGCGGCTCAGAGTGGTGAGCTCACGACCCTCGAGGGTGATCGATCCGCCGGTGACCGTGCCGGTGCCGGGCAGCAGGTTGACGATCGCGGTGGCGGTCGTGGACTTGCCGGAACCCGACTCCCCCACGATCGCGACGGTCTCGCCCGGGAAGACGTCGAAGCTGATGCCGTGGAGCACTTCGCGCAGACCCTCCTGGGTGCGGAAGGCGACCTTGAGGTCGCGGATGCTCAGCAGGGGCGCCTGATCGGTGATGCGCTCGCTCATCGGCGTGCCCTCGCCTTCGGGTCGAGGGCGTCTCGGATGAGCTCACCCAGGGTCACGAACGCGAGCACCGCGAGGGTCAGCGCGATCGACGGATAGATGAGCGCCATCGGGGCGACACGGAGCGATGCCTGGGCATCACTGATGTCGTTACCCCACGACATCACGTCGCTGCCCAGACCGACACCGAGGAACGACAGGGTGGCCTCGGCCACGATCGCCGCCGCGAGGCCGAGCGTCGAGACGACGAGCAGCGGCGCGATCGCGTTCGGGATGACGTGGTTGAGCAGAATCTTGAACTTCGACTGGCCGAGAGCCTGCGACGCAACGACGAAGTCCGCCTGACGCACGCGCAGCACTTCTGCTCGCACGACACGGGCCGTGGAGGCCCAGGCGAACCCGCCGATCGCGAGCGCCAGCGTCCAGACCGAACGCGAGTCGCGGAACACCGTCATGACGACGACGGCCGCGAGGATGTACGGGATCGCGAAGAAGATGTCACCGATGCGCGACAGCAGACCGTCGAGCCACCCGCCGTAGAAACCGGCGAGAGCGCCCATGATCAGGCCGAGAAGCGACGAGATCACGGTCGCGATGAGGCCGACCGCGAGAGACGTCTGCGCACCCCAGGCGATGCGGGCGTAGATGTCGCAGCCCTGGAACGTGAAGCCGAGCGGGTGCCCGGCAGCCGGGCCGTCGTTGCTGTTCGCCAGATCGCAGGAGTCCGGTGCGGTGGCGGTGAACAGCGTCGGCCACACCGCCATCAGCAAAAACACGAGTCCGAGGACGACGGAGAACCAGAACAGCGGACGACGGCGCAGGTCGCTCCAGGCGTCGCGCCACAGGTTGCTGGGCTTCTCGGAGATGCGGACGGCATCTACCGCGATCGACTCGGTTTCGACCGGGGCGACGTAGTGCTTCTGGGTCGTGGGGTCAGGCATAGCGGATCCTCGGGTCGAGCAGACCGTAGAGCAGGTCGATGAGCAGGTTCACCAGGACGTACAGGATGACGAACACGGTGACGAACGAGACCACGGTCGGTCCCTCACCGCGCTGGATGGCCTGGAACAGGGTGTTTCCGACGCCGGGCACGTTGAAGATGCCCTCGGTGACGGTCGCGCCGACGAGCAGCACGCCGAAGTTGGTGGCGGAGTTCGTGATCACGGGGATCAGCGAGTTGCGCAGCACGTGCACGGGGATCACACGACCGCGCGAGAGGCCCTTGCTGTAGGCGGTGCGCACCCAGTCCTGATTGAGGGTGTCGATGACGGAGCTTCTCATCAGGCGCATGCTCACGGCGTACAGGCTGAACCCGAGCACGATGGCGGGGAGCCAGAGACCGCCCCAGTCGTTGTCGGCGCCGACCGTCGGTTTGAACCACCCGAGCTTGATCGCGAGGAAGTACTGCGCGAGGAAAGCGACGACGAAGATCGGGATCGCGATCGCGACGAGCGCGACCATGAGCGACACGTTGTCGAAGATCTTGCCCTTGCGCAGCGCCGAGACCGTTCCGATGATGATCGCGAGCGTGAACTCGATTCCGATCGCCATGACCGCGAGGCGACCGGTGACCGGGAGCGTCGCGGCGAGCACGGCGGAGACCGGACGGCCCGAGAACGTGTTGCCGAGGTCACCCTGGAACACACCGGTGATGTAGTACCAGTACTGCACGATGAACGGGTCGTTCAGGTGGTACTGCTCGCGCAGCTGCTCGACGACCGCCGGGTTGGGGGTCTTGTCGCCGAACAGGGCGAGGATCGGGTCGCCGGGCATGGCGAACACCAGGAAGTAGATGAGCAGGGTGGCACCGAAGAAGACCGGGATCACCTGCAGGAGACGTCTCAGGATGTAACCGAGCATCCGCTGTCCCTTCTGAAGGGGGGGAGTAAGAAGACCGTGCGAACACAAGCCTGTGAGGCGGTGACGAAAATCGTCACCGCCTCACAGGTGAAGTGCCGTTAGATCTTACTCGCCGGCCTTCGTGATCTCGTAGTACAGCGGGACGGAGTTCCAGCCGAACGTGACGTTGTCGACGTTCTCGCTGAATCCACCGGTCACGTTGGAGTACCACAGCGGGATGGCGGGCAGGTCCTCGAAGAGGACCTCCTGAGCCTTGGTGAAGTCCTCGATCTGCGCGTCGGAGTCGGGGTTGCTGATGCCGGCCGAGATGAGCTCGTCGAACGCGGGGTTCGAGTAGTCACCGTCGTTGGAACCGGCGCCCGTGGCGTAGAGCGGTCCGAGGAAGTTGTACAGACCCGGGTAGTCCGCCTGCCAGCCCGAACGCGCAGCCGTGGTGATGGTGCGGTCGTTGATCTTCGTGCGAAGGTCCTGGAAGGTGGGGTACGGGTCGCCCGAGGCGCTGATGCCGAGGTTGTTCTTGATCTGGTTGCTCACCGCGTCGACCCAGGCGTCGTGCCCGCCGTCGGCGTTGTACGCGATCTTGAAGTCACCCTCCCACGGCGAGATGGCGTCGGCCTCGGCCCACAGCTCCTTCGCCTTCTCCGGGTCGAAGTCGAGAACCTCGCTACCGGGGACCGAGTCCGACCAGCCGGCGATGACCGGCGAAGTGAAGTCGGCGGCCGGGGTGCGCGAGCCCGAGAAGATGGTCTCGGTGATCTCTTCGCGGTTGATCGCCATCGAGAGCGCCTGACGACGCAGCTTGCCCTCTTCGCCCGAGAAGTGCGGGAGGAACTGGCCGATGGTGAACGACTGGAACACGGCCGAGGGCTGGTTCACGGCGCGGTCGCCGAGCTCGTCGGTGAAGACGGCCAGCGAGTTCGTCGGGATCGCGTCGATGACGTCGACCTCGTTCGAGAGCAGGTCGGCGTAGGCCGCTTCCTGCGTCGCGTAGAACTTGATCGTCAGACCGCCGTTGGCTGCCTTGCGGCCACCTTCGTAGTCGTCGTTGCGGACGAGGTCGATCTGCACGTCGTGCTGCCACGCGTCGTCGCCGTCGATCTTGTACGGGCCGTTGCCGATCGGGTTCTGACCGAACGCGTCCATGTCCTCGAAGGCCACGTCCGGGAGCGGGTAGAACGCCGAGTAGCCGAGACGCAAAGCGAAGTCGGAGGCCGGCTTGTTCAGCGCGATCGTGAAGGTGTAGTCGTCGACCTGCTCCAGGCCCGTGAGCTCGGAGTCCTCGTCGTAGCTGAAGCCCTCGATGTCCTCGAAGAAGTAGCTCGACAGGTGGCCGTTGGAGAGCTTCGCGCCCTCGTTCCACGCCTTGATGAAGTTGTCGGCGGTGACCTCTTCACCGTCGGTGAAGGTGAGGCCTTCCTTGATCTTGACCGTGAGGTGCTGCGGGTCCTCGGTCGTGATCTCCTCGGCGACGTCGTTGACGGGCTCGCCGTCGGCGTCGTAGTAGATGAGCCCTGCGAAGATCTCGTCGAGGATCTTTCCGCCGCCGACCTCGTTGGTGTTGGTCGGGATCAGCGGGTTCTCCGGCTCCGAGCCGTTCGTGGTGATGATGGCGTCCGGGTTCGCCTCGCCCGCGGCGCTGCCGCCGTCGGAGTCGTTTCCACCACCGCTCGCGCAGCCCGCGAGCGCCAGGGCGCCGATCGCGAACAGCGCGGTGCCCGCAAGGGCGATCTTGTTGCGCTTCACTATGTGTCCTCCTAGGACGTGTACTTCTGACTGCGCGCTCATCGTCGAGCACGTAGGGATATTTCAGAGTATCCCGGCATCTGGCGCCCGACGCGCCCGGCTAATCAACCGTTACTGAGTGGTGACCATCTGAAACATCGCCGAAACACACGGCAACACGCCGTAAAACTTCCGACGGCACCGCCTCCGGGAGGAAACGGTGCCGTCGGCGTGTTATCGGATCAGGCGAACGCCTCGATCGGCGGGCAGGCGCACACGAGGTTGCGGTCGCCGTACGCCTGGTCGATGCGCCGCACCGGAGGCCAGTACTTGCCGGCGATCAACGCGTGCACCGGATAGGCGGCCTCCTCGCGGGTGTACGCGTGCGTCCACTTCCCCGCGATCAGCGACACGGCCGTGTGCGGTGCGTGCACGAGCGGGTTGTCGTCGGCCGGCCAGCGACCCGCCGCCACGGCATCCGCCTCGGCCTTGATCTGGATCATCGCCTCGATGAAACGCTCGATCTCGCCCAGGTCCTCCGACTCGGTCGGCTCGACCATCAGGGTGCCCGCGACCGGGAACGACATGGTCGGCGCGTGGAAGCCGTAGTCGATCAGACGCTTCGCGACGTCGTCGACGGTGATGCCCGTCGCCTCCTTCAGCGGGCGCAGGTCGAGGATGCACTCGTGCGCGACCCGACCGTTCTCGCCCGTGTAGAGCACCGGGTAGTGCTCGCCCAGGCGAGCGGCGATGTAGTTCGCCGACAGCACGGCCGCAGCGGTCGCGCGCCGCAGGCCCGCACCGCCCATCATCCGCACGTACGCCCACGAGATCGGGAGCACGCCCGCCGAGCCGTAGGGGGCGCCCGAGACGACCCCACCGGCGAAGACGTGGCCTCCCGCGTGCTCCGCGCGCTGCGCGAGCGGGTGCGAGGGCAGGTAGGGCGCGAGATGCGCCTTGGCCGCGACCGGTCCGACACCCGGTCCGCCGCCGCCGTGCGGGATCGCGAAGGTCTTGTGCAAGTTGAGGTGCGAGACGTCGCCGCCGAGGTCGCCGAAGCGGGCGTACCCGAGCAGCGCGTTCAGGTTCGCACCGTCGACGTACACCTGACCGCCCGCATCGTGCACGGCGGAGGTGATCTCGACCACGTCGTGCTCGTACACGCCGTGGGTCGACGGGTAGGTGATCATCAGCGCCGAGAGCTCCTCGGCGTGCACCTGGATCTTCGCCCGCAGGTCGTCGAGGTCGACGTTGCCGAGCTCGTCGCACGCGACCACGACGACCTTCATCCCGGCGAGCACGGCCGACGCGGCGTTCGTTCCGTGCGCCGACGACGGGATCAGGCACACCGTGCGCTGCTCATCGCCGTTCGCGAGGTGGTAGCCGCGGATCGCCAGGAGCCCCGCGAGTTCGCCCTGCGAGCCGGCGTTGGGCTGCAGCGACACCGCGTCGTATCCGGTGACCTCGGCCAGCCAGGCCTCGAGCTGATCGATCAGCTCGAGGTAGCCGGCGACGTCGGATGCCGGGGCGAACGGGTGGATGCCCGCGAACTCCGGCCACGTGATCGCCGCCATCTCGGTGGCCGCGTTGAGCTTCATCGTGCACGAGCCCAGCGGGATCATGCCGCGGTCGAGCGCGTAGTCGCGGTCGGCGAGGCTCTTGAGGTAGCGCATCATGGCCGTCTCACTGCGGTGCGCGTGGAAGACGGGGTGCGTGAGGAACTCCTCCCGGCGAAGCAGCCCCGCGGGCAGGGCGTTCGCGTCACCGACGAAGGCGAACGCTCGCTCGGCGCGGCCCCCGAAGACGCGGGCGACCTGCAGCAGTTCGTCGACGGTCGTGGTCTCGTCGACCGAGATGCCCACGGTGTCGGCATCCGCCGCATGCAGCAGGATGCCGTAGCCGTGGTGCGCCTGCTCGACGTACTCGGCCGCGCGCCCGGGGACGCGCACCTGCAGCGTGTCGAAGAACGCGTCGTGCACGACGTCGGCGCCGTCCTCGACGAGCCAGGAGCGCAGCAGCCCGGCCTTGCCGGCGACGCTCCGGGCGATCGCCGTCAGCCCGTCGGGTCCGTGATAGACCGCGTACATCGACGCCATGACCGCGAGCAGCACCTGCGCGGTGCAGATGTTCGAGGTCGCCTTCTCGCGGCGGATGTGCTGCTCGCGCGTCTGCAGCGAGAGGCGGTACGCGGGCTTGCCGTCGGCATCGACCGACACACCGACGAGGCGGCCGGGGAGCTGACGCTCGAGACCGGCGCGCACCGCCATGTACCCGGCGTGCGGGCCGCCGAAGCCCATCGGCACGCCGAAGCGCTGGGTCGTGCCCACGGCGACGTCGGCACCGAGGGCTCCCGGCGAGGTGAGAAGGGTCAGCGCGAGCAGGTCGGCCGCGACGACCGCCAGGCCACCGGCGAGATGCGCCGCATCGATCACGGCGGACGGATCCCACACGCGACCGGAGGCACCGGGGTACTGCACGAAGACGCCGAACAGGTCGGCCGGAAGCTGCTCGCCCGCGGCGAAGTCCACCGTGACGAGACGGATGCCGACGGCATCCGCCCGGTTCTCAAGGAGCGCGCGCGTCTGCGGGAGCGTGTCGGCGTCGACCGCGAAGACGTCGGTCTTCGCCTTCGACGCGCGGCGTGCGAGGAGCATGCCCTCGGCGACGGCCGTGGACTCGTCGAGCATCGACGCGTTGGCGGTGGAGAGCCCGGTGAGGTCGGCGACCATCGTCTGGAAGTTGATGAGCGCCTCGAGTCGGCCCTGCGAGATCTCGGGCTGGTACGGCGTGTAGGCCGTGTACCACGACGGGTTCTCGAGCACGTTGCGCTGGATCACCTGCGGGGTGATCGTTCCGTAGTAACC
Organism: Microbacterium sp. 22179; assembly: GCF_052045715.1. NCBI lineage: Bacteria > Bacillati > Actinomycetota > Actinomycetes > Micrococcales > Microbacteriaceae > Microbacterium > Microbacterium sp. 22179. The sequence goes on along the minus strand of NZ_JBQEPJ010000001.1, from coordinate 182,739 downwards.
GAGACCGATCATCGGCCGGTTCACCGTGTTGCGCGCGGCGAGGGAGCGCAGTTCCGCGAGCGCCTCGGTCTCGCTGGCGGCGGCGGGGATGCTGCTGTCCGCGAGCGCGGACTCCGACGGCGAGGCCGTGAAGATCGACGACGGCACCGCCTCGGTCATCAGCGCTTCGAGCGGCCCCTCGGGGTCGACGTCGGACCCGATGCCGAGCGCGTCGAGCATCCGACGCTGCGCGTCGGCCGTGGGTCCGATATGACGATCGGCGAAAGAGACCACGTGCGGATCAGCCCTCCGTGAGTGCGACGTAGGCGTCGCGGTCGAGCAGTCCGTCGGGCGCTCCGCCCGCGACGGAGACCTTGATGAGCCATCCGCCCGCGAAGGGCTCGGCGTTGACGAGCGAGGGGTCGTCGACGACCGCGTCGTTGACCTCGACGACGGTGCCGGTCACGGGCGCGTACAGCTCGCCCACCGACTTGGTCGACTCGATCTCGCCGACGACGGTGCCCGCGGCGACCTCGGTGCCCACGGCGGGCAGTTCGACGAAGACCACGTCACCGAGCTTGTCGGCGGCGTAGTCGGTGATGCCGACGGTGAGGGTGTCGCCCTCCACGGCGATCCACTCGTGCTCCTCGGTGTAGTGCAGGGTGCTGAGATCGGTCATTTCGTCCTCCGGTAGAAAGGCAGAGCGGTCACGGTCGCGGGGATCCTCGTCCCCCGCACGTCCAGGAATACTGCGGTTCCCTCTTCCGCGGAAGAAGGGGTCACGTAGGCCATCGCGATCGGATGGCCGAGAGTGGGGCTGAGCGCACCGCTGGTGATCTCACCGAGCGGGGCACCGTCGGCATCGACGACGCCGTAGCCGGCCCGGCCGGCGCGCTTGCCCTCGGCGACGAGCCCCACGAGCACGGGTGCGTCGGCCGCGGCATCCACCGCGTCCTTGCCGATGAAGCTCGGCTTGTCGGCGGCGACGACCCGGCCGAGCCCCGCCTGCGCGGGCTTGGTCTCGGTCGTCAGCTCGTGCCCGTAGAGCGGCATCCCCGCCTCGAGGCGGAGGGTGTCGCGGGCGGCGAGCCCCGCCGGCACGAGACCGTGCGGCTCCCCGGCGACGAGGAGCGCGTCCCACAGCGCCGCGGCATCGTCGGTGCGCACGAGGAGTTCGAAGCCGTCCTCGCCCGTGTACCCGGTGCGGGCGATGAGCAGGGGCTCGTCGCGGAACGTCGCCCGGGCCCAGGCGTAGTACTTCTGCTCGCCCCACGGCACGCTGAGCGCGTCGATCCCCTCCGTGTCGGCCAGGATCGCCTGCGCCGCCGGGCCCTGCACCGCGATCAGGGCGAAGGAATCGGAGACGTCCTCGACGTCGACGCCCCGGTCGCCCAGGAAACCGGCGAAGCTGCGCTCCTCGCCCTCCGCGCGCTCCTGCTGCCGCTCGATGATCGACGGGAAGGAGCGCACGCGCGAGGCGAAGGCGGAGTCGACGAATCCGCGGTTGCCGGCGTTCGCGATCACCATGAACCGGTCGTCGGCGAGGCGGTAGGCGATGACGTCGTCGATGATCCCCCCGTCGGCGGCCAGCACGAGCGAGTACTTCGCCTTGCCGACGGGCATCGCCGAGATGCGACCGGCGAGCGCGTAGTCGAGGAACTCCCCCGCATACGGCCCGGTGACGAGGAACTCCGCCATGTGCGAGATGTCGAAGAGACCGGCCGACTGCCGCACCGCGTGGTGCTCGGCGAGGTCGGACGTGTAGCGCACCGGCATCTGCCAGCCGCCGAAGTCGGTGAACGACGCGCCGAGTGCCTCATGGCGCTCGCGGAGCGGGGTGTAACGGGGATCGGACATGGAGTTCTCCCGGATGCAGACGGGCGGAACGACGGCAGCGCCGTTCCTCGGAACTCCCCCTCTGTCATGGGCCTGAGAGTTTCGCCCGCGCTGACGCAGGGCTTTCACCGTCGGCGGATCCCCCGACGGGCGGGATCGCTTTTCAGAGTGGCCGGAACCGCGCGGTACGCGTACCTGAGAGATTGGCGGGGAGGCTTGCTCCTTCGGTGCCCGGCTGCGTTCGCCGGGGCTCTCCCGCGGGGGTCGTTCGGCCCGTGTTCGATTGTGCGCCCAGTCTAGCGGGTCTCCGCCGCGAGCTCCCGCCTGACCTCGTCGCGCAGGCGACCGAGGTTCTCGGGCTCCGGCGCGGCCCCCAGCAACGTCTTCGTGTAGGCGTGCTGCGGGTTCAGGATGACCTCGTCGGCCGGGCCACGCTCGACCACATCGCCCTTGTAGAGCACCATGATCTCGTCGGAGAAGTGCCGGGCGGTGGCGAGATCGTGGGTGATGTAGAGCACGCCGAGGTCGTCTTCGCGCTGCAGATCCGCGAGCAGGTTGAGCACCCCGAGTCGGATCGACACGTCGAGCATCGAGACCGGCTCATCGGCGACGATGAACCGCGCGCCCGGGGCGAGCGCACGCGCGATCGCGACACGCTGACGTTGCCCGCCCGAGAGCTCGTGGGGCTTGCGCTCGGCGAAGCTCTTCGCCGGCGACAACCGCACGCGGTCCAGCAGCTCCAGGGCACGCTCGTGCACCTGCGCGCCGCTCAGCTCTGGGTGGTGGATGCGCAGCGGCCGCTCGAGGTGGTGGACGATCGAGTGGAACGGGTTCAGTGAGGCGAACGGGTCCTGGAACACCATCTGCACGTCGGAGCGATAGCGGGCGAGCGACTGCCCCCGCGTGCCGGTCTCGGCTCCGTCGAGCAGGATCTGCCCGCTCGTCGGCGTCTCGAGCTTCATCAGCATGCGCGCGATCGTGGACTTGCCCGATCCGGACTCCCCGACCAGCGCGATCGTCCTGCCCGCCTCGAGCGTGAAGGACACGTCCTTCACCGCGTGCAGGATGCTGGTCTTGAAGCCCGACCGCAGATGGAAGTCCTTCGTGAGGTGCCGCGCCTCGAGCGTGCGCGCGGAGGCACCGGCATCCGTGTGAGCGCTCATCGCACCTGCTCCTGACTCTCGTGCATTCCGGTGCGGACGAAGTCCCCGCGCTCTCCGCGCAGACTGGGGAAGCTCGACAGCAGCCGCTTCGTGTACTCGTGCTGCGGAGATCGGTAGATCTCCGCGGCGGTTCCCTGCTCGACGATCTCGCCCTGCAGCATCACGGCGATGCGGTCGGAGATCTCGATCAGCATCGGCAGGTCGTGGGTGATGAAGATCACCGCGAAGCCGAGCTTCTCGCGCAGCCGCATGATCTCGCGGATGATCCCGCGCTGCACGACCACGTCGAGCGCCGTCGTGGGCTCGTCCATGATCATGACCTGCGGGTCGAGGGCCAGGGCCATCGCGATCATCATGCGCTGACGCATGCCGCCCGAGAGCTCGTGCGGGAAGCTCGTCAGTCGCGCGGGATCGACGCCCACCAATGTCAGCAGCTCCTCGGCGCGCTCCTTCTTCGCCGCGCGCGTCATACCGGGGCGATGCGTGTCGAAGATGTCGTAGATCTGGGCCCGGACGTCGATCACGGGGTTGAGCGAGTTCATCGCGCCCTGGAACACCATCGAGATCTTGTCCCAGCGGAAGGCCCGCAGACCGTCGTCGCGCAGGCCGACGATGTCGATGTCGTCGCCGTCGCGGTCGTGGAAGACGATCTCCCCGCTCGTCATGAGGGCCGGAGCCTTGAGCAGCCGATTCATGCCGTAGGCGAGCGTGGTCTTTCCGCACCCCGACTCCCCCGCGAGACCGAGGATCTCGCCGCGGTGAAGGGTCAGCGAGACGTTGCGGACGGCCTTGACCGGCGGATCGACCTCGTACTCGATCGAGACGTCGCGGGCGGTGAGGACGGCGTCGCTCATGCCGCGACCCCCTTCGTCTTGGCTGCCCGGCGCACGCGTCGTGCGGCATCCGGCGCGTTGCGCAGCTTCGGGTTGATGATCTCGTCGATGGCGAAGTTGATCAGCGCGAGCCCCGCGCCGAGGAGCGCGATCATCACGCCCGGCGGCACGAACCACCACCACGCTCCGCGTCCGAGTGCCTGCCCGGACTGCGCGTCGTTGAGGATCGTACCCCAGGTGATCGAGGAGTTCGGGCCGAGCCCCAGGTACGACAGGCCCGCCTCGCCGAGGATCGCGAAGATGATCGCGAAGAGGAACTGCGCGGTCAGCAAGGGCAGGAGGTTCGGCATGATCTCGACGAGGATCACCCGGAACGATCGCTCACCGGCCACCTTCGCGGCCGACACGTAGTCACGGGTACGGAGCGAGCGCGTCTGCAGCCGCAGCACGTACGCGGCACCCGCCCACGACGTGATGCCGAGCACGAACGCCACCAGCTGCCAACTGCGCTGCGGCACGAACGACGCGATCACCATCACGAGCGGCAGGCCGGGGATGACGATCATCACGTTGGTGATGAGGGCGAGCCCGTCTTCGCGCCACCCGCCGAGGTATCCGGCGAGCACGCCGAAGAGCAGCGACAGCACGATCGCGATGCCCCCGGCGCTGACGCCGACGAGCAGCGAACCCTGCGCGCCGATCGCGAGCTGGGCGAGCATGTCGTTGCCGAGTTTGGTCGTGCCCAGCCAGTGCTCGGCGGAGGGCGGCTGCAGGGCCGCGTTGTCGGTGCTCCGCGGGTTCTGCGTGAAGAACGGCGCGATGATCGCGAACAGCGTGATCGCGAGCACGAGCACGAGGCCGGTCACGAACTTCGCCGAGCGGGTGGGCATCAGTCCGCGTCCCCGCCTCGATCGGCCGGTCGCGGTGGCGAGCGTCATGGTCGTGGCAGGCGTGTCGGTCGGCTGCTCCTTGACGATCTGCATCGGGGTGAGCTTGGTGTCAGACATTCTGGCGAGCCCTCGGGTCGATGAATCCGTAGATGAGATCCATGAAGAAGTTGGCGGCGAGCACGGTGATCGTGATGACGAGGAAGAGTCCCTGCATCAGCGCGTAATCGTTGTTGGTGACGGCCTGGAACATCAGCTTGCCGATGCCCGGGTAGGTGAAGACCTGCTCCATGACGATGGACCCGGCGACCACGAACCCGAGGGTGATCGAGAAGCCCGCGATCGACGGGATGGCCGCGTTGCGCGCGGCGTAGGTGGTGAGGATGCGCCGGGGACGCAGCCCCTTGGCCTCGGCGGTGAGAACGTAGTCCTCGGCGAGGGTCGAGACCATCATGTTGCGCATGCCGAACAGCCATCCGCCCACCGAGCTGATCACGATCGTGACCGCGGGGAGGATCGCGTGCGAGACGGCGTTCGTGAAGAACGCCCAGGTCGGCTCCGGGCCGTCCGGGAAGTCGAAGACGTCGTAGCCCCCGAAGATCGGGAACCAGCCGAGGCCGACCGCGAACACGGCGACGAGGATGAGCGCCATCCAGAAGTACGGGATCGACTGCAGCACGGTCGTGGCGGGGATCAGGTGATCGACCCACGTGCCGCGCTTCCACCCCGCCCAGGCGCCGAGCACGACGCCGAGGATGAACGAGATCACGGTCGCGGTGCCGACGAGGATCAGCGTCCACGGCAGCGCCTGCCCGATGAGCTCGGTCACCGGGGTCGGGAACTTCGTCACCGAGACGCCCAGGTCGCCCTGGAACATCCGCCCCCAGTAGGAGAGGTACTGCTCCCACAGCGAGGAGTCATCGCCTCCGAGGAGGAGCTTGATGTTGCGGATGGTCGTCTCCGAGACGTCACCGCCCGCGCGTTGCATCTTGGCGATCATGATGTCGGCGGGATTGCCCGGCATCATGCGGGGAAGCAGGAAGTTGATGGAGATCGCGGCCCACAGCGTGAAGGCATAGAACCCGATCCGTCGTGCATAGAACTTCATGTGTGCGTCTTCCTTGACTTCCTGCTTCCCCGTTGGCGGTGCTTACTCGACCGGCTGCAGATGCGTCAGGACGTAGCCCGCCGCGATCGCGCCCCAGGACGGCGGGAACGCGTACAGGTCGTCCTCCGTCGGCCAGCCCGTGTAGTCCTTCGTGTTGTAGAAGGTCTGGGTGGCGTTGATCACCAGCGGGATGTACGGGAGGTCGCGTACGATCTCGGTCTGGATCGTCGCGTACAGCTCCTTCTTCGTCGCCTCGTCGTTCGTGCTGATCGCGGACTGGATCGCGGCGTCGACGGTCGGGTTGTCGTAGCGGCTGAAGTTCCAGCGCCCGGTGGGGATCTCCTCGCCGACGGGGCCGGTCGAGGCGACGGCGGTGCCGCCGAACCAGTCCCGGTAGATCTGGAACGGATCGGCGACCGAGGTGCCGATCATGCCGCCGACGATGAGCTGGTACTCCCCGCTCTGACGGGTGTCGGAGAACTCCTGCCACTGCACGGTCGAGGCGTTGATCTTGATCCCCGCGGCCTCGGCCTGCTCGGCGATGAGCTTCGCGGCGTCGTTGTAGTCGGTCCATCCGTCGACCGAGGTCAGGCTGAGCTCGACGGGCACTCCGTCCTTCTCGTAGATGCCGTCGGAGCCCTTCGTGTAGCCAGCAGCTTCGAGGATCGATCCGGCCTCGGCCGCGTTGGCCTCCTGCGGGCTGAGCTCGTTCGCGGGGTCGGCGACCCACTTCTCGTCGCGGGGCAGCAGGGCGTAGGTGGGCGAGATCTCGGCGGTCAGGTCGACGAACGCCTTCTCCTTGATGGTGCCGCGATCGATCGCGGCGTTGAGCGCCTGGCGCACGGCGACGTCGGTCTGCGGGCCCGTGCAGCCGAGGTCGGCGTTGGAGCAGGTGTAGAGCACCGTCGGGTCCTGCGGCGTGTTGATCCAGTCGATCGCGCCGTTCGCGGTGACGTCATCCGGGTTCGGGATGAACATGCCGGTCCAGTCGAGCTTTCCGGCCGCGAGCAGGTCCTGCGCGGTCTGGTTGTTGTCGACCGCGATGTACTGCACCTTCTTGACGCCGAGGTCGGCGGCGTCGCGGAAGTTCTCGTTCGCGACCAGGGTGTACGACTCGCTCGTGGTCTTGTCGACGACGTAGGCGCCGGATCCGACCGGGTCCTCGTTGGCGAAGTTGGCGTAGTCGTCGACGTCCTTCCAGATGTGCTCGGGGAGGATGTACGTCGAGCCGAGCCGCTGGAACTCGGTGGTGTACTGGGCGCTGTCGTAGGTGAGCACGACGGTGGTGTCGTCGGTGGCTTCGGCCGACACCAGCCCGTTGGCCTCGGGGCTGTTGGCCTCGTAGCCGAACGAGAACGCGACGTCGGCCGCGGTGAGGGGCTCGCCGTCGCTCCACTTGAGGTCGGGCTTGATGGTGACGGTGATCACCGTGCCGTCCTCGTTGTACTCGTAGGTGTCGCCGATGAGGCCGACGGGCTCGGTGTCCGCGGTCTTGTTGAAGAAGAACAGCGGCTCGTAGATGGGGCCCAGCGCACCGTGGAGCACGGTGGGCGCGAAGGGGTTGTAGTTGGCTGTGATCGGGGTCTGGCTGCCCGCCCAGACGCGGAGGGCGCGGTCGCCGTTCGCGTCGGAGTCGCCGCTGCCGCCCGAACCGCAGGCGGTCAGGCCCAGAGCGAGGACGGATGCCCCCGCTACCGCGGTGAGCGCGATCTTGCGCTTGCCATTACGGATCATTCTTGATTCCTCTCGGTGCTGCACTGCAGGAGGGGTGCTCCGGGTGTGGAGCCGATCCTCGGGGGTGGGGATCGTGGCCGTCGTCGGCTGCTCTGCCGAGCGACGGGGTTTGTTAGGACAGTAACCTAACAAACCCCGTCCGGGGGGACAAGAGTTCTCTCCGCCGTCACATAACGTTTCGGACTCGACGCCGCGGAGCGTCATCCACTCGCACTAAATGTCTCGATGACACTAAGATCGAGACGGAGGTTAAGGTAACTATGACTCGAACTGACGGCATCCGCGTCGCGGGGTCCACCGTGATCCTGACGCTGCGCCCGTCGGCGCCGGGCACTCCCGCGCTCGCGCTACCCCTCGTGCGACGCACGCGCGAACCCTTCGCCGACCGCTGGGCACTGCCCGGCGGGTGGATCGCCCCCGACGAATCCCCGATCGACACCGCCGCGCGCACGCTCGCCGAGACGACGGGTCTCACCCCGTCGTATCTCGAGCAGCTGTACGCCTTCGGCGCCGTCGACCGCTCCCCCACGCGCGTGATCTCGATCGTGTACTGGGCGCTCCTGCGTCAGGACGAGGTCCTCGCGCAGAGCGCCGCGCACCGGGCATCCGGGCGCGCGCCCGAGAACGTCGAATGGTTCGACGTCGATGCGCTCCCCGAACTCGCCTTCGATCACGCCGACATCATCGAGTACGCCCTGTGGCGCCTGCGCAGCAAGGTCGGCTACAGCCGCGTGGCGCACGGCTTCCTCCCCTCCGAGTTCACGCTCGCCGACCTGCGCGAGGCCTACGAGGCGATCCTCGGCCGGCAACTCGATCCCGCCAACTTCCGGCGTCAGGTCGAGGCGACGGGCAACCTCATCCCCACCGACCGCTTCCGCACCGGCAGCCACCGTCCCGCCCGCCTGTACCGCGACAACACCGACGTCGAACTGGCCGCCCGCGGCCCCCTCGGTCCCGAAGAAACGAGCATCCGATGAGCATCACCTTCGTCCCCGCACCCGCCGTCCCGCCGCGAGACGGCTCGGTCGATCACGCGATCCAGGCGATCGTCACCGGCGCGTCCGTCGACGAGACCTGTACCACCGACCTCGCCGTCGGCCCCTGGGACTTCGACACCCGCCCCGGGTACGGACCTGGCTCGTCGATGGGCGACGTGATCCCGACCGGAGCTCCGCGTCAGGGAGAGCTCCCCGTCGCCTACCGCGAGGCGGACGAGGCCGAGCTCGATGAGCGCATCCGCGCCGCCAAGCAGACGCTCGGCGACCGCGTGGTCGTGCTCGGACACTTCTACCAGCGCGAGGAGGTCGTGCGCCACGCCGACTACGTGGGCGACTCCTTCCAGCTCGCGACGGCGGCCAAGGGCCGGCCGGATGCCGAGGCGATCGTTTTCTGTGGCGTGCACTTCATGGCCGAGACCGCCGACCTGCTCTCGGGCCCCGACCAGGCCGTGATCCTCCCGAACCTCGCGGCCGGCTGCTCGATGGCCGACATGGCCGACATCGATCAGGTCGAGGAGTGCTGGGAGCAGCTCGAAGACGTGCTCGGCGATCTCGACGCGACCGACGAGGACGGACGCGTGCCGGTCATCCCGGTCACCTACATGAACTCCTCCGCTGCGATCAAGGGATTCGTGGGTCGGCACGGCGGCATCGTCTGCACGTCGTCCAATGCGCAGACCGTGCTCGAGTGGGCGTTCGAGCGCGGACGCCGTGTGCTGTTCTTCCCCGACCAGCACCTCGGCCGCAACACCGCCAAGGCGATGGGAGTGCCGCTCGAGCAGATGCCGATGTGGAACCCGCGCAAGCCCCTCGGCGGGTCGAGCGCCGAGGTCCTCGAGGACTCCCGGGTGATCCTGTGGCACGGCTTCTGCTCGGTGCACCGCCGGTTCACGGTCGGGCAGATCGAGCAGGCGCGCGCCGAGCACCCGGGCGTGCGGGTGATCGTGCATCCGGAGTGCCCGATGGAGGTCGTGGATGCGGCCGACGAGGCGGGATCGACCGATTACATCCGACGCGCGATCGATGGGGCGACCGAACCCACGACGTTCGCGATCGGCACCGAGATCAACCTCGTCAAGCGACTGGCCGCACAGTATCCGCAGCACGAGATCTTCTGCCTCGACCCGGTCGTGTGCCCGTGCTCGACGATGTACCGCATCCACCCCGGCTACCTCGCCTGGGTGCTCGAGGAGCTCGTCGCAGGCCGCACTCCGAACCGGATCACCGTCACGTCCGACGTCGCCGACCCCGCGCGCGTCTCCTTGGAGCGGATGCTCGCCGCGAAGCCGCCGGTGGTTGCGAGCGCGCGATGAACGTCATCGTGGTGGGCTCGGGCGTCGCGGGCCTCACCGCGGCCCTGCACGCGCACGAGGCGGGTCACACCGTCACGGTGGTGACGAAGGGCACGCTCGGCGACGGATGCACGGGGTATGCGCAGGGCGGAGTCGCGGGTGTCTACGGGGCGGGCGACTCGGCTGCCCTGCACGCCGCCGACACGATGACCGCGGGAGCCGGTCTGTCGGACGAGGCGGCGGTCGGGGTGCTCGTCGCGGACGGCGCCGCTCGGATCGCCGAGCTGATCGCCCGCGGAGCAGCCTTCGACCGCTCCCCCGACGGCGCGCTCCTGCTCGGTCGCGAAGCCGCGCACAGCCACGCGCGCATCGTGCACGCGGGCGGCGACGCCACCGGCGCCGAGATCGCCCGTGCCCTCACCGCCGCCGTGCGCGGAACCGGGATGGCGGTCGTCGAGCACGCGTTCCTCGTCGACCTGATCGTCGACGGGGCTGCCGTGCGCGGCATCCGTCTGCTGCGCGACGGGCGGTCGGACGAGTTCGACGCGGATGCCGTCGTGCTCGCGACCGGAGGCGCCGGGCACCTCTACGCGCACACCACGAATCCCGACGGCACGACCGGTGACGGCATCGCCGCCGCCCTGCGCGCGGGCGTGGCGGTCGCCGACCTCGAGTTCGTGCAGTTCCACCCGACGATCCTCGACGCGCAGCCCGCCTTCCTGATCTCCGAGGCCGTCCGGGGCGAGGGGGCGACACTGATCGACGACACGGGTCGCCGCTTCACGTTCGACAGCCACCCCGACGGTGAACTCGCACCTCGCGATGTCGTGTCGCGGGCCATCGCGCGTCAGGCCGCCCGGCAGGGTTCGCCCGTTCGTCTCGACGCCACGATGCTCGGCGCCCCGACCCTGGCTCGGCGCTTCCCGACGATCGACCGCGTCACCCGCGAGCGCGGCTTCGATTGGGCGCGCGAGCCGATCCCCGTGACGCCGGCGGCGCACTACCTGATGGGCGGGATCGCGACCGATCTCGACGGTCGTACGACCATGCCCGGTCTCTTCGCCGTGGGCGAGGCCGCGCGCACCGGCGTGCACGGCGCGAACCGCCTCGCCTCGAACTCGCTGCTCGAGGGCGCCGTCTTCGGGGCCCGCGCCGCTGCGGCGATCGGAGCGCCCTGGCCTCGGCCGCAGGCGCCGGGGCCGCACGCGATCGTCGAAAACGCGGCGACGCCGATCTCCTCGCCGTTCTCGCGCGACGCCCTCCAGCGACTGATGTGGGACGAGGTGGGGCTGCTGCGCACGGACGACGGACTGCGACTCGCGCTCGCGACCATCCGCGCCTGGCGCGCCGCGCTCCCCACCCCGATCGACGTCGCCGCGCACGAGGACGCGAATCTGCTGGTGCTCGCCGAGGCGACGGCATCCGCTGCGCTCCTGCGCACCGCGTCCGTCGGCGCCCATTTCCGCGAACCCGCCCTGATCGGAGTCTGATGCTCACCGCCGCCACCCTCACTCGTGTCGTCGCCGCCGCCCTCGAGGAGGACGCTCCGTGGGGCGACCTGACGAGTGAAGCGCTGATCCCCGCCGATGCGACCGCCACCGCGGATCTCGTCACGCGCGAGCCCGGCGTGTTCAGCGGCGGCACCGTCTTCACTGCCGCCTTCGCCCTCACCGACCCCGACGTGACCGTCGACCTGCACGTCGGTGACGGCGATGCGTTCGAGACCGGCGACGTGCTCGCCTCCGTATCGGGCTCGGCGCGCAGCATCCTCACCGCCGAGCGCGTTGCACTGAACTTCACCCAGCGCATGAGCGGCATCGCGACGGTCACCGCAGAGTACGTCCGAGCGGTCGCGCAGACGCCCGTTCGGATCGCCGACACCCGCAAGACGACACCCGGCCTGCGCGCCTTCGAGCGCCATGCCGTCGCCTGCGGCGGCGGCAGCAACCACCGGCACTCCCTGTCGGATGCCGTGATGGCGAAGGACAACCATCTCGCCGTCCTCACCCGTTCCGGCGTCGATACCGCCACGGCGCTGCGCGCCGCGATCGCGCGCCTTCCGCACACCGCGCACGTCGTGGTCGAGGTGGATCGCCTCGACCAGATCCCCGCCGTGCTCGAGGGAGGGGCGCACACCGTGCTGCTCGACAATTTCACCCTCGACGACCTCCGCGCGGGCGTCACCATGATCGACGGGCGCGCCACGGTCGAGGCGTCCGGAGGCGTGAATCTCGACACGGTCGCCGCGATCGCCTCGACCGGAGTCGACGTCATCTCGGTCGGTGCGCTCACGCACTCCGCTCGCGCACTCGACCTCGGCCTGGATCTGCGGATCGGCTGACGCGGGTGCTCTACCTCGATCACGCCGCGACCTCGCCGGTGCGCCCGGAGGTGCTCGAGGCGATGCGGCCGTATCTCACCGACGTCTTCGGCAACCCCTCGAGCCACCACACCGTGGGCGAGGCCGCGGCGAGCGCACTCGACGACGCGCGACGTCGTGTCGCCCGGGCGCTCGGCATGCGTGCCGGTGACGTGGTGTTCACCTCGGGCGGCACCGAGGCGAACAACCTCGCGGTCAAGGGCATCACGCTCGGCGCCCTCGCGAGAGGCAAGCGCCATCTGATCGTCTCGCCGATCGAACACGAGTCGATCCTCGAGTCCGCGGACTTCGTGCGCCGTTTCCACGACATCGAGGTGTCGCTCCTGCCCGTCGACGGATGCGGAAGGATCGCGGCATCCGACCTGCAGGCGCTCCTGCGCGACGACACGGCACTCGTGAGCGTCGGCCATGCGAACAACGAGATCGGCACGGTGCAGGATGCCGTGTCGCTCGCCGATCTCGCCCGGGATGCCGGGGTGCCCCTGCATCTCGACGCCGTGCAGTCCGCCGGGTGGCTGCCCCTCGACGGACTGGGTGCGGATGCCGTCTCGATCGCCGGGCACAAGCTCGGCGCCCCGAAGGGAACCGGCGCTCTCGCCGTGCGCGGGCGCGTTCCGCTCGAACCCCTGCTGCACGGCGGCGGGCAGGAGCGCGGGCGTCGGTCGGGAACCGAGAACGTCGCGGGAGCGGTGGCGCTGGCCACGGCTCTCGACCTGGCCGAGGTCGAACGGGTGGATGTCGCCACGCGGGTCGGACGGGCGACGGCTCGTTTCATCTCCGCGGTCCTGACGGCGGTGCCACAGGCGGCGCTCACGGGAGACCCTGCGCAGCGGCTCCCCGGAACCGCGAGCTTCACGTTCGCCGGCACGAGCGGGGAATCGGTGCTGCTCGAACTCGAGCGACGCGGGGTGGTCTCGTCGAGCGGCTCGGCGTGCGCGGCGGGCAGCGATGAGCCCTCCCCCGTCCTGCTGGCGTGCGGAATCGACCCCGCGATCGCGCAGACCTCGGTGCGCTTCACCTTCGGTCGCGGAGCGCTCCCCGACGACGCCCCCGAGCACCTCGCCCGGCTGGTCGCGGAGTCGGTGCGCGCCGTCCTCGCCTGACCCCGCGGCCATACAATCAGGGGGTGAGCGCACCCGACCCGATCGTGACGATGATCGTCCCCGGGCGGGACATCGCCGCCTTCGCCCCTGCCGCGATCGACTCTCTACGCGCGCAGACCGAGCCGCGCTGGCGGGCGATCCTCGTCGACGACGGTTCGACCGACGCCACCGATGATGTGTTCCGGGCGGCCGCGGCCGACGATCCGCGCTTCCGCCTGCTCCGCCGCGACGAGGCTCACGGTCTCGGTGCCGCGCGGAACGCTGGACTCGAGCTCGTCGACACGCCCCTCCTCGGATTCCTCGATGCCGATGACGAACTCACCCCGACCGCGCTCGCCCGCCTCACCGGCACGCTCGCCGAGAGCGGCAGCGACTTCGTGGCGGGAGCGTACGTGCGCACGCGCACGCGCGGCGACTCCTACGTGGCCGGCCGCGTGCAGCCCTGGGTAGCCGCGGCCACGGACCCGCAGCGCCTCGGCACGACGATCCTCGACCACCCGGCCGCATCGGCGAACATCGTGGCCTGGTCGAAGATCAGCCGCACCGACTTCTGGGCAGACCTGCGCTTCCCCGAAGGAGTCGCCTACGAGGATCAGGTCGTGGCGCAGCTGATGTACACCCAGGCGACCGCCTTCGACGTGATCCCCGATGTGGTCGCGCACTGGCGGGTCCGAGCCGACGGCACCTCGATCACGCAGGGCAAGGCTCGGCTCCCCGTGCTGCTGGACTACCTCGCGGCGTTGCGCGGCGGCATCCGCGTGCTGCAGGATGCCGGAGCGCACGACGCCGTCGCCGCCCGTCTTTCGCTCATCGTCGCGATGGATCTGCCCCCGCTCCACGAGATCGCCCGCACGCACCTCGACCCCGCCTACGCAGCGGCGGTCTCGGAGTTCGTCACCGAGATCGAGGCGCTTCCCGAGTTCGCCCACGCCTCCCCCGACCACTCGCTCACGGCCGCCCTCAGCTGGTGACGCACCCGGAGACCCCATGACCTACCTCGACAGCCTCTTCTCGCTCAACGGACGCACGGCGATCGTCACGGGCGGCAGTTCCGGGATCGGGCGCGGGATAGCGACCGCCCTCGCCGGAGCGGGTGCGTCCACCGTGATCGTCGCCCGCGGCGCCGAACGCATCGCCGAGACCGTCCACGCGCTGCGCGATGCCGGCGGGACCGCGGAGGGAGTGATCGGGGACCTCAGCTCCCGCACCGGCATCCGCGCCGCCGCCGAAGACGCGGCACGACCCTTCGGTGAGCCCGACATCGTCGTGCACTCCGCCGGGATCAACATCCGCCCGCCCTTCGCCGAGATCACGGAGGAGGACTGGGACGCGACCATGACCGTCAATGCGCTCGCGCCCTTCCTGCTCGGACGGCGCTTCGCGCCCGGAATGGCGGAGCGCGGCTATGGGCGCCTCATCCACATCAGCTCGCAGCAGGCGCACCGCGCCTTCGCCACGAGCGGCATCTACGGAGCATCCAAGGGTGCCGTCGAGTCCCTCATGCGCTCCGAGGCCGAGGCCTGGGGCGGCACCGGGGTGACGAGCAACACGCTCGTTCCCGGCTTCGTCCTGACACCGCTCAACGCCCGGCTGCAGCAGGATCCGCAGGCTGTCGCGAGTCTCGCCGCGCGCACGATGATCGGGCGGAACGGACTGCCCGAGGACTTCGCGGGTGCGGCGGTCTTCCTCGCCGGCGCAGGCTCGGCCTACGTGACCGGGCACTCGCTCTTCGTCGACGGCGGCCTCTCGGCGCACTGATCACGATCCGGTCGCGGCCGTTCACTCCTGCGGCGGGTAGACCCGATCGTCCGTCGCGGCATCCAGGAGCGGCACGGCGGCCGTCAGCGGGACGGATGCCGTCAGCGTCTCGACCGCGTCTGCCGACACGGAGTCTTCCGGAGCGCGATCGGCCCGGCGGTCGCGCAGTGCGCCGGCCACTCCGCCCGAAACGCTCATCTCGACGGCCGCCTCGGTCGCGAGCACACGGGACGCGGCCACCTGCTGGGCGGCGAGCTCGGCGTAGAGCCCATCGTGCGCGAGCAGCTCGGCGTGGGTACCGGACTCGACGATGCGCCCCGCCTCGAGCACGTGGATCACGTCGGCGCCCATCACGGTCGAGAGTCGATGTGCGATCGAGATCGTCGTCCGGCCCTTCGCGGCCTCGTCGAGCGCCTCCTGCACGACGCGCTCCGACACCGTGTCGAGGGCCGACGTCGCCTCGTCGAGCAGCAGTACGGGAGGGTCTTTCAGCAGCACGCGCGCAATGGCGATGCGTTGCTTCTCGCCGCCGGACAGACGGTATCCGCGCTCGCCCACCACGGTGTCGTAGCCGTTCTCGAACCCCGAGATGATGTGGTGGATGTTCGCCGCCGTGGTCGCTTCGATCAGCTCCTCCTCGCTCGCGTCGGGCTTGGCGTACAGCAGGTTCTCGCGGATGGTCGCGTGGAAGAGGTAGGTCTCCTGCGACACGATGCCCACGTCGTCGATGATCGATTCCTGCGTGAGCGTGCGCACGTCGGCGCCGGCGAAGAGCACGGCTCCGCCGCGGGCCTCGTACAGGCGGGGAGCGAGGTAGAGCACCGTGGTCTTTCCCGCTCCGGACGGACCGACGAACGCCACGTGCTGGCCGGGCTCCGCGACGAACGAGACCCCGTCGAGGGTGGGCCGGGCGTCATCGGGCGCATCGGGATAGCGGAAGACGACCTCGCGGAACTCGACGCGTCCTCGCGGCCCCGGAGCATCCGCCACCGAGATCGCATCGGGGGCGTCCTCGATCTCGGGGACCAGGTCGAGGTACTCGAAGATGCGCGCGAACAGGGCCGAAGAGGTCTGCAGATCGAGCGAGACGCGCATCAGGCCCATGAGCGGCTGCAGAAGCCGCGCCTGCACCGTGGTGAAGGCGACGACGGTGCCGGCGGTGATCGCGCCGGTCCCTCCCGCGATGAGGTAGCCCGAGACCAGGTAGATGATCGCGGGAACGCTCGCCATGATGACCTGCACCACCGCGAAGAAGCCCTGGCCGCTCATCGCCCGGCGCACCTGCAGGTGCACCTGGTTGCGGTTCTCGGCCTGGTAGCGCTGCGACTCCGCGCGCTGCCGGTTGAACGCCTTCGACAGCAGCATGCCCGACACGCTCAGGGTCTCCTGCGTGATCGAGGTGAGCTCCGACAGGGACTCCTGGGTCTCGCCCGCGATCCGCGCACGCACCTGCCCGACCCGGCGTTGCACGATGATCAGGAACGGCATGAGGATGATCGCGATGAGGGTCAGACGCCAGTCGATCAGGATCATCGCCACGAGCGAGGCGATCACGGTGACTG
Organism: Microbacterium sp. 22179; assembly: GCF_052045715.1. Taxonomy (NCBI): domain Bacteria; kingdom Bacillati; phylum Actinomycetota; class Actinomycetes; order Micrococcales; family Microbacteriaceae; genus Microbacterium; species Microbacterium sp. 22179. The sequence goes on along the minus strand of NZ_JBQEPJ010000001.1, from coordinate 166,106 downwards.
CATTGCCGAGGATGCTCGTGACGGTGTTCGTCAGCACGCCGGAGACGCCACCGACGTCGTTCTGCAGGCGCGACTGGATCACACCGGTCTTGGTGCGGGTGAAGAACCCCAGCTCCATCGCCTGGAGGTGCTCGAACAGGCGCACCCGCAGATCCCCGGTGACGCTGTTGCCGACGGTCGAGGTGAGCCACGTCTGCGCGACGCCGAGCGCCGCGGACCCGAGGAAGAGCCCCATCATGGCGACCACGAGCCAGACCAGGAGCTCGAGGTGCGGACCGCCGCCGTCGACGGGGAAGAGCGCGTCGTCGAACACGCGCTGCACGATCAGCGGCGGGATCACGGCGATGCCCGCGCCCAGCACGACGAGGATGCCGGTCACGACGATCCGCCACTTGTAGGGGCGGAAGAGCGTCACCACTCGGGCTCCGAGGCCGCTGATGCGCGGAGCCTCGGCGTTCAGCCGGCGCTGCGCATCTTCGTCGACACCGCGGAAGCCCCCGGGATGCCTCCCACCCATTCCGCCGCCCATGCTCATGAGGTCAGCGTAGCCAGCGGTGGGGACATCGGGGTCGCGGCGTCCGCCCTCAGCAGATATATCGTCCGCTCGGAATGAAATGTCCGATCCTGTGGTTACGCTGAATGATCCTGGCGCACTCGCGCACCGTTCTCTCTCTTTCCTGTGCCCTGGAGGCCGTATGTCTGCCGTCGACACCGGGTCGATCCCGACCACCGCTCCCGCCGACGGGACGATCGCGCGTTCCGACATGCGGGTGATCTGGCTGCTCCTGGTCGCCGCGTTCGTGGCGATCCTCAACGAGACCACCATGGGGATCGCGATCCCCCACCTCAACACCGACCTCGGCATCCCGCCCGAGCTCGGTCAGTGGCTCACCAGCGCCTTCATGCTCACCATGGCCGTCGTGATCCCGACGACCGGGTTCATCCTGCAGCGCTTCACGACGCGTCAGGTGTTCATCGCCGCGATGATCTCCTTCTCGCTCGGCACCCTGGTGTCGCTGATCGCCCCCGGTTTCGCCGTGCTGCTCGTCGGCCGCGTGATCCAGGCCGTCGGCACGGGAATCATGATGCCGCTGCTCATGACGACGATCATGAACGTCGTGCCCCCGCAGTCGCGCGGGCGCATGATGGGTCGCGTCGGCATGGTGATCTCCCTCGCTCCCGCGACGGGCCCCGTGCTCGCGGGCGCCGTGCTCGAGGTGTTCAACTGGCGCGCGCTGTTCGCGATCATCCTCCCGATCGCCCTGATCGCCCTCGCCATGGGCATCCGCTGGATGACGAACCTCGGCGAGACGCGCCGTATGCCCCTCGACGTGGTCTCCATCCCGCTCGCCGCTCTCGGCTTCGGTGGAATCGTGTTCGGCATCAGCCAGCTCGGCGGCGAGGGCGCCGGAGCCGGTGCGACAACGGGCGTCATCGCGCTTGTCGTGGGCGTCGTCTCGCTCGGGCTGTTCGTCTGGCGTCAGCTCGTGCTCCAGCGCGTCGACGACGCGCTGCTCGACCTGCGCGTCTTCCGTTCGACGAACTTCACCTTCTCGGTGATCATCATGTCGATCCTCGCGCTGTCGATGTTCGGAACGCTCACGCTGCTCCCGCAGTACCTGCAGAACGTCGTCGGACTCGAGTCCTTCTCCGCGGGCCTCATCCTGCTCCCCGGTTCGGTGCTGATGGGTCTGCTCGGCCCGATCATGGGTCGCGTGTACGACGCACGCGGCACGCGCCCGCTGCTGATCCCCGGCACGATCCTGGTCTCTGCCGCGCTGTTCTTCTACTCGACCGTCAGCGAGCACACCGAGTGGTGGGTGCTGGTGATCGTGCAGGCCGTGATGTCGGTCGGCCTCGCGATGTCGTTCACGCCTCTGTTCTCGGCATCGCTCGGTTCACTGCAGCGTTCGCTCTACTCGCACGGCTCGGCCGTGCTCAACACCATGCAGCAGGTTGCGGGGGCGGCCGGTGTCGCGGTGCTGCTCGTCTCCTACTCGGCGATCCTGCACTCGGGCGAGGAGCAGGGTCTCTCGACCGCACTGGCCGGTGCACCGGGCGCGCGCACGGCGTTCCTGATCGCGGCCATCATCTCGCTCGCGGCCGTGGCGCTGAGCCCGTTCGTCCGGAAGCCGGCCGACGACGCCGGCGGAGAGTTCCACGGCGGACACTGACGCCGCATGGCGGCGTCTGGCGCTTATCCCGCCTTCTTCGGAGCGGGGAAGTGGCAGACGCCGCCGCTGCAGAGGCCCGCGGCTTCCCCGTCGAGAAGGTCGAGGGTTCCGGGCAGAGGTGCCAGCCCGAGGGCGGCGTCCTGCTCGGTGGTGTCTCCCTGCTGATCGGTCATCCCTCGATCGTACGCCTGTCCCGAGGCAGCGGCGTCGATCCGGGTGTTGCGTCGCGCCCGCGCGGCGTAACGTTCGCTGTGGACACGAGAGTCGAGGCGAAGGAGCAGCGATGATCATCACTCCCCCGGATGCGGCATCCGTCGCGGGGCACGCCGCCGAGATGTACGCCGACGACATCGCCGAAGACGGATTCGTCTACGTCCACACCCAGGCGATGGCGATCAATCCCGAGGCGCACGCCGCCTTCGAAGAGCTGATACGGGCCGTCGTGCCGTCGATCGGCGTGCGGGTCTACGAGGCTGCGACCCTCGGCGCCGCACGCGCGATCGGTTCGACGCACTGTCTGCTGGCGCACGGTCGACGTGCTCTCGCCGTCGGGGTGCTCGATGAGGCCGGCCTGGCGGCGTTCACGGCTCACGACGATCGCGGATTCGGCCCGGCCGAGCAGGCGGTCGTGCGCTATTCGGCCCGCCTGTCGACCACACCCCGGGCGATGACGGATGCCGATTCCCAGGAGCTGCGCGATCTCGGGTTCACCGATCGGCAGATCGTCGACATCTCGCTCGCAGCGTCACTTCGCAACTATTTCAGCCGCGCACTGCAGGCCCTCGCGGTGCCCGTCGACGCCGTGCCGGGGCTTCCCCCGGGTACGGCGGCCGCTCTCATCCGCCTCGCCGGCGACTCCGAGGCATCCTCGTCGCCAGCGGACGGATAGCCGCTCCCCCTACGGTGGAGAGATGATCACGCGTTCGATAGCCCGCCTCTTCTGGGCCCTCAGCCGTTGGACGCTCGTCGGGCACGACGCCGTCCCCACGCGGCCCACGATCCTCATCGGAGCACCTCACACCTCGAACTGGGACTTCGTCCTCATGCTCGCGATCGCCTGGCGGCTCGGGATCGACGTGCACTGGCTCGGCAAGAAGAGCCTTTTTCGCGGCTGGAAAGGCCCGATCATGAGACGACTCGGCGGTGTCCCCGTCGATCGCGAGAACCCGGGGCGCGTCGTGTCCGACGTCGTCGGCCAGGTGCATGCGGGCGAGGTCTTCGGTCTCGTCATCACCCCGGACGGCACGCGCGGGGGCAACGACTTCTGGAAGTCGGGTTTCTACCGCATCGCGACCGAGACCGGGATGCCGCTGACACTCGGTTTCGTCGACCGAACGACCATGACGACGGGGCTCGGTCCGACGATCGAGGTCACCGGCGACGTGCGCTCCGACATGGACCGCATCCGCGCCTTCTACGCCGACAAGGCGGGCGTGCGCCCCGAACGCCGCACCGAACCGCGCCTGCGCGAGGAGCAGCCGACCGATACGCCCATCGGCTGAGGAATCACTGCTCGGATTCCTCGACCTCGGCGCGCGCATAGTCGAGATCCTCGTCCGACAACGTCTCCTGCATGCCGACCACCGCACCGGTGATCTCGCGGATCTCCTCGCGCACGGCGTCGGTGAGGTGAGGGAGTTCACCGTCGAGGAGGGTGCGTCGCGCGTCGATGGAGAGCTGCGGCCACCAGTCGCGGATCGGTGGAAGAGTCATGCGGTCATTCTCCCCTTCGGGTCACACGTCTGGACAGGCATCCGACCCAGTCGACAGACTGAGTCCATGAGTGCTGCGTCCGAGTTCGACGACCGTGCCGATGGTCGCGACGAGACCCCCAACGAGCGGGCTGATCGCAACTGGGACGAGCTGCTGCAGGAACTCCGGGTGATGCAGACCGGCACGCAGATCCTCACGGGCTTCCTGCTCGCCGTCGCCTTCCAGCCGCGCTTCACCGACATGGACGAGCTGCAGCGCGATCTGTACGTCGTGCTGGTGGCACTGGCCGCGGTCGCCACGATCCTCGCCCTCGCGCCGGTGGGGATGCACCGCGCTTTCTTCGGCCGACGGCGCAAACCCGAACTCGTGCACATCGCCGCGCGCATCGTGAAGATCGACCTCCTCGTCATCGGAGCGCTGACGATCGGGGTGACCACTCTCATCGTCGACTTCACCGTGAATCGCACCGCGGGTCTCATCGCCCTCGTCGCCGCGGTCGTCGCGGTCGGTGCCCTGTGGATCGTTCTCCCGCGCATCATCCGCAACTCGGTGCGGCCGGGCGACAGCCCGAAGGACTGACCCGACCGCACCCCGACGCGCCGCTCCCCTGACGCGCGGCCGTGCGGATCGCTCCCTTCAGCGCCCCGCAGGCTCTCGGTTCTCCGCACTCACCATCCAGGCGAACTGCTCGAGGCGTTCGATGATGGCGTGGAGAAGATCTGCGGAGGTCGGGTCCTCGTCGTCGACGGCATCGTGCACATCGCGCAGCGTGCCGACCGTGGCCTCGAGGCGCTCGGTGATGAGGTCGACCGTCTCGGTGGTCGACACCTCTCCCGCCGGGAACTCCGGGAGCGAGGTCGCTGCGGCGATCGTGGCGCTCCGGCCGTCCGGCACGGCGTGCAGTGCACGCATGCGCTCGGCGATCGTGTCGCTGAATGCTCGGGCGTCGTCGATGATCTCGTCGAGCTGGCGGTGCATGTCGCGGAAGTTCCGACCGACGACGTTCCAGTGCGCCTGCTTCCCCTGCAGGGAGAGTTCGAGCAGATCGACGAGCACGGCCTGCAGATTCGCCGCCAGCGTCGACGAGGCGGTGAAGCCCTTCTCCGCGTTCTGGGTGCGCGTCGTCTTCGCGCCGCGCTTACTCGTGCCGGTCTTCTTCGCGGCCGACGTGGACGTGGTCTTGTTTGCCATTTTCTGACCTCCTGCAGGCGAACATATCGTTCACCATCCGCCTTTCCGAGGGGGTTGACACCCCGGCACGGCAACACCGAACGTAGGCAGGTGACCGCACGAGAGAAGACATCGCAGAATCATCCGCACGAGGGCCCGACCCTCGAGATCTCCCCTCTTCGGGAGGAGGACGCCGGTGAAGTGCTCACGATTCAGCGCGCCGCGTTCGTCTCGGAGGCGCAGATCTACGGCAGCGCCGACATGCCGCCGCTGACGCAGACCCTCGACGAAATGCGCGCGGAACTCGCCGCGGGCGAGGGTTTCGCCGCCCGTCTCGACGGTCGGGTGGTCGGTGCGATCCGCTTCCGAGACGGCACCGACCTCCTCCTGATCGGACGGATCGCGATCGCCCCCGATATGCAGGGGGAGGGAATCGGACGGGCGCTCCTGGAAGCAGCCGAGCAGGCATCGGCGGCCCCGGAGGCCGAACTGTTCACCGGCAGCCTGAGCGAGGCGAACATCCGCCTGTACGAGGCGTGCGGCTACGTGGAGAGTGAGAGGATCCCCGACGGGGACGGGACCGAGCAGGTGTTCCTGCGAAAGCTGTTGCCCAGGTGAGAGGTTCCTCCGAACCGGCGCGTCGAGGTTGAAAGCGCGTCCCCGTTTCGGCATCGTGGCCCGGACACGTCGCGACCGCGGCGTGCCCCAACCGGAAGGAGAGTCTCGTGCTCACCCTCACCGATAACGCCTCCGCCATCGTCACCACCCTCGTGAGCCGTCAGAGCGAAGCTCCGGATGCCGGCCTCCGCATCCACTCCACCGAGGCCCAGGGCCCCAGCGGCGAGTCCCGCCTGGCCGTGCTGGTGACGACCGATCCCGAACCGCAGGACCAGGTGGTCGAGATCTCGGGAACGCGTCTGTTCCTCGATGAGACCGCCGCCGTCGCCCTCGACGACAAGATCCTCGACGCGGGCGTCGACGACGAGGGGGCCGTGTCGTTCGCGGTCCTGCCCCAGGTCGCCTGACCCACAGACTTCGGATGCCGCGGCTCACCAGAGCCGCGGCATCCGCTGTGTCCGGTCGATCCGACGATAATCTGAGGCCATGATGCATCCTCGACCCCGCCTCATCCTCCCGCTGGTCGCTCTCGCAGCGGCCAGCGGAATGCTGGCGGGCTGCGCACCTTCCGCGCCGATCGAGTCTGCGGTGACCTCATCGCCGACGTCGTCACCTACGCCCTCTCCGTCCGCGACCCCCGAGACCCAGGTGGTGGTGATCTCTCTCGACGGGGCGTCGGTCGATGAAGGGGTGCTCGTCCCCTTCGGCGACGTGGACGGTCTGGTCGCCGCGTTCACCGACCTGTTCGGCACCGCCCCCGACGAGTCGACGGTCGACGGGCCGTACGACTCCGCTTACACCGCCTACGAGTGGGCGTCGGTGCGCGTGCTGGTTGCCGACGCGCGGGCCACCGTCACGGTCTCGGCCGAGGCTCCCGGCGTCGCCTTCACCACTGAGCAGGGCATCACCCTCGGCTCCGCCCGCGCCGAAGCGCTGGCAGCCGGGGCGGAGGATGACTGGGACGAGAACGGCGACGGCATCGCCGACTACCTCAGGATCGGCATGCGAGAGGTGCCGGGAACGCAATCGCTCACCACTCCCGGCGCGGTCGGCATCGAGTACCTCACCCTGAAGATCACCGATGACGTCGTCAGCAGCATCAGCACCGGTGGCAACGACTTCAGCGATATCTGATGAAGATCGCCCTCCTGCGCCGTTACGTCGTCCTCGCCGAGACGCTCCACTTCCCGCGTGCCGCGGAATCGCTCGGCATCCCCCTCGCCTCGCTCTACACGTCGCTCGACAAACTCGAGGAGGAGGTCGGGCACGCGCTGATCAATCGCGAGGGCACGCCGCGACTCACCCACGTCGGCGAACTCTTCCTCGTCGAGGCGCAGGCCGCCGTCGCTGCTGCTCCCCCGCCCGCCCCGAAGAACGTCGCCCCGGCGGGCGGCAAAGCCAAGGCATCGAAGGGCAAAGGCAGAGCCCCGATCGTGAAGGGCCAGCCCAAGCCGTATAAGAAGCGTCAGGGCCGCTGACGCTCAGAGTTCGGCGACGTTTCCGTCGGTGACGTTCCAGCGCCGGTTCGTCTCGACGGCGTCGAGCATCCGCCGATCGTGCGTGACGAGCAGCAGCGTGCCCGTGTACGACTCGAGGGCCTGTTCGAGCTGCTCGATCGCCGGCAGATCCAGGTGGTTCGTCGGCTCGTCGAGCACGAGCAGGTTCACACCGCGTGCCTGCAGCAGCGCGAGCGCCGCGCGGGTGCGCTCCCCCGGAGACAGGCCATCGACCGGCCGCGTGACGTGGTCGGCCTTGAGCCCGAACTTGGCCAGCAGCGTGCGCACGTCGGCCGACGCCATCTCGGGCACGAGCAGTTCGAAGGCATCCGCGAGCGCCGCATCGCCGACGAGGAGGGAGCGCGCCTGGTCGATCTCGCCGATCTGCACGCTGCTGCCGAGGCTCGCGCTCCCCTCGTCGGGGCTGCGCGTGCCGAGAAGGGTTCGCAGAAGCGTCGACTTTCCCGCACCGTTCGGACCCGTGATGCCGATGCGGTCGCCCGCGTCGACCTGGAGCGTCACCGGTCCGAGCGTGAAGGCCCCCTGCCGGACGACCACCCCGTTCAGCGTCGACACGACGGTGCTGGAGCGCGGTGCGGACCCGATCGTGAACTCGAGCTTCCACTCCTTACGGGGCTCCTCGACCTCGTCGAGGCGCGCGATGCGGCTCTCCATCTGGCGCACCTTCTGAGCCTGCTTCTCGCTCGACTCCATCGACGCCTTGCGCTTGATCTTGTCGTTGTCGGGCGACTTCTTCATGGCATTGCGCACGCCCTGGCTCGACCACTCGCGCTGCGTCCGCGCCCGGGCGACCAGATCGGCCTTCTTCTCGGCGAACTCGTCGTACTGCTCGCGCAGATGTCGCTTGACCGTCGCGCGCTCCTCGATGAACGCATCGTACCCGCCGCCGTAGAGGCGGTTGGTCCCCTGCGCGAGGTCGAGCTCGAGCACCTTCGTCACGCTGCGCGCCAAGAACTCGCGGTCGTGGCTGACCAGCACCACGCCGCCGCGAAGACCTCGCACGAACGCCTCCAACCGATCCAGGCCGTCGAGATCGAGGTCGTTCGTGGGCTCGTCGAGCAGCACGACGTCGAACCTCGAGAGCAGCAGCGCCGCCAGACCGACCCGCGCCGCCTGGCCGCCCGAGAGCGCCGTCATCATCGATTCGGGGGTCAGCGCGCCGCCGCTCGACGACCCGAGATCGGCCAGCACCGCCGGCAGACGTTCGTCGAGATCGGCCGCCCCGCTCGCGAGCCAGCGGTCGAGAGCGGTCGAATAGGCATCGGCCGGGTCGACACCGGGTGCCGCGAGCGAGGGATCGCCGAGAGCCTCGGCCGCGGCATCCATCTGTCTCGTCGCTTCGGCACAGCCCGTGCGACGCGCGATGTAGTCCGCGACGGTCTCGCCCGCGACGCGCTCGTGCTCCTGCGGCAGCCACCCGACGAAGGCGTCGGCCGGTGCGAGCGCGACGCTCCCCTCGATCGGAGCATCCGCCCCCGCGAGCAGGCGCAGGAGGGTGGACTTGCCGGCGCCGTTCGCGCCCACCACGCCGATGACGTCTCCGGGAGCGACCGTCAGGTCGACATCCTCGAAGAGGACGCGGTGGCCGTACCCACCGGAGAGGTTCTGGGCGACGAGGGTGGCGGTCATCAGACCATCCTCTCAGCCCGAGAGGTCAGTCCCAGTCGAGGTAGTCCTCGATCGCCCAGGAGGTCGCTCCCATGTGGGTGAACGGGAAGAGGTATCCGCCGCCGTCGACGCCGACGACGCTCACGCGGTCGGGGGCTGCGGCCTGCAGCTTCTCGCCGTTGACGACCGGGGCGATCGGGTCGTCGGTGCCCTGCACCACGAGCACCGGGAGTCCCTCGGCGAGCGGAGCGGGGGTCTCCCACGCGGCGGCCTGCAGCGCGTCGACCTCGGCGTCGCGGGCCGGGGCGGGGATCGCGGCGAGCGCCTCGGCCGAAGGGCCGGTCTCGTCCACGCCGAGCAGGAGCACGCCGTTGACACGATCGTGGTGGTCGAGTGCGACGACGCGTGCCACCGCACCGCCGAAGGCGTGACCTCCGACCCAGGCATCCGAGATCGAGAGGTGCGACATGACGTCGACGACGTCCTGCGCGAGGTCGTGCATCGTGACCGCGGCATCCGAGGGCCGACGCGAGCCGATGCTCACCACCCGGAAGTCCTCCTCCGACACGGAGTGCGACAGCAGCTCGAGGTACGTGACGTTCAGACCGTGCCCGGCGATCAGGATCAGTGCGGGGCCCTCACCCTCTGCGGTGAAGGGGATCGCGCGTCCTGCGGGTTCGAAGATCTGAATGTCAGCCATAGTGCGGCAGTCTCCTTTGGTGAGGTGGGCCTTACCCAGCGTACCGGGCGGTCGCGGAAGTCACGAAGCCGGGCGCCGCACATGCGGCCCCGCCGCACAGGCCAGGGGCGTACTGTCGGAGAAGGAACTGACCCTGGTTCTCCGATGATGGGAATCACGTTGTCCGACGCCGCACCCCGCTCCACTGCCGCTCTGCTCTCACTCGGTCTCCTCGCCGGCTCGTCGATGGAGAACGAGCGACGACTGCCGATCCACCCCCACCACTTCGACCGCATCGACCCGGACCTCCGGGCGCGCATGGTCGTCGAGCGCGGATACGGCGCCAACTTCCGGCTCTCCCCCGGCTACATCGAGTCGCGCGTCGGACGAGTCGCCGACCGCGCCGAGGTGCTCGCCTCCGCCGATGTGCTGCTGCTGCCCAAGCCGCAGGCGGCCGATGTGGCCGCCATCCCCGCGGGGCGCACGCTGTGGGGCTGGCCGCACTGCGTGCAGGATGCCGCGATCACCCAGACCGCGATCGACAACCGCCTCACGCTGATCGCGTTCGAGGCGATGAACCACTGGACACCGCAGGGAGACATGAGCCTGCACGTGTTCCACAAGAACAACGAGCTCGCGGGCTACTGCTCGGTGCAGCACGCGTTGAGCCTGGTCGGCTCGACCGGCGACTATGGTCCACGCCTCAGCGCGGTCGTGATCGGCTTCGGAGCGACGGCGCGCGGCGCGGTCACCGCGCTCAACGCGCACGGCATCCACGACATCCAGGTGCTCACGCAACGCGGAGTGGCGGCCGTCGGCTCTCCCATCCACAATGCGCACATGACGCAGCTGAACACCGATGGCAGCGGGGCCACCCACCTCAGCACGGTCGTCACGGATGCCGGTGACGTGCTGTTGCCGGACTTCCTGGCGTCGCACGACATCGTCGTCAACTGCACACTGCAGGACGTCGCGGCGCCGATGACCTATCTGCGCACGGAGGACCTGCAGGGATTCACGTCGGGAAGTCTCATCATCGACGTCTCCTGCGACGAGGGCATGGGATTCGAGTGGGCGACACCCACGACCTTCGACGACCCGATGTTCACCGTCGGCGACGGCGTCGATTACTACGCCGTGGACCACAGCCCCTCGTACCTCTGGAACTCGGCGACCTGGGAGATCAGCGAGGCGACGCTGCCCTTCCTCCGCTCGGTGATGGAGGGAGAGGCCTCCTGGGACGCGAGCAGCACTCTCGCCCGCGCGATCGAGATCCGCGACGGCGTGGTCCAGAATCCGAGCATTCTCAGCTTCCAGGACCGCGACCCGGCATACCCGCATCCGCAGATCGAGCGACGTCCGTCGGCGGCGTGATGACCGTGCGCCCGCGACCGTCGATCTAGGCTGGGGAGATGCTCGCCGCTCTCATCCGCCCCGTCGAATCGCACACCGTCGAGGTCGCCGGAGCGTCCCTCGACGACGTGTACGCGCAGATCTCGAGCCATGCACCGGACGGGTTCGACCTCGTCTCGGCCCCGGTGCGGATGCTCAAGGGCACGGCGGGAATCCAGGCGACGGCCCGGTTCGATCGCCGAGACGGCGTCCGCGAGATCTCGGCCGACGACATGGGCGCGCTCGAGGCGCAGGTTCCCGAGGGCTGGCAGATGCTCTCGGTCTGGACGCTCTAGCAGCTGACTCGGCTAGATCTCCCTCTTCAGTCCGACATGGGCGGTCTGGTACCCGTGTCGGGTGTAGAAGGCGCGCGTCCGCTCCCGCGCATCGTCGGTGGTGACCTGCGACAGCCGGGCGCCTCGCGCCCTCCCGAACTCGTGCGCCCATTCGAGCATCGCCGCCCCCAGCCCCTGGGACCGCGTCCCTGCAGCGACGCGCAGTCCCTCGATCTGGAGCCGGGTCGCCCCACCGCGGGAGAGGCCCGGGATGACGGTGAGCTGCATCGTGGCGACCGGGCGATCGTCGCTGTCGCGGACGACCCCCAGGTAGTTGGATCCGTCGCGCGCGACCGCGCTGAAGGCCGCCTCGTAGCGCTCGAGCTCGACGCTCTCCCGATCCCGGCCGAACTGATCGTCGAGCAGCAGCGCGGCAATGGCCCCGATGTCGTCTCGATTCGCCCGTTCGAGCCGGAACTCTCGGCCCGCCACCTGCAGGCGTCCCCGCACGGACGACCGCGCATCCGCCTGCAGCCGGGCGACGAGGAGGTCGAGCCATCCGCCGACGTTCGCGCGAGCCTCCGCCGTGTCGGGGTAGCGGCATCTCAGGTGCAGGCCCGACTCATCCAGGATGAACCACAGCATGACCCCGTCCGTGTCGGTCGCCGCGCTGACGTACTGGGCGTCGAGGCCGACGGAGTCGATGCGCACGGGAAGCCTGCGCAGGTCGAGCCACGAGATCGCGAACATCCCGGGGGCGACGGGCATGCCGCCCCACGGCGCGAGGACGTCCGCGAGCGGCCAGGCGCCGAGTTGCACCGCCTCTTTGACTGCGGCCGCCGCCGCGAGCGGTTCTGCGACGCCCGACTCGAGGACGGAGTTGGTGATGAACCATCCGACCGAGTCGTGCCAGGTGTCCTCGAATCGGCTGTGCACGGGGAACACGGCGCGAAGCGGGGCATCCGCCAGTTCTCGGGTCACCGCGGTCATCGCGACGACGGCGCGCGCGAGGGTCGAGACGCCGTCGTCGCGCGCCTGTGCGGCGAAGGCCGCGGCATCGTCGACATCGAACACGTCGCGCACTTCTACGCGCTCACGATGCGGCTCAGGAGTACCCAGCGATAACGGGAACTGCGGCATCACGCCGCCGCTGCCGTCGATGATGTCCTCCCACCGCCGACGCACGTGGTCGGGTGCCGCGTCCCGATCCAACAGAGTCTGCGTGTGTTCGACGAATGCCGGTGCCGGCCGTGACGTCGACTGCGCACCGACGCGCCCGGCGTCGAGCGCGGACAGCAGGTCGCGCGCGATTACCAGCATCGACCACATGTCGACGTGCGCGTGGTCCGCAGCGATGACGACCGTGAGACCGGCAGCCGTCTCCAACACGCAGAGGCGGTGCGACGGATGCCGGTACGGCGAGCATGCCTCATCGAGGACATCCCGCAACGCGTCGTTGACGGCCTGCCCCGAGCCGACCTGATGTTCGACCCAACTGCCGGGACCGATCTCGATCTCGTGGAGCTCCGGCTCGCCGTCTGCACCGGCGACGAACGCCGTCCGCAGCGTGCCATGTCGAGCGATCACCTCCAGCCAGGCGGCGGCGATCGACTCGCGAGGAATCGGTGCAGGCAGCCGGAAGGAAAGCGCCATCCACGATCCGGGTCGATCGCCCGCCCCGACATGGAGGCGCTGATCGAACGACACGGGGAGGCGTCGTCCGGGCGCGGACGCGGTGACGTCGTACCCCCAGAGCCGTCCGAACGGGAGGCGGAGGTGCGTCACATTCGTCAGGCGCATGGGAGCACCATATCGTCCGGATAATGTGAACTCACAACCACTGCCCGAGCGGTCCCGTTCCGTCATCGATCGAGGAGTCTGATGCCCACATTCGAGGTGCCTGGAGCCGAGCTGGCCGTCGCCATGAGCGATGAAGGCGGCCACCCGGTCGTCCAACTGCACGGCCTCACCGCGAGCCGGGCGCGCGATCGAGGACTCGACCTCGACCTCGGCCGAGGACTCAGCGGAACGCGACTGCTGCGCTACGACGCGCGCGGCCACGGCCGGTCGACCGGGCGGAAGGTCCCCGAGGACTATCGCTGGCAGACCCTCGCCGACGACCTCCTGCGACTGCTCGACCACTGGTTCCCGGGCGAGCGCGTTCACGGCGTCGGCCCCTCCATGGGCACCGCGACACTGCTGCACGCTGCGACGATCGCGCCGGAACGCTTCACCGGACTCACGCTCATGGCGCCGCCCACGGCGTGGGATACCCGACCCGCTCAGGCCGCGAACTATCGAGCCGCGGCCGATCTCATCGACGCCGAGGGTATGGAGGCGTATCTCGCGAGCACGCGCGGCCCCGCACCCTCGCCAGAGGCCGAGGCCGTGCCCGATCCGGGGCCCGACGTCACCGAGACGCTTCTGCCGTCGGTCCTGCGAGGGGCGGCACTCAGCGATCTGCCCGCGCCGGAGGCCGTCGCCCGCATCGCGGTGCCGACATCGATCCTGGCGTGGACCGATGACCCGGGGCATCCGCTGTCGACGGCGGAGGCACTCGTCGAGATCCTCCCGCACGCGACCCTGAGGGTTGCGCGCGCGCCCGCGGACATCGAGGTCTGGCCCGAGATCCTGAGGCAGGATCTCGGCCGTCAGACGTAACCCCCGTGACCCCGTGACGGCGGTCCCTGTGTGGCGGCGACAAGCCGCGCTGTGTCCTGGTCAGGTGGTGGAGGTCACCCACGGGTCGAGCACCTCGACACCCGTGTGCGCGAAGTCCTTGACGTTGCGCGTCGCGCACGTCGCCCCGTACGCCAGGCAGATCGCTGCGATCTGGGCGTCGGCCGTGCTGATCGGGAGCCCGGCCTCCTCACGCACCTCGAGGACGGCCGCGTAGTGTTCGGCCGCGCCCTCGTCGAACGCCAGGATGGCGCGGCTCCCTCGGAACGGATCGATCGCGCGTTCGATGACGGACGCCAGGATGTCCTTTCTGCGTCCGTCGGGAAGTCTGCGAACTCCCGCGAGGAGTTCGGCGAGCGTGATCGCGGTGATGGCGACCTCTCCCGTCAGCGATCGCATCCATGCGACGACGTCACCGTTCGGCTCCGCGCGGATGACCTCCGAGACGACGTTCGTGTCGAGGACGATCACGAGAAGTCCGCAGCACGAGCGACATCGTCGCGCTCGGGAATCACGAGGTCATCGGCACCGCCGATTGCCTGCGCGGCGGTCATGAACGCGACGCCGATGTGCGGGCGACCTGCCGCTCGCGTGAGGATGTCGCGCACCTCGGCCTCCATCGAACGCCCGTGCTCCCGCGCCCGCAGGGCGAGTTGCTCCTTGACCAGTTCGTCGAGTCCGCGAACGATGATCGATGCCATGCGGCGACCGCCTTTCATCGTGATATCACTCGATGATATCGCAGTGCCGCGAGTCGTCATCATCATCCGATCAGGTAGGCGAAGCCCCGATTAGATGCGGCCACGCCGTGGACGAAATCGACCGCACGCGTGAGGAAGTCCTCGACGTAGCGAGACTCGCGATCAGCTCTGGCGTGATCGCGCACTTCTTGGAGGAGGCTGACCAGGTCGTCCGCGATGGCGGGGATCTCCCGCGGGGCGACGCCGCGGACGAAGGGCGTCCACCCGCGATCGTGCATCGCAACCTGCCCTTCGAACATGCGATAGGAAGGTCGAGGCGTCTCCCGTTCGGGCGAGGGACCGGTCAGGGCTTGAAGCTCGCGCCACGCTTTGTCGAGGTACAGCATCTCGGCCTTGGGCACGGACTGCTGAAAGTCGGTCTGCGCGATCTGCGCCCCCATGCGGCATACCCCAGGCATCCGCAAGCGGATCGTCGCCGATGAAACTCATCGGATCGGCCACAGCGCGGTCCGTGTGCTCGGCGTCGAAAGCGTATGCGTAGTATCCGATTCCCATGCATCGAGCCTGTTGCACGCACCGGGCACGTTCGGAACGGCGATGCACCATTAGGTCACAAGTCGGCAGACTCGCCGACTGTGCAGGAGAAGCGGAGACGCGGAACCTTCTCGTGCGCCGACCTCAGTTGTTGAAGCGGAACTCCACGACGTCGCCGTCCTTCATGACGTAGTCCTTGCCCTCGAGGCGGGCCTTACCCTTGGCACGGGCTTCGACGACCGATCCGGTCTCGACGAGGTCCTCGAACGAGACGATCTCCGCCTTGATGAAGCCCTTCTCGAAGTCGGTGTGGATGACACCGGCCGCCTGCGGAGCCTTGGCGCCCTGCGGGATCGTCCAGGCGCGCGCTTCCTTCGGACCGGCGGTGAGGTACGTCTGCAGTCCGAGCGTGGCGAAGCCGATGCGGGCGAGCTGGTCGAGGCCGGACTCGTCCTGGCCGGTCGCCGCGAGCAGCTCGGCGGCGTCCTCGGGGTCGAGGTCGATGAGTTCCGACTCGATCTTCGCGTCGAGGAAGATCGCCTGAGCCGGAGCGACAAGCGCGGCGAGCTCTGCCTTGCGTGCGTCGTCGGTGAGGACTGCCTCGTCGACGTTGAAGACGAAGATGACGGGCTTCACGGTGAGGAGCCCGAGTTCGCGGATGGGCTCGAGGTCGAGGCCGCTGACCGAGAGCAGCTGACCGCGCTCGAGAGCGTCCTTCGCCGCGTTTGCCGCATCGAGGACCGACGGGTCGATCTTCTTGCCGCGGACTTCCTTCTCGTACCGGGTGATCGCCTTCTCGACGGTCTGGAGGTCGGCGAGCATCAGCTCGGCGTTGATCGTCTCCATGTCGGATGCCGGGTTCACCGCACCGTCGACGTGCACCACGTCGTCGTCGGCGAAACCACGCACGACCTGAGCGATCGCGTCGGCCTCGCGGATGTTCGCGAGGAACTGGTTGCCCAGCCCCTCCCCCTCGCTGGCGCCGCGCACGATGCCAGCGATGTCGACGAACGACACCGCAGCGGGCAGGATGCGCTCGCTGCCGAAGATCTCCGCGAGCTTGTCGAGCCGCGGGTCCGGCAGGTTCACCACGCCGACGTTGGGCTCGATCGTCGCGAACGGGTAGTTCGCTGCGAGCACGTCGTTCTTGGTGAGTGCGTTGAAGAGGGTGGACTTGCCGACGTTGGGCAGGCCGACGATTCCGATAGTGAGAGCCACGGGGAACGAGTCTACCTGTCGTGACGCGTACCCTCGTCGGATCGCTCGCCCGTGGCGATCAGCCGCGACGGGCGCGGAACGCCTTCGTCACGTAGGGCAGATCGATGACTCCGTCGGTGAACTCGAGGTCGTCGAAGAGGGCGTCCATCTCCCTGTGGATACGCTCCTGCTCCTCGGATGTCGCGGTGATCACCGCGCTGCGCGACGAAGCCATCCGGTGGAGCTGTTCGCGTGTCATCGGCCGCGACCATTCCCAGCTCTCGCTCTCGAGCGAGCCGAAGGGTGCGGCGACGACAGGGTCACCGGCGGCGAGCGCCTCTTCCGCCGCGCTGCGGTGCATGATGCGGCTGAGGTCGCGCACCCACTCGACGCGCTCGTCGCGGATGTTCCAGATCAGCCCGAGCGCTCCATCCGCGCGCACCGCACGTCCGATCTCGGCGGAGGCTCGGACCGGGTCGACCCAGTGCCAGGCCTGACCGAGCACGACGGCGTCGAGGCTGTCGTCCGGCAGCGGAAGGGATTCGGCGGTGCCGAGGAACGTGGGCACGCCCGGCACGTTCTCGCGCAGGGCGGCGAGCATGGCCGGGTCGGGATCGATCGCGACGATCTGAGCGCCCGGAGCGTGCGCGATGGCGCGGGTGAGCTTGCCCGTTCCGGCCCCGACGTCCGCGACGCGCTGCGCCCCGGCGGGCAGGATCTCGAGCATCCATGCCACCGCGTCGAAGGGGTACTCGGGCCGCCCCACCTCGTAGTCCTGCGCCTGCGCGCCGAACGACGTCGCTCTGCTGTCCGCCATGTCGTCAGCATACGGCGCGCCGCCCGCCGCGAACAGGACGCCCGGGCGAGAGTGGATTCGTGCCCCTGGACTTCACAGCGATCGACTTCGAGACGGCGAACTCCAGCCCCGCCTCCGCCTGTTCCGTCGGCCTCGTGCGCGTGCGCGGCGGCGAGGTCGTGGCGCAGGCCGGGTGGCTGATCCAGCCCCCGCCCGGGCACGACGAGTTCCAGGAGTGGAACGTCCGCATCCACGGCATCCAGCCCGAAGACGTTCTCACGGCCGCCACGTGGACCGAGCAGTTCGACCGCCTGTGCGACTTCGCCGGGTCCGATGTGCTCGTCGCGCACAACGCCGGCTTCGACCTCAACGTGCTCCGCCGCGCATCCGAAGCGACCGGCGGCGTATGCCCTCCGTATCGCTCGCTCTGCAGCCTGCAGGTCGCGCGCAAGACCTACCAGCTCGACTCCTATCGCCTCCCGAAGGCGGCAGCAGCCGCCGGGTTCGCCGAGTTCTCGCATCACGATGCGCTGGCGGATGCTCGGGCCTGCGCGCAGATCGTGATCGATGCCGCGCGCCGCGCCGCAGCCTCGGACGTCGAGATGCTGGCCGAGATCTTGGGACTGCGACTCGGTGGCGCGCCGGTCGTCCGCGAGGAGCGCGCCGTCGCCTGACCGGGACGCCTCCCGGCAATGTCGGCGGCCAGGGGCATCATGAGCACATGGATGCTCCCCTGATCGTTCTCCTCGTCATCGCCGCTCTGTGCGCCGGGGCGGCGCTCGGCTGGTTCCTGCGCGCCGGCCGAGGTGCCGCCGAGTTCGCCCGCGTACAGGCCGAGCTCGCCGCGGCCCGCGACGATCGCGATCGCCAGTACGACCTCTACCGCGATGCCGTCGAGCACGCGCGCGTCGAGCAACGAGCGGAGGCGCAGCGGGTGCAGCAGCAGAACGCCGTGCTCACCGCGCTCGCCCCGGTGCGCGAGAGCCTGCAGCAGATGCAGCAGAAGGTCGCGACGATCGAGCAGGAGCGCCACGCCCAGTTCGGCTCACTCGCCGAGCAGTTGCGGCGAGCGCAGGAGTCCGACGAGGCACTGCGCGCGACGACGGAGTCGCTCGCCGGAGCGCTGCGCTCGACCGCCACGCGCGGCGTCTGGGGCGAGACCCAGCTGCGGCGCGTGGTCGAGGCTGCGGGATTGACGCGGCACGTCGACTTCGACCTGCAGGCCACGATCTCGTCGGATCGCGGGCAGGGCCGACCCGACATGGTGATCCGTCTCGCCGGCGGTGCCTCGATCGCCGTCGATGCCAAGGTGCCGCTCGACGCCTACCTCGAGGCGTCGGCGCTGCCGTCGGGAGATGCGCACGAGGCTCAGCGCCGAGCGCACATGCAGAAGCACGTCAAGGCGGTGCGCGCACACGTCGATGCTCTCGCGAAGAAGGCGTACTGGGCGGGACTCGATTCCAGCCCCGAGTTCGTGATCTGCTTCCTCCCCAGCGAATCCCTGCTCGCCGCCGCGATCGACGAGGACCCGACCCTCCTCGACTACGCGTTCGGTCGACGCGTGGCTCTCGCCTCCCCGGTCAATCTCTGGGCCGTCCTGAAGACCGTTGCGTACACGTGGACGCAGCAGGAGGTGTCGACCGAGGCCCGCACGCTCCTGAACCTCGGCACGCAGCTCTACGACCGCCTCGGAACCCTCGCAGGTCATGCCGACGACCTCCGCCGCGCGCTGGAGCGCACGGTCGACAGCTACAACCGCTTCGCCGGGTCGCTCGAGACCCGCGTCCTCGTGACCGCACGCCAGTTCCCCGGCATCGACGCGACCACGCTCGATGCCCAGCCGGCGCGCATCACCGCGAGCGCGCGCCGATTCACGGCATCAGAACTGGTCGAGGAACCGGTACGCGGCGAGACCGCTCAGGCAGAGATCGGTGCGGTCCGCGATCGGATCGACGCTCCGATCACACCGGAACGCCACTGAGCAGGATGATGACGAGCCCGCTGGTCGCGAGGAAGGCCCCGATCATCCACCAGGCGCTCATCTCCTGCCCCTCGGCACGGCGCTTGCGGAAGAGCACATCGGCGCGACGAGCCGGATCGACGACCGGCTGAGCGGCGGGCACCGCAGGCGTGGCCGCCGCGATGCTGCCCTCGGCATCCGCCGCGCTCACGCGGAGAATGCGTCCGGTGTTGGTGGTGACGATCTTCGTCGGCGCGGCCTTCGAGCTGCGTGTCTGCGGCGTGGTCATGTGTTCGCCCTCCTGTGCCTGCGGTGCCAGATGGCTCCGTCCTCGGCGACAAACCCAGGCTCAAGTCTGACACGACCCACGAAGAATCGCAGGATCGGGCGCGCAGGAGGGATACCGGGTCGGTAACGATGACGAGGCCCCCGACACGCGCCGGAAGCCTCGATGCATCATCCCGCGAGGATCACAACCACTTCGAGACGAGGTGCTCCGAGGCGATCCGTCGCAGCGTTCCCGACGCCCCGCGCAGCACGACGCTCTCGGTGTACACGTACCCGCGCTCGCGGCGCACGCCCGCGACGAGCTGGCCGTCCGTGACACCGGTCGCGACGAAGATCGTGTTGTTGCCCTGCACCAGATCATCCGCCTCGTACACGCGATCCATCTCGAGTCCCGCGTCGATCCCGCGCTGGCGCTCGTCATCGTCGCGCGGCCAGAGGCGTCCCTGGATGTGTCCACCGAGAGCCTTGATCGCGCAGGCGGTGACGATGCCCTCCGGGCTGCCGCCGACACCGACGCACATGTCGGTGCGCGCGTCATGGCGCGCCGCATTGATGCCACCGGCGACGTCGCCATCGCTCATCAGACGCGTCCCCGCGCCCGCATCACGGATCTCCTGGATGAGCTGCTCGTGGCGGGGACGGTTGAGCACCGACACGACGATCTCGTCTACAGGCTTCTCGAGAGCGCCGGCGAGGCGACGGATGTTCTCGGCGATCGGGAGGCGGATGTCGACGACACCCACGCCCGCGGGTCCTGTGACGAGCTTGTCCATGTAGAAGACGGTCGACGCATCGAGCATCGAGCCGCGGTCCGAGACCGCGATGACCGAGAGCGCGTTCTGCCGTCCTGCAGCCGTGAGCGAGGTGCCGTCGATCGGGTCGACGGCGATGTCGCATTCGGGACCGCGTCCCGTTCCGACGACCTCACCGTTGAACAGCATCGGAGCGTTGTCCTTCTCGCCCTCGCCGATCACCACACGCCCCTGGAAGTCGACCGTGCCGAGGAAGGCGCGCATCGCGTCGACGGCCGCACCGTCGGCGGCCTCCTTCGCTCCCCGCCCGATGAACGGCACGGCGCGGATCGCCGCCGCCTCCGTCGCCCTCACCAGCTCCATCGCGAGGTTGCGGTCGGGTCGAAGCGGGCTCAGATCAGCAGTAAGACTCACCATGGGGTCAGCCTAGCCAGCGGGCATGGGCGAAACGCCCTGTTTTCCCCGTCGAGACCGTGAAGGATTCGCGTTTCTTAACAGAACGGTAGGAGACACGTGCCGGCGTCGGACCCCGGCCCCCGGCATCCGTCCGCGCTCCCGGCTAGAGTGACTGCTGTCCCAGGCTTCATCTACCGCAGGAGTTCTCATGCCCGTCGCCACCCCGGATCAGTACGCCGAAATGCTCGACCGCGCGAAGGCCGGCGGCTTCGCGTACCCCGCGTTCAACGTCTCGAGCTCGCAGACGATCAACTCCGTCCTCCAGGGGCTGACCGAGGCCGGCTCCGACGGCATCATCCAGGTCACGACCGGTGGCGCGGACTACTTCGCCGGCCACACCGTCAAGGGCCGCGCGACCGGCGCCCTCGCCTTCGCCCGCTTCGCGACCGAGGTCGCCAAGAACTACCCGATCACGGTCGCCCTCCACACCGACCACTGCCCGAAGGACGCCCTCGCCGGATTCGTCGAGCCGCTGATCTCCGCCTCCGAAGAAGAGGTGAAGGCCGGCCGCAACCCGATCTTCCAGTCGCACATGTGGGACGGCTCGGCCGTGCCGCTCGCCGAGAACATCGAGATCGCGAAGGACCTCCTCCCCCGTATGAAGGCGATCAACGCGATCCTCGAGGTCGAGATCGGCGTCGTCGGCGGCGAAGAGGACGGCGTCCAGCACGAGGGCTCGAACGACGCCCTCTACACGACCTTCTCCGACGTCGACCAGGCCGTCCAGGCGCTCGGTCTCGGCGAGCAGGGCCGTTACATCGCCGCCCTCACCTTCGGCAACGTGCACGGCGTCTACAAGCCGGGTGGCGTGAAGCTGCGCCCCGAGCTGCTCGGCGACATCCAGGCCGAGGTCGCCGCCAAGTACGGCACGGGCCCCAAGCCCCTCGACCTCGTCTTCCACGGCGGCTCGGGCTCGACCGACGAGGAGATCGCCACGGCGGTCGCGAACGGTGTCATCAAGATGAACATCGACACCGACACGCAGTACGCCTACACGCGCGCGATCGCCGACTACATGTTCAAGAACTACGACGGCGTGCTGAAGGTCGACGGCGAGGTCGGCAACAAGAAGCAGTACGACCCGCGCGCCTGGGGCAAGATCGCCGAGACCGCGATGGCCGCCCGCGTCATCGAGTCCACTCGCCAGCTGGGCTCGTACGGTCAGTCGAAGAGCTGACCCACCGCACGAGAAGAACGGGTGCCCTGCCGCGAGGCGGGGTACCCGTTCTTTTCCTTCTGCGTAGCGGCAGGGCGCGATCGATCAGGAGCCGGTGCCGCCCTGCATGTAGGCGACGAACGCGGGGTCTCCCATCATCGGGATCGAGATGCAGATCGCCGCGATGCCCAGCGTCACCACGGCACCGACCAGGGGCAGCCACCAGGTGAGCTTCCCGCGGCGCAGACGACGGATCGAGAAAGTCGCCGTCAGCGCCCACCCGGCGATGAGCACCACGGAGGCGATCGTCCCCCAGAGTCTGCCCTGTGCGAAGTTGGTGAACTCGCCGGAGGCGCCCAGCACCGACAACACCTGATTCATCACGGTCGGAAGGTCGAGATACTGCAGACCGGTGACCACGACGTTCACCAGACCGTAGGCGAGAAGTCCGATCGTCACGAAGCGGTCTACCGGGTGCGCGCGCCGGGGTGCATCCGTAGCGGCGTCCGCGGCCGGCAGCGCGACAGCGGTCTCGACCGGCGGCAGTTCGGAGAGAGGCGGGAGACCGGCGGCACGCCGCTGCTCCTCGGGAGTGGCGATCTCGCCGTACTGGGGCCGCTGTTCGCTCATGCCGCCATGCTAACGGCCGCGCCTGTCCCGAGCTCCCAGCAGAACATCTTCCGAGAATGGTGGCGGCCCCGGAAAGTGGGGACTTCTCGGGGCCGCGGACGAGGAGCGCTGGGGACGCTTCCTCATCCCAGTCAGTCGCGAGGGACTGGGGATCCTGCTCGCAACCCGTAGTGCCGTGATGCACAGACGCCTACGCCTACAAGGATAGGCAACCGTGGAATCCTCTGCCACTGAGGTTTTTCAGATAGTGAACTCCGGCCCAGGCTCGTCCCCGCCGAGCGCATCCGCCCCGAGCTGGAGCGACAACCGCCGTGCCGCCCTCTGCAGCTTCGACACCAGCTCGCGGTCGACGATCGCCTGATCCGACGGCAGGGAGATCGCGAGTGAGGCGGTGACGTTGGGCGCGATGACGGGAACTGCCACGCAGGTCGCGCCGATGAGGTACTCCTCCTGGTCGAGGGTCCACCCCGGGGAATGCTCGAGCTGCGTCAGCAGCGTGCGCCGATCGCTGATGGTCCGAGGAGTGAGCTCCTCGAGACGATGACGCGAGAGGTAGTCGAGACGGTCGTCGTCGGGAAGCTCCGCCAGGATCTGCTTGCCCAGCGCCGTCGCGTGCCCGCTCGACTGCAGTCCGACCCACAGCTCGACACGCGGGTTCTGCTCGGCGTCGACGATGTCGATGAGGTGCATCTCCCCGTCGTCGTAACGCGAGAGGTACGCCGTGGCCCCGACCTCGTCGGTGACCGACCGCAGCGCCGCCCGCACGCGGGCGAGGAACACTCCGCGGGTGTCGATCTCGCGCTGGAAGGTCGGAAATCGCGCGCCGAGCACGAGTCCGTCGGGCTCGGCCGACAGGTACCCCTCATGGATGAGCGTGCGCACGAGGTTGTAGGTGGTGCCGGGCGTGAGCCCGGTGATCGCCGCCAGCATCTTGGTCGGCAACGGACGGGGAGAGTTGGCGACGATGTCGACCAGGCGAAGAGCCCGCTGCACCGATCCGATGAGCGTGGGTTCCGCCTCGGCGGCGCTCAACGCTACGCGCCTCCTCCGGTCGCGCGTCCGCCCAGGGCCCGATCGTCGCGCTTGCCCGAAGCATCCTGACGCAGTTCTTTCGGCAGCGAGAACATGAGGTCCTCCTCGGCCGTCTTCACCTCTTCGACGTCGCGGTAGCCGGCGTCGCCGATCGCGTCGAGCACCTCGCGCACGAGGACCTCGGGGACGGATGCCCCGCTCGTCACGCCGACCGTCTCGACGCCGTCGAGCCACTCCTGCTGGATCTCCTCGGCGTAGTCGATGCGGTACGCGGCCTTGGCCCCGTACTCGAGCGCGACTTCGACCAGGCGCACGCTGTTCGAGGAGTTCGCGGAGCCGACCACGATGACGAGATCCGCACCGACGGCGACCTTCTTGATCGCGACCTGACGGTTCTGCGTGGCGTAGCAGATGTCGTCGGACGGCGGATTGTGCAGTTCGGGGAAGCGCGTGCGCAGACGGTTGACGGTCTCCATCGTCTCGTCGACGGAGAGCGTGGTCTGCGACAGCCACACGACCTTGTTCGGGTCCTTCACAACGACCGTGTCGGCCTCGTCCGGCGAGTTGACGATCGTCACGTGATCCGGAGCCTCACCCGCCGTGCCCTCGACCTCCTCGTGCCCCTCGTGACCGATGAGCAGGATCTCGAAGTCGTCACGGGCGAAGCGCACGGCCTCGCGATGCACCTTGGTGACCAGGGGGCAGGTCGCGTCGATCGCGTGCAGGCCGCGATCGGATGCCGCGTTCACGACGGCCGGCGAGACGCCGTGCGCACTGAAGACCACGTGTGCCCCGGCCGGAACCTCGTCGACCTCCTCGACGAAGATCGCCCCCTTGGCCTCGAGCTCGCTCACCACATGGATGTTGTGAACGATCTGCTTGCGCACGTAGACCGGAGCGCCGTAACGCTCGAGAGCCTTCTCGACGGCGACGACGGCGCGATCGACACCCGCGCAGTATCCGCGCGGCGCGGCGAGCAGCACGCGCTTGCGTCCGGCCACCGCGTTATCCTGAAGCCTCCCGGCCGCCGCACGCACGCGTGGGAGGCGAGGAATGGGGAGATGAACGGCAGTCGAGGTCACCCCTCGATTCTACCGGCGTCCACCCTGAGAAAGCCGGGAATCCTCCCCCGCACGACAACCCCCAGGGACGAGAGCAGATGACGGTCTTCGAAGCAGCCACCGGCCCCGGCGAGAACCCGCCGGCGGATGCCGTCTCGCCCCGCGATTCGACGGCGGATGCCCCGACCTCCGTCGCCCGGCTGAACGCCACCATCCGGGACTTCGTCGCGCGCTGGAACACGGTGTGGGTCGAGGGTGAGATCACCTCCTGGAACGTGCGCGGCGGAAACGTCTTCGCACGCCTGAAGGACGTGCAGTCCGATGCGCAGATCTCGATCCGCGTGTGGTCGAGCGTTCGAGGGCGCATTCCCGCCGACCTCGGGATCGGGGATCACGTCGTCGCCGCCGTCAAGGCCGACTACTTCGTGAAGGCCGGCGACTTCAGTTTCACCGTCTCCTCGATGAAGCACGTGGGGCTGGGCGATCAGCTCGAGCGGCTCGAGAAGCTGCGCGCACAACTCCGTCAGGAAGGCCTCTTCGACCCCTCGCGCAAGAAGCGGCTGCCGTTCCTCCCGCACGTGATCGGGCTCATCACGGGCGAGAGGTCCGACGCCGAGAAGGACGTGCACCGCAACGCCGAGCTGCGCTGGCCGCAGGTGCGCTTCCGCACCGAGTACGCGGCGGTGCAGGGCGAGCGCTGCGTTCCCGACACGCTGGCGGCCCTGGCCCGTCTCGACGCGGATCCCGACGTCGACGTCATCATCATCGCCCGGGGCGGCGGCGATCCGCAGACCCTCCTCGGCTTCAGCGACGAGCGTCTGGTGCGCGCCGTCGCCGCCGCCTCGACGCCGGTCGTGAGTGCGATCGGGCACGAGAACGACCACCCCCTCCTCGACGATGTCGCCGACCTGCGCGCGTCGACCCCGACGGATGCCGCGAAGCGGGTCGTGCCGGATGTCGGCGAGCAGCGCGCCCTGATCGGACAGCTGCGCTCCCGGGCGACCACGCGACTCACCCAGCGCCTGTCGCACGACATCGCGCAGCTCGAACAATTGCGTTCGCGCCCCGTGCTCCGCTCCCCCGCCCCGATCATCGACTCCCGCGCGCAGGAGGTGTGGCTGCTGCTCTCGCGGGGTCGCGACACCCTCACCCGCCACCTCGATGCCGCCGGTCGCCGCACGAGCGAGCTGCGGGCTTCCCTGCGTGCGCTGTCACCGGCGGCGACGCTCGCGCGCGGCTACGCGATCGCGCATCTCGAGGGCGGTGTGATCCTGCGCGATGCGGCGGATGCCCCGGCCGGAAGCGCCCTGACCATCACGGTCGATCGGGGTTCGGTGGCTGCGCGGTCGGAGGGCGAGATCGCCGAGGCATCCTGATCGAGCGCGGCCCGCGGCCGCTCACCGATCGCGACGGCACGCCGTAGGATGGAGGAGTGAGCGCGCTGAACGATACCCCTGTCGAGACGCTGACGTTCGAGGCCGCTCGTGACGAGCTGGTCACCGTGGTCGCCGAACTCGAACAGGGCGCGCCGACCCTCGAGCAGTCGCTGGCGCTCTGGGAGCGCGGTGAGGCCCTGGCGGCCCGCTGCGAGGAATGGCTCCTCGGCGCCAAGCGCCGACTCGACGCCGCCCGCGCCGCTGCCGACGACGGGGACGAGCGATGAACAAGCCCGCTCCCATCGTCGCGGAGCTCGGACGCCCCGAGACCCCGGAGGAGACGGCCGCCCGCAAGGCCGCGTCGAGCAAGGCCTATCGGTCGAGCCAGACCGTGCGCAGCCTCATCGCCGCACTGCTGGCGACCCTCGCCGTGCTGGCCGTGATCATCTTCGCCGTCCCGCGCGGTGAGCCGGCATCCGCGCCGTCCGTCGACCTCACCGGCATCGCCGCCGACGTCGAGAACACGATGGACAGCGCGGTGATCGTGCCCGAACTCGGCGACTTCTGGCGGGTGAACGCGGCCGAGCTGCAGAGCGGTGCCACCGTCGTGTGGGACATCACGCTCGCCCCTGCCGCCCAGGATGAGCGCGGGTTCGTCAAGGTCGCCCAGGCCTTCGACGCCGATTCCCGCTGGGCACCGCAGCGCCTCGAGGGGACGGCCCCCACCGACACCGTCACGATCGACGGCATCGAGTGGGACGTCTTCACCCCCGGCGACTCGGCCTCGAACATCTCCTACGCACTCGGCACGCAGGCCGGCGACAACTACGTGCTGCTCTACGGCTCGCGGTCGGCCGATTCCACCGCCGAGCTGGCCGCCTCGCTCACCCCCCAGATCCGCACCCTCTCGGAGGCCTCATGACGCACGACCTGACCCCGGCCGCAGCCTGGAAGCAGATGCGCGACGGCAATCGCCGTTTCGTGAACGAGGAGCCGCGGCATCCGAATCAGGACGTCGCCCGCCGCAAGGGACTCGCCGAGGCCCAGAACCCGGTCGCCACCCTGTTCGGATGCTCGGACTCGCGTCTCGCCGCCGAGATCATCTTCGACCTCGGACTCGGCGACCTGTTCGTCGTGCGCAACGCCGGCCAGGTGATCGGAGAATCGATCGTCGCGAGCCTCGAGTACGCGGTGGCGGTGCTGAACGTGCCGCTGATCGTGGTTCTCGCCCATGACTCGTGCGGTGCCGTGCGCGCCGCGATCGACGGCACCGCGATCGACGCGGCACCCGTGCCCCCGCACATCTGGAAGCTGATCGCCCCGATCGTCCCGGCCGCGCGCAAGGTGCTCGCCGAGAGCGGCGGCACGACGGTCGCCGAGATCGACGCCGAACTCGTCGGCCAGGAGCACCTGCGCAACACCGTCGCCGACCTGCTGCAGTCGTCCGAGATCATCAGCAGCGCCGTCGCCGAGGGCCGCCTGGGCATCGTCGGCGCCAACTACCGTCTGGCCGAGGGCACGGCCGTGCCCGTCATCACCGTGGGGATCGACCCCGAAACGCAGGAGGGTTCGGAATGACCGATACCGAGTACCGCATCGAGCACGACACCATGGGTGAAGTGCGGGTGCCCGTGAACGCGCTCTACGGGGCGCAGACGCAGCGCGCCGTCGAGAACTTCCCGATCTCGGGCAAGGGGCTGGAGTCGACGCAGATCGCAGCCCTCGCCCGGATCAAGAAGGCCGCCGCGCTCGCCAACAAGGAGCTCGGCACGCTCGACGGCGCCATCGCCGACGCGATCGCGCAGGCCGCCGACCAGGTCGCCGCCGGCTCCCACGACGGCGAGTTCCCGGTCGACACCTACCAGACCGGCTCGGGCACGTCGTCGAACATGAACATGAACGAGGTGCTCGCGACGCTGGCGACGCGCATCCTCGGCGCGGACGTGCACCCCAACGACCACGTCAACGCCTCGCAGTCGTCGAACGACGTCTTCCCGACCTCGGTGCACATCGCGGTGACCCAGGCGCTCATCGACACGCTCATCCCCTCGCTCGACCACCTCGCCGTGGCTCTCGAGGCCAAGGCCGAGCTGTGGAAGGACGCGGTGAAGTCCGGCCGAACCCACCTCATGGATGCGACCCCGGTCACCCTCGGCCAGGAGTTCGGCGGCTACGCCCGCCAGGTGCGTCTCGGCATCGAGCGCGTGCAGTCGGCGCTCCCCCGCGTCGCGGAGGTCCCGCTCGGCGGCACCGCCACCGGCACCGGCATCAACACCCCGCTCGGCTTCCCGCAGAAGGTCATCGCGCTGCTCGCAGCCGAGACCGAACTGCCGATCACCGAGGCGAAGGACCACTTCGAGGCCCAGGCCAACCGCGACGGTCTCGTCGAGGCATCCGGTGCCCTGCGCACCATCGCCGTCTCGCTGACCAAGATCAACAACGATCTGCGCTGGATGGGCTCCGGCCCGAACACGGGTCTCGGCGAGCTGCACATCCCCGATCTGCAGCCGGGTTCGTCGATCATGCCCGGCAAGGTCAACCCGGTCGTTCCGGAGGCCGTGCTGATGGTGTGCGCGCGCGTGATCGGCAACGACGCGACGGTCGCCTGGGCGGGAGCATCCGGTTCGTTCGAGCTGAACGTCGCCATCCCCGTCATGGGCACGGCGCTCCTCGAATCGATCCGTCTGCTCTCCAACGCCTCGCGCGTGCTGGCCGACAAGACGATCGACGGCCTGCAGGCGAACCTCGACCGCGCGGCCGCGTTCGCCGGTATGAGCCCGTCGATCGTGACGCCGTTGAACAAGCTGATCGGCTACGAGGCCGCCGCCAAGATCGCCAAGCACGCGGTCGCCCAGGGCATCACGGTGCGCGACGCCGTGATCGATCTCGGCTACGTCGAGCGCGGCGAGCTGACGCTCGAGCAGCTCGACGAGAAGCTCGACCTGCTGTCGATGACGCACCCGGGCTGATCCGTCCGCCCACGCAAGAACGCCGGTCCCTTTCGGGGCCGGCGTTCTTTGCTTTCTCGAACGGGACGACCCGCTAGCTCAGCTCACCGCCCTCGAGGAGTTCGGTGACCAGGGCCGCGATCGCGGAGCGCTCGGAGCGCATGAGCGTGACGTGCGCGAACAGGTCGTGTCCCTTCAACGTTTCGATCACGCTGGCGATGCCGTCGTGGCGTCCGACGCGGAGGTTGTCGCGCTGACCGACGTCGTGCGTGAGGATGACCCGCGAGTTCTGACCCATTCGGCTGAGCACGGTGAGGAGCACATTGCGCTCGAGGGACTGGGCCTCGTCGACGATCACGAAGGCGTCGTGCAACGAACGGCCGCGGATGTGCGTGAGCGGCAGGACCTCGAGGATGCCGCGTTCGACGACCTCCTCCATGACGTTGCCCGAGACCACCGAGCCGAGCGTGTCGAAGACCGCCTGGCCCCACGGCCCCATCTTCTCGCCCTGGTCGCCCGGGAGGTATCCGAGCTCCTGCCCGCCGACCGCGAACAGCGGACGGAAGACGATGATCTTCTTCTGCTGCTGCCGCTCCAGCACGGCCTCCAGCCCGGCGCAGAGCGCCAGGGCCGACTTGCCGGTACCCGCACGACCACCCAGCGAGACGATGCCGACGTCGGGGTCGGTGAGCAGGTCGATGGCGATCCGCTGCTCGGCCGAGCGCCCGTGCATCCCGAAGATGTCACGGTCGCCACGAACCAGCTTGTACTCGCCCTCCGCGGTCACCCGTCCGAGGGCGGAACCCCGCTCCGAGTGGATGATGAGGCCGGTGTTCACCGGAAGACCGCGGGCCTCCTCGCTGATGCCGACCTCGCTCTCGTACAGGTCGCTGATGTCGTCGCCCGAGAGGTTCAGGGTCGAGATGCCGGTCCAGCCGGAGTCGATCGCCTGCTCGGCGAGGTATTCCTCGGCTCGGAGCCCGAGCGACGCCGCCTTCACCCGCATCGGCAGGTCCTTCGAGACGATCGTGACGTCCTGGCCGTCCTGGGCGAGATGCATCGCGACCGACAGGATGCGGGTGTCGTTGTCGCTCAGGCGGATGCCCGCGGGGAGCACCGAGGAGTCGGTGTTGGCGAGCTCCACCCGGAGCGTGCCGCCCTCGCCGACCTCGACCGGGAAATCGAGACGCCCGTGCTCGATGCGCAGGTCGTCGAGGTGCCGGAGCGCCTGTCGGGCGAAGTATCCGATCTCGGGGTCGTGGCGCTTGCCCTCGAGCTCGGTGATCACGACCACCGGGAGGACGACGGAGTGCTCGGCGAATCGGAAGAAGGCCTGCGGATCGCTCAGCAGAACCGAGGTGTCGAGGACGTAGGTGCGGAGATCCTGATCCGGATCCGATGACGACGCCCGTCGATTCGACTGACGGGTGGACTGCTGCGCGGTGCTGGTGGACTGCTGCGCTGAACGTGTGGTCACGACCCACTCCCGACCCGGGGAATCCCGGCTATTCGAACGAGTCGACCAGGGGGTCACGAGTCGCTTGCCTGTGGCCGACCCGATCGGGCACCATGCCCGATGCCTTGAAGGTACGACCAGCCGCCGACTTTTCCCCGGCTCGACACGCCAGCGAAGTGTTACGCGATGGTGAACGTCTCGTTGCCGAACCCGGCGAGCGCGTCGTCGAGCATCCGGATGGTCTCGTCGTCTGTGCCGGCATGCGGGGCCAACCGCACCGCCGAACCACGAGCGGTCACCACGACACCGGCGTTGGCGAGGGCGGCTGCGAGGCGGGCCGGCTCCTCCGGCGCGAGGGCGACGATCCCCGCACGCCGCTCACGCTCGCGCGGAGAGACGACCGTGATGCCGTGCCGGTCGGCGATCTCGATGACCGCGTCGACGCGGTCGGCGAGATGCTCCTCGATCGCCGCGATCCCGGCATCGCGCACGGTGCGCGCGCCGACGGCCAGACGACCCGCCGCGAGCGTGTCGGGACCGCTGGTCGTGAAGGCGCGAGCGGATGCCGCGGGCGCAGGGCGCTCGTCGACCGCGAGCCCCTCCCCCTCGGTGCCGGTGATCCCGCTGAGCACCGGGGCGAGGCGCTCGCGCGCCAGATCCGAGAACCAGGCGAAGCCGGTCCCGCGCGCGGCGCGCAGCCACTTGTAACCGTGTCCCACGACCACGTCGGCGACGCGGAAGTCGGTGTCGACGATGCCGAAGGACTGCACGGCGTCGACGATGAGCAGTCGGTCCGGGCCGATCACCTCCCGCAGCGCCGCGAGGTCGGCACGGTAGCCCGTGCGGAAGTCGACGTGGCTCACCGCGAGGGCGGTGACATCGTCGTCGAGCGCCTCCGCCACGGCATCCGGGGTCACGCGGCCGTCGGCCGGGTCGATCCATCGCGGCACGACCGTGCCCTGCGAGAAGGCCGCCGCGCGATCGAGCGTCAGGCTGACGCTGGGGAACTCGGCGGTCGAGGCGATCACCGTGCCCCGTGCGCCGTAGAGCGCCTGGGCGAGTCCCTGGGTCGACGACGGCTGCATCGTCACGTCCTCGGCATCCGCCTGCAGGATGTCGGCGACGACCTCGCGCGCCTGGGTGACGCGCTCCGCGACGAGCGCGAGCGAGGCGGGGCGACCGCTGCCGAGGAGGTCGGCGTCGGCGAAGACCTCCTCGCGCACCGACGGCGACAGCGGTCCGAATGCGGCCCAGTTGAGATAACCGGGTTCGACGTCGAACGTGGCCAAGTAGTCGTGGATGGTGCTCACCGAGTAAGTCTGGCACGATGCCGGCGCGGCGACGACTCCCTCTCGGGCGTCGCGTCACCGCCCGAAACGACGGTCCCGATCCGCGAAGTCGCGCATCGCCCGGAGGAAGTCGACCTCGCGCAGGTCCGGTCCGAGAGCCTCGACGAAGTAGAACTCGCTATGGGCGCTCTGCCACAGGAGGAAGTCGCTGAGGCGCTGCTCGCCGCTCGTGCGGATCACGAGGTCGGGATCCGGCTGGCCTCCGGTGTAGAGGTGCTCCCCGATCATCTCCGGTGTGAGCTGCGCCGCGAGATCCTCCATCGTGCCGCCGGACGCCTCGTGCGTCACCAGGATGCTGCGCACGGCGTCGACGATCTCGTTCCGGCCGCCGTAGCCGACGGCGAGGTTGACGTGGAGTCCTGTGTGGTCCTTCGTGCGCTCCTCGGCATCGGCGAGGACCCGGGCGAGATCCGTCGGAAGGATGTCGGAGCGCCCGACGTGCTTGACGCGCCAGTTGCCCTCCCGCGACAGGCCTTCGGCGAGATCGGCGATGATCTCGATCAGATCCGCCAGCTCGGCCGAGTCGCGCTTGAGGAGGTTGTCGCTCGAGAGCAGGTACAGCGATACCACGCGGACGCCGAGTTCATCGCACCAACCGAGGAACTCGCGCATCTTGATCGCACCGGCACGGTGTCCGTGGGCGGCCGTGGCGTAGCCGAGCTGTCGTGCCCATCGACGGTTACCGTCGATCATCATCGCGATGTGGTGCGGAACGGACGCCGGATCGAGGCGGCGGCGCAGCCGGTTGCTGTAGAGCCGGTACAGCGGCCCACGCCCCTGGTTATCCCCTGACATCACCTTCCTACGCTACAGCGTCCTCTCCCTCGCCGCCGGTGCGGATGCTGTGGACATGTACGGCTGGCGGAATGCCACCGCGCATAGAGTGTGCACGTGAGCACTCCCGAAGACTCCGGCCCCAACCTCCCTCAGCTGCCCCTCATGGAGGCTGCCGCAGCCGATGCCGTGATCGAGGTCAAGCCCTCGTGGCGCGGATGGGTCCACGCCGGTACCTTCCCCGTCGCGATCGCTGCGGGCGTCGTGCTCATCGTCCTCTCGGAGGGAGCGCCCGCCAAGTGGGCCGCCGCGGTGTTCATGGCGTCATCGTTGCTGCTCTTCGGCAACTCCGCCCTGTACCACCGCTTCAACTGGGGCCCGCGCACGAAGATCGTGCTCAAGCGCATCGATCACGCGAACATCCTGCTGCTGATCGCCGGCACCTACACGCCGCTCGCGACGCTCGCCCTCCCGCCGGAGAAGGGCACGCTGCTGCTCTTCCTGGTCTGGGGCGGCGCCCTGCTGGGGATCCTGTTCCGGGTGTTCTGGATCCACGCACCACGATGGCTGTACGTCGCGCTCTACCTGCTGCTGGGCTGGGCCGCCGTGATGTACATCGTCGACCTGCTCAACGCGAACGCCGCCATGATGGTGCTCGTCATCGTGGGCGGACTGCTCTACACGGGCGGGGCGGTCGTCTACGCGCTCAAGAAGCCGAACCCGTGGCCCGGGCACTTCGGCTTCCACGAGATCTTCCACGTGTGCACGGTGCTGGCATTCCTCTGCCACTGGACGGCGTGCCTGCTGATCGCCCTCGCACCGCTGTCGCCCTCGCTCGGAGTACCCGCCTGATCGGTCAGGCCGGGCGCGGACCGTCGTCTGCAGGGTCGTCGTCACCCTCGCGCACGATCGGCAGGTCGGCATCCGTCTCGGTCGCCTCGTCGGCGGCGCGGGCGGCCTCTTCGGCGTCGAGCTCGTCGCGCACCTCCTCGCGGTAGCGCACGCGGCGGATACGGCGGTTCATGTCCCAGATCAGCAGGATGACGGCGATCAGGACGACGACGATCGCCGCGAACCCGACGAAGCCGGGGGTGACGGACTCCGGGTCGACGGTCATCGTGGGCGTCGGCATCGGGGTCTCGGACAGAGCGAGCATGAATCGGCCTTTCGTACGCAGGTCGCATAACCTGTAATCACCAGCCTAACGATCGGGAGACCTGCAGCGTGACGACCCCAGAGCAGCTCGACGAACGGTACGGACGCACCCGCAGGCGCCGCGCCCCGTGGATCATCGCCGGAATCGTGGCGATCCTGCTCGTCGGCGGCTACGGGTGGGGCATCGTGGCGCAGTCGATGAACCAGGTCGATGCCGACGACCTGGGATACACGCTGGTCGACGAGCACAGCGTCGACGTGCGGTTCCAGATCACCGGCGTGCAGGGCAAGGACGTGGTCTGCATCGTCGAGGCCCTCGACGAGGAGTTCGGCGTGGTCGGGTGGAAGGTCGTCGAGATCCCCGCCGGCGAAAGCCACGCGCAGGCCCTCGCCGCCACCATCCCGACCGTGGCCGAGGCCACGACAGGTTTGGTGAACACCTGCTGGGTCGCTTAGACTCGACGCAGAACGACGACGCCCTGGCAAGTGCCGGGGCGTCTTGGCATATCCCCCGCCGCGAGCGGGAGCGATACCGAAAGAAGGAGCTTCGTCATGTCCACGGACGCTCAGGTTCCCTTCCTCACGCAGGAAGCCTACGACCGGCTCGTCGCCGAGCTCGAGAACCTCTCCACCACGGGCCGCGACGAGATCGCGAAGCGCATCGAGGCCGCCCGCGAAGAGGGCGATCTCAAGGAGAACGGCGGCTACCACGCCGCGAAGGACGAGCAGGGCAAGCAGGAGGCGCGCATCCGCACGCTCGAGAACCTGCTCAAGACCGCCAAGGTCGGCGAGGCACCGGCCAGCCGCGGCGTCGTCGAGCCCGGCACGGTCGTCACGGCGCTCGTCGCCGGCGGCGAAGAGGTCTTCCTCCTCGGCAGCCGCGAGATCGCGGTCGGCAGCGACCTCGACGTGTACAGCGAGGCCAGCCCGCTCGGACAGGCCATCCTCGGCCTGAAGGTCGGCGAGAAGTCGTCGTACGAGGCTCCCAACGGGCGCTCGATCTCGGTCGAGATCGTGAACGTCGAGACGTACACCGGCTGACACCCCCTCGAACGAAGAACGCCCCTCGGCCCGCAGGCACGAGGGGCGTTCTGCGTTCGACGTCAGTCCGGAACGACGATGGGCTCGAAACCCTCGCGGCGGAGCGTGTCGAGCGTGTGCTCGGAGTGCTCGGGTCCGCGGGTCTCGACGCTGAGTTCGAGGATCACGTCGCTGATCTGCAGACCATGCCCGTGACGCGTGTGCATCGCCTCGATGACGTTCGCTCCCGCCTCCGCGATCAGCTCCGAGACGCGCGCGAGCTGGCCGGGACGATCCGGGAGGGGGATGCGGATGGTCAGGTAGCGGCCGGAGGCGGCGAGACCGTGCGAGACGACGCGCTGCAGCAGGAGCGGATCGATGTTCCCTCCCGACAGCACCGCCATCGTCGTGCCCGTCGCCTCGATCTTCCCCGACAGGATCGCGGCGACACCCGCCGCGCCCGCGGGCTCGACGACGACCTTCGCCTGCTCGAGGAGGATGAGGATCGCCCGGGCCAGATCGTCGTCGGAGACGGTCACGACCTCATCGACGAGGTCCTTGATGATGTCGAACGGGATCGCCCCGGGACGGGCGACGAGGATGCCGTCGGCGATGGTCGGACGCGTCTCGATATCGACCGGGTGGCCGGCTGCGAGCGACGGCGGCACGGCCGCGGCGTTCTCGGCCTGCACACCGATGATGCGCACCTCGCGGCCCAGTTCGGCGGCGCGCGCCTTGACCGCCGCGGCAACGCCGGCGATGAGCCCTCCCCCGCCGATGCCGAGCACGATCGTGTCGACCTCGGGGGCGTCGGCGAGCAGCTCGAGACCGAGCGTGCCCTGGCCGATCACCACGTCGCGGTGGTCGAACGGTGGGATGAGCACGGCTCCGGTCCGCTCGGCGAACTCCGCGGCCAGTCGCAACGAGGTGGCGACCGTCTCGCCCTCGAGCACGACCTCGGCGCCGTAGCCGCGCGTGGCGAGCAGCTTGGGCACCGGCACGCCCAGCGGCATGAAGATCGTCGCCGGGATGCCCAGCGCTTGGGCGGCGAGCGCGACGCCCTGCGCGTGGTTGCCTGCGGACGCCGCGACCACGCCGCGAGAGCGCTCTTCGGCGCTCAGCCGCGACAGCCGGTAGGCCGCGCCGCGGATCTTGAAGGAGCCGGTGCGCTGCAGGTTCTCCATCTTCAGCAGCACCGGTGCGCCGAGGATGTCCGACAGGGCGCGGGAGGGCAGCGTGGGCGTGTGCGAGATCACCTCAGCCAGACTCTGAGCTGCGTGCTCGAACTCGGTCAGGCTGGGGACTGCGCTCATCGATTTCTCCGTCTCCGCTGTCGCGGTACTGTGCTCCAGATCAGATCTGCATCTGGTTGGTCTCCGGTGCGCCACGACCCGGTGCTGACGGTCACGGCGGCCACGTTCACGAATGCGGCCAGCGGCACGGCGAACAGTGCGCCGGGGATGCCGCCGATCATGGATCCTCCGGCCACCACCAGCACGACCGCCAGGGGGTGCACCTTCACGGCGGACCCCATCAGGATCGGCTGCAGGACATGGCCCTCGAGCTGTTGGACCCCGAGCACGACGATGAGCATCGCCAGGGCGATCCACGGGCCGTTGTAGACAAGGGCGAGCAGCACCGCGATCGCGCCGGTCACGACGGCACCGACGATCGGGATGAAAGATCCGAGGAAGACGAGCACCGCGACGGGGAGGGCGAGGGGAACACCGAGAAGGGCCGCTCCGGTGCCGATGCCGACCGCGTCGATCGCGGCGACGAGCAGCTGCGTGCGTGCGTAGTTGACGATCGTCGACCAGCCGTTGTGGGCCGCGCTGTCAGCGGCGGGACGCGCCTTGCGCGGGAACAGCCGGAGCGTCCACCGCCAGATCCCCGCTCCGTCGGCCAGCAGGCAGATGAGGATGAACAGCGACAGGACGGCTCCGGTCACGACGTGGGCGGCCGTGGTTCCGACGGCGAGAGCCCCGTTGAGGAGGAGCTGGGCCTGCTCGTTGACGAGTTCGAACGCCTGATCGATGTAGCCCTGGATCTGCTTCTCGGTCAGGTGCAGCGGACCGTCGAGGAGGAACTGCCGGAACTGCTCGACCGCGGCCCCCGTGCGCGCCTGCACGTCCGGGAGCTGGGCGCGGATCTGCCAGATCACGAGCCAGAGCAGGGTCGAGACGATCGCGATCGTGCCGAGGATCGAGATCGCGACGGCGAGCCACCGGGGGAACCGATGCCGCAGCATCCACTCGAACGCGGGCCACAGCAGAGCGGTGATGAGGATGCCGACCATCAGCGGGATCACGAGCAGCTTGAGCTGGATGACGATCCAGATGAACCCCGCGACGACCGCGGCGATCAGGAGCAGACGCCACGCGTAACCCGCCGTGATGCGCAACGGGAGGGGCACGGCCTCCTCCGCCTCGGTCGTCACCGTCCGGTCGGTCGAGACCGGGCGCGGACGCAGGAGATCCCTCAACCGCGGTCGCTGCTCGTCGCTCATCGCCCAAGTCTACGGCGATGCCGTATGCCGTCAGACGCATCCTTCGGCGGCCGGTCACGCGCCCGCGATGTCGGCGGCCGGGGCTACGCTTTCCGACGTGACCGAAACCCTCAGCGCCGCTCAGGCGCGGCGCATCGCCCTCGCCGCTCAGGGGTTCACACGTGCCCGCCCGAAAGACGTCTCCTCGCGGCACGTGCACCGGGCGATGGAGCGACTCGGTGTGCTGCAGATCGACTCCGTCAACGTCTTCGCCCGGTCGCATTACATGCCCTTGTTCTCCCGTCTGGGCGCCTACGAGCCGGCCCTCCTCGACCGCGTGTTCCTCTCACGCACCACCCACTACGTCGAGTACCTCGCCCACGAGGCGACGTTCATCCCGATCGAGGACTGGCCGCTCTGGCAGTTCCGGATGGACGACTTCCGCCGACGCTGGTCGGGCGACGAGTCCTGGATGAGCCAGAACGCGCGCACCCTGACCTGGGTGCAGGATGAATTGCGCGCCCGCGGCCCGCTGCGGCCGGTGGACCTGCGCGAAGATGCACCGCGCGAGCGAGGGACGTGGTGGGACTGGGACGACGTCAAACTCGCCCTCGAGCACCTCTGGCGCACGGGCGACGTGGCGATCAGCGGTCGCAAGGGATTCGAGCGCACCTATGCTCTTGCCGAGCACGTGATCCCCGCCGATGTGCGCGCCCGGACGATTCCCCGCTCTGATGCGATCCGCGAGCTCGTGCGCCGCGCCGCACGTTCGTCCGGCGTCGCGACGCAGTCCGACCTCGCCGACTACTACCGCATCCGCGACCGCGCCGCGGTCTCCGAAGCGATCGCCGATCTCTCGGATGCCGGTGAGCTCCTCCCCGTACGGGTTCGCGGATGGGAGCGCGGCGGGCGCCCCCTCCCCGCCTGGCGGCATCGGGACAGCGTCCTGCCCCGCGCCCTCGGGAGCGCCGCTCTGCTCACCCCGTTCGATCCCGTCGTGTGGTTCCGCGATCGAGCGCTGCGCACCTTCGACCTCGACTACCGCATCGAGATCTACGTCCCGGCCGAGAAACGTCGCTACGGCTACTACTCGTTGCCCGTGCTCGTCGGCGACCGCATCGTGGCCCGCGTCGATCTCAAGGCCGACCGTTCCACGTCCACGCTGCAGGTGCAGTCGGCCTGGTGGGAGCCGCAGGCCCGACCCGAAGACGCCGAACCGATCGCCCGCGAACTCGCTCTCGCCGCCGCCTGGCAGCGGCTCGAGCACGTATCGGTGTCGGGCTGGGGCGACGCGTCCGACGCGATCCACGGAGCGCTGCACGCCCTCGGCGGCGTCGTTCGCCGGCACGTTCATGCTCGGGAGGCCGACGGATGACCGACCGGAACACGACGGATCCGCGTCCGAGCCCACGACGCAGGCGCACTCGGCCCTGGGTATGGCTCGTCGCCGCGATCGCCGCCGTGCTCCTCGTCGGTGCGGGCATCGTGATCTGGCTGGCGCAGTCGCGGGCGGGCTCCGCCGAGGAGGCCGCGCACGCGTATCTCCGGGCGCTCGAGTCCGGCGACGCCGCGGCGGTGCAGGCCACCGGGATCGACGTCTCGGACGAGGCGCTGCAGGCGTTCGACGGAGCGGATTCGGTCATCTCCGAGGCCACCGTGGTCTCGGTAGAGGAGATGGGATCCACCGCGGTGGCGCACGTGTCGTTCGTGCTGGGTGATGCCGAGCACGGCGCCGACCTCGCTCTCACCCGTTCCGACGGTCGGTGGGTCCCGGACGGATCGGGCCTCGCCGAGGTGACGGTCTCGACGACCGCGGGTACGGCCGTTGCGGTCGAAGGCACGGTGCTCGACGCCTCCGAGGCGCTCGTCCTCATCCCCGCCGTCTACACGGTCGCGGCCGCGCCGACCGCATACCTGTCGGGGTCGATCGACGTCGTGGCGCTTCCGGGCGCAGCCGACGACGTCGAGGTCGAGACCTCGCTGCGGCCCGAGGCGACGGAAGCGGCGCAGCAGCGACTCGACGAACTCCTCGAGGCATGCGCGGCGGAAACGGCCCTCCCGGCCGACGGCTGCGGCATCCGCATCCCCTGGGGCACCGAGTTCCGCACGGTCGACGACGTCGCATTCCGCATCGACACGATGCCGACCGTCGTGCTCGCCGACGACGGCGCGAGCTTCACCGCAAGCGGCGGAGAGCTCGTGGCGACCCTTACCGGCACCGCCCGCGACGGCGGTTCGCGCACGACCACCTATCGCAGCGAGGACTGGGCGGTGCGGGGAGACGTGACGTTCGCCGGAAACGAGATGACCCTCACCGTGTGGTGAGGGTCATTCACGAAAGCGGAACGCGGAACTCGATCAGAACTGGACGCGCGGCGGCTCGGAGATCGCTCCGCTGTCAGCGACCTCGAAGAACTCGCGCTCGGTGAATCCCAGGCCCTTGGCGAAGAGGTTGTTCGGGAACACCTTGATCTTGGTGTTGAGCTCGCGCACACCGCCGTTGTAGAAACGGCGCGCAGCCTGGATCTTGTCTTCGGTGTCGACGAGAGCCTGCTGCACCTGGAGGAAGTTCGTGCTGGCCTGCAGCTGCGGGTACGCCTCGGCGACGGCGAACAGGCTGCGCAACGCCTGCTGCAGGTGGCCCTCGGCGATACCGGCCGCACCGGGTCCGCTCGCGGAGAGCGTCTCGGCGCGCGCACGGGTCACGTTCTCGAAGACGGCCTTCTCGTGCGAGGCATAGCCTTTGACGGTCTCGATGAGGTTGGGGATGAGGTCGGCTCGACGCTTGAGCTGGACGGTGATGCCGCTCCATGCCTCATCGACGCGGACGTTCAACTGAACCAGCGAGTTGTACGTGGCCCACAGATAGATGCCGACCAGCAGAATCACGCCGACGATGATCAGTACCGGCACGAGCCATTCCATCAGAGGCCCACCCTTCCTCGTGTTTCTTTCATCCTATCCACCGCGCCTGCACGTGGACTGGGCATGACGCGTCTCCGACCTGTGAATGCGTTCAGGCTCCGAGAACGCGATCGAGATACCGATTGCGGAAGAGCCGATCGGGGTCGAGCCGGTCGCGCAGCGCGACGAAATCGTCGAATCGGGGATACCGCTCACGCAGCTGATCGGCGTTCAGCGTGTGCAGCTTCCCCCAGTGCGGGCGCCCGCCGTGCTCGTGCATGATCTGCTCGACCGCCTCGAAGTACTCCGTGGGGTCGGCCCGCCAGTAGCGGTGCACGGCGATGTAGGCGCTGGCTCTCCCGTAGGCCGTCGACAACCAGCGGTCGTCCTCCGCCGCGAACCGCACCTCGAGCGGGAACTCGATGCGCCATCCGCGCTGAGCGATCAGCGCCTGCACGGCGCGGAACACCGGAACGATCCGCTCCGCCGGCACGGCGTACTCCATCTCGCGGAAGCGCACGTTGCGCGACTGCGTGAGCACCCGGTGCGAGCGGTCGGTGTACTCCCGATCGCCCGTGAGCTTGACGGCGAGGCGGCTGAACGGGGGCGTGACCGCGGGCACCACCTGGCCCGCGGCGCACACCGCGCGGTAGACGCCGTTCGAGAGCAGCGACTCGTCGACCCACTTGCCGAAGAGAGGGAGCGGCTTGCGCACCGCCGACTCGTCGAGACGGGTCTGCCGCTTCGTGAGCGCGACGTCGGTGTGCGGGAACCAGTAGAACTCGAAGTGATCCGATGCCGCCGCGCGATCGTGGAGCGTCGCGAGCACATCTGTGAGCGGGGCGGGCGCATCGACGGCGTGCAGTACGAAGGCGGGAACGCACTGCAGCGTCACCTCGACGAGGATCCCGAGGGCTCCGAGTCCGAGAGCGACGGCGGGAAGCAGATCGCTGTTCTGCTCGTCGTCGACCCGGAGGAACTCGCCCGCGGCGGTCACCAGGGTGACGCCGACGACCTGCGTTGCGAGTCCCCCGAAACCGGTACCCGTGCCGTGCGTTCCCGTGGAGATCGCCCCGGAGATCGACTGCCGGTCGATGTCGCCCAGGTTCTCCATCGCAAGGCCGAACGGGGCGAGCAGACCGGGGATGCGGTGCAGACGAGTGCCGGCGAGCAGGGTCACGCGGCCGGTCGTGGCGTCCGCCGACACGAGGCCCTGCAGATCGTCGAGCTCGAGCAGCACGCCCGGCGCGACCGCGATCCCGGTGAAACTGTGCCCGGCGCCGACGGCCTTGATCGTCAGCCCCTGCGAGGCGGCGGCCACGACGGCGCGCTGCACCCCTTCGGGCGTGCGGGGGCGCTCGACACGGACGGGCTTGACGGATGCCGACCGCCCCCAGTTCTGCCAGGTGCCGCCGATTCTCGTCACAGGAACGCCTTTCCTTCGCCGCGATAGGTGGGCAGCTCGTCGACGATCTCGTCGCCCGAGACGAGCTGATAGCGGTCGATGCGCTCCGCCGGTTCGCCGCTCTTCGCGTGCCGGAACCAGACCCGGTCGCCGACACCGAGCGAGGCGGCAGCGGGGCCCTGCAACGGCGTCTGCACCTCGCCCGCGGCTTCGCGCGGCAGGGTGCGCAGCCCCTCCGGCCACACCGGCCGGGGCTGACGGGAGGCGACGGGAGGACCCGACGCGATCCATCCCCCGCCGAGCACGGTGGCGATGTCGGCGGCGGGGCGTCGCACGACGTCGAACGCGAACGCGGATGCCGGTGCGGGTCGGAACGAGCGGTACCCGTCGAAGAGGTGGCCCCCGAGAAGACCGCTCCCGGCGCTCGCTTCGGTGAGCGACTCGTCACTCGCCGTGAACTCGAGCGAACCCGTGCCGCCGCCGTTGAGGAAGTCGAGGTGGGCGACCTCGGCGACCGCCGAGACGATAGCGGCCCGCCGCTCCCGCAATTCGGCCCGTGAACGGGCCTGGACGAGACGGATGAGCGGAGCATCAGACCCTGCGTCGTCACCCTGTCCGGCGATCTGAGCGTCGTACATCTGCAACCCGACCAGTCGGAACCCGGGGCGCGCCGCCACTTCGCGGGCGAACGCCGCGACCTCACCCGCACTGAAGAGGGCCGAGCGGCGAACCCCGATGTGACCGAGCAGGGCCGAGCGCCACGACGCGTCGACGTCGATCGCGACGCGGATCTCCGGCCGACGACCGGGACCGGCGACGCTGTCGATGAAATCGAGGTGCGCAGGGTCATCGACCATCAGGGTGACGCGCCGAGTCGCCTGCTCGTCGGCGAAGAGCCGCACGAGTGCGGCCCGGTCGACCGTGGGATAGCCGATGACGATGTCGTCGTGCGTCTCGGCCAGCCACAGCGCCTCGGCGAGCGTGAAGGCGAGGATGCCCCGGTAGCCCGGAAGAGCCAGCACCGCGTCGAGCACGGCGCGCACACGCACCGACTTCGACGCGACCCGGATCGGCAGACCCCCCGCGCGAACGAGCATGTCCATCGCGTTGTAGCGGAGCGCGTCACGATCGATCACGGCCACGGGGGCCGGCAGATGCGCGGTCGCGGCCGACATGCGCGGCCAGTACCTCGCGGGGTCCTCCCACTCGGGGGACACCCCGGTGCGGTGTGGATCGGGGCTCAGTTCGGCTGTGAGGTCGAGCACTCCCCCACCCTACGGCTTCTCGTACTCAGGGTCACGGATCGCGGGACCGGATCGCACACGAAGGCTTCGATAGGCTGGCCACGACGAGGCCCCCGTAGCCCAATGGCAGAGGCAGGCGACTTAAAATCGCTTCAGTCTGGGTTCGAGTCCCAGCGGGGGCACTCCTCGTGGTCGCGGATCACCGCCCGAAGAGATCGCGGATGTCGGGAAGCCCGAGCTCCCCGAGCTTGTCGCCCCAGCCGCTCGCCGTCTCGCCCAGCCCACTGACCGCCTCGCCAGCCGAACCAACGACGCCCTCGGCCGCGCCCGCGAGGCCCTCGACGTCGACACCGGCCGCGATCGCCTCGAGATCGACGCCCTCGGCGAGCGCGGTGAAGTCGACGCCCAGGCTCGCCGCCTGGTCGAGCAGCGGGCCGGCGACGGTGCTGAGCACCGCCCCGCCCGCGACCGCCCCGAGCACACCGACCGCTGCGCCACCGACAGCTCCCGCGGCGCCGAGCCCGCGTCCGCCGCCGCGGACGCGGGAGAGCAGCCCCCGCATCCGTCCGGGCTTCGCCGCCTCGGCTCGTCCGGCCGCCCGGGCGAGGTTGTCGGCCGAGGCGGATGCCGGGCGCTCGTGCGGAGGAAGCTCCACGCGCATGCGGTCTTCGATGTGTGCACGCTGCGCTGGGGTGAGGCGCTCGAACGCCTCACGGTGCATCTGCTCGATGCGCTGCGGGTCGGCGGTCTGCATCAGGTAGTCGTAGCGCGCGATCGCCGCGCGGTCGGCATCGGAGGCCGCGGCGCCGGCGCGCGGAGCGGCGGCATACGCTCCCGGCGCGGGCGGCGGCGAGTAAGGGTCGTGGCCGCGCGCCGACTGTCGCGGAGCCGCGGTCTGCGGCGCGGTCTGATCCCGGCGGCGGTCACCGGAGTCGAGGTCGAGCGCCTGCGTGGCCATTCCGATGAGGCGGGAGAGCTTTCCCATGATGCGATTCCTTCGGGTCGTGTGCGGACGACCACGGGAACCACGACGGGAGGAGACGAGGGATCCACGGCTGTCCGCGACGGCGGAAGCCAGGTCTCCTCCACCCCGGACGGGGCCGGTGGGCCGGGACACATCGACATGTCCGTAATGACGACACCACCGCAGACGGGAGTACTCCCCTTGCATGCCCGAGAGTAGCGACCGCACCTATGAGCCCCGTGCGAATACGGGGTGACGCACGAACGCCCCGACTCCGGGCGGGAGTCGGGGCGTTCGATGACGCGGATTACTTCGCTGCGGCGGGCTCGGCGGCCTTCTCGGCAGCCGGCTTCTTCGCGGCGGGCTTCTTGGCCGGAGCCTTCTTCGCCGGAGCCTTGTCAGCCGGAGCCTTGTCAGCCGGAGCCTTCTCGGCCTTCTCGGCTGCGGCATCCGTCTTGGCCGGAGCCGTCTCGGCGGCGGGCGCTACGGCCGGAGCGGCCGGACGCGGACGAGCGGCGAACTCTTCGAAGACGTAGCGCGGGTTCTGCACGGTCTGCAGGTTCACGATGTCGCGACCGAGCCACAGGTTGTTCCACCAGCCCCACAGCACGCGCCACTTGCGCTCCCACGTCGGCATCGCCAGCCCGTGGTAGCCACGGTGCGCGACCCAGGCGACGAAG
This sequence comes from Microbacterium sp. 22179, assembly GCF_052045715.1. Taxonomy (NCBI): domain Bacteria; kingdom Bacillati; phylum Actinomycetota; class Actinomycetes; order Micrococcales; family Microbacteriaceae; genus Microbacterium; species Microbacterium sp. 22179. The sequence continues at coordinate 121,958 of NZ_JBQEPJ010000001.1, read as the reverse complement.
CCCTTGAGCGCGATCTTCCCGGACTGGAACACACCGTTGTAGAGGCCGAGACCGGCGACGGCACCCAGGTTCTTGTGGAAGTACTCCTTGGGGTCCTCACCACGGAGGACGGCCACGAGGTTCTTCGCGAGCAGCTTGGCCTGACGCACGGCGTGCTGCGCGTTCGGCACGCAGAAGCCGCCGACGCCACCGCCCGAGAGGTCGGGGACGGCCGAGACGTCACCGGCGGCCCAGGCGCCCTCGACGAAGGCCTCCGGGGTTCCGACGCGCAGGTCAGCGCGGGTCTGGATGCGGCCGCGCTCCTCGACGGGCAGGTCGCCGCCGCGCACGACGGTCGGGTTCGCCATGACACCGGCGGTCCAGACGATCACGTCGGTCGGAATGACCTCACCGGTCGACAGCTCGACGTTGCCGTCGACCGCGCTCGTGAGCTGCGTGTCGAGGTGCACGTTGGCGCCGCGCTTGGCGAGGTCCTTGAGCACCCACTCGCTGGTCGGCAGCGAGACCTCGGGCATGATGCGGCCCATCGCCTCGATGAGGTGGAAGTGGGTGTCCTCGAAGCTCAGCTGCGGGTACTTGCCGACGAGGGACGAGGCGAGCGAGCGCAGCTCGGCGAACACCTCGATGCCGGCGAACCCGCCACCGACGACGACGACGGTCAGCAGGCGGTCGCGCTCGGGGCCGGCGGGCAGCGACGCGGCCTTGTCGAAGTTCGACATGACGCGGTCGCGGATCGCGACGGCCTCTTCGATCGTCTTGAGGCCGATCGCGTTGTCGGCGATGCCCGGGATCGGGAACGTGCGCGACACGGCACCGGCGGTGACGACGATCTGGTCGTAGGCGAACTCGTACGGCTCACCCGACGGCGGCGTGATCGTGGCGACCTTCTCGGCGTGGTTGATGTTCGTCACCTTGGCGGTGATCACGTTCGTGCGCTTGAGGTGGCGACGGTGCGCGACGACCGAGTGACGCGCTTCGATCGAACCTGCGGCGACCTCGGGCAGGAACGGCTGGTACGTCATGTACGGCAGCGGGTCGACCATGGTGACGTCGGCTTCGCCCTTGCGCAGGTGCTTCTCGAGCTTCCATGCGCTGTAGAAGCCTGCGTAGCCTCCACCGACGATCAGAATCTTGGGCACAGTGCTGTTCTGAGGCACAGGGGGACAACTCCTCGGAGTCAGGAATGTGGCGTACGTCGAACGCGCGCCGATCGGATGCGCCGGGCAGCTGCGGTGACGCCAAGCCCCACCAGGATACCAGGGACTGTGAGTGCGACGAGCGGCAGGGTACCGTAGCGCAGTGAATCGGCGCTGGGAAGGAGCGGGGAACCCGGTTCGGTCGGTGCGTCGGCGGCGGGGAGCGGGGGAACCTCCACCGGCGTCGCCTCGGGTTCCGGCTCGGGATCGGCCGCCGCGGCCCGGCGATAGAGCCGCACCCACTCGGCGAGATCTCCCATCGGGTTCTTGTCGACCGAGGGGAGATCGGCGGAGATCGCCGCCGCGGCATCCACGAGTCCGTATCCGTAGAGCGGATCGGGGACCTCGGTGACACCGGGCACCGGGATCGCGGTCTTGATGATGCGGTTGATCACATCGATGGCCTGGATGTCGGGGTGGGCCGACCGGATCAGCGCGGCGATGCCCGCGACGATCGGTGCTGCGCCGCTGGTGCCGTTCCAGGAGGCGAGCTTGCCGTCGGCCGAGATGCCCAGCAGCCCCTCGCTCGGCGCCGAGATGCCGATCGTGATGCCCTGCGTCGACGCCTCGACGCTGGCCGTGCCGGTCTGGTCCACGCCGCCGACCGTGAGCACGCCCGGGATGGTCGCGGGAGCACCGATGATGCTCGTGCCACTCCCCCGGTTGCCGGCGGCGACCACCACGACGACATCGTGGTCGAAGGCGTAGAGGAACGCGTCGTCCCAGCTCTCGTCCCAGTCGAGCGTGTTCGTGGTGAAGGAGAGGTTGATCACGTCGGCGCCGTGATCGACCGCCCAGCGCATCGCCTCGGCGACCTGCTCGCTGAAGGGCACGGCGGCCGCTGCCCCGAAGCCGACCGATATCGACAGGAGATTCGCTTCGGGGGCGACCCCGATCATGCCGGTGCCGTCGGCGGCACCTCGGGCGGCCGCGAGCGACGCGACCCAGGAGCCGTGGTTGCCGTCGACCGCGCCCAACGCGGTGCGGCCGTCTGGCGATCCGGTTCCCGACACGTCGGTGCCGCCGATGACCGCGTCGCCGAAGGCCTCGGGCACCTTGCCGATGCCGGTGTCGATCACCGCGATCGTGACGCCTTCTCCACGCGTCGTCTGCCAGGCTTCGCGAATCCGTGCGCCGTCGAGCCAGTACTCCTGCGCCCGCACCGGATCGGAGGGATCGTCGGGCACGGGACCGGTGCCCGGCCCCGGAGTCGGAGTGGGGGTCGCCGTCGCGCCCAGGAGCAGGACGGACACCGCCACCAGCGCCGCCGCGGCGGTGGTGCGCAGCGTCCGCCGGACCGTCACGCCGACGGATCCGTCTCGTCGCGGAGCGCCGCTCCGGGCGCATCGCAGCGGCACACCTCGGGCGACCAGCTCGAGCGGGCGAGGGCGAGATCGCCGATCGGGTTGACTCCCGGCCCTGCCGCGAGCGCGTGCCCGGCGAGTGCGTGCAGGCACTTCACGCGCGTCGGCATTCCCCCGGCGGAGATCCCGTCGATCTCGGTGACCTCGCCGAACTGCGCGCGGTCGGCGAGATACGCCCGGTGCGCGGCGAGGTAGCCGGCGGCCACGTCGTCATCGGTCTCGAGGAGCGCGGCGAGCTCGGGCATCACCTGCGTGGCCTCGAGCGTCGACATCGCGGCCGTCGCCGCCGGATGCGTCAGGTAGTAGAACGTCGGGAACGGGGTTCCGTCGGGCAGGCGGGGCGTCGTGGAGACGACCGTCGGGTTGCCGCAGGCGCAGCGCGCGGCGATGCCGACGACTCCGCGGACGGGGCGCCCGAGCTGGGCCGACACGACGGCGAGCTCGGCGGCGGTGGGCGCGGGGAAAGGCGGCGTGGTCACCCCACCAGCGTAGGGGAGGCTGCCGAGAGGATGCTCGGAGCGCCGGTCACTGCGCGACGGCGGCGGTGTCGCTCAGACCGCTCGACACCAGGGTGCGCAGGAGTTGCGGCATCCAGTCGGCCGGCTTCTCCTCGAGCGTGTCGCTCACCGGCTCCTGCTCGCGCGGGAGGTCGGTGGCGTCGAGGTCGTTGTCGATGAGGAAGACGACCTCGCCGGGCTTGACGTAGTAGAGGCGCTCACGCGCCTGCGTCGTGATGTACGCCGGGTCGTCCCAGCGTTCGCGCTCCTGCTCGAGTTCGGCGATCTGCTCCTCGCTGACCTGCACCGAAGCCTCGAGGGCAGCGATCTTCTGCCGCTGGTCGATGAACGTGCCGAGCGTCGGCACGAGCACCCAGGCACCCAGCACCACGAGCGACAGCATGATGACCGAGAACGCCGAGAGACGGATGCCGGCGGCCCACTCCCGCACGTCGACCTTCGCCTCGGCCCCGCGACGACGGCGCGACGCGGGCGTGGTCACGGAAGCCTTTCCGGATGCCGTCGCGGATTGCCCCGGAGACGCCGAAGGAGGAGCCGGTCGTCGTACCACGGCTCCTCCTTCATCGATGTCTCAGCTGCGATCAGCCCTGGTAGCGCGGGAACGCCGAGCGGCCGGCGAAGACCGCCGCATCGCCCAGTTCCTCTTCGATGCGCAGAAGCTGATTGTACTTCGCGACGCGCTCGCTGCGAGCAGGCGCACCCGCCTTGATCTGACCCGCGTTCGTCGCGACGACCAGGTCGGCGATCGTGGTGTCCTCGGTCTCGCCCGAACGGTGCGAGAGCATCGCCGTGTAGCCCGAGCGCTGCGCGAGGCTGACCGCGTCGAACGTCTCGGTGAGCGTTCCGATCTGGTTGACCTTGACCAGCAGCGAGTTGGCGACGCCGCGCTTGATGCCGTCGGCGAGACGGGCCGGGTTCGTCACGAACAGGTCGTCGCCGACGAGCTGCACCTTCGAGCCGAGCGCCTCGGTGAGGTGCTTCCAGTTGTCCCAGTCGTCTTCGGCGAGGGCGTCCTCGATCGTGACGATCGGGAAGTCGTTGACGAGGCCGACGTAGTACTCGGTGAGCGCCTCGGCATCCCAGTCCTTGTTGTCGAGGCGGTAGACGCCGTCGGTGAAGAACTCGGTCGCGGCGACGTCGAGCCCGAGCGCGATGTCGCGGCCCGGCGTGAAGCCGGCCTTCTCGATCGCCTTGACGAGGAAGTCGAGGCCCTCGCGGTTGCTGGGCAGGTCGGGGGCGAAGCCGCCCTCGTCGCCGAGGCCCGTCGCGTAGCCGGCGGCCTTCAGCTCGCTGCGCAGCACGTGGTAGGTCTCGACGCCCCAGCGCAGGGACTCCGAGTAGGTCTCGGCACCGATCGGCGCGAGGAAGAACTCCTGCATGTCGATGCCGTTGTCGGCGTGCTCGCCACCGTTGATGACGTTGAACAGCGGGACGGGCAGGACGTGAGCGTTCGGTCCGCCGAGGTAGCGGAACAGCGGCAGGTCGGCCGAATCGGCGGCGGCCTTCGCCACGGCGAGGCTGACGCCGAGGATGGCGTTCGCGCCGACGCGCTTCTTGTTCTCGGTGCCGTCGACCTCGATGAGGATCTCGTCGACGATGCGCTGCTCGCTCGCCTCGACACCCTCGAGGGCCGGGCCGAGCTCGTCGATGATGGCCTCGACGGCCTTCAGCACGCCCTTGCCGCCGTAGCGGCTCTTGTCTCCGTCGCGCAGCTCGTACGCCTCGAACGCACCCGTGGAGGCACCGGAGGGAACGGCGGCACGCTGGACGATGCCGTCGTCGAGGAGCACCTCCACCTCGACGGTCGGGTTTCCGCGCGAGTCGAGAATCTCACGTGCGCCTACAGCCTCGATCAGTGCCACTGATGTGCTCCTTGTTCAGGGGGAAGAGTGATGTGGAGCGTCTTCGATCCGTCGCCCAGTCTAGCCCGCCCCCTCCGACGCCTCGAAGCCCTCCCGGGGCGAACAGCAGCCGAACGTCAGACGACCAGGGCGATCGCCACGCCGTCCCACCCCTTGATGCCGACGGTCTGCAGCGCGGTCGCGTCGAATCGCGGATCGGTTCCGAGCATCCGCAGTCCGTCGCGCGTGCCGATCACCTTCGGATCGGTCGAGTCCGCGCGCACGATCTCGCCTTCGCGGCCGATGTTGTCGAGCACGATCACGGTGCCGGGATGACCGAGCTTCGCCGCCCAGTCGAGGTAGATCGTGTTCGACTCCTTGTCGGCGTCGATGAAGACGAGGTCGAACCCGCCGACGAGGGTCGGCAGGACGTCCGCGCCGCGGCCGATCCGGATGTCGACCTGCTCCCCCACCCCCGCGGCGTCGATGCTCGCCCGCGCGACGGCCGCATTCGCCGCCTCGGCCTCGACGGTCACGACGCGCCCCTCGGGACCGACCGCTCGTGCCAACCAGATCGTCGAATACCCGCCGAGCGTGCCGATCTCGAGCACCCGGCGCGCACCGCTGATGCGGGCGAGGAGGTCCAGGAGCTTGCCGCCGACCGGCGCGACCTCGATCTCGGGGAGGCCCGCCGCGCGCTGCGCGGCGAGCGCGGCCTCCAGGGCGTCGTCGTGACCGACGAGGGTGTCGGCGAGGTAGACGTCGGCGTCCGACCAGGTCTGCGGTGTGGATTCCATGGCCTCAGCCAACCCGCCGAGCCCGACAGCGTCAAGAGGGTGGGTTCACCGCCCCCTCGCGCGGTACCGAGAGCAGTCGGCCGTGCCCGTCGGCGAGCTCGGGCTGATGGCGGAACTGGCCGGTCACGACGAGCACGAGCACCACGACGGCGATCACGATCCAGGCCGCGACCCCGAGGGGGCCGGCCAGCGCCATGTCGGGTGCGGAAGCCGCGACGACCAGCACGAGCCCGGCGGCGGCGTTGAGCGCTCCGTGCGCCAGGACCGCGGGCCAGAGCGATGCCGACCGCAGGCGCAGCCACCCGAGCAGGATGCCCCACGCGATGCATCCGGCGACCATGAGCAGCACACCCGAGAAGTCGATCCGGCCGAAGTTGTACCCGAGCAGGATGACCGGGCTGTGCCACAGCCCCCAGATCGCTCCGCTGAGGAGGAGCGCCGGCCACGTGCCCAGCGGTCGCAGGGCCGGGAGGAGCCACCCCCGCCACCCGAGCTCCTCGCCGAACGCGAGGACGCTGTTGAGCAGCGCGCCGGCCGGGATCATCGCGAACTGCGCGACGACCAGCATCTCGATCGGCGGCATCGGGGTGCCGGGCGGGAGAGCGGCGGCGATCTGGGCGGCGAATCCGCCGAAGGCGAGGTCGATCTGCACGAACCCGAGTGCGGCGGCGACGAGGATCGTGAGCGCCACGAGCACGGGCGGAACGAGCCATCCCGCCACCATCAGCCAGACGACGCGCTTCGCCGGGCGGAGCGGCCAGAGTCCGAGGAACCGGGCGCGACCGCCCGGGGCAGGGACCCTGAGCGCGAAGGTCACGATGAGCGCGGCGACCGCCGGCGTGAACATCATCACCGGCAGCAGCACCGGGGTGAGCGGCGAGGCGAGCCCCGCGCCGAGCCACAGCGGCAGCGCCACGAGCCAGGCGAGGCCGCAGGCGAGCGCGACGAACACGATCACCGCCGACCAGGGCACCCGGAGTTCTTCGGAAGTCGGCGCGGTCATGACTCAGTCCTCTCGTCCGGCGGCAGTGGCGAGTGCCGCCGCCGCCGTCTCGGGGTCATCGATCGTCACGACGAAGCGGCGGCCGTCGACACGCGTCACTTCGATCCCCTCGCCGCGCCGCAGGACGACGCCGGAGCGCCCGTCGAATCCGTAACGCAGCCCCCATCCGCCGAACTCCCCGAACGGATTCACGTCGACCGTGCGCACCGAGGCGATGTCGCGCGCGGCGATCTCGATCTTCGGCCACCCGACGCGCGAGCGAACGAGGAGCCCGGCGGGGCCGATGCGCACCCGGAAAGAGAACGTCACGACGAGGGCGAGGACCACCACCGCCACGGAGGCGAGCATGATCGCGAACGACCAGGTGTCGCCCGGCGCAATCGCGAGGATCACGGCCGTGAGCGCGACCACGATGAGAACGGATCCGCCGAGAACTGCGAGCCCGCTCCGCGCGATCGTCGCCGTGCCGATCCAGACGACGCGCTCGGATGCCGAGGCGGGCAGCGGCGCGGCAGCGACAGCCCCTCCGGGACCGGTTCGCGGTGTCGCCGGCTGCGCGAACCAACCCACCACCGAGCCCACGATGAGAAGGACGAATCCTCCGAACACCGCGAAGCCGATGTCTGGCGTCTGTGCGGCGTCGGTCAGGCCCCGCTGGGAGCCGACTCCCGCGAGCGTGACCAGTGTGATGAGCCCGGCGACGCCGAGGTTCGCGGCCCCCAAGAGGCGCGCGGTCGGCGACCACTGCGGACGCTCGTCCGCGGATGCCTCGGGCCCCCCTCCCTTCTCGGGCAGACGGTGGGCGAACCAGGCGAGCACGGCGAACAGCATGACCATCAGCGCGATGCCGGCGAGCACCACGAGGTGCGTCCAGCCCGGGCCGTAACCGTCGACGCCGCCGGTGCCCCAATGGATCGCCGCGGGTTCCGGGATCTCGGGGAGCCACAGGGTCACGATGATCGCGGTGACAGCGAGCATCGTGAGCGGCAGGATCACGCCCACCCAGAGGAAGGCGGTGCGGGCTCGGCGGACAGCGGTGGTCATACGGCGATCTCCTTCACGAGAGCGGCAAGAGTGGCGGGAGCGACCCCGAGTTCCCCGGCGCGGGCCACGAGAGCCCGCAGTTCAGTGGTGAGGGCGGCGAGCGGTCCGACGGAGTCCGAGACAACCGCACCCCTCCCTCGCCGAAGGTCGATCAGCCCCTCGTCGCGCAACCGCTGGTAGGCGTGAAGGACGGTGTGCAGATTGATGTCGAGTGTCTCCGCGACCTCGCGCGCCGACGGGAGACGATCACCGGGGGCGAGTGAGCCTGCGACGATGTCGGCGCGCACCGAGGCGGCGACCTGTTCGAAGAGGGGCGCCCCGCTCGCCATGTCCACCCTGATCAGCATCGCACTCCTTTTTTTAGATAATTCTATGAAAAATAGAACAATTGTCGCAAGCCTCCAGGGAAATTCACCCGCTCACGTCCCTCGGCCACACTGGCGCCATGCGCATCACTCCCCGCCGCCTCGCGATCGGCATGAGCCTGTGGGCCCCGAACCTGTTCAGCGGCATCCGCGTCCGTCGATTCAGCGACGACTGGACCCACGCGACCGTCGAACTGCACGTCAACGTCTTCACCCGCAACTACGTCAAGACGGCGTTCGGCGGATCGATGTCGGCGATGACCGACCCGTACTTCTTCATGCTCGTGATGCACCAGCTCGGCCGGGACTACGTCGTATGGGACACCCGCGGCGAGATCGATCTGATCAAGCCGGGACGCGGAGTGCTGACCGCCGAGTTCGCGGTGTCGAAGGCGCGCGCCGAAGACATCCGGCGCAAGGCGCACGGCGGTGGGAAGGTGCTCGAGTGGTTCGAGACCGTGATCACCGATCGCGACGGGGATGTCGTGGCCCGCGTGCGGCGCGAGGTCTACATCCGCGAGAAGAAGCGGGTCACCGAGGCCCGGCGCTGACGCGAGTCACCCGCCGTTCACCGATCGATGCGACGATGACGGGATGCCCCTCGCCCGCCGACTGAGACCCGCCGATGCCGTCTTCATCGGTCTCGGCTCGATGATCGGAGCGGGGGTCTTCTCGGTCTGGGCGCCCGCGATCGGCGTCGCCGGTGTCGGGCTTCCCGTCGCCCTGGCGATCGCCGCGATCGTCGCCTACGCCAACGCCACCGCCTCCGCCCAGCTCGCCGCCTCCCACCCCGTCGCGGGAGGGACCTACGCGTACGCCCGCGCCGAGATCGGTCCCTGGTGGGGTTTCGTCGCCGGGTGGAGCTTCGTGATCGGCAAGATCGCGAGCTGCGCGGCCATGGCGATGACCTTCGCCGCCTACGCCGCCCCCGCGGGGTGGGAGACGCTCGTCGCGGCGGTGGCCGTCGCCGCCCTCGTCGCGGTGAATTGCTTCGGCGTGACGCGCACGGCACTGGTCACACGCATCCTGGTGGTGCTCTCGCTGATCGGGCTGACGATCGTCGTCGCTGCGGGATTCGGCGCATCGCCCACCATCCCCGCCCCTGCGCTCCCCGATGCGACGGCCTATGGCGTGCTGCAGGGTGCCGGGCTGCTGTTCTTCGCGTTCGCCGGGTACGCCCGCATCGCGACGATGGGCGAAGAGGTCGTGGATCCCGCGCGCACGATCCCCCGCGCGATCCTGCTCGCGCTCGGCGGCGCGGTCGTCGTCTACGGCGCGGTCGCGGCCGTCGTGATGCTCACGCTGGGAGCGGATGCCGCGACCAGCCCCGCCCCGCTGGTCGATGTGCTCACGGCGACCGGCACGGAGTGGCTCGCGCCCGTGGTGCGCGTCGCGGCGGCGACCGCATCGCTCGGGGCGCTGCTGGCGCTGCTCACGGGCATCGGGCGCACGACCCTCGCGATGGCGCGCGAACACGACCTTCCCGCGGTGCTCGCGAAGGTCGATCCCCGCTGGCAGGCGCCCCGCCGCGCCGAGATCACGATCGGCGTGGTCGTGATCGGCATCGTCCTGGTGGCCGATCTGCGCGACGCGATCGGATTCTCGTCGTTCGGAGTGCTGCTCTACTACCTGATCGCGAACGCCGCGGCTTTCCGGCAGGAGGGCGCGGCCCGCCGCTTCCCCCGCGCACTGCAGGTCGTCGGCGCGTTCGGGTGCCTGATGCTCGTGAACACGCTCCCCGTGCTGGCGTCTCTCGTCGGCACCGCCGTCGTGATCGTCGGCGTGGGCGGACGAGCGATCGTGCTGCGTGCCCGGCGCAGGAGCGGACCTCGCGCTCAGCCCCCGGCATCCGACCGGTAGGGCCGACTCGTTCAGCGCGACGCCGAGTGAGGACGCGTCCTGACCGACCGCTGCGCTCCTCGGCAGACCGCCGGTAGCAGGGCCTCGGCAGTGCGGCGGTAGCCGAGGGCGCTGGGGTGGAATCGATCGAGGCTGAACATCTCCTCCGGCTCGTCGAAGAACATCGGACCGACCGATCGGCGCAGGTCGACGGGCTCGGCGCCGGCGAGGCGCGCGGCATCCGTCTGCGCGACCGCGAGCCGCCGCGACAGGCTCGACACGATCCGACGCAACGGCTGCGGCACCGGTCGCAGCGATCCCAGATCGGGACAGGTGCCCACCACCACCTCCGCGCCCAGCGCCCGCAGCCTCCGGACGGCCGCATCGAGATGCCGCACCGATGTCGCGACCGGAAGACGATGCGTCACGTCGTTTCCCCCCACCACGATCACCGCGACATCGGGCCGGTACCCCGCCGCGAGACCGTCGAGCTGCGCGTCGAGATCCGGCGACTCCGAGCCGACGACCGCAGCGGTGCGCAACCGCACCGGGCGGTGCAGACGAACGGCCAGGCCCTTGGCGATGCGTCCGCCGAGGGTCTCCTTGCGCCGCGCCGCACCGAGGCCCGCGGCGAGCGAGTCGCCGAGCACGAGGAGTTCGATCGGCTCACCGTCGAGCGAGCGCCGCCAGACGCGGTCCGCATCCAGCGAGTCCTCGCCCAGCGGCTTGCCGATCCGGCGCCGAGCGATCGCCGCCTGGCGCGTGAGGAGAACCCGCCCGCCGACCGCGAAGCCCGCGGTCAGGGCCGTGGCGCCGAGCAGGATGGGGAGGCGTGTTCGTCCCATGCCCCGATTCGACCTCGGTGACGTGAACGCCGCGTGAACGCGGGCGCGGAGCCGACCGTCAGGCGAGCGGCTTGCGCTCCAGCGAGGCCGCTCCGGCCGACACCGTGGCGAACGACGTGAAGCCGTCGGCGGACGCCCGCTCGAGCAGCGCCTTGAGGTTCTTCGTGCGACGCTCGAGACGCACGCGCGCACCCTCGGCGATCAGTGCGGTCTTGTGCGCGAGAAGTTCGGCGACCGGGACGTCGGCGTCGTGCACCAGCACGATCGCCTCCTCACGGTCGTCGGCGCCAGCCGTCACGAGGTCGACGAGGCGCTCGAACCCGAGCGAGAAGCCCACCGCCGGCACCTGCTGCCCGAGGAAGCGACCGATCATGCCGTCGTAGCGACCGCCACCGCCCAGCGAATAGCTGACGGAGGGGTGCGCGAGCTCGAAGATCGTGCCGGTGTAATAGCCCATGCCGCGCACGAGGAACGGATCGAACACGAGCGGGATGCCGGCGGCATCCGTCGCCTCGGACGCGCGGCCGACCGCGACGGCCTCGCCGATGCCCACGAGGTGATCGACGATCTCATCGGGGGCGTCCGCGGGCAGCGCCTTGCGGATCTGGGCCTCGCCGTAGGGCAGGTACTCACGGGTCTGCGGGCGACGCAGGAACGCCTCGAACGCGTCGACGGCGCTCAAGGTCGCGTCCCGCTCGCGCAGTTCGGCGGCGACGCCGTCGGGTCCGATCTTGTCGAGCTTGTCGATCGTGATGAGCACGCCGGGACGCTCGTCCGCGGCGAAACCGAAGCTCTCGAGCATCCAGTCGAGCACGCGACGGTCGTTGATGCGCACCATCGCACCTTCCAACCCCAGTGCGTCGACGGCATCGAGCGACGCGACCAGGAGCTCGGCCTCGGCACGCGAGGAGTCGTCGCCCATGATGTCGATGTCGCACTGCACGAACTGGCGGTAGCGCCCCTTCTGGGGACGCTCGGCCCGCCAGACCGCGCCGATCTGGATCGAGCGGAAGACCGCGGGCAGCTGCGCCCGGTTGCTCGCGTAGAAGCGCGCGAGCGGCACGGTCAGGTCGTAGCGCAGCCCGAGGTCCGACAGCGCGGCGGGGTCGTCGGCGGCCGCACGGATGGCATCGGCGTCGAGTCCGCGGCGCAGCACGTTGTAGGCGAGCTTCTCGTTGTCGCCGCCGATGCCGGCGTGCAGACGCGCGTACTCCTCGACGACGGGCGTCTCGATCTCGTCGAATCCGTGCGCCCGGTAGCGCTCGCGGATGACGGAGAGCACGCGCTCACGGCGGGCCTTGTCGGCGGGGAGGATGTCGCGCATGCCGCGCGGCGGGTTCACAGTAGCCACGACTCCATCTTTCCAGGTCTGTTGCGAGGCCTGGGACGCTTCGACAGGCTCAGCGACCCAAGGCGCGGCTCAGTGGCCCCTGGGCGACTCAGCGACCCCGGCGCGGCGCAGCGACCCAGGGCGCGGCTCAGCCCTCGGCCGACCGAACGTCGTCTTCGAGGACGCGGAGTCTTTCGCGCAGCGCCCGCTCGGCGTCCCACCCTTCGGCGCGTGCGCGCCCCACGAGGGCGAGGAGAGCCTCTCCGAGTTCGGCCTCGCTCGACGGACCGTCGGCCACCGGCGCATCGATGCCCGCCCCGACCGCGCGACCGGCGAGCTTCTGCGCGAGCGCCAGCGCCGGCATCCCCCGGGGCACCCCGTCGAGCACGCTCGTGCGCGTACGCTTCTCGGCCGCCTTCGCGGCGTTCCAGTGCACGAGCACCTCTTCGGGGGTGGTCGCGGTCTCGCCCGCGAAGACGTGCGGATGCCGCCGCACCATCTTCTCGGTGAGGGTGTCGGCCACGTCATCGATGTCGAAGGGGTCGTCGGGGTCCTGCGCGGCGATCGCGGCGTGGAAGAGTACCTGCCACAGCAGGTCTCCGAGCTCCTCGCGCAGATCGTCGCGCGTGCCGCTCTCGACCGCGTCGATCACCTCGTGGGACTCCTCGATCAGGTACGGCACGAGGTCGCGGTGCGTGATCCGCTGCGACCACACGCAGCGCTCGCGCACGGCGCGCATGGTGTCGGCCGCCGCGCGGAGGGAATCGCGGGGAGATCCGTCGCCGTGGTCCGAGGCCTGCGCGGTCATGGATGCTCCTTCACTCGGTGCGGCCTCTCGGGTGTCAGGACGACGCCGCTGCGATCCGACGATAGTGCCGCGCTCGCGCCGACACGACCACGCCCGAGAAGAGGAGCGAGAGGAGGGACCCCACCAGGACGCCGAGGATCGCCTGGTCGCGGATGCCGTCGTCGGACGCGAACGCGAGGTTCGCGAGCAACAGCGAGACCGTGAAGCCGATGCCGCCGAGGGCGCCGGCGGCCAGGATGTCGGGCAGCACCAGCGCGGGCGCCGTCCCGCGCGGTCGGATGCGCATCGCGAGCCAGCCGAACAGACCGATGCCGACGATTTTGCCGACCGGCAGGGCGACCACGATCGCCCAGAATGCCGGGGACAGCTGCGTCGGGGAGACGGCGGGGATCACCACGAACGCGGCGACGAACGCGAACAGCGGGAGGATCGCGCCGTTGACCGTGGGCTCGAGCGCATGACGAGAACGTCCGGCGGGGGTCGGCGCCATCACCAGGCCCAGCATCACCCCGGCGATCGTGGCGTGGATGCCGGAGGCCGCGACCAGGCCCCAACAGAGGATGCCGACCAGCACCATGAGCACGGCGATGCCCGTGTGCCCGGTCGCACCGAGCCACCTGCTCAGCACCCAGAAGACCGCGACCGCGACGCCCGCCGCGGCGAGCGCCACCCACTGCACGTCGTGGGCGAACAGCACCGCGATGAAGACGATGCCGATGATGTCGTCGAGGATCGCGAGGGCGAGCAGGAACACCCGCACGGTCGACGGCAGGCCCCGTCCGAACATCGCCAGCACTCCGAGCGCGAACGCGATGTCGGTGGCCGTGGGGATCGGCCAGCCGGATGCCGTCGCTCCGTCACCCGCGATCAGCAGGTAGATCGCGATCGGCACGAGCACTCCGCCCGTCGCCGCGATGGCGGGCTGGAGGGCCTTGCGGGGCGAGTCGAGCTCGCCATGGGTGAGCTCGTGCCGCAGCTCGATCGCGACCACGAAGAAGAAGACGGCGAGCAGACCGTCCGACACCCAGTGCGCGAGGGAGAGGTCGAGGCTCGTGCCCGGCACCGCGAGATGCACGTCGAGCGCCGCGGCGATCGGATCGTGCGTCGGCAGATTCGCGAGAAGGAGGCCGAGCCCCGCTGCCACCAGCAGGAGGACGGCCGGGAACTGCTGCCCGCGAAGGGGGTTCACCGAGATGCGCATCCCCCTCATGCTAGGCGGCGCACCGGTGTCGCACGCCGTCATGCGTTCGGAGCACCCCCGTCGACCGGGATACGCTCGACGGGTGACCCCCGAACACGTCTTCACCGAGCCCACCAACACCGAAGCCATCCGCGTCATCGGGCGCTTCGAGGCAGGCCAGGGCATACCCGACGCGATGCGCTCCGACGTGCGCATGCTGGGTGGGCTCCTCGGACAGGTGCTGCGCGAGGCGGGCGGCGACGACCTGTTCGACGACGTCGAGCGGCTGCGTCTGGCGACCATCCAGGCGTACGAGGACTCGACCTCGGATGCCTTCGAGCGGGCCTCGGCGATCGCCGAGTCGTTCACGATCGCCCGCGCCGACGAGGTCGCCCGCGCCTTCACCTGCTACTTCCACCTCGTCAACCTCGCCGAAGAGCACCAGCGCGTGCGCGTGCTGCGCGAACGCGCGGGTCAGCCCGGCCGCGAGGATGCCGCCGACACCGTCGCGACCGCATACGCGCGTCTGCGCACCGAGGTCGGTGACGAGGAGGCGCGCCGTCGCCTGGCGGGTCTCCGCTTCCACCCCGTCTTCACGGCGCACCCGACCGAGGCTCGCCGCCGCGCCGTCTCGTCGAGCATCCGCCGTCTCTCCGACCTGCTGACGCAGCACGATGCGGCGAGCGCGGGCGGAGCCGAGCAGCACCGCGCCCGTCGCCGCATGCTCGAGGAGATCGACACCCTGTGGCGCACCGCGCCGCTGCGCTCGCAGAAGCCGTCACCGACCGACGAGGTTCGGACGGTCATGGGTGTCTTCGACGAGACCCTCTTCACGACGGTCCCCCACGTCTACCGTCGCATCGACGACGCCCTCCGCGGCGAGGAGTCCGGCGCCAGCGCACCGGTCGTACCGGCGTTCGTGCGCATCGGGTCGTGGGTCGGCGGCGACCGCGACGGCAACCCGTTCGTGACGGCATCCGTCACCCGCGAGGCATCGCAGATCGCTTCGGACCACGTGCTCCGCGGCCTCGAGCGAGCTCTCGAGCGCATCGGCCGCACGCTCACGCTCGATGCCGAGACCACGCCGCCCAGCGCCGAGGTCACCGCCCTGTGGAACGACTTCGCCGCCGCCGATGCGGATGCCGCGGCGGCCCTGGCCACCCGCTCCCCCGACGAACCGCACCGGCGCGTGCTGCTGCTGCTCGCGCACCGGGTCGCGGCGACGCGCCGGGGCGATGGCGCTCAGCGCTATGCGACGCCCGAGGAACTGCTCGCCGATCTGCGCGCGGTGCAGGCCTCGCTGGTCGCCTCCGGCGCGCGCCGCCACGCGTTCGGCGGGGTGCAGCACCTCATCTGGCAGGTCGAGACCTACGGCTTCCACCTGACCGAGCTCGAGGTGCGCCAGCACTCCCAGGTGCACGCCAAGGCCCTCGCCGAGCTGGAGTCGGACGAGCCGATCAGCGCCCAGACCGAGGAGGTGCTCGAGGTCTTCCGTGCGATCGCCGAGATCCAGCGCGACCGCGGTCTGCGCGCCGCCGGCCGCTACGTCGTCTCGTTCACCCAGGCGGCCTCCGACCTCGCGAACGTGCACCGTCTCGCCCGCCACGCGCTCGGCGACGACGCCCCGGTGCTCGACGTCGTGCCGCTGTTCGAGACCTTCGCCGACCTGCAGGCGGCCCCCGGCATCCTCGCCGAGGCCGTGACCTTCCCCGAGTTCCGGGCGCGCATGGCCGAGACGGGCAACCGCCTCGAGGTCATGCTCGGGTACTCCGACTCGTCGAAGGACGTCGGCCCGGTCGCCGCGAACCTCGCGCTCTACGAGGCGCAGGAGAAGATCGCGCAGTGGGCGCAGGACTCCGACATCGAGCTGACGCTGTTCCACGGCCGCGGCGGTGCGCTCGGGCGCGGCGGCGGGCCCGCGAACTCGGCGATCCTCGCTCAGCCGCCGCACTCGGTCGACGGTCGCTTCAAGCTCACCGAGCAGGGCGAGGTCATCTTCGCCCGCTACGGCGAGCCGGCCATCGCGATGCGCCACATCGACCAGGTCGCCGCGGCGACTC
Organism: Microbacterium sp. 22179; assembly: GCF_052045715.1. Lineage (NCBI taxonomy): Bacteria > Bacillati > Actinomycetota > Actinomycetes > Micrococcales > Microbacteriaceae > Microbacterium > Microbacterium sp. 22179. The sequence goes on along the minus strand of NZ_JBQEPJ010000001.1, from coordinate 105,768 downwards.
TGCTCGCCTCCTCCCCCTCGGTCGAGCAGCGCACGAGCGGTGCCGCCGCCCGGTACGCCGAGGTGGCCGCGGTGATGGACCGCTCCTCGCGCGATCGCTTCTTCTCGCTCGTGAAGGCCGAGGGCTTCGCACCCTGGTTCGCGACCGTGACCCCGATGGAGGAGATCGGTCTGCTCGCGCTGGGTTCGCGCCCCGCGCGCCGCGGCCTGTCGGTGGAGTCGCTCGAGGACCTGCGCGCCATCCCGTGGGTGTTCGCCTGGACCCAGGCCCGCATCAACCTCGCCGGCTGGTTCGGTCTCGGTACCGCGCTCGAGGCCGTGGGCGACGAGGCGCTTCTCACCGAGGCCTACCGCGAGTGGCCGCTGCTGCGCACGATGATCGACAACGTCGCGATGAGCCTCGCGAAGACCGACGAGCGCATCGCCCGCGAGTACCTCGCGCTCGGCGATCGCGACGACCTGGCCGCTCTCGTGCTCGAGGAACTCGCTCTCACGCGCCAGTGGGTCATCCGCCTCACCGGCGGAGAGGGACTGCTCGAGAACAAGCCCGTGCTGCAGCGTGCGGTGCAGCTGCGCAGCCCGTACGTCGACGCGCTCTCGCTGCTCCAGCTGCGCGCACTGCGTGCGTTGCGCGCGCCCGCGGATGCCGAGGCGACGGGTTCCGGCGCCGACGCCGAGCAGCAGCGACTGCTGCTGCTGTCGGTGAGCGGCGTCGCGGCGGGCCTGCAGAACACCGGGTGACCCGCGCGTCCTCGTGGGGGCGGGGCCGGGCGGGAGGGCGCGCGGAGGACGCGCGATAGAGTGAAAACTCGCGCCTGATCCGGCGAAGCCTCACGCGACACGATCGCCTGCACCACCCTCCCCCACCCCAGAAAGTCTTCCGCGTGACCGCACTCTCCCCTGCCGCCTTCCACCCGCTCGACGCCGCCGTGCAGCCCGTGTTCGACACGGTGCTCACCCGCAGCCCGCACGAACCCGAGTTCCACCAGGCGGTGCACGAGGTGCTGCAGTCGATCGCACCGGTGCTCGCCGCGCACCCGGAGTACGTCGACGGCGGCATCCTCGAGCGTCTCGTCGAGCCGGAGCGGCAGATCCTCTTCCGCGTGCCGTGGGTCGACGACTCGGGCAAGCTGCAGGTCAACCGCGGCTACCGCATCCAGTTCTCGTCGGTGCTCGGGCCGTACAAGGGAGGTCTGCGTTTCCACCCCTCGGTGAATCTCTCGATCATCAAGTTCCTCGGCTTCGAGCAGATCTTCAAGAACGCGCTCACCGGCCAGGGCATCGGCGGCGGCAAGGGCGGCTCGGACTTCGACCCCCACGGCCGCTCGAACGCCGAGGTCATGCGCTTCTGCCAGTCGTTCATGAACGAGCTCTACCGTCACCTCGGCGAGCACACCGACGTGCCCGCGGGCGACATCGGAGTGGGCGGCCGCGAGATCGGCTACCTCTTCGGCCAGTACCGCAAGGTCACCAACCGTCACGAGTCGGGCATGTTCACCGGCAAGGGAACGGGCTGGGGCGGTGCCGAGGTGCGCACCGAGGCCACCGGCTACGGCGCCGTCTTCTTCGCGCAGGAGATGCTCGCCGTGAAGGGCGACTCCTTCGAGGGCAAGCGCGTCGGCATCTCGGGCTCGGGCAACGTGGCGATCTACGCGATCCAGAAGGCCACCCAGCTCGGCGCCATACCGGTGACGGCATCCGATTCCTCCGGTTACGTGGTCGATGACGCGGGGATCGACGTCGACCTGCTGCGCCAGATCAAGGAGGTCGAACGGGCCCGCATCGTCGAGTACGCGAACCGTCGCGCCAGCGCCCGCTTCGTCGAGGGCGGCAGCGTCTGGGAGGTGCCGGTCGACATCGCCGTGCCCTCGGCGACGCAGAACGAGGTCTCCCTCGCCGATGCTCAGGCCCTCATCGCGAACGGCGTGCGCGCGGTCTCCGAGGGCGCGAACATGCCATGCGTGCCCGAAGCGGTCGAGGCGTTCCAGAAGGCGGGCGTGCTCTTCGCCCCCGGCAAGGCGGCGAACGCCGGCGGCGTGGCCACCTCGGCCCTCGAGATGAGCCAGAACGCCTCCCGTCAGCGCTGGACCTTCGGCGACAGCGAGAACAAGCTGCGCGAGATCATGGGCGACATCCACCGGGCGTCCTTCGACGCGGCCGCGCGCTACGGCGTCGAGGGTGATTACGTGGCCGGCGCGAACATCGCCGGTTTCGAGCGCGTCGCTGCGGCGATGCTCGCGCAGGGCGTCATCTGACCCCTGCGGAAGGGCCGTCTCCCACGACCCTCGGGAGACGGCCCTTCGTGCGCGCGGGCGCAGTCAGCTCTCGTCGACCGGCACCTTCACGACCTTGTTGAACCCGGTCACCGCCTGGTTCTCGTCGAAGGCCGCGACCTTCCGGCGGAAGCCGCGCGTGATCACGAGCAGGTAGACGAACCCGATCGCCGTCCAGGTGAGGCCGCCGATGAGGGCGTCCTGGTGCAGGTTGACCCAGAGCAGCCCGGTGAGCAGCATGCCGATGGTCGGCATCACGATGAAGTTGAAGATGTCGGCCGGCGTCTTGCGGCGTCCCTTGCGGATCGCGAACCAGGCGATCACCGAGATGTTCACGAAGGTGAAGGCGATCAGCGCACCGTAGTTGATCCACGCGGCGATGAGCTCGAGGGTGAAGGGGATCGCGAGCAGCGAGATCGCCCCGACGAGCACGATGTTGAACGTGGGCGTGTGGGTGCGCGGGTTGATGTAGCCGAAGGCCTTCTGCGGCAGCACGTTGTTGCGGCCCATCACGAGCAGCATGCGCGAGACCGAGGCGTGCGAGGCGAGGCCCGAGGCGAGCGTCGCGCAGAAACCGGCGGCGGTCAGCACCGCCATGAAGACGTTGCCGCCGACGAGGTCGCCGATGATCGGGAGCGTCGAGTCCTCGACGAACTGCATGTCGCCGCCGGGGGCGAATTCGTTCCAGTCCGGGAACCGCAGCTGCGACACGTAGGAGGAGACGAGGAAGATGCCGCCGCCGATGAGGACCGTGAGCAGGATCGCCTTCGGCATGACCTTCGGATCCTTCGCCTCCTCGGCGTACATCGTGACCGCGTCGAATCCGATGAACGAGAAGCAGACGATGGTCGCACCGGTCAGCACGGCGGTGAAGGTGACGTCGTCGTGCAGGAACGCGCCGACCGAGAGGATGGTCGCCGCCCCGTCGCCGCGCATCAGCTGCGCGACCACGAGAACGACGAACACGACCATGACGATGATCGAGAAGATCAGCAGGATCACGTTCAGGTTCGAGGTGCCGCGCATCGTCATGTAGATGATGCTGGTGACGAGGATGCAGTACAGCACCACCCAGATCCACGCCGGGATGTCGGGGAACATCGCCTCGAGGTAGCTCTTGATGATGAGGCAGTTGACCATGGGCAGCAGCACGTAGTCGATCAACGACGTCCACCCGACCATGAATCCGAGATTCGGGTGGATCGATTCGCGCACGTAGGTGTACGCCGATCCCGCGCTCGGGATGGCGCCGGCGATCTTGCCGTAGCTGATGGCCGTGAACACCATGACCACGAGGGCGACGAGATACGCGGCGGGAACCACGTTGTTCGTGTCGCGCGCGACCATGCCGAACGTGTCGAACACCACGGTGGGCGTCATGTATCCGAGGCCCAGACCGACGATGGCCCACAGGCCGAGATTCCGTCTGAGCGTTCCGCCACCCTGGGCGAGCGGCTTCGTCTTCAGTGCCATGGGTACTCCTCGTTGGAACAGCGCCAGGGGCCGGACTCGGGTCGTCCGGCGGTTGAGGATCAGTATGGAGCACAGGTATTCCTCAGCGCGACCCCTTATTTCGATTCGAAATGCGCATTTAACATGACGAAAATGCGCGCGATTCGAAGTTTCGCCGGATCACCAGCCCTCGCGCAGCACCCGTTCCAGCATCGCGACGACATGGTCGGCGCTCTCCACTGTCAGACACAGCGGCGGCTTGATCTTCAGCACGTTCGATCGTTCCGAGGTCGTCAGCACCACGACCCCGAGTTCGCGCATCCGTTCGCAGATCGCGGCGGCCTCGGCATCCGCGGGCTCCATCGTCGCGCGATCGCGCACGAGCTCGACGCCCAGATACAGCCCGGCTCCGTGCACGACGGCCACCATCGGATGCTCGTCGCCGAGCGCCCGCAGCCCGTCGGCCAGCCGCGCGCCGATGTTCTCGGCGTTGCGCTGGAGGTCGTCCTCGACCATCGCGTCGAGCACGGCGAGTCCGACGCGGCAGCTCAGGGTGCTGCCCCCGGCCGAGGAGAAGAACTGCCCCTGCGTGGCGAGGGCATCCGCGATGCGCTTCGAGGTGATCACTCCGCCGATCGGGAAGCCGTTGCCCATGGGCTTGGCGATCGTGACGATGTCGGGCGCGACGCCCGCCTGCTCGAAGCCCCAGAACGTCGATCCCAGGCGGCCGAAGCCCACCTGCACCTCGTCGGCGATGCACAGACCGCCCGCGGCCCGGACGCGTTCGTAGGCGCCCGCGAGGTACCCCTCGGGCAGGAGCACTCCCCCGGCGTTGCCGAGCACGGATTCGCACAGGAAGGCGGCCGCATCGCGGCCGTCACGATCGAGGGCCGCGAGATCGGCCGAGAGGTCGTCGAGATAGCATCCCGCCGTGTCGTCGCCGCGATACGTACCGCGGTACCGGTTGGGCACGTCGGCGACGTGCACCCAGTCGGGTCGCGTCTCGAGGGCGAACGGGTTGTCGTAGGCGCTCGTGGTCACCGCATCGCTGGCCATCGTCCAGCCGTGATACGCCTCGCGCAGCGCCACGATCGTGCGCCGCCCGGTCGCCGCCTGCGCGAGCCGGATCGCGAGGTCGACCGCCTCCGAGCCGCTGTTGACGAGCAGCACCGTGTCGAGGCCGCTCCCCTCCGGCATCAGCGCGAGAAGTCGCTCGCTGTACTCCGCGAGGTCGCGGAACAGGAACCGCGAGTTGGTGCCGAGTGTGCGCAGCTGGTGGGCCGCCGCATCGGCGACCCTCGGGTGTCCGTGTCCGAGGCCGGCGACGTTGTTGACCATGTCGATGTAGGCGCGGCCCGTCGTATCGACCAGGTGGTGCCGCCAGCCGCGCTCGATCTGCGGCGGATGCGCGTAGTACCGCTCCTGGGCGGCGGCGAAGATCCGCTCCCGGCGTGCGAGCTCGTCGGCGGACTCGTCGTGCTGCGCGCGCGACGGCACACCCAGCAACGGCGCGGGATCGGCCGTGAGACGGCGCCAGGCCGGTACGCGCTCGGGCTCGACCAGGGCGGCGCCGGGAGCGCGCGGAGGTCGTTCGGGGGCATCCGCCCGTCGGAGGCCGAGGGTGAGCACGCGATCCGTGTCGGACGCCGGGAGCCACCCCACCATGTCACCCGCCGACACGTGCAGCGCCGCCCGGTCGTCGATCTCGACCCCGCGCAGATCGAGGATCCAGCCGTCCCCGAGCACGATGCGCGGCTCTTCGCGGCTCGCCCGGAGCGCTCCGTCGACGGGACTCGTCACGCGGAGGCGAGGGCCGGCGCCGAGATGGATCTCGGTGTGCACGGGCCAGGTGGGGGCGGCATCCGCGACGTCCACGCGCGTGCGCGTCAGCCGGAACACCCCGTAGGGCATGAGCGCCGCTCCGGCTCCCCCCGCCAGGGCCGACGCGACCAGGGCCGCCTCGGCATCCGCTCGCTGCCAGCGTCCGGCGTCGAGAGCGTCGGACTCGACGCCCGGATCGACCGCCTCGACGGTGCCGGTGAAGTCGGGGAGCACAGCGGTGAGCGGCGCCCCCTCGACCCGACCGGAGAACTGCGGAGCCTCGACCCCGACTCGTGCGAGCACCTGCTCGCAGACCTCCGCGAGCGGCAGGAGGGTCGCCGCGTCGAAGATCGCCTGCTCCCCCGCGATCCGTTCGCGGGCGTAGTCGTTGTCACCGTCGATCTCGAGCTGCCGCCACCCGCTGGCGACGAGGAGCGCGGCGCGCAGCACCACGAGAGGCCAGACCGCGCGGGCCTCCGCGTCGCTCAGCGGCGCATCGGCGTGGAAGGCGGCGACCGTGTCGAGGACCCGCAGCGGGCGATCCGGTTCGTGGTGCAGCATCGACGACACGCACACCGCGAGCTCGGCCACACGCCACCCGAGAGCCAGGTCGCCGAGGTCGAGCACGGTGTGCGGGTGCAGGCGGGAGTCGGCCCCTCGCCGCCCCATGACGTTGTCGTCCGTGAGATCGCCGTGGATCGGTTGGACGGGCAGATCGCTCTCGACCGCCGCGAGCGCCTTCCGAGCTTCCTCGGACGCCGCGAGCACGCGCCCGCGCAGCGCGTCGTCGGTGATCGAGCCTGCGAGCTTCGCCGTCTCGTCGAAGGCCACGCGCATGTCCCACATGTGCGGGCGATCGAGTCCCGGATGCCGGAGGGACGCGAGCGCGTTCACCGACGCCGCCGCGAGCGCACCGAACTCGGCGAGCACGACCGGCGCGAGATAACCGGCGTCGACGAGCTCCTCCCCGACCGCGAACTCGCTGCGGCGCACGGCGAATCCGCGCCAGCGCTGGGTCAGCGCACCGTCGAGTCCCGGAAGCACGGCGGGCACGGCCACGCCCGCTGCCCGGTAGGCATCGAGGGCCGCGTGCTGGGCGTCGCGGGCCCCGTCGCCGAACACCGGGTTGTCGATGCGGAGGACGCTGCGCGAGCCGTCGACCTCCGTGAGCAGGAAGTTGCGGTCCTGGTTGCTGCCGAGCTCGCGCGCCGCGGCGTCGACCCCATAGAGATCACGGGCGATCCGGGCGGCGTCTTCCTCGTCGACGTCCGGGCGGACGAGTCCCGCGCCGGCCTCAGCCACGGTGGTCGCCGAGCGGGAGGTCGTCGGCGTGACGCGCCAGCGAAGAGCCGTAGCGCTCGGTGAGCTGCACCATCAGATCCGGGGTGTCGCGGTCGACGCCGAACACGTGCCCCGGGAAGTCGAGATCGGGCTGCGCCGCGGCGATCTCGGCATCCCGATCCGGCGAGAACAGGTGGAGCGGATCGCCCACCGCCACCCAGCCGATCGGCACGACCGTGCCCTCGGGAACGCGCGCACGCCTCTGAACGATCGCGTTGACGCGCACCTCGCTGCGAGCACCCACGATCGCGCCGTTGAAGATCCGCGCACCCGAGGCGAGGAACACCTCCTCGCCCACCGTCGCGCCGGCGATGCTCGCCAGCGTGCCGACGAGGGTGTGATCGCCGATGTGCACGGCGTCCGCGGCGGTCGCCCGCACGAGGGCGTTCTCCATCACGATCACGTGCGCGCCGAGCGTGATCGGCCCGCCCTCGGCCGTGATCACGGCGCCGTGCAGCACCTGGCAGCCCGCTCCGATCTCGACGTCGCCGGAGATGACGGCGGTGGGAGCGATGACGGCGGTGTCGTGGATCCGGGGCCGAGCCCCGAGGTGCTCGTACAACATGCTCACAGCGTAGTGGCGCGGGAGCGCGCGGCGGGAGGTCTGCTCCGGTCGACGATCTACTCCTTGGTCGCCGCGGTGCGGCGGAGCATGCCGATGACGAGGGTCGCCAGGAACAGCACGATGCCGAGGACGGCGAGCCAGATGAGGCCCTTGACCACGAAGCCGAACACGGCGAGGCCGGCCCACACGATGAGCAAGATGATCAGAAGTGTCCACATGGCTTCAGCATCCGCCGCCCTGCGCCGGTTCCACACCCCGTTGACGCGCGCCCGCTGCTGGTCTAGCGGGCTACGCGGTCTCGCGGGCTATGCGCTCTCGGCCTTCACGGGCTCCGGGAAGATGGCGGTGAACAACTGCCCCACCCACTCGAGCAGCTCGGCATCCGGGAGGGGTTCGAGCCCGACGCCGACCGCGGCCGGCACCGTGGGCATCGGCACGACCAGCGCCTCGCCGCCGGAGACGAGCTTCGCCTTCGGGTAGAGCCGCTGCAGGCGCACCTTGATCGAATCCTCGAGGCGAGCCGGTGCGATGCGCAGGTTCGAGCCCATCACGACGACGTCGGCGAGGCCCGCGCGTGCGGCCCGGCGGCGCAGACGGGCGATCGCGATGAGCCCCTCGACCTCGGCCGGGGGCGTGCCGTAGCGGTCGGTGAGCTCGTCGATGACGAGGTCGATCGCGTCGTCCTTCGCCGTCGCGATCGAGGCCGCCGACAGCTTCTGGTAGGCCTCGAGCCGCAGGCGTTCGCTGTCGATGTAGTACTCGGGGATACGCGCGTCGAGCGGCAACTCGAGACGCAGCTCCTGACCGGACTCGACCTCCTCGCCGCGGAACGTCGACACCGCCTCACCGATCATGCGCAGATACAGGTCGAAGCCGACGCCCGCGATGTGACCGGCCTGCTCGCCGCCGAGCAGGTTGCCCGCGCCGCGCAGCTCGAGGTCCTTCAGGGCGACCTGCATGCCCGAGCCGAGGTCGTTGTTCACGGCGATCGTCTGCAGCCGGTCGGCCGCCGTCTCGCTGAGCGGTTTCATCTCGTCGTACAGGAAGTACGCGTAGGCGCGCTCGCGACCGCGGCCCACGCGTCCGCGGAGCTGGTGCAGCTGGCTGAGGCCGTAGCGGTCGGCTCGATCGATGATGATCGTGTTCGCGTTCGAGATGTCGAGCCCGGTCTCGATGATCGTCGTCGAGACGAGCACGTCGAACTTGCGCTCCCAGAAGTCGTCGACGACCTGCTCGAGCGCGTGCTCGCTCATCTGCCCGTGGGCGACCGCGATGCGCGCCTCGGGCACGAGCTCGGCGAGCTGGGCGGCGACGCGCTGGATGGACTGCACCCGGTTGTGCACGAAGAACACCTGGCCCTCGCGCAGGATCTCGCGACGGATCGCCGCGGCTATCTGCTTGTCGCTGCGCGGACCGACGAACGACAGGATCGGATGCCGGTCCTCCGGCGGGGTGGCCAGCGTCGACATCTCGCGGATGCCGGTGACCGCCATCTCGAGCGTGCGCGGGATCGGCGTGGCGCTCATGGCGAGGATGTCGACGTTCGTCTTCATCTTCTTGAGAGCGTCCTTGTGCTCGACGCCGAACCGCTGCTCCTCGTCGATGATCATGAGGCCGAGGTCCTTGAACATCACCTGGTCGGTGAGGATGCGGTGCGTGCCGATGACCATGTCGACCGTGCCGTCGAGCAGACCCTGCAGCGTGAGGCGGGCCTCCTTGTCGGTCTGGAATCGCGAGAGCGGGCGCACCTTCACCGGGAATCCGGCGAAGCGCTCGGTGAACGTCTCGAGGTGCTGCTTCACCAGCAGCGTCGTCGGCACGAGCATCGCGACCTGCTTGCCGTCTTGAATGGCCTTGAACGCCGCGCGCACGGCCACCTCGGTCTTGCCGAAGCCGACATCGCCCGAGAGCAGGCGGTCCATCGGGATCGGCCGCTCCATGTCGGCTTTGATCTCGTCGATCGTCTGCAGCTGGTCGGCCGTCTCGGCGAAGGGGAACGCCTCCTCGAGCTCGCGCTGCCAGGGGGTGTCGGGCCCGAAGGCGTAGCCCTTGGCGCTCATGCGCGCCGAATAGAGCTTGACGAGCTCGACGGCGATGTCGCGCACGGCCTTGCGGGCCTTGCCCTTGGCCTGCGACCAGTCGCTGCCGCCCATCTTCGACAGGGTCGGGCCCTCGCCGCCCACGTACTTCGAGAGCAGGTCGAGCTGGTCGGTGGGGACGTAGAGCTTGTCGCCCGGGTAGCCGCGCTTCGAGGGTGCGTACTCGAGCACGAGGTAGTCGCGCACCGACTTCGTGGCGTTGCGTCCACCGGTCGAGACCTCGCGCTGCGTCATCTCAACGAAGCGTCCGATGCCGTGGGTGTTGTGCACCACGAAGTCGCCCGGCTTGAGCTGCAGCGGGTCGACGACGTTCTTGCGGCGGGAGGCGAGCTTCTTGACCACCCGCTGGTCGCCGCCGATCGTGCGACCGTAGAACTCGTTGTCGGTGAGGACGGCGAGCTTCGCCTCCGGCACCTGGAATCCGGCCTCGACCGAGCCGGTGAGCAGCGTCGCGACGCCGGGCTCGGGCGCATCGTTCAGCTCGGGAAGGATGCGAGCGGCGATGCCGCGATCGGCGAGCACGTCGCGGGCGCGATCAACGAGACCCGAACCGGTGGCGATGACCACGACGCGCCAGCCCTCGGAGATGCGCCCGGCGACGAAGGAGATCGCCCCGTCGACGTTTCCGTGGAACGACGGGATCACGGTGGCGTCGAGGTTCGCCGCCTCGGCCTCGTCTTCACCGAGACCCGCGCCGAAGGGGCTGAGCCGCCACCACACACCGCCGCGGTCGCGGACGACCTCGCGCAGCTGGGCGATCGTGAGGAAGTCGCCCGCGCCGAGGTCGATGGGTGCCGAGGCACCCGAGGTCGCGGCGCTCCAGGCCGCGTCGAGGAACTCGCGATTGGTGTCGCCGAGGGTGATGGCCCGGGCGCTCGAACGCTCGGGGTCGACCACGGCGGTCGCCGCCCCCGCGGGAAGGTACTCGGCGAGCGACGAGAGGGGACCGGCGACCGCGGGCAGGAGCGACTCCATGCCCTCGACCGGGATGCCTTCGGCCATCTTCTCGAGCATCCCGGCGATCGCCGGGAAGCCGCCGATCAGCGCACGCGCGCGATCGCGCACGTCGTCGGTGAGCAGCAGCTCGCGGCTGGGCGGCAGGTCGACGGAGCCGACGTCGCCGGGGAGGGAGCGCTGGTCGGCGACCGAGAACGCGCGGATCTGATCGATCTCGTCGCCGAAGAACTCGACGCGGAACGGGTGGTCGGAGATCGCCGGGAACACGTCGAGGATGCCGCCGCGCACCGCGAACTCACCGCGACGCGAGACCATGTCGACGCGCGAGTAGGCGCGCTCGACGAGACGGGCGGCCACGGTGTCGAGTTCGAGGCCGCGGCTGCCGACCGCGAGTTCGAGCGGCTCGATCTCGCCGAGGTTGCCGGCGATCGGCTGCAGGGCCGCACGCACCGAGGCGACGACGACGAGCGGATGATCGCCCGCCCACTCGCGGATGCGGCGCAGCGTCTGCAGTCGGAGACCCACCGTGTCGGGGCTCGGGCTGAGGCGCTCGTGCGGCAGCGTCTCCCAGGCCGGGAACGTGAGCACCTCGGCGTCGGGGATGTAGGAGCCGAGCGCCTGCGCCAGGCTCTCGGCGCGACGGCCCGTGGGTACGACGGCGAGCAACGCCGGCGGATGCCCCGCGGCGGCGCGCTTGGCGAGGAGTCCCGCGAGGGCCGGAGCATCGAGCCCGTCGACGAGGCCGAGGTCGGCATCGGTCTGAGCCCAGCCGAGTGCTTCACGGTACAGAGACGCCTCTTCCAAGGCGCGCAGAATCCCTGGAACAGTCACCGGACAAGACTAGCCGCCGCCTCCGACATCGGCTCCGGCATCCGCCTCGCGCCGCCCGCGGCGGGCGATACCGTAGTCCGATGGAAGCTGTGCGACTGGAGACCGAGCGCCTCGTGCTGGCGGCGCCGACCGACGCCGACATCGACGCGATCACGGCCGCGTGCCAGGACCCGGAGATCCCGCGCTGGACCACCGTGCCTTCGCCCTACTCGCGCGACGACGCCGCCGATTACGTGCGTCTGACCGGCGAGTGGTGGGCCGACGGGTCGCAGGCGGTGTGGACCGTGCACGCGGGTGAGGAACTCGTGGGCTCGATCGGGCTGCACCACATCACCCCGCACGACGCGGGCGGGCATGCCGAACTCGGCTACTGGATCGCGGCATCCGCCCGTGGTCGGGGGTATCTCGTCGAGGCGGCCCGCTCCGTCATCGACTGGGGCTTCGACGAGCTGGGTCTCGCGCGCCTCACCTGGCGCGCCGTGGTCGGGAACGTCCCCTCGGCTCGTGCAGCCCGCGCGCTCGGCTTCCGCTACGAGGGTCTTCAGCGGCAACTGCTCACCGGCCCGCGCGGCCGCGACGACGGCTGGGTCGCGGGGCTCCTCCCCACCGACGACCGCGCCCCGGTGGCCTGGCCCGTCCTCTGACCCGTCCCTCCCGCCCGGTGCCGGGGGGTGACGATGTCGGATGCCGGTGGCAGGATGTTCGCATGCCCGAGATGCCGGAGGTGCAGGGGCTTGTCGACTTCCTCGGCGAGCGCGTCGTGGGGCGCACGATCACGCGCACGAGCGTGGCGGCGATCGCCGCGCTGAAGACCTACGACCCGTCCAACACCGCGCTGCACGGCGCCGTGATCAGCGGCGCCTCGCGTCGGGGCAAGTTCATCGTGCTCTCGTGCGGAGACGATCTTCACCTCGTCTTCCACCTCGCGAAGGCGGGCTGGCTGCGATGGTACGAGACCCTGCCCACGACGATCATCAAGCCCGGCAAGACGCCGATCGCCCTGCGCGTCGCGCTCGACGACGGCAGCGGGTTCGACCTCACCGAGGCGGGCACGAAGAAGTCCCTCGCGGTCTACGTCGTGCGCGACCCGGCGGAGGTGCCGGGCATCGCCCGTCTCGGCCCGGACCCTCTCGACGACGCCTTCACCCGCGAGGTGTTCGCCGGTCTCCTGGACGGCAAGCGCACGCAGATCAAGGGCCTGCTGCGCGATCAGGCGGTGATCGCCGGTATCGGCAACGCGTACTCCGACGAGATCCTGCACGCCGCGCGCATGTCGCCGTACGCGATCGCCGCGACGCTCGACGACGCGGCGATCGACTCGCTGTTCGCGGCGATGCAGGCGACTCTGCGCGAGGCGCTCGCCGAGGCATCCGGCAAGCCCCCGGCCGAGCTGAAAGACGCCAAGCGCCGGGGGATGCAGGTGCACGCCCGCCGCGGCGAGACCTGCCCGGTCTGCGGAGACACCGTGCGCAGCGTCTTCTTCGCCGACCGCTCTCTCGAGTACTGCCCGACCTGCCAGACGGGCGGAAAGGTGCTCGCCGACCGACGCCTGTCGCGCCTGCTGAAATGAGCCGAGACGTCGCCGGATGACGGGGAATGAATTCCGCGCGGGCGCGTTGAGTACACTCAGAACATCAACGTGCTCCGGGGTCGGTGGGAATCCGAACCGGCGGTGACAGTCCGCGAGCGTCTCGGTTTCGACCGAGGTGCCGATCCGGTGGAAATCCGGGACCGACGGTGATGCGGGAGAGATCCCGCTAGTCCGGAAGGGAGGCAGCACGATGCGCCGCCGTGCGCGCCGTCCGCCTCCCCCGGAGCCTTCAGAGAAGGACGACGGATGGCAGTGAACGAGACAGAGCGCGAGGCGATGAGCCGTGCTCTCGCGCTCGCGGCGCTCGGCCCCCGCGGCGTGAACCCGCAGGTCGGCGCGGTCATCCTCTCCCCCGACGGCACGATCCTCGCCGAGGGATGGCACCACGGCGCCGGCACCCCGCACGCCGAGGTCGACGCGCTGTCGAAGCTCGCGCCCGGCGCAGCGCGCGGCGCGACGGCGGTCGTGACCCTCGAACCCTGCAACCACACCGGACGGACCGGTCCCTGCGCGCTCGCCCTCATCGAGGCCGGCGTGAGCCGCGTCGTCTACGCGCTCGACGATCCCGGCGCCGTGTCGGGCGGAGGCGCAGAGCGGCTGCGGGCCGCGGGCGTCAGCGTCGAGGCCGGCGAGCAGGCGGATGCCGCGCACGCCGTGATCGACGGATGGCTCACCGCGCAGCGCCTCGGCCGCCCCCACGTCACCGTGAAGTGGGCGCAGAGCCTCGACGGACGCGCCGCGGCCGACGACGGATCGAGCCAGTGGATCACCGGTCCCGCTGCCCGTGCCGATGTGCACCGCCGCCGCGCGGCATCCGATGCCATCGTCGTCGGCACCGGCACCGTACTGGCCGACGACCCCTCGCTCACCGCTCGCGACGGAGACGCACTCCTCCCCGACCAGCCCGTCCCGGTGGTCGTCGGCTCGCGCCCCACTCCGGCGGATGCGGCGGTGCGCCGGCATCCGCACAGTCCCCTCTTCTTCGACGGACACGACCTGCACGCGGTGCTCGCCGACCTGCACGGCCGCGGCATCCAGAGCGTCTTCGTCGAGGGCGGACCGACCCTCGCGAGCGCGTTCGTCGCGGCGGGGCTGGCCGATCGCGTGCTCGCCTATATCGCCCCCGTGCTGCTGGGCGGAAGCCGCCTCGCCCTCACCGACATCGGCGTCTCGTCCATCGGCGAGGCGCACCGCCTGACGATCGACGAGTGGCTGCCCCTCGGTGCCGATCTGCTCGCGATCGCCCATCCCGCTTCTCTCCCCACCGCTCTCCCCACCGCGTCGACCGAAGGAGCCGTCTGATGTTCACCGGGATCATCGAGGAGATCGGCGAGATCACCGCCATCTCGCCGTCGGGTGACGGCTGGCGTCTGACCGTGCGCGCTCCGAAGGCCGCCGCCGACGCCGTGCACGGCGAGTCGATCGCCGTCTCGGGCGTATGCCTGACCGTGGTCGCCTCGGATGCGGATTCCTTCGACGCCGACGTCATGAAGCAGACCCTCGACGTCGCGGCGCTCGGCGATGCCGCCGTCGGCACCCGCGTCAACATCGAGAAGGCGATGCCCGTCGGCGCGCGCCTGGGCGGGCACATCGTGCAGGGCCACGTCGACGGCGTCGGCACGGTTCTCGAGGTGCGGCCCGGAGCCCAGTGGAGCGTGCTGCGCATCGGCCTTCCCGCCGACCTCGCCCCGCTCGTCGTCGACAAGGGATCGATCTCGGTCGACGGCACCTCGCTCACCGTCAGCGCGGTCAGCGACCCTCCTTCGTCAGGCTCAGGACCCCACGAGCAGCACTGGTTCGAGATCTCCCTGATCCCCGAGACGCTCGCCGCGACGACCCTCGGCACCCGCGCCGTCGGCGACCGCGTCAACCTCGAGACCGACATCCTCGCCCGGCACGTCGAGCGCCTGCTCGCGTTCCGGAACGCACCGGAAGGAGGCTCGCGATGAGCCTTTCCACGATCGCCGACGCCCTCGACGCCCTGCGCGCCGGGCGCCCCGTTCTCGTCGCCGACGACGAGAACCGCGAGAACGAGGGCGATGTCATCCTCTCGGCCGAGCTCGCCACCCCCGAGTGGGTCGCGTGGACCGTGCGCTGGTCGTCCGGATTCATCTGCGCGCCGATGCCCGCCGACCGCGCCGACGACCTCAACCTGCAGCCGATGGTCGCCGCGAGCGAAGACGCGCGCGCCACCGCGTACACGGTGAGCGTCGATGCCGCCGAGGGCGTCACGACCGGTATCAGCGCGCACGACCGCGCGCACACGCTCAACGTGCTCGCGAACCCCGAATCAACCGCCACGAGCATCATCCGCCCGGGCCACGTGCTGCCGCTGCGCGCGGTCGACGGCGGGGTGCGCGAGCGCAGCGGCCACACCGAGGCCGCGGTCGATCTCATGCGCCTCGCGGGACTGCAGCCGGTGGGGGCGATCGCCGAGGTCGTCGCCGAGGACGGCAGCATGATGCGGATGCCGGGGCTTCTCGAGCTCGGCGCCCGCGACGGTGTGCCCGTCATCACGATCGAGCAGCTGATCGACCACCTCAACGAGATCGACCCGCAGGGCGACAACGGCCCGGTACGCAACCGCCGCGTGAGCCTGCGCGCCGATGCGACCGTGCCGACCACGCACGGAACCTTCCGGTTCCTCGCCTACAAGGACCGCGTCACCGGCACCGACCACATCGCCGTCGTCTCGGGCGAACCGCAGGAGACCGCGCTCGTGCGCGTGCACTCCGAGTGCCTGACCGGCGAAGCCTTCGGTTCGCTCAAGTGCGAGTGCGGCCCCCAGCTCGACGCCGCGCTCGACGCGATCGAGCAGGACGGCGGCATCGTCATCTACATGCGCGGTCACGAGGGACGCGGCATCGGGCTCATCAACAAGCTCCGGGCATACAGCCTGCAGGAGGAGGGGCTCGACACGGTCGACGCGAACCTCGCTCTCGGGCTGCCGGCCGATGCCCGCGAATACGCGGCGGCCGCCGGCATCCTCGCCGATCTCGGCGTGTCGAAGGTGCGCCTGCTGACGAACAACATCGACAAGGTGAATCAGCTGCGCGAGCTCGGCCTCGACGTGGTCGAGCAGGTGCCGCTGATCGTCGGCGTCGGACCCAACAACCACCAGTATCTCGAGACCAAGCGTGACCGCATGGGTCACATCATCGGCGAGGACGAGCTCAAGGCCGCCCTCGCAGGACGGAAGGACGACGCATGAGCGGCGCAGGAGCACCCACGACCGGGAACATCGACGGACGCGGACTCGACGTCGTCATCATCGCCGGCACCTGGCACGACACGATCACGAACGGCCTCATCGCCGGGGCCGAGCGCGTGCTGAACGAGGCACGGGCCACGCACCGCCTCGTGCGCGTGCCGGGGTCCTTCGAACTCGCCGTCGCCGCACAGGCCGCCTTCGCGGGTGGCGCGGATGCGGTGGTCGCGCTCGGCGTGATCATCCGCGGCGGCACCCCGCACTTCGAGTACGTGTCGGCGGCGACGACCGATGGCCTCACCCGCGTCTCGCTCGACACCGGCAAGCCCGTCGGCTTCGGCGTGCTCACCCTCGACGACGAGCAGCAGGGTCTCGACCGTGCGGGTCTCGAGGGGTCGAAGGAGGACAAGGGCGCCGAAGCAGCGGATGCCGCGCTGCGCACCGCACTCGTCATCAAAGAGCTGCGAGGCTGAGAGCGCGCTGAGGCCAGCCTTCCCTTCGTAGCGGAGGGAAGGCGCGGACTCGTACGGTGAGGGTCATGGAGACCCTGCGCCACATCGTTCTCTTCGTCCACCTGATCGGCTTCGCCGTGCTCTTCGGAGCGTGGGCGGCGCAGGCCTTCGGCGGTAAGCGCGTCTTCACGCGGCTGATGAGCATCGGCATGGCGATCGCCGCGGTCGCCGGTCTCGCTCTCGCGGCCCCGTGGGGCATCTCGTACGACCTGAACTACGTCAAGATCGGCGTGAAGCTCGTGCTGCTGCTCGTCATCGGCGCACTGCTCGGCATCGGCACCGCGCGGCAGAAGCGCGGAGCATCCGTGCCCCCGGTGATGTTCTGGCTCGTCGGAATCCTCACCGCCGCGAACGCCGCCATCGCCGCGATCTGGCGCTGAGCCCACCCGCGGCTCGCGTCTGGCGCGTCTTTCGCGTCCCTCGCGTGCTCGTGTGCACGGAGGCGTCACGTCTGCATGGAGCATCCGCCGATTTCGTCGTGCAGGTGTGATCGAGCCGTGCAGATGTGGCTCAGCCCCGGGGCTGGCCTCCGTTCGCAGGGAGAACGCGCACGTGCAGGGAGACATCGGGCATTTCTCCCTGCAGATGTCGTCATTCCCTGCAGGTGAGCGCGAGGCGCGCACGTCTGCACGGAGATGTCACGTCTGCACGGGGCATCCGGTGGTTTCGTCGTGCGGGTGTGATCGATCCGTGCAGATGAGGCGGCGGGAGGATTGGTACTGGGTCCCTGAGCTCGTCGAAGGGCCCCGTCTCGTGTGCACCTGCGGGCGCGATGCTGTGTCAGCAGCCGGGGGCGGTGGGTTGTTCGGTGCAGGTGTGGGCGACGAAGGCGGTGTGGGCTTCGTAGATGCGGATCTGTTGGGTGGGTCCGGGGATGGTGAGGGTGCGGGACCCTTCGACAGGCTCAGGGACCCAGTTCCGGCGGGGCGGGGCCCTTCGACAGGCTCAGGGACCCAGTTGCACGGGGCCCTCCGACGGGCTCAGGGAGCGGGGCGCGGGGGCGCCGTGCTCTCGCGGACGACGAGTTCGGTGCCGACGAGGGGCGTCTGCGCGGCCTCTCCCCCGTCGAGTTCCGCGAGCAGCGCGTCGACCGCGAGTGCGCCGACCTTCTCGGGGTGCTGCTGCACCGTCGTGAGCGGCGGCCAGATCTGCGCCGCATCGGGCAGTCCGTCGAAGCCGACCACGCTGACGTCGTTCGGGATATCTCGGCCTGCTTCGCGGAACGCGCGCACCACGCCGATCGCCATCTGGTCGTTCGCGGCGAACACCGCGGTGACGTCGTCGCGGTCGCGCAACTCGACACCGGCCCGGTAGCCGGAGGCAGCGCTCCAGTCGCCCGGGATCATCTCGGGAACCCGGCGACCCCGCGCCTCCAGCGTCGACCGCCAGGCCTCGCGGCGACGCTCGGCGGAGTACGACTCGGTCGGCCCCGACACGTGCCAGACGGTCTCGTGCCCGAGGTCGAGCAGATGCTCGGTGGCGAGCCGGGCGCCCTGCGCCTGGTCGGTGTCGACGAACGGATGCGTCGAGCCGCGGTTCGAGTCGACGAGCACGATCGGCAACCCGTCGGGGATCTCGACCTCCGCCTCATCGAGCTGGTGGGCCTCGACCACGATGATGATGCCGTCGACGGCATGCTCCTCGAGACGGCGGAACGCGCCCGCCACGGTCTCGCGGGCGCTGGACTCGACCGGGATCAGGGTGAGCGCGTAGCCCATCTGCGAGGCGCGCACGGCGATCGCGTCGAGCGTGCGCTGGTTTCCGTAGGAGCTGAACGAGAACATGATCACGCCGATGGCGCGGAAGCGGCCCGATCGCAGAGCCCTGGCCGCACTGTTGGGCCGATAGCCGAGGTGCTGCATCGCCTGCTCGACGCGCTCCCTGGTCGCCGCACCGACGTAGCCGCGCGCGTTCACCACCCGGGAGACGGTCTGGCCGGAGACGCCGGCCTCGCGCGCCACGTCTTCCATCGAGGGGTCTCGCCGCCGCGGCGACTGCTCTGTCGAGGATTCCAGGGACACGATTCATCATCCATTCATGTGTTGACGTTGACACACTAGCAGCGCATCGCATATGTTGACGTTGACACACGGCGCAGTGAGCGCCTGGACTTGGAGAAGGTCTCGTCGATGACGACTGAAATCATTGCGGCACCCGGAGCCGCCGGCATCCGCCGCCGCGAGAAGCGCGACTGGAAGGGATGGGCCTTCGTCGGCCCGTTCATGCTCGTGTTCGCGCTGGTGTTCCTCACCCCGCTCGCGTACGCCCTGTACCTCAGCTTCTTCCAGGAGAAGCTGATCGGCGGCAACGCGTTCGTCGGCGTCGACAACTACGTGCGCGCCCTCACCGACCCCCAGTTCTGGGAGGCGTTCGGCCGAGTGCTGATCTTCCTCGTCGTGCAGGTGCCGATCATGCTCGCCCTCGCCCTCGGTGCGGCCCTGGCCCTCGACAGCGCACGCCTGCGCGGGGCCTCGTTCTTCCGCATCCTGATCTTCCTGCCGTACGCCGTTCCCGCCGTCGTCGCGGTGCTCATGTGGGGCTACATCTACGGCGACCAGTTCGGTCTGACGTCGAACTTCAACGATTTCCTCGGCAGCGACCTCATCACCCCGTTCGCCCGCGAGTGGATCCTCGTGTCGATCGGAAACATCGTCACGTGGCAGTTCGTCGGCTACAACATGCTGATCTTCTACTCCTCGCTCAAGACGATCCCCACCGAGATGTACGAGGCGGCCTCGCTCGACGGCGCCGGCGCCTGGCGCACGATCTTCTCCATCAAGATCCCCTCCGTGCGCGGCGCGCTGGTCATCGCGACGATCTTCTCGATCATCGGCAGCTTCCAGCTCTTCAACGAGCCCAACATCCTGCGCCCCCTCGCCCCGAACGTGATCACGACGTACTTCACCCCCAACATGTACGCGTACAACCTCTCGTTCGCGGGCCAGCAGTTCAACTACGCCGCGACGATCGCCATCATCATGGGCATCATCACGGCCGTGATCGCCTACGTCGTGCAACTGCGCGGCTCGAAGTCGGAGGTGCGCTGAGATGGCACTCCCCCTCGCCCGCTCCACGCGCAAGCGCAACGACCCGATGAACCCGCGGTCGTCGAAGACGCTGCTGATCGTGATGGTCGTCTACGCGCTGTACACGCTCGTGCCGCTCGTCTGGCTGCTGTTCAGCTCGACCAAGACGCAATCAGGGCTCTTCAGCTCGTTCGGCCTCTGGTTCGCCGACGACTTCGCGTTCATCGACAACCTGGTCGCGACGTTCTCGTTCCGCGACGGCATCTTCCTGCGCTGGCTGGGCAACACGCTGCTCTACGTCGTGGTCGGCGCGGGCGGCGCGACGCTGCTGGCGACCATGGCCGGCTACGGCCTGGCGAAGTACCGCTTCCCCGGCCGACGCGCCGTCTTCGCGATCGTGCTCGGAGCGGTCGCGGTGCCCGGCACGGCGCTCGCGGTGCCCACCTTCCTGCTCTTCAGCGAGCTGGGGCTGACGAACACCCCCTGGGCGGTCATCATCCCCTCGCTCATCAGCCCGTTCGGCCTCTACCTCATCTGGGTGTTCGCCTCGGAATCCGTGCCGACCGAACTGCTGGAAGCCGCTCGCATCGACGGCGCCGGGGAGTTCCGCACGTTCTTCACGATCTCGATGCGCCTGCTCGCACCCGGCATCGTGACCGTCGCCCTCTTCACGGTCGTCGCGACGTGGAACAACTACTTCCTGCCCCTGATCATGCTCTCCGACCCCGCCTGGTACCCGCTCACCGTGGGCCTGAACCAGTGGAGTTCGCAGGCGATCGGGGCCGGATCCCAGCCGATCTACAACCTGGTGATCATGGGCTCGCTGCTCACGATCATCCCGATCGTGATCGCCTTCCTGCTGCTGCAGCGGTTCTGGCAGTCAGGTCTCACCGCGGGAAGCGTCAAGCAGTAAGCACCCCTCTTCCCGCACCTCGCATCGCAGAAAACGTCGATCCGACGCTGGATCGCACCCCCGAAAGGACACAGCAATGAAGCACCTTCCTCACCCCGCTGCGCGCCGCACCCTGACGGTGCTCGCCGCCGGCACCGTCGCGGCTCTCGCTCTGGCCGGCTGCAGCACCGGAGGCACCGGCGGCGGCAGCGCCGCCGGCGACGGATCGTTCGACTCGGTCGAGGCCGCGCTCGAGAAGGGCGGCGAGATCACGTACTGGTCGTGGACCCCCTCCGCCGAGGCGCAGGCCGCGGCGTTCATGGAGGAGTACCCGAACGTCAAGGTCAACGTCGTCAACGCCGGCACCAACACCGACGAGTACACGAAGCTGCAGAACGCCATCAAGGCGGGCTCCGGTGCCCCCGACGTCGTGCAGGTCGAGTACTACGCCTTCCCGCAGTTCGCCCTCACGGATGCCTTCGTCGACCTGTCGCAGTACGGCTTCGGCGACTTCGAGGACGACTACACCGCCTCGACCTGGAACTCGGTCACCGACGGTGACGCCATCTACGGCCTCCCCCAGGACTCGGGCCCCATGGCGCTGTTCTACAACAAGGCCGTGTTCGACGCCGCCGGCATCGCCGTGCCGACCACGTGGGACGAGTACTACGAGGCCGCGAAGGCGATCCACGCCGCGAACCCCGACGCGTACATCACCAACGACACCGGCGACGCGGGCTTCGCGACGTCGATGATCTGGCAGGCCGGCGGCCAGCCCTTCTCGACCGACGGCACCGACGTCACGATCGACCTTCAGGACGAGGGCTCGAAGAAGTGGACCGAGAACTGGAACCGCCTCGTCGAGGAGGACCTCGTCGCCCCGGTCAGCAGCTGGAGCGACGAGTGGTTCCGCGCCCTCGGCGACGGCAGCATCGCGACCCTCGTGATCGGCGCCTGGATGCCCGGCAACCTCATCTCGGGTGCGCCCGACGGCGCCGGTGACTGGCGCGTCGCTCCGATGCCGACCTACGACGGCACCCCCGCCAGCGCCGAGAACGGCGGCGGCGGCCAGGCCGTGACCACGCAGAGCGAGAACCCGGAGCTCGCGGCCGGATTCCTGTGGTGGCTCAACAACTCCGAGGACAGCATCTCGCTCTTCCTCGAGAGCGGCGGCTTCCCGTCGACCTCCGCCGAGCTGTCGAGCGAGGAGTTCCTCTCCGACGCCCCGGAGTACTTCGGCGGCCAGAAGATCAACGAGGTGCTCGCCGCAGCGGCCGAGGACGTGGTCCCCGACTGGAGCTACCTCCCCTACCAGGTGTACGGCATCAGCATCTTCGGTGACACCGTCGGCCAGGCCTACCAGAACGGCACCGACCTGAACGAGGGCCTCATCGCCTGGCAGGACGCGCTGGTCGAGTACGGCAACTCGCAGGGCTTCAGCGTCAACAAGTAACACGGTGGCCGGATCGGGCCCTTCGACAGGCTCAGGGAACGATCCTGAGCTCGGGACCCGATCCGGCCACTTCTCTACCGAAAGCACTTCACATCGTGACCTCCTTCACCATCGGCGACACCGACTTCCTCCGCGACGGACGGAAGCACCAGGTCATCGCCGGCGCCCTGCACTACTTCCGCATCCACCCGGACCAGTGGCAGGACCGCATCCGCAAGGCGCGCCTGATGGGTCTCAACACGATCGAGACCTACGTCGCCTGGAACGCGCACGAACCTCGGCGCGGCGAGTGGGACGCCACCGGATGGAACGACCTCGGCCGCTTCCTCGACCTGGTGCACGCGGAGGGGATGGACGCGATCGTGCGCCCCGGACCGTACATCTGCGCCGAGTGGCACAACGGCGGGCTGCCGACCTGGCTGACCGCCGGCGAGCGCGCTCTGCGCTCCTCCGATCCGGCGTTCCTCGCCGACATCAGCGCCTACCTGCGCCGCGTGTACGAGATCGTCGCCCCGCGGCAGATCGACCGCGGAGGTCCCGTCGTGCTCGTGCAGATCGAGAACGAGTACGGCGCCTACGGCTCCGACAAGGCCTACCTCGAAGCCCTCGTCGCCCTCACCCGCGAGGCCGGGATCACGGTGCCGCTCACGACCGTCGATCAGCCCACCGATCAGATGCTCGCCGATGGCAGCCTGCCCGAGCTCCACAAGACCGGCTCGTTCGGATCGCGCAGCACCGAGCGTCTCGCGACCCTGCGCGCGCACCAGCCCACCGGGCCCCTCATGTGCTCCGAGTTCTGGGACGGATGGTTCGACTGGTGGGGCGGGGTGCACCACACGACCGACGTGGATGCCGCGGCATCCGATCTCGACGCCCTGCTCGCCGCAGGAGCGTCGGTGAACATCTACATGTTCCACGGCGGCACGAACTTCGGCCTGACGAACGGCGCGAACCACAAGGGCCGCTACCTCCCGATCGTCACGTCGTACGACTACGACGCCCCGCTCGACGAGGCCGGCGATCCGACGGCGAAGTTCTTCGCCTTCCGCGACGTGATCGCGAAGTACGCACCCGTCCCCGACGAGCTGCCCGCGCCCCGGGCATCCGCCCCGGTCACGAGCGTCGAACTCACGCCGGCCGGCGCATGGACGGATGCCGCGGCATCCGCTTCTCCTGCTCCACTTCCGGCCACGTTCGACGAGTTGGGGCACCTCAGCGCCCTCGTGCGCTACGACGTCGCCCTTCCTCCGATGAGCGGCCCCGGGCTGCTCACGGTCGAGGAGGTGCGCGACCTCGCCTGGGTGAGCGTCGACGGCCAGCCCGTCGGCACCCTGTCGCGCACGCGGCACGACCAGGCGCTGCGGATCCCCGCCGGTCGCACCCTCAGCATCCTCGTCGAGGAGCAGGGTCGCGTGAACTACAACCATCGTCTCGGCGAGGAGAAGGGCCTGATCGGCGCTCCGATGCTCGATGGCGCGCCCCTCGGCGACTGGACCTCGACTCCGCTCGACGTGCAGGCCATCGCCGACGAGGTCGCGACCCGCACCGCCCCCCGATCGGGCGACGGCCCGCGCGCCTGGACGGGTGACCTCGTGCTGGATGCTCCGGCCGACCTCTTCCTCGACACCGGCGCGTGGAGCAAGGGATACGCGTTCGTGAACGGGTTCTTCCTCGGCCGCTACTGGCGAAACGGTCCGCAGCGCACGCTGTTCGTTCCCGCGCCGGCGACCCGCGCCGGGGCGAACCGCGTCGTCGTCCTCGAACTCGAGGAACTGCTCTCGCCGCGTGCGGAGTTCGTGCGCGGACTGTGCCTGGGCGACACCGAGGAGTGACCGAACCCGGCGAGGGCAGAGGGCTCAGACGTCTCCGCGATGCCGCTGCCAGATCGCTGCCGTGGGCGGCGTGACGCCCTCGGCACGGATGCGCTGCCAGTTGCGTCCGCCACGACCGAAGGCGGCCTGCACGGCGCCGGGGACGACGCTCTCCTCGATCGGCTCGAGGATCCAGTCGCAGCGGCGCACGTGCACCAGGTCTGCGGCGAGCGCGTCCGCCGTATCGTCGTAGGTCCACGGGCCGGTGAGCCGCCCGAGGTAGCTCAGGCCGTCGATGTCGCGCGTCCAGACGTAGGCCCCGATCGGCGCCTTGGCGAAGCGCTCGATCCTCCACGCCAAACGGATGCCGCTCTGCTCGTCGGCGCGGGTGAGCGCGTCCTCCAGCACCGTCGGCGTCGGCGATACTCGGCCGCCGATGCCGCAGATCCCGAGCGCGAGCGCCCGCTCGGCTCCGACGCCCCGCGGCACGGAGTCGTCACGCGAGCGCATCGGGGCCCGGTAGACGGGCATTTCGGTCGCCATGCAGATGTCCCCTCGTCGGCCCGACTCTACGCATCGCGTCACACAGCGCCTTCCGGCCCCGCCCGGCGTACAGCGAACACTCAGGAAGGCGTAAACTCGCCCGAGTGTCTCGGTATACCGAGGCACTTATTCCTAAGGAGCAGCATGAGTACGACCACAGCGCCGGCGAATCCCCGCTCGCGTGTCATCACCGCGAGCCTGGTCGGCACGACCATCGAGTTCTACGACTTCTACGCCTACGCCACGGCGGCCGTGCTCGTGTTCCCGGTCCTCTTCTTCCCGACCGGCAACGACACCACCTCCCTCCTCGCCTCGTTCGGTGTCTTCGGCGCGGCCATGGTCGCCCGCCCCATCGGCGCGGTGGTCTTCGGACACTTCGGCGACAAGTACGGCCGCAAGGCCACGCTCGTCGCCTCGCTGCTCACGATGGGTATCGCGACGTTCCTCATCGGGCTCCTGCCCACGTTCCAGCAGATCGGCTGGGTGGCCGCGCTCCTGCTGCTGATCATGCGTCTCGCGCAGGGCTTCGCGCTCGGCGGCGAGTGGTCGGGCGCGGCCCTGGTCGCCACCGAGAACGCGCCGAAGGGCAAGCGCGCCTGGTACGGCACCTTCCCGCAGCTCGGCGCCCCGCTCGGGTTCATCATCGCGAACCTGCTGTTCCTCAGCATCAACTGGCTGCTGCCCCACGCCGAGAACCCGGCGCTGAAGTCCGAGGCGTTCCTCTCGTGGGGCTGGCGCATCCCGTTCCTGTTCTCCGCCGTGATGGTCATCATCGGCCTCTGGGTGCGTCTGCGCCTCGTCGAGTCCGACACCTTCAAGAAGGCCGAGACCAAGGGCACGATCCGCAAGCTCCCGCTCGCGACCGTCTTCCGCCACCACTGGAAGCAGCTCATCCTCGGCACGTTCTTCATGCTGGCGACGTACGTGCTGTTCTACCTGATGACGAACTTCACGCTGTCGTACGGCACGAAGGCGGCCTCGCTCGAGACGGCATCCGCCGCCGCACAGGCCGCCGCGGAGGCCGCCGGCAACGACTTCGACGCGTCGGCGTTCGCCGCCCAGTTCTACCCCGGTCTCGGCTTCGGCTACACGGACTTCGTGCTCATGCAGATCATCGGTGTCGTGTTCTTCGGAATCTTCACCCTGCTGTCGGGTCCGATCGCCGACAAGATCGGCCGCCGCAAGCTGCTGCTCTGGGTCACGGGCCTCATCATCATCTTCGGTCTGACGTTCAACGCATTCCTGCTGCCGGCCGTCGACCCGAAGTTCACCGGTGCTCTCGCCCAGGCGTTCCTCGTGTTCGGCTTCATGCTCATGGGCGCCACTTTCGGCCCGATGGGCGCCCTGCTGCCCGAGCTCTTCCCGACGAACGTGCGCTACTCGGGCTCGGCGATCTCGTACAACGTCTCGTCGATCCTCGGCGCGGCCGTCGCTCCCCTCATCGCGGTGTGGCTGTGGCAGGCGGGCGGCGGCGCACCGTGGCTCGTGGGTCTGTACCTTTCGTCGATGGGTGTTCTCACGTTCATCGCCCTGGTGCTCTCGAAGGAGACGAAGGACGTCGACTACGAGGACGACCTCGGCGTGGCGGCGACGCCGCAGCCGTAACGGCATCGCTCACCGGAGAACGCCTCTGGAACCCTGGTACGAAACTCAGGGATCCAGGGGCGTTCTCGCGTCCCCGGCGGTCGCGAGTCAGTAGTCGGCGAAGACCCGGTGGGCGACGCCGTCGAGGGTCATCGTGCCACCGTAGGGCACGATCCACTGCGGGCGGGTGTGGCCGAAGGGCGGACCGACGCACACCACCGCCTCCGGGTTGTAACGCGTGACGACGTCGATCACCGCGTCACGCTGGGCCGCGCGCAGGTCGCGCGCCTCTTCGGTGGACGGCGAGAAGTCGAAGTCGCTCACCGGCGGTCGCGCGACCACCACCCCTGCGACAGCCGAGAGGATGCCACGCTCCCCCAGCCCGCGCAGCCATCGGTACACCCAGCTCGCCGGTGGACGCTCCTCGCTCGTCTCGAGCAACAGGATCGACCCGGCGAGATCATCGATCACCGGCAGGCGGTCGGCGAGGGCGAGGCTGTCGATGACCTCGAGGCATCCGCCCCAGCTCCGCCCCGAGACAGTGCGCGCAGGGCCCGCCCACGTCCAGGCCTCCGTCGGGGTCCGGTCGCCGAACTCGGTCAACGCACGCGGATCGGTCCAGCGCCGACCGATGTCCTCGGACTCCCCCGGTTCGGTGATCTCGACCGTGCCGCGGTCGAGGAGCGCCGCACGCAGCGACCGCAGGTGCACGTCGTCGACGGCGGCGCCCGGCCCCAGGTGGACAGCGGTCGAGCCGCCGTAGTACCCGCAGATGCCGAGCCCCCAGAGCCAGTTGAGGATGTTCGTGTTGTCGCTGTACCCGAGGAACGGCTTGGGATCGGCGAGCGCCAGCGCGGGATCGAGGTGCGGCACGACGAGGATCTGGTCGTCGCCGCCGATGGTCGCCAGGATCGCTCGGATGCTCGGATCGGCGAACGCCGCATTGACGTCGGCGGCCCGTGCTTCCGGACTCGCGCCGAGGAGGCGCGTCGTCGGGTACTCGACGGGGACGAGTCCGGTGAGTTCGACGAGACGCCTCATCGCCTGCTCGTGGATCTCGGGTGCGGCGGCCGGAGCGGCGAAGGCGGGAGACAGCACGGCGATACGGTCGCCGGGTCGGAGTGCGGGGGTGTCGAGCATCCGCCCAGTCTGCCAACCACGGGTTCGAATCGCTCACTTCGCCGTTTCGCGGGGTCGGAATCGACGAAGCGAGCGATTCGAGACGTCAATTTGGGTTGACGCCGGCTCGGGTGTCAACTAGCGTTGACGCATGAGCATCCGCACCGCGATCGCGACCGACCCCGAGGGCGAGCCCCTCGCCGAGCTGAACCGGCTCACGGCACTCCGCCGCGAGATCTCGCGCGCCGAGGAGGCCCAGGTGCGCCGGGCGCGCAACGGCGGCTACTCCTGGCAGGCCATCGCCAGCGCCCTCGGCGTATCGAAGCAGGCCGCGCACCGCCGGTTCGGGCGATCCTGAGCGACCGCAGACACCCTCCGCACGAAGTACGGTCGTAGTACCCCCTTTTTCCCAGAACGAGGTCTTCCATGTCCCGGACGGCGACACCGCGCCGACGCGGACGCGGCGCGCAGCAGGATGGCCCGCGCGCCACGTTCCGCCAGCTCCTCCCCTTCCTCTTCGAGCACAAGCGCACGCTCGTCGTCGTAGCCGTGCTCAGCGTCTTCGGCGCCGCGACGTCGCTGGTCCAACCGCTGCTCGTCGGGCAGGTCATCGAAGCCGTGCAGTCCGGCGGCACGCTCGGGATCCTGGTGTGGTTGCTGATCGGGTTCGTGATCGTGTCGTCGATCATCTCCGGCTTCCAGCACTACCTGCTGCAGCGCACCGGCACCGCGGTCGTGCTCTCCAGCCGCCGCAAGCTCATCGCCCGCATCCTGCACCTGCCGACCTCGGAGTTCGACGCGCGCCGCACCGGCGACCTCGTCTCGCGCGTCGGCACCGACACGACCCTGCTCTACGCCGTGCTCACGCAGGGACTGGCGGATGCCGTCGGCAGCGCCGTGCTGTTCGTGGGAGCCCTCGTGGCGATGCTCGTGATCGACCCGATCCTCCTGCTGCTGATCGTGCTGGTGATCGGCGTCTCCGTCGTCGTCGTGGTGGCGCTCAGCGGCCGCATCCGCACGGCCTCGACCGCGCAGCAGCAGAAGGTCGGCGAGCTGGCCTCCGGGGTCGAGCGCGCGGTGGGGTCCATCCGCACGATCCGCGCGTCCGGCGCGACCGAGCGCGAGACCGCGACCGTGTCGCAGACGGCCGACGAGGCCTACGGCATCGGCGTGCGGATCGCGAAGATCTCCTCGCTCGTGGTGCCGGTCGCGGGCATCGCCCTCCAGCTCTCGCTGATCGTGGTGCTCGGCGTCGGCGGGTTCCGCGTCGCCGCCGGTGCACTCTCGATCGCCTCGCTGATCGCGTTCATCATGTTCCTGTTCCTGCTGGTCATGCCGCTCGCGACGACGTTCGGGGCGATCACCTCGGTCAATCAGGCGCTCGGCGCACTCGGCCGCATCAAGGAGGTGCTCGACCTGCCGACCGAGACGCAGGACGACGAGCGGATCGCCGCCGACATCGTGCGCACCGCGACGGCACCGGATGCTCCCGCGATCGAGTTCCGCGACGTGCACTTCCGCTACCCCGACAACGTGGTCGCTGCGCGCGAGGCGGCGGCGAAGGCCGCCCGGACGCTGCTCGAAGACGCCCACGTCGAGAAGCCGGAGACGACCCTCGACACCACTCCCGCAGCCGACGCCCCCGACCGCGAGGTGCTGCGCGGCGTCTCGTTCGCCGTTCCCCGCGGCGCCCGCGTCGCTCTCGTCGGCCCGAGTGGCGCCGGCAAGAGCACGATCCTCTCGCTCGTCGAGCGCTTCTACGACCCGACGGGCGGATCGATCCGCGTGCACGGGCACGACGCGCGCACCTACCCGCGCGACGAGCTGCGCGCGCACTTCGGCTACGTCGAGCAGGACGCTCCGACCCTCGCCGGCACGCTCGCCGACAACCTGCGGCTCGCCTCGCCCGCGGCATCCGATGCGGACTGCGAACGGGTGCTGCGCGCGGTCAACCTGGGCGACGTGCTCGAGCGCAGCCCCCTGGGCCTTGCGGCACCGGTCGGCGAGGACGGCGTGATGCTCTCGGGCGGCGAGCGCCAGCGACTCGCGATCGCCCGCGCCCTGCTCACCGACGCTCCGATCCTGCTGCTCGACGAGTCGACCTCCTCGCTCGACGGCGTGAACGAGCAGCGCATGCGCGAGGCGATCGACGCCGTCTCGAACGACCGCACCCTCGTGGTGATCGCGCACCGCCTCTCGACGGTCGTCGACAGCGACCTCATCGTCGTGCTGCAGGACGGCGAGGTGGTCGGTCAGGGCACGCACGCGGAGCTCGTCGAGTCGACGCCGCTGTACCGCGACCTCGCCCGCCACCAGCTGCTCGCCTGATCCGACCGCTGCACCCGGTCACACGGCGCGACGCGCACGGAAAGACGCGACGGCGGGATACCGGAGACCACTCAGCCATGGGTTCGTCTCCGACATCCCGCCGTCGCGGGTCTGTGCGCGCGTCCTGCGATGAGGACCCGCAGAGGTGCCGGCTCCCCCGAACCGGCACCTGGCCCTGCGCTCCGGCTACGCCTTCTCGAGGCGGTACCGGAGCGACGCCAGTTCGGCACGCAGGGCGGCCGGAAGCCGGTCGCCGAACGTGTCGTAGAACTCCTCGGTGCGATCGGCCTCGATCCGCCACGCCGCGGGGTCGACCTCGAACAGCTCGTCGAGGTCGGCCTGCGGGATGTCGAGTCCCGTGAGGTTGAGGTCCTGCGTGCGCGGCAGGCGCCCGATCGGACTGTCGACGGCCGGCACCTCGCCCGCGATCCGGCGGATGATCCAGTCGACGACCCGCGAGTTGTCACCGAACCCGGGCCACAGGAAGCGGCCGTCGTCGCCGCGGCGGAACCAGTTGACCTGGAAGATGCGCGGCGCACGATCGAAGCGCAGACCGCGACCGACCTTCAACCAGTGGCCGAAGTAGTCGCCCATGTTGTAGCCGCAGAACGGGAGCATCGCGAAGGGATCGCGACGCAGCTCGCCGAGGGTTCCCTCGGCCGCGGCGGTGCGCTCGGACGAGATGTTCGATCCGAGGAAGACGCCGTGGGTCCAGTCGGTCGCCTCGACGACGAGAGGGACGTTGCTGGCGCGACGCCCACCGAACAGGATGACGTCGAGCGGCACGGCCTCCTCCCAGTCCTCGGCGATCTGCGGGCACTGAGCCGCGGAGACGGTGAAACGGGAGTTCGGGTGCGCAGCGGGGCGGCCGGAATCCGGCGTCCAGGCATTGCCCTCCCAGTCGGTGAGCTCGGCGGGAGCGGTGTCGGTCAGTCCCTCCCACCACACGTCGCCGTCGGGGCGCAGGGCCACGTTCGTGAAGATCGTGTTGCCCCACAGCGTCTCGACCGCCGTGACGTTGGTCGCCTCGCCCGTACCCGGAGCGACGCCGAAGAAACCGGCCTCGGGGTTGATCGCCCAGAGGCGGCCGTCCTCGCCCGGACGGATCCACGCGATGTCGTCGCCGAGCGTCTCGACCTTCCATCCGGGGATCGTGGGGCGCAGCATCGCGAGGTTCGTCTTGCCGCACGCCGAGGGGAACGCCGCAGCCACGTGGTAGGCCGTGCCCTGCGGGTCGATCACGCGGATCAGCAGCATGTGCTCGGCGAGCCAGCCCTGGTCGCGAGCGATCACCGAGGCGATGCGCAGCGCGAAGCACTTCTTGGCGAGGATCGCGTTACCGCCGTATCCCGAGCCGTAGGAGAACACCTCGAGGGTGTCGGGGAAGTGCACGATGTACTTCTCGTCGTTGCACGGCCACTCGGCATCCGCCTGTCCCGGCGCGAGCGGGGCGCCGACGGTGTGCGCGGTGCGCACCCACGGGGCGCCGTCGGCGATCTGCCGGGTGACGGCATCGCCGACGCGGGTCATGATGCCGATCGAGGCGACCGCGTAGGCGCTGTCGGTGATCTGCACGCCGATGTGCGAGAGCGGGCCGCCGACCGCACCCATCGAGAACGGCACGACGTACATCGTGCGTCCGCGCATGGACCCGGCGAACAGGGCGGTCATCTTCTCGTGCATCTCGGCGGGCGGTGCCCAGTTGTTCGTGGGACCTGCGTCCTCCTCCTTCTCGGAGGAGATGAACGTGCGCCCCTCGGTGCGGGCGACGTCGCTGGGGTGCGAGCGGGCGAGGTACGAGCCGGGACGCCACTCGGGGTTGAGCTTGATGAGCTTGCCCTCGGAGACGAGGCCGCGCAGCAGCCAGTCGTTCTCGGCGCGCGACCCGTCGACCCAGTGCACGGAGTCGGGCTGCGTCAGCTCCGCCATCTCGTCGACCCAGGCCACCAGCTCCGCCATCGCGGGAGTGTCATAGGCCGGCACCGCGCCGAAGGTGCGCGCGGCGGCGACGGGCGAGGTGCGAGGGGTGAAGACTTCGGCGATGGCCATGGGCTGCTCCTTTGAAGTGTGGGGCGTTGAACCCATCTTCTTCGGCATTCCTCCGGACTTTTCGACGATTCCGGTCGTAAATATCACGATTCTTTCGTCTAAGATCAAGGAATGGCGTCCTCCGGCATCCATCTCACGACCCTCGGCCACCGCATCCGTCACCACCGGCAGGCTCAGGGGTTCACCCTCGACGAGCTCGGCGCGCTCGTGGGGGTCGCGGGGTCGCAGCTCAGCCTGATCGAGAACGGCAAGCGCGAGCCGAAACTCTCGCTGCTGCAGGCCATCGCCCAGGCCACGGGCACCGAGGTCACCGACCTCATCTCGGGCGAGCCGCCGAACCGCCGCGCGGCCCTCGAGATCGAGCTCGACCGCGCGCAGCAGAGCCCGGTGTTCCGCCAGCTCGGCATCTCCCCCGTGCGCGTGACGAAGGGCATGAGCGACGAGACGATCGAGTCGGTGCTGGGTCTGCACCGCGAGCTCCAGCGCCGCGAGCGCGAGGCCATCGCGACCCCGGAGGAGGCCCGCCGCGCCAACACCGAGCTCCGGCTGCGGATGCGGGCGCAGAACAACTACCTCGGCGACATCGAGAAGCTCGCCGAGAAGCAGCTCAAGGCCGCCGGGCACGTGCAGGGCGCGCTCAGCCACCGCACCGTGAGCATCATGGCCGAGCGCCTCGGGTTCGAGCTCATCTACGTCAACGACCTGCCGCACTCCACGCGTTCGGTCACCGACCTCGAGAACGGGCGCATCTACCTGCCGCCCGCTTCCATCCCCGGCGGCCACGGCCTGCGCTCCATGGCGCTGCAGGCGATGGCCCACCGCCTGCTCGGGCACACCCCGCCCACCGACTACGCCGACTTCCTGCAGCAGCGCCTCGAGATCAACTACTTCGGCGCGTGCTGCCTGCTGCCCGAGACGGCATCCGTCGCCTTCCTGCAGCAGGCCAAGAAGGATCGCAACCTGGCCGTCGAGGACTTCCGCGACGCCTTCGGTGTCACGCACGAGGCCGCGGGGATGCGGATGACCAACCTGCTCACCCAGCACCTGGGCATGTCGCTGCACTTCCTGCGCGTGGACTCCGACGGCGCGATCACCCGCGTCTACGAGAACGACGACCTGCCCCTGCCCATGGACGTCACCGGGGCCGTCGAGGGTCAGCGCGTGTGCCGCAAGTTCCAGGCACGGGCGGCCTTCACGCAGCAGAACCGCACGACCGAGCATCACCAGTACACCGACACTCCGTCGGGCACGTTCTGGTGCTCGACCCAGACCGGGTCGTCGGCCGACGGCGAGTTCTCGATCACGGTGGGCGTCCCGTTCGACGACGCACGCTGGTGGCGCGGTCGCGAGACGACCGATCGCGCGGTGTCGAACTGCCCCGACGAATCGTGCTGCCGACGCCCGTCGTCGGAGCTGACGGAGCGCTGGAACGGCAAAGCGTGGCCGAGCGCCCGCGTGCACACCCACATGTTCTCGCCGCTGCCCCGTGGCGCCTTCCCCGGCGTCGACGACAGCGAGGTCTACGAGTTCCTCGGGCGTCACGCCGAGGAGTGATCCGCGGCGTCCACCTGCGGGTCGCTCCGCGGATCAGGCGCGGCACCGAGGAACGCCGCATGACGCGCGAGCGCGGCGCGCACCTGCTCGTCGATCTCCGGATCGAGCGCCGGCCGCTCCCCCGCGGCGAACAGCTCGACGACCGCCTCACCACCCCCGCGTCCGGATGCCCGCGGCAGACGCCACACCCCGACCACCTCGCCGTCGACGACCACGACGGGGCGCACCATGCCGTTCTTGCCCGGACCGACCGCGGCCAGCCCCTCGGGCGGGCACACGAGCGCGCGATCCGCATAGGAGATGTAGTACTCGTCGAAGGCTCCGAGCACCTGCACCCGTGGCGCCCCGGGCGAGCGACGCGGCGGTGCGACCGCTGCATAGGTGCCCTCCTCGACCTCGACCACGCGGACGCCCGCGCGAGCCACGGCCTCGCGCGACGCCCCGAGGGTGAGCCCCGACCACCACGCGAAGTCCTCGACCCGCACCGGTCCGTGACCGTCGACGTAGCGCACGAAGAGTTCGGCGAGCGGATCGTCGGGCCGCATCGAATCACGGATCCACGCGTCGGTCGCGACGAAGCGCTGTTCGCGGGTGATCCCCGCGGAGGTCGTCGCAGGCACGACCGGCCCCTGGCAGATCTCGCCCCGCATCGCGAGCGCCCCGAGCAGGTGCACGCCGCGCTGATCCCGCGGGTCGATCCCGGCATCCGACCATCGCGCGAACGCCTCGGCGCGGGAGCAGCCGCCGTCGCGGAGCGCCGGGTCGATGATCCGGGCCGCGCGTCGCAGCAGTTCGTCGTCGATGCCGAGATCGCGATGGCGCGTCGCGGCGGCCGCCAACTGACGCGCCCCGGTGACCGACAGCACCCACCCCAGATCTCGTGCCGGGATCGTGTGCAGGGTGCCGCGCATCGTCCAGGCACGCACGAGGTCGCCGCGCTCGAACGCGCGATCGACCGTTCCCAGGGCAACGGTGCCGCGCGTGCGGGCAGCCAGCGCCCAGCGCCCGGCGGTGAAGTCCTGGCTCTGCACCGCCAGCATGTGCTGCGCCGCCTCGACCACCGACGCGGCGCGCGCGGTGAGCCGATGCGAACGAAGGCGCTCGCGGCGCAACGACGTGCGGTTCATGTCCCCATGATGCCCGGTACCCCCGACACCCGATCCCCCGCCACCCGTTCACCTGCCGGACAGGGAATCCTGCGAGCATCCGACGTGTTCTCCCCTGCGGCGCACGATCCCCGGCATCCGCTGTCGGCACCGCCGCTCCCGAAAGGCCCTCGATGTCAGACCGACCCCACCGCTCGCCGTGGCCGCCCCTGCTGATCGCGATCGCGCTCGAGGTATCGGCGACGCTGTCACTGCGCGCGGCCGAGGGCTTCACGCATCCGCTCTGGCTGATCGTGGTCGTCGCCGGGTACACCGGGTCGCTGTGGTTGCTCTCGGTCGTGCTCGATCGGGGGATGCCGGTGGGCGTCGCCTACGGCATCTGGTCGGCTATCGGCGTCGTGCTCACCGCCGTGCTGGGCACCGTGCTGTTCGGTGAGACGCTCGGCACGGTGCAGATCATCGGTGTCGGCGCGATCGTGATCGGCGTGCTGCTCGTCGAGCTCGGCTCGCACGCCCGCCCGACCTCGACGGAGGTCGTCTCGTGATCTGGCTGCTGCTGGTTCTCGCGATCGCCAGCGAGGTCACCGCCACACTGAGCCTGCGTGCCTCGGAGGGCCTGCGCCGCCGGCGGTGGATCCCCGTGATCGTCGTCGGCTACCTCGCCGCGTTCTCGCTGCTGGGCACGATCCTGGCGATGGGCATGCCCGTGGGCGTCGCCTACGGGATCTGGGCCGCCGCCGGCGTGGCGATCACGGCCGTGATGGGCCGCATCCTCTTCAAGGACCACTTCTCGGCGATGATGGCCGCGGGCGTCGCGCTCATCGCGGTCGGCGTCGCACTGATCGAGTTCGGGCACTGACCCCCGCGACAGCCGGACGAGCTCAGCTCAGCGCCGAGATCGCCTCGCGCAACAGGCCGTCGGCCGCGTCGAGGGCGGAGGCCGCGTCGGCGGGCGTCGCGCCGGTCGCGAGGATGAGCACCGCGAGCTTGACCGATCCGTCCGCGGCGAGGAGCGCGCGCGCGGCCTCGTCGGTGTCGACCCCGGCGAGCTGCGACACCGTGCGGATCGACCGCGCGTGCAGCTTCTCGTTGGTGGCGAGCAGATCGACCATCACGCCGCGGTAGGTCTTGCCGAGCTTGATCATCGAGAGCGTCGTGAGCATGTTGACCACGAGCTTCTGCGCGGTGCCCGACTTCAGGCGCGTCGACCCGGAGATGAACTCCGGGCCCGTCACGACCTCGATCGCGATGTCGGCGGCGGCACCGATCGCGGAGGCCCGGTTCGAGGCGATCGCGACCGTGAGTGCGCCCAGACCGCGGGCGTAGTCGAGTCCGCCGATCACGTAGGGCGTGCGGCCCGAGGCCGAGATGCCGACGACCGTGTCGGATGCGGTGAGCTGCAGTTCCGCCAGTGATGCGGCCGCGGCGTCGGCGTCGTCCTCGGCGTTCTCGACGGCCGAGCGGATCGCCGTCTCACCGCCCGCGATGATGCCGACCACGAGCGACGGGTCGGTTCCGAAGGTGGGCGGGCACTCGCTCGCGTCGAGCACGCCGATGCGTCCGGCCGTCCCCGCACCGATGTAGATGAGGCGCCCTCCGCGACGGAAGCGCTCGGTGATGCCGTCGACGGCGGCGGCGATCTGCGCGGCCTCCGCGGCCACCGCTCCCGCCACCCGGGCGTCCTCGGCGTTCATCCGCTCGACGAGCTGCGCGCTCGTCAGCAGATCGAGGTCGCCGCGCTCGGTGGTCGCGGCCTCGGTGTCGAGCTTCGACAGCTCCTCGATCAGAGCGGTGAGTCGGGTGTCGTCATTCGGCACGGTGCACGAACCTTTCGTGAGGGAGATCGAAGCGGGTGGCGAGCAGAAGGGCGCCGTCGATCGCGTCGCCGACGGGCGGCCGGACCCGGCGGCCGGCTGCGGCGAGCGCGTCGGTGAGCCGCGCACGGAACCAGGCGTGGTCGGTGAGTCCGCCGTGCAGCACGACGTCGGGCGTCGTGGACGCCGCGACGGCGGAGGAGGTGAGCAGGCGGGTCGCCTCGGCGGCGATCGCCGCGGCGGCCTCATCGCCGGCCTCGGCGGCATCCAGGGCGAGCGGAGCGAGGGTCGCGAGGCGTCGGGCGAGCGGGTCGCCGTGGGCGAGCCAGGGAATGATGTCGGATGCCGCGCCCACGGGTTCCGCGATCGCCTCCGTGAGAGAGGTCGCGGGCCCGAGACCGTCCGCGGCGCGCAGTACCGCGCGGAGCACCTCGCGGCCGAGCCAGGAGCCGCTTCCGAGGTCGCCGACGTCGGGACCCCAGCCGTCGACGAGACGGGCGCCTTCGGCATCCGTTCCGAGGGCGGCGGCTCCCGTGCCGGCGATGAGAAGCACGCCGTGGCCGCCGTCGAGTGCACCGGCGTGTGCGGTGACGACATCAGAGGTCACGGCGACGGGGGCCAGCACCCGCGCGGCGAGGAGACCGGCCAGGCGCTGCGCGGCGGCGGGTGCGGCCCACGCACCTGCCGCCCCGACGGAGAGGGCCGAGATCATCCCGTCCGGTACCTCGGCGAGCACGGTCTCGACCGCGGCCAGCGCGGCACTGACACCGTCGGCGGCGGCGAGCCCCGGCGCACCTGTACCCTCATGTGCAGGCCGGCGTGTCGGATCGGCGACCACCAGTCGGCAGCGCGACTTGCCGAGGTCGACGGCGAGCACGCGGGACATCGAGATCATAAAAATAGTCTACGCAGATTGATGGCGACATGAAAGAATTCTTCACAGCCGGAAAGGGAGATGAATGAGCATCCAGACGACGATCGCGGCTTCGGTCGATACGCTGCCGCCCTCCCTCGCCCGGATCGCCCGCGCCGTCGCCGACAACCCCACCCAGGTGATCGAGAGCACGATCACCGAGCTCGCCGCGTCGTGCGACACCTCGGTCGCGTCGGTCGTGCGCTTCTGCCGCGTGATCGGGGTGAGCGGTTACGCCGCGCTGCGTCGCACCCTCGCCGCCGAGCTCGGGCGCGAATCGGTCAACTTCGGCACCAACAGCGGGTTCGGCGCCGAGATCGCCGCCGACGACAGCCTGCGTGACGCCGCCCGCAAACTCGCCGCTCTGGAACGCCTCGCGATCGAGGAGACCGTCGAACGCCTCGACTACGACGCGCTCGGAGCGGCCGCCGAGGCCATCGAGGGCTCGGGGCGCATCCTGCTGTTCGGAATCGGGGCGAGTCGCCTGGCCGCCGCCGATCTCGGCCACAAACTGCTGCGCATCGGCCACAACGCGATCGCTCTCGACGATGCGCACGAGGCGAGCGCCGCTGCCGCCCTGCGCACCTCGCCCACCGTCGCGATCGGCTTCTCGAACTCGGGAACGACCCCCGAAGCTGTGCTCTTCCTGCAGGCCGCCCGCGACACCGGTGCCACCACGATCGGCATCACCGGCGCCGGTACATCTCCCCTCGCCCGCGCCTCCGATCACCTCCTCCTCACCCACGCGCGCGAATCCCGCTTCCGCGCCGGCGCGATGGTGAGCCGCATCGCCCAGCTCGCGCTCGTCGACTGCCTCTTCATCGGTGCGGCGCAGTTGCGCCGCGACGTCGCGGTCGACGCGCTCGAGCGCAGCGCGGCCGCGACCCGGGCGCTGCGGGGCGAGTAGCCGTTCTCAGGTGATGTCGGCGGCGTCCGGCGCAGCAGCGGGTTCCGCTGACCGCTCATGGATCGAGCCCGCCGTGCGCAGGAACACGATGATCCAGCTGAAGATGAGCACCGCGGCGATCAGCTCGACGGCGGTCAGGTTGTAGTACCCGGTCGCGAAGAACACCGCGAGCAGCACGATCACCAGCACGTACGCCCACCCGAGCAGCACGAAGACGCGCGGGATGGTGCGCAGGAGCCACGGCAGCCCGACCACGATCACGGCGAAGGCCACCGCCATCCCGGTCGCGACGGTGTTGTGCACCGCGAAGAACTCGTCGACCGGGAAGATCCCCACGCACGCCAGGAAGATCCCGATGAGGATGAGTCCCGTACGCACGATCGTGCGGCCGCGCCGATCGACCGGGTCGGTCGCGGGAAGGCCCGCGGTCGCGTAGCGGGAGATCGTCGTGACCATGACGCCCGCGATGATCAGGGTGATGTTGAAGGCGTACGAGGCACTGTTGGAGCTCATGCCCAGCGCCGAGAGGTTGTCGCGCCACCAGTGCGGATCGCTCGAGGCGAGCATGCTCGCGAAGGCGCCGATCACGAGGAACACCGCGAGCACGAGAGAAAGGGTCATCGGGGTGAGCGCGACGGAGCTGAGGAACGACACGTAGGCGGTGAGAGCGAAGGCGACACCGATGAGCACCGCTCCGGGGAACGCGAACACCGGCGCATCCGTGAAACTCTGCTCGAGCAGCTTCGCGATCCCGAGCCAGCCGAGGTAGGCGATCGCCGCGTGGGCGAAGGCGATCGCGAGCAGGTCGTACCAGCGCAGACGGTCCCCCGGCACGCTGAAGCCGTCGCGCACGGCATCCGGATCGGCATCCTCGGGGCGGGCGACGAGACGTCCGAGTGCGAACGCGAGGGCCGCAGTGGCCGCTCCCCCGTAGGCTGCGAAGTTGCCGATCGATCCCGTGCCGCTGATCGCCATCTCATGGCCGAAGAACACGGGGAAGGCGACGAGGAAACCGATCACGAGGAACAGCGCCCCCACGATGAGCGCGGCGGCCTCGAGCACGGCGTCGTCGCGCGCCGGCCCCCGCACCTGCCGGAGCACCCGGCGGACCCGTTCGGCGATCGCGTGCATGCTGCACCTCCCGCCGCCATCCTAGGGTCGCGGCGCTCGCCGATGGGGGCGGATGCCCCGGCGCCGCGCCGTTAGCCTGGAGGGGTGACCGAGACCCTCCACGCCCGCGCCGTCCTCCTCGACATGGACGGGA
Organism: Microbacterium sp. 22179; assembly: GCF_052045715.1. Taxonomy (NCBI): domain Bacteria; kingdom Bacillati; phylum Actinomycetota; class Actinomycetes; order Micrococcales; family Microbacteriaceae; genus Microbacterium; species Microbacterium sp. 22179. The sequence goes on along the minus strand of NZ_JBQEPJ010000001.1, from coordinate 66,756 downwards.
CCCTGGTCGACTCGACCGCCGTCGTCGAACGCCTCTGGCTGGAGTGGGCGCAGCCGCACGGGCTCGACCCCGCCACGGTGCTGCGGGTCATCCACGGCCGCCAGGGCCACCAGAGCATGTCGATCCTGCTGCCCGAGCGCGACCACGCCATCAATCTGCACGAGAACACCGTCATGCTCGCGAACGAGAGCAGCGATGTCGCGGGCGTCGTCGAGATCACCGGAGCCGCCGCACTGCTGCAGGCGCTGCTCCCCCACCCGCACGCGATCGTGACTTCGGCGAACGTCGAACTGATGACCGCGCGCATGGGCGCGGCGGGGCTCCCCCTGCCCGCCCTGACGATCACCGCCGAGAGCGTCTCGGCCTCGAAGCCCGACCCCGAGGGCTTCCTCCGCGCCGCAGCGGAGCTCGGTGTCGATCCCGCCGACTGCATCGTGTTCGAGGACTCGGGTGCCGGCATCCAGGCCGCGCACGCCGCCGGCATGCGCGTGGTCGGCGTCGGCCCGCACGCCCATGCGCACGACCCCGAGGTGCAGGTCGACGACCTCACCCGTGTCGCCGTGACGGCGACAGACGACGGCTTCACGCTGACGATCGGCTGACGACCCGCGCCGCACGACGGAGAGGCGGATGCCGCGGCTCAGCGCGTGCGGAGCCCGTCGAGCGCCACGGCGAGAACGTCGCGGGCGAGGGCTTCGGCCCCCTCGGGACCGCTCGGGCGATACCACTCCACGAGCGAGTTGACCATGCCGAAGAGCAGACGCGTCGCGACCGAGGCATCCACATCGACGCGCACCGCGCCCTCCTCCTGCGCCGCGCGCACGATCGCGGTCACGGCCTGATCGAAGGCGCGTCGACGTTCGAGCGCGCGCCGTTCGACCTCGCTGTTGCCCCGCACGCGCAGCAGCAGCGTGACCGAGGGCAGGTGCGCCACGAGAACACCGACGGCACCCTCGAGCACCGCGGCCAGTCGGTCGCCCGGGCGCACGGCATCCGTGGAGGCCAGCAGGCCCTCGAGGCCGTCGAGCGCTTCGTCGAGGGCCGTCTCGAGGATCTCCTCCTTGGAGGAGAAGTGGTGGTAGAGCGCCGCCTTCGACAGCCCGAGCCGGGCGGCGAGGGCGGCCACCGAGGTGCCGTCGTACCCGGACTCGTTGAACACCGCCACCGCCGCGTCGAGCAGACCCCGGCGGTCGTACCCGGGGCGCCCGCGACGGACGGGGTCGGCTGCGCTCATCGCCCCAGTCTGGCACGCGGGCCGCGCGGCGAGGTGGCCGCTCAGCGCTCGAAGTCCTCGAAGATCAGGGTCGTGCGGGTCGTGCGGATCGACGGGATCGCCTGGATGTCCTCGAGAACGATCCGGCGGAGATCGCGCGCATCGTTCGCCCGCACGAGCAGGATCACGTCGAAGTCTCCGCCGACCAGCGCCATGTGCTCGATCTCGGGGATCGCCCGCAACCGATCCTGCACGAGCTGCCAACTGGCCTGCTCGATCGCGAGCGTGACGTAGGCGCTCGCGTGATGCCCGAGCTTCGCGGGATCCGTGCGCACGGTGTACCCCGTGATCACGCCCGCATCGGTGAGCCGTCGGATGCGGGCATGGGCGCCCGCCCGCGAGATGTGCACGGCATCCGCCAGTGCGGTCATCGACGCCCGCGCATCGCGTCGCAGCTCGTCGAGGATGGCCCGGTCGATCTCATCCAGCGTGGTCATGGCACTCCTTCGTCCCGGGTCGAATTCTGACACTTCGGCGAGCGTGAGGGCAACGATCGCGCAATCGTCCAGCATTCGGCCGCACCTCTTGGACGACTGCGCGCGAGAGCGCATGCTGTCGTCATCAGGTTCGGCGAGGAAGGCGACCAGATGAACGACGACATGCTCCCCCGCGACGAGGCGGTACAGCTCATCGCCCCCGACGGCACGCTCACCGAGGACGCGGACTATCCGCTCCCCGACCGCGGCGCGCTGCTCGACGCCTACCGCGGACTCGTCGAGGGACGCCGCTTCAACGATCAGGCGAGCGCACTGGTGCGCCAGGGCCGCCTCGCGGTCTACCCCTCGTCGCACGGGCAGGAGGCCTGCCAGGTCGCAGCCGCGCGGGTGCTCGACGGCGCCGCTGACTGGCTGTTCCCCACGTACCGCGACGCCGTCGCCATCATCGGACGCGGAGTCCCGCCGGCGGAGACCATGGTGCTGCTCGCGGGCGACTGGCATTCGGGCTACGACGTGCGCGCGCACCGCGTCGCCACGCAGTCCACGCCCCTCGCGACCCAGTTGCTGCACGCGGTCGGCTTCGCGTACGCCGCGAAGCGCCGCGGCGACGACACGGTCGTGCTCGCCCTGTGCGGCGACGGCGCCACCAGCGAGGGCGACTTCCACGAGGCGATGAACTTCGCGTCGGTCTTCCGCGTGCCGGTGGTCTTCTTCGTGCAGAACAACGGGTTCGCGATCTCGGTGCCCCTCTCGCGCCAGACCGCTGCTCCCTCGCTCGCGCACAAGGCGATCGGCTACGGGATGCCGGGGCAGCGGGTCGACGGCAACGACGTCGCCGCGGTGCTCTCGGTGCTCAGCGCGGCTGTGCGGCGAGCACGCGCGGGCGACGGCCCCACGCTCGTCGAGGCGCACACCTATCGGATGCAGGCGCACACCAACGCCGACGACGACACCCGCTACCGCGATCGCGCCGAGGTGCAGGCCTGGGTCGAGCGCGACCCGCTGCGGCGGCTGCGCACGCACCTCCGCGCGGTCGGAGCGCTCGACGATGAGATCGAGGCCCGGTTCGCGGCGGATGCCGAGACCCTCGCGATCGAGCTGCGCACCGCGCTGAACACCGACGCCGACCTCGATCCCGAGGATCTCTTCCGATTCGTGACCGCGACCCGTTCCCCGCAGCTCGAGGAGCAGTGGGCGATGCTGCGGGGCGAGATCGAGCGCACGGCGGCGGCATCCGGCCAGGCGGAGTCCGCCTCTCGAGAAGGAGCATCCCGATGACGATCGCGCAGGACGGCACGCATCTCGACGGCATCCGCCCGGGCGTCGATACGGGCAGCCGCGCCCCGGTGACGCTCACGATGGCCGCGGCACTGAACCTCGCGCTCGCAGACGCCCTGACCGACGACCCCGAGGTCGTCGTCTTCGGGGAGGACGTGGGGGCGCTCGGCGGGGTCTTCCGGGTAACCGACGGACTCACCGCGCGCTTCGGCGAGGATCGCTGCTTCGACACCCCGCTCGCCGAGTCCGGGATCGTCGGCACGGCGGTGGGCATGGCGATGAACGGCATGCGCCCCGTGGTCGAGATGCAGTTCGACGCTTTCGCGCTGCCCGCGTTCGAGCAGGTGGTGAGCCACGTCGCGAAGTACGGGAACCGCACGCGCGGAGGGGTGCGGATGCCGCTGGTCATCCGCATCCCGTTCGGTGGCGGCATCGGCGGGGTCGAGCACCACTGCGACTCGTCGGAGGCGTACTACGCGCACACCCCGGGGCTCACGGTCGTGTGCCCGTCGACCCCGCAGGACGCCTATTCGCTGCTGCGGGCGGCGATCGAGTCGCCCGATCCGGTCGTGTTCCTCGAGCCCAAGAAGCTGTACTGGACGCGCGGCCAGGTCGACACCGCGCACCGCGCCGACCTCGGCAGCGCCCGGGTCGCGCGCACCGGCACCGATGTGACGTTGCTCGCCTACGGCGCGGCCGTGCCGCTCGCACTGGAAGCCGCCGAGGCCGCAGCCGCCGACGGCCGCAGCGTCGAGGTCGTCGATGTGCGCTCGCTCTCGCCCTTCGACGACGCCACGGTCACGGCCGCCGTGCGCGCCACCGGTCGGGCCGTCGTGATCGCCGAGGCACCGGGCTACGCGAGCGTCGCCTCCGAGATCCAATCGCGGGTGTTCGAGCGCTGCTTCGAACACCTCGAGGCGCCGGTGCGCAAGGTGACGGGGTTCGACATCCCCTACGCCCCGCCGAAGCTCGAGCACTGGTACCTGCCCGACGTCGACCGCGTGCTCGACGCGATCGACACGCTGCACTGGGAGGACGAATCGTGAGCACCCTCACCGCGCACGTCTTCCGGTTGCCCGATCTGGGCGAGGGTCTCACCGAGGCCGGTCTCGTGCAGTGGCTCGTGGCGGTCGGAGACACGATCGCCGTCGATCAGGCGATCGCCGAGGTCGAGACCGCCAAGAGCGTCGTGGAGCTGCCGTCCCCCTTCGCGGGTGTGGTGACCGCGCTGCACGGCGACGCCGGCGACACGATCGCCGTCGGCGCCCCGGTGCTGGAGGTGTCGGATGCCGCGGCGGCGAGCGCCTCATCCGACGCCGTCCTCCCCGAGAACGCGGCGCACGAGGACTACCGAGTCGAGGAACGCGCAGGCTCCGGCAACGTGCTCATCGGCTACGGCACGAGCGAACGGTCGGCGGGCGGACGCCGCCGGCGGTCGGCCGTGCACGACTCGGCCGCGGCGCCCACCGACACGGCGGAGGCACCCGTCGGCACAGCGGAGGCACCCGCCGCTCGCACCGTCGCGGTGCGCTCACCGATCGTCCGTCGGCTCGCCCGCGACCTCGGTCTCGACGTGCACGCGATCCCCGCGACCGGAGCCGACGGCGCCGTGACGCGCGCCGATGTGCTGCGGGCCGCGGTCGATCATGCCGTCGACGGCGCGCACGCACCGGCATCCGCAGGTCCGGCGTCGTCCGCCGACGAGATCGACGGCCTGCGCGTGCGCGCCCGTGAGCGCCTGTCTCCGCTGCGCCGGGCCGTGAGCGCCCGCCTGAGCCGCAGTCGCGCCGAGATCCCCGAGGCGACCGTCTGGGTCGACGTCGACGCGACGCGTCTCTGGGATCTGCGGCGCGAGATCGCCGCGGCCGGCGAGCGCGCGCCGTCGCTGACCGCGCTGTTCGCTCGCTTCGCCCTGCTCGCGCTCGAGGACCACCCCGTGCTCGCCTCGCGTCTGGATGACGGCGGCGAGGAGCTCATCGCGTTCGAGGGCGTGAACCTCGGGGTGGCCACCGACACCGAGCGCGGGCTGCTCGTGCCGGTCGTCCCCCGCGCACACGAGCTGAGTGTCGCGCGACTCGACGCCGCGCTGGGCGAGCTCGCCGAGACCGCCCGGGCCGGGGCGATGCCGCCCGAACGGATGCGCGGCTCGACCTTCACCCTCAACAACTACGGCGGACTCGGCGTCGACGGGTCGGCTGCGATCATCAACCACCCCGACGTGGCGATCCTCGGCATCGGACGCGTGCTCGAGCGCCCCTGGGTCGTCGACGGCGAGGTCGTCGCCCGCCGCATCGCGCAGCTGTCGCTGGTGTTCGATCACCGCGTGTGCGACGGCGGCTACGCCGCGAGCTTCCTGCGGCAGCTGGTCGCGCTGATCGAACAGCCGTTGCGCGCCTACGGGCGCGTGTGAGGAGGCCGATATGACCGAGGCGTTCCTCATCGGCGGGGTCCGCACCCCGATCGGGCGCTACGGCGGTGCCCTCTCCGGCATCCGCCCCGACGACCTCGCCGCCCTCGTGGTGCGCACTGCCGTCGATCGCGCCGGAGTGCCGGGTGGCGCGATCGACGAGGTGATCCTGGGAGCGGCGAACCAGGCAGGCGAGGACAACCGCAACGTCGCGCGCATGGCCGTGCTGCTCGCGGGACTCCCCGACGACATCCCGGGTCTGACCGTGAACCGGCTCTGCGCCTCGGGGATGTCGGCCATCGCCCTGGCGACCCAGGCGATCCGCGCGGGGGACGCCGAGCTGCTCGTCGCGGGCGGCGTCGAGTCGATGACCCGGGCCCCGTGGGTGCAGGCCAAGCCCGAACGGGCGTGGGCGAAACCGGGCGCCGTCGTCGACACCTCGATCGGCTGGCGGTTCACGAACCCGCGGCTCTCCGCGCGCGCAGGCACCACGCTCTCGATGCCGGAGACCGCGGAGGAGGTCGCCCGGCGCGACGGGATCACACGAGAGGATGCCGATGCGTTCGCGCTGCGCAGCCACGGGCGCGCGATCGCCGCGATCGACGCGGGACGCTTCGCCGACGAGATCGTCGCCGTGCCCACGCGCGCCGGCGATGTCGACGTCGACGAGGGCCCGCGCCGCGACACCGACCTCGGTGCGCTCGCGTCGCTGCGCCCCGTCGTGGAGGGCGGCCGCGTCGTCACCGCCGGCAACTCGAGCTCCTTGAACGACGGGGCCTCCGCCGTGATCGTCGCCTCGGGTGAGGCCGTGCGCCGCTACGGCCTCACCCCCCGTGCCCGCATCGTCACGGCGACCTCCGCCGCACTCGCTCCGGAGATCATGGGTCTCGGTCCCGTGCCGGCGACCGAGAGGGCGTTGCGCCGCACCGGCCTCGCGGTCGACGCGATCGGGGCCGTCGAGCTGAACGAAGCCTTCGCCTCCCAGTCGCTCGCCTCGATCCGCCGACTCGGACTCGACCCGGAGCGCGTCAACCGCGACGGCGGAGCGATCGCCCTCGGGCACCCGCTCGGGTCGAGCGGGTGCCGCATCGTCGTCACGCTGCTCGGGCGCATGGAGCGCGAGGGGGCGGGGCTCGGACTCGCGACGATGTGCGTGGGCGTCGGGCAGGGCACCGCCATGATCCTGGAGCGGGTGGCATGAGCGACCCGCTGCTGATCGAACGGCGTGACGACCGCGTGCTCGCCACGCTCAACCGACCGGAGCGCCGCAACGCCATCGACCTCGCCACGATCGATGCCCTGCACGCGCTCTGCGCCGAGCTGGAAGCCGACCCCCGCACGCTGATCCTCACGGGTGCGGGCGGCGACTTCGCGGCGGGCGCCGACATCGCCCAACTGCGCGAGCGCCGCGCCGACGATGCGCGCCGCGGGATCAACGCCACGGCCTTCCTCCGCGTGGCCGAACTGCCGATGCCGGTCATCGCCGCCCTCGACGGCTACGCGCTGGGCGGCGGCGCGGAGCTCGCCTACGCCGCCGACATCCGCATCGCCACCGCGTCGCTCCGCATCGGCAACCCCGAGACCGGACTCGGCATCCTCGCCGCTGCCGGCGCGACCTGGCGCCTGCCCGAGATCGTCGGCCACGCCCGCGCCGCCGATCTCCTGCTCACGGGCCGTGCGCTGGGCGCGGACGACGCCCTCGCCTGGGGGCTCATCTCGGCGATCCATCCGCCCGAGCAGTTGCTGCCCGCCGCGCACGCGCTCGCGGACCGCATCGCCGCGAACGACCCGCTCGCCACCCGACACACCAAGCGCGCCCTCCGCGCGCCGCGTGCAGAGCATCCGCACATCGACGGAGAACTGCAGGCCGAGCTGTTCGAGAGCCCCGAGAAGGAGCGCCGCATGACCGCCTTCCTCGATCGCACGGGTCGCTCGTGAGCGCGCCGGCCGTCGTCGGCGTGATGGGCGGAGGGCGTATGGGCGCGGGCATCGCGCACGCGTTCCTGCTCGCCGGATCGCGAGTGGTCGTCGTCGAGCGCGATACGGAGGGCGCGGATGCCGCGGCGCTGCGCATCGACGAGAGTCTCCGCCGTTCCGCCGACCGCGACCCCGGCCTCGATGCGGGCGAATGCGCCGCGCGCCTCCGGCTCACGACCGATGTCGAGGGGTGCAGGGGGGCCGCACTGGTCGTCGAGGCCGTGCCCGAGGACCGCGTGCTCAAGGAGGACGCGCTCGCGCGGCTCGAGCAGGTGCTGCCGGACGAGGCCGTGCTCGCCTCGAACACCTCATCGATCTCGATCGACGACCTCGCGCTCGCCCGCCGACGGCCGGAGCGCTTTCTCGGGCTCCACTTCTTCAACCCGGTGCCCTCGTCGGCGCTCGTCGAGATCGTGCGGGGAGCGGCCACCGACCCGGCCGTCGTCGATACCGCGCGCGAGTGGGTCGCTCTGCTGGGCAAGACTCCGATCGTGGTCGCCGACTCCCCCGGCTTCGCGTCGTCGCGCCTCGGCGTCGCGCTCGGCCTCGAAGCCATTCGGATGCTCGAGGAGCGCGTCGCATCGGCGACCGACATCGACGCCGCCATGACGCTGGGGTATCGGCATCCGGTGGGTCCGTTGCGCACGACCGACCTCGTGGGGCTCGACGTGCGTCTCGGGATCGCCCAGGAGCTCGCCCGCGAGTTGGGTGAGCGCTTCGAGCCACCCGCTCTGCTGCGCCGGATGGTGGCCGAGGGGCGGCTGGGACGAAAGAGCGGCGCAGGCTTCTACGACTGGACTGCCCCCGACTCTCCGAAGGAGACGCGATGACCGAGTACCTGCCCAGTTACATCGAGGGCGCCTGGTGGGCGCCCGCGGCCGGATCACCCTCGACGGAGGTGCGCGACGCATCGACCGGCGAGCTCGTGACCCGCGTGTCGACCACGGGTCTCGACCTCGCGGCGGCGCTCGTGCACGCCCGCACGGTCGGGCAGGCGAGCCTCGCCGCGCTCACCTTCCACCAGCGGGCCGTGCTGCTGAAGCAGTTCGCGCTGGCGCTGAGCGCCCGCAAGGACGAGCTGTACGCGCTCTCGGCCCGCACGGGTGCGACGGCCGCCGATTCGTGGGTCGACATCGACGGCGGCATCGGCGTGCTCTTCTCCTACTCGGGCAAGGGACGCCGCGAACTGCCGAACGGCACCGTGCGCATCGACGGCCCGGTCGAGCCCCTCTCGAAGGACGGGTCCTTCCTCGGCCGCCACGTGCACACCACGCTGCCGGGCGTCGCCGTGCAGATCAACGCCTTCAACTTCCCCGTGTGGGGTGCGCTCGAGAAGTTCGCCCCCGCCTTCCTCGCGGGAATGCCGACGCTGATCAAGCCCGCGACCCCGACCGGCTACCTCGCCGAGGCGATGGTGCGCATCCTCATCGAGTCGGGTCTGGTGCCCGAAGGCACGCTGCAGCTCGTGAGCGGGAGCGTGCCCGATCTCTTCGACCACCTGCTCCTCGGCGACATCGTGGGATTCACCGGCAGCGCCTCGACCGGCGAGTCCCTGCGGCGGAGCGCCGCGATGCAGACCGGAGGCGTGCGTTTCACGGCCGAGACCGACTCGATCAACGCCTCGGTACTCGGCACGGATGCCACGGTCGGCACGCCCGAGTTCGATGCCTACGTACGCCAGCTCGTCACCGAGATGACGACGAAGGCCGGGCAGAAGTGCACGGCGATCCGTCGCGTCATCGTGCCGGAAGGATCGGCGGATGCCGTGATCGACGCCGTGCGCACCCGCCTCGCGGAGCGCACGGTGCTCGGAGACCCCCGCGCCGAGGGCGTGACCATGGGCCCGCTCGCCTCGCTCGCCCAGCGCGACGAGGTGCTGCGACAGGTCGCCGCGCTGCAGGATGCCGGTGGACGGATCGTGATCGGCACGACCGCGACGCCGGAGGTGCGTCGCGCCGACGGAACCACGGGGCAGATCTCGGAGGGGGCCTTCGTCGCGCCGATGCTGCTGCGCTTCGACGACGCCGAGGCGGATGCCGTGCACGGCGTCGAGGCCTTCGGCCCGGTCGCCTCGATGCTGACCTACTCGACCATCGCGGAGGCCGCAGGTCTCGTCGCCCGCGGCGGCGGTTCGCTGGTGACGAGCATCGCGACGCACGACCCCGCGCAGGCGGTGGCGCTCGCGACCCGCATCGCGCCGTTCAACGGTCGACTGCTGGTGCTCGACCGCGACGATGCGCGCTCGTCGACCGGACACGGATCCCCGCTCCCGAACCTCGTGCACGGTGGACCGGGGCGGGCCGGCGGTGGCGAGGAGCTGGGCGGGATCCGGGCGGTGCTGCACCACATGCAGCGCACCGCGGTGCAGGGATCGCCCGAGATGCTCACGGCCCTGACCGGTGTCTGGCACTCCGGCGCCGCGGTGCGCAGCGACGGACGGCATCCGTTCCGCCGATCACTCGCCGAACTGCGGGTCGGCGACCAGGTGGCCTCGGGATCGCGCACCGTGACCCTCGACGACATCGAGACGTTCGGGCGCTTCACCGGCGACACCTTCTACGCCCACATGGACGAGGCCGCGGCGGCGGCGAATCCGTTCTTCCCGGGGCGGGTCGCCCACGGCTATCTGCTCGTGTCGTGGGCGGCAGGGCTCTTCGTCGATCCCGAGCCCGGTCCAGTGCTCGCGAACTACGGACTCGAGGACCTTCGCTTCGTCACGCCGGTGTCGCCGGGTGATGAGATCCGCGTCGAACTGACCGCGAAGCAGATCACGCCGCGCGAGACCGACGACTACGGCGAGGTGCGCTGGGACGCCGTCATCCGCAATCAACGCGACGAGACCGTCGCGACCTACGACGTGCTCACGCTCGTGAGCAAACAGCCTCAGGGCGAGACAGCGCCTGTCTGAGCAGGCGACTACTCCAGATAGGCACCAAAGTAGTGCTCGCGACGCAGCGTGCCGTCTTCGGCGGTGATCCCGATGATGGCGGCTCCCGGCGTAGCGATGTCGTGCTCAGTGAAAAAGAGCAGTACTCGACCGTCGCGCGTCGACACCTCGTAGAAATCGAGGCCTGCCGCCACGACGTGGACCGAGGTACCGTCCGGGAACGATGCCATGGCCTTCTCGATCGGATCTCCGATTCCGACGCCGGCGGCGCGCGGAAGCATGGCGCCATCAACGGAAGGTTCACCGTAGAGCGAGATCTTGCCGACGAGGATGCTCGCAATGGCCTTCCCCTCCTCTTGCGCACTGATGACCAGGCTCGCGGACCCGTCAGGGCTCACGAATGTGCGTGGACGCGAGGGCCACTCCGCCGCAGAGATATCGGTACCGGGGACCGCAGCCATGGCCGCATCGATATCCTCCCCGAGACGGAGCGGACCGATACCGTCGAAGCCGATCGTCCATTCCGACCAGGCTTCCGCGGCGTCAGCGGCGGGCGGCTCGGCCGGCGTCGCCGGCGGATTCGCCGTCAGTTCACCGATCAGGAGCTCCTTCGCCTGAGCGGCGCGTGCGTGCAACGTACGAGCAGCCGCGTCGGCATCGATGAGTGAGTCTCCCGTATACGAGTGCCAGAACTCCACCAGCACATTGCCCACGGATGCGATCCCGAAGTAATGCCGGAAGCCGCTGTCGGCCGTGCCCAGCTCTATCGATCCGACGACCGTGCGCACATCGTCCTCGTCGATCGCCGCGCTGTCGAACGACGACGCGCTCTGGTCGAACGTGAACGTCGCGCACTGCTCCGACGCGGCCACGTAGTCGTCCATCCGTCGCGCGGCTTGCCCTTCGTCCGCGAACTGCAGCACGCTCAAGCGCCCCTGACGCTCGTTCTCGGCCTTCCAGGTGATGCTGCGCGCGCCGATCGAACCGAGCGACGCTTCAGACTGGACGGTGCCGCAGATACTCGGGGAGAACATCGCTCCGTCACCGTCGCCGATCTGCAGCAGCGATGCCGATGGCTCCGCGAAATCCGCCGACCCCGGAATGACCGCCGCGATCTCGTCCTCCGACAGCAGGAACCAGTCGAGCTCGTCACCGACGAAGTGGAGCGGCCCGTCGTAGGCCGCGGGCTCCGGAGTCTCGGGGGCCGCCGTCGGGGTCGGGTCCGGCGTCGATTCGGGTTCGGGCGCGCACCCGGAGAGTCCGAACAATGCCCCGGCCGTGACCAGGCCGAGGACGAGCTTCGTGAACGACCGCGCGTGCGGCATATGACCCTCCGATGATCCGCTGCGCCGCCTGCCGACGCCTCCCCTGGGGCGAGCGTAGCGGCTGTTCCGGACATCCCGCCCGCCTCCACGACCGGTCGAGATCAGAACGATACGAATCGCATGCCCGTGGGCGCATATATGCCGCGACGGAAGGGGTCAGAGCCCGCTCACGTCCGCCAGAACGGCGCCCACCGCCTCCCGCGCCGCCGAAGCGGTCGGCGCTGCGAGGGCCGCATCGGCCGCACGTCGGCACGCGTCCTGATCGACGGCCGCGAGCGCCGCGCCGACCCGCCCGAGCGCGCGCGGTGCCATCGAGAGCGAAGTCACTCCGAGCCCCGCGAGCACAGGCGCGAGAGCGGGGTCGGCAGCGGCCTCCCCGCACACCCCGACCGGCTTCCCCGCCGCGCGCCCCGCGGCACCGACGGCGCCGATGAGTCGCAGCACCGCGGGCTGCCACGGATCGTTGAGGTCGCCCAGTTCGCTGAGGAGCCGGTCGGCCGCGAGCGTGTACTGGGCGAGATCGTTGGTGCCGAGGCTGACGAAGTCGACGACCTCGAAGATCTCGGTGGCGAGCAGGGCAGCCGACGGGGTCTCGATCATGATGCCGACACGGTCGATCCCCGCGCCCCTGGCCCGCTCCGCGAACTCTGCCGCTTCGTCGACGGTCGCCACCATCGGCGCCATGACCTCGACGAGGGCCGATTCCGCCTCGGCGGCGAGGGCGAGCGCTCGCAACTGATCGTCGAGAAGACGCGGGCTGCGACGGGCGATCCGCAGACCCCGTATACCGAGCGCCGGGTTCTCCTCGTCGTCGACGTTCGCGAAGGGCAGGGGTTTGTCGCTTCCCGCGTCGAGCGTGCGCACGACCACCTTGCGACCGGGGAACGCGGCGAGCACCCCGCGGTACGCGATGACCTGCTCATCGACGGAGGGAGCATCCGTGCGCCCGAGGAAGCAGAACTCCGTGCGGAACAGTCCCACGCCCTCGGCGCGCGCCGCCGCAGCGGCGAGGGCGTCCGCCGCACCTCCGACGTTGGCGAGCAGGGCGAGCGGATGGCCGTCCGCCGAGCGGCCCTGCCCGTCGAACTCGACGACGACCGCGGCGGCACGCGCGGACGCCACTCGCTCCTCATCCGGGCCGACCTCGACGGTGCCGCGATCACCGTCGACGAGCACGATCTCCCCCTCGCGGATGCCCGTGGCACCGGTGACGCCGACGACCGCCGGGAGCCCGAGCGAGCGGGCGATGATCGCCGTGTGAGAGGTGGGACCGCCCTGCTCGGTGACGAGCGCTGTGCAGCGACCACCGCCGAGGGCGGCCGTGTCGGCGGGCGAGAGGTCCACGGCGACGAGCACGAACGGCTCCTCGCGCTCGGGGACCCCCGGCAGGTCGAGTCCGAGGATCTCCGCGATCACGCGGTCGCGCACGTCGCGGATATCGGCCACGCGTTCGGCCATCCGCCCCCCGAGCGCCTCGAGGGCCGTCTCGTGCGATCGGGCCGCTTCCCATACCGCGCGCGCGGCCGTGCGACCCTGCGAGAGCACGAGCGCGCGGGCATCGGCGAGCAGCTCGGGATCGGACGCGATGAGGCGTGCGGCATCGAGGATCTCCCGCGCCTCCCCCGTCGACTCCGCGGAGCGCGCACGCAGGTGCTCGGCGACCGCGACGGTCGCCCGCTCGACCGCCGAGACCTCGGCGGCGCGCTCGCTCTCGGCGACGACGACTCCGCCATCGGGCTCGGGCAGCGCGGGAGCGAGATGAACGACGGATGCCGCGGCGACCCCGGAGCTCACGCCTCGTCCGCGCAGCACATCGCCCGCGGTCACCGCACCCGCAGCATCCCGAGGCGGCGCGACCGGTTCCGGCGCCGAGCCCGTCCCCGTCCCGACGCCGGTGCCGGTGCCGGTGCCGGTGTCCGTTCCCTCCCCGAACCCGTCGTCGAAGAGCGCCGCGATCCGATCGAGGGCACCGGCGGCATCCGCACCCCGCGCCGAGATCTCGATCTCGTCGCCCTGGCGCGCGCCGAGGATCAGCAGCCGCGAGAGACTCGCCGCAGCCGCCTCCGGGCCGTCGGGCAGCCGCCGCAGACGCACGTCGACGCCGCCGGAAGCCTCGGCGATCAGGGCCGCCGGGCGGGCGTGGAGGCCCTGCGGGTTGCGCACGAGCACACGGCGGGTCTGCGCGTCGCCGGCGGGTCGGGACGGAGCCACCGGTTCCGGAACCGGTTCCTCCGCACCGAGCTGCCCCGTCTTCGCTCCGAGGGCCGCGGACGCCTCGGCGGCGACCGTGTCGAGATCTCCCCCGGCCGCCGCCGACACCACGGCGGCGAGCAGACCCTCGACGAACGGCGCCGGGGCGAGCCTGACCGGCACGTCGCTCAGGCGCAGTTCGAGTGCGAGCTCGGCGCTGAGCACGGCTGACCCGAGGTCCATGAGCACGAGCACACCGTCGCAGTCGCCGGCGAGCTCGTCGATCGCTCCGGCGACGGCCACGGCATCCGTGCCGAGGATCGGCGTGCCGTCGGCATCCGTCCCCGCACCGGCCGCGACGCGCACTCGCGCTCCAGGCCCCTGCACCATCTGCAGGGCGAGCTCGAGCGCCGCCTCCCCGAGTCGTGCGCTGTGGGAGACGGCGACGATGCCGATCATCAGCTCGCCGCGATCGCCGCGGCGAGCGTCTCGAAGAGGAGCGTGGTCGATGCGGCACCGGGATCGAGATGGCCGGCACTGCGTTCGCCGAGATAGCTGGCCCTCCCCTTCCGGGCCACCAGCGGCAGCGTCGCGTCGCGCCCCGTGGCGGCGGCGACCGCAGCGGCCTGCGTCGCCTCGGCCAGGTCGGCACCTCCCGCGATGGCGGCGTCGAGCGCATCGACCGCCGGCGACATCGCGTCGAACATCGTCTTGTCCCCGACCTCGGGCTTGCCGCGCGCGACGATGCCCTCGAGCCCGGCGCGCAGCGCGGCGGCCAGGCCGGTCGCGTCGAGATCCTGGACCGCGCCGGTCGTCATCCCCATCCGCAGGAAGAACGTGCCGTAGAGCGGCCCGCTGGCGCCGCCGACCGAACTGACGAGCGTCATCCCGACGGTCTTCAGGAGGTCGTCCGCCGCGGCCGGCGCGCTCGCTGCGAGCTTCTCGGTGACGGCGCTCATCCCCCGCGCCATGTTCGCGCCGTGGTCGGCGTCGCCGATCGCGGAGTCGAGCTCGGTGAGCCATTCGCGCTTCTCGGCGACGGCCGCGCCGAAGCGGATGATCCAGTCCTGCAGGGTGGCGATCGAGACGGTATCCGCGGCCATCAGGCGCCCCACCGCAGACCGGGGGTCACGACCGGGCTGTCCCACAACCGCAGCACCTCGTCGTCGGCCTTCAACACCGTGACCGAGCATCCGGCCATGTCGAGTGAGGTGATGTAGTTCCCGACGAGGTTGCGCACGACCTGAACGCCCGCTGCCTCCAGGAGCGCTGCGACCTCGGCGTACATCAGGTAGAGCTCGATCTGCGGGGTCGCGCCCATGCCGTTGACCATCACGATCGCGGGTCCCGCGAAGTCGAGGTCGGCGAGGATCGGCTCGACGAGCTGGCGGGCGATGTCGGATGCCGGCGCCAGGGGCTCCCGGTGGCGCCCGGGCTCGCCGTGGATGCCGATGCCGATCTCCATCTGGTCGTCCGGAAGGTCGAAGGTCGGCTTGCCGGCGGCCGGCACCGTGCAGCTGGTGAGCGCCATGCCCATGGAACGCCCCTGGCCGTTGACGCGTTGCGCGAGGGCGACGACGGCGGCGAGGTCCTGTCCCTCCTCCGCGGCCGCGCCGACGATCTTCTCGAGCAGCACGGTGAGGCCGACGCCGCGTCGTCCGGCCGTGTAGAGCGAGTCCTGCACGGCGACGTCGTCGTCGACGACGACCGTGCCGACCTCGATGCCCTCCATCGAGGCGAGCTCTGCGGCCATCTCGAAGTTGAGCACGTCGCCGGTGTAGTTCTTCACGATGTGCAGCACGCCGGCCCCCCGGTCGACGGCCTTCGTCGCTGCCTGCACGCGGTCGGGCGTCGGTGAGGTGAAGACCTCACCCGCGACCGCGGCGTCGAGCATCCCGACGCCGACGTAGCCGCCGTGCAGGGGTTCGTGCCCCGATCCGCCGCCGGAGACGATCGCGACCTTTCCCTGCGCCTTCGGCTCGGCCCGCGTGATGACGTGCGTCTCGAGGTCGACCGACAGCTCGGGATGCGCGAGTGCGACTCCCTTGAGCGATTCGACGAGCACGTCCTCCGGGGCGTTGATGAGCTTCTTCATCATCCGATCTCCTTCGATCTCTTCCGTCGGGTGTCGATGCCGGCCGCGTGGCCGACGTCGCGAAAGCAGGCGACCTGGAACAGGCGACACCGCCGTCACTGTCGAACATGCTCGGGACGGCTGGTCTTGTCAAGGTCGAACGTGGGATCCGGCCACGAACTCTCTTCGTCGGCGTTCTTCGACGCCACCGTGTCACCCGCGCAGCGTCACCCGCGCAGGGCGAGCACGAACGGCAGCACCTCGCTCGCGCCGGCGCGCCGAAGCGTGCGCGCGGCGACCGTGAGAGTCCACCTGCTGTCGGCGAGATCGTCGACGAGCAGCACGGGACCGTCGGGGATCTCGAGGTGATCGGCGCTGAACCGATCCCAGAGACCGCCGAGGCGGAAGACGCTGTTACCGCCGGGCTGACCGCTCGGACCGCCGCCGACGAGACCGAGCTCACCCAGGTACGGCAGCCGGCCGATCTCGGCCAGTCCGCGGGCGAGGCTGTCGACGAGCTGGGGGCGCGAGCGCGACGGGAGTGCGACCACCGCGACGGGCCGCTGCGACCACTCCCACCCGGCCAGCACGCGCACGCATCCGTCGAGCACCTGTCGCGTCACCGCGGCATCCGCAGCCCCCGCGGCGAAGAGCGTGCGCAACGTGCCACCCCACCCCAGGTCGGTCAATCGCGCCAGCGCCCGCCCCTCGCCCGCCTGTTCGTCGGCGGCGATGCGCCCCTTGACGGGGACGTCGAGCCGATCGGCGCCCGTGGGCCAGGCGCGGCGGGGCTCGATCGGCACCCCGACTCGGTCGAGCGACCGGGAGGCCTGGGTGGTGGCCGCCGCGCCGATCTCGCGCGGGAACCATTCACCCGCGCAGTTGTCGCACCGCCCGCAGGGCTTCGCGGTGTCGTCGTCGAGGGCGCGCTGCAGGAACTCCATCCGGCATCCGTCGGTCTGCTCGTACGCGATCATGTGCTGCTGCTCGGCGATGCGCTCCCCCGCGATGCGTTCGTATCGCTCGGCGTCGTAGCTCCACGGCGCCCCCGTCGCGACCCACCCGCCCTGCACGCGACGCACCGCGCCGTCGACGTCGAGCACCTTCAGCAGCAGTTCGAGCGGGGTCCGACGGATGTCGACCATCGCCTCGAGGGCCGGTGTCGAGATCGGCGCGTCACCGAGTGCGCCGATCACCCGCTCCGCACGTTCACGGTCGGGCATCGACGCGGTCGCGAAGTAGTGCCAGATGTCGCGGTCTTCGACACCGGGCAGCAGCAGCACGTCGGCGCTCTCGCTCGCACGGCCCGCACGACCCACCTGTTGGTAGTACGCCACGGGTGACGAGGGCGCGCCGAGGTGCAGCACGAAACCGAGATCGGGCTTGTCGAACCCCATGCCCAGCGCACTCGTCGCGACGAGCGCCTTCACCTCGTTGCGCTGCAGCATCCCCTCGGATTCGGCGCGTTCCTCGGTGTCGGTCTGCCCCGTGTACGCCCGCACGTCGTGCCCGTGATCGCGCAGCAGTCGCGCCGTATCGACCGCCGCAGCGACCGTCAACGTGTAGATGATGCCCGATCCGGGGAGATCGTCGAGGTGGCTCAGCAGCCAGGCCAGTCGGCTCGCGGAGTCGCGCAGCCGGAGCACCCCGAGGCGCAGCGAGGTGCGCGCGAGCGGTCCGCGGATCGTGAGCACCCCGGTGCCGGGATCGCCTCCCGCCGTGCTCGCGCCGAGCTGCTCGGCCACGTCGACCATGACGCGGCTGTTCGCCGTGGCCGTCGTGGCGAGAACCGGGACGTCGGCCGGCATCTCGGCGATGAGATCGCGTAGCCGTCGGTAGTCGGGGCGGAAGTCGTGCCCCCAGTCGCTGATGCAGTGCGCCTCGTCGACCACCAGCATCCCCATTCGGCTCACGAGCGCCGGCAGGCGTTCTTCCCGGAAGGCCGGATTGTTGAGGCGCTCGGGCGACACGAGCAGCACGTCGACCTCGTCACGGTCGAGCTGCGCGAGGACGTCGGTCCACTCGTGGGCGTTCGTCGAATCGATGGTGACCGCCCTCACCCCGGCCCGGGAGGCTGCCGCGATCTGGTCGCGCATCAGGGCCAGCAGCGGCGAGACCAGGACGGTCGGCCCCGCCCCCTGGCTCCGCAGCAGGCGGGTGGCGACGAAGTAGACCGCGGACTTCCCCCACCCCGTGCGCTGCACGACGAGCGCCCGGCGGCGACCGTCGACGAGCGCTTCGATGGCCTCGTACTGCCCGTCGTGGAAGTCGGCATCGGGGCGGCCGACCAGCTCGCGGAGGGCGGCGAGAGCGGCCGCGCGGGTGCCGACGGAGGGTGCGGAGGTCATCCCCTCACTCTGCCCCATCCCTCCGACACCGCGATCGGCGCACCGGCGCACCGGCCCCGCCGTGCACCCGGTCGTCTAGCGTGGAGACGTGATCACCCGAGACCTCGCCGTCGCCCTCCGAGCCGCCGGCCTGGTGTGGCATCCGATCGAGGGCGACCGCTTCCAGCTCGACCTCCCGAACGAGGTGGAGCTGGAATCCGAGGCCGACGTGTTCACCGTCAGCGGCATGACGATCGAGGCGCGGCAGACGCCGAGCGGCACCGACCTCGCCTTCAACGGCACGACCGAGTGGGCGCTCGACGCGGTGACCCTCGCGGATGCCGTGTGGCTCCCCCGCGAGGATCAGTTGCGCGAGCTGCTGCGCGGAACCTTCCGCTCGCTGGAGCGGCTCGACGACACCTTCCGTGTACGGGTGCGGATATCGGGGGAAGACCTCTCATTCGAGCACCCCGATCCCGCCGAGGCGTACGGCCGAGCGCTGCTGGAGCTGGTCTCGCGCTCGCAGTGAGTCGAGGATCCGGCGCGCGCCGGCCTTGAGGATCCCGTCCCGTCGTGACAGAATTACCTAACGATCGGTCAGTAAAGGTGCTGACCGGGAGGAGCCACGATGAACGCCCCCGCAGACCCCTCGATCACCGCGGACGTCTCCGACGAGCAACGCATCTCCGACGAGCAACGCATCTCTGACGAGGAACGTCTCTTCGACGAGCTCATCGCGAACGAGCAGCGCATCGAGCCGCGCGACTGGATGCCCGAGGCCTACCGCAAGACGCTCATCCGTCAGATCTCGCAGCACGCGCACTCCGAGATCATCGGCATGCAGCCGGAGGGCAACTGGATCACGCGCGCGCCCAGCCTCAAGCGCAAGGCGATCCTGATGGCGAAGGTGCAGGACGAAGCGGGCCACGGGCTCTACCTCTACTCCGCGGCGCAGACCCTCGGCATCACCCGCGACGAGATGATGCAGCAGCTCATCGACGGGCGGGCAAAGTACTCCTCGATCTTCAACTACCCCACTCCGACCTGGGCCGACATGGGCGCGATCGGATGGCTCGTCGACGGCGCCGCGATCTGCAATCAGGTTCCGCTCTGCCGCGCCTCGTACGGGCCCTACGGCCGCGCGATGGTGCGGGTCTGCAAAGAGGAGTCGTTCCACCAGCGCCAGGGCTTCGAGATCCTGCTCACCCTCATGCAGGGCACCGAGGAGCAGCGACGCATGGCGCAGGATGCCGTCGACCGCTGGTACTGGCCGAGCCTGGCGATGTTCGGCCCGCCGGACGACCGGTCCCCCAACTCCGCGCAGTCGATGGCCTGGAAGATCAAACGCTTCTCGAACGACGAGCTGCGCCAGCGGTTCGTGGGGATGCTCGTTCCGCAGGCAGAGATCCTCGGCGTCACCCTCCCCGACCCCGAGTTGCGGTTCGACGAGGCATCCGTGCGGTACGAGATGGGTGAGATCGACTGGGACGAGTTCTTCGAGGTGCTCCGCGGCAACGGACCGTGCAACACCGAACGGCTGGAGCGCCGGCGCACCGCTCACGAAGATGGGGCTTGGGTGCGGGAGGCCGCGGCGGAGTACGCCCGCCGGCAGGCATCCGCCTCGGCACTCGACGAGGAGGTGGCCTGATGGCGAGCCCCGGCACCGACCCCCGCGAGCCCTGGCCCCTCTGGGAGGTCTTCGTGCGTGCGAACCGCGGGCTCAGCCACGTGCACGTGGGGTCCCTGCACGCGCCGGATGCCGAGATGGCGATCCGCAACGCCCGCGATCTCTACACCCGACGCGGCGAAGGGGTCTCGATCTGGGCGGTGCCCGCCGAGGCCATCACGACGAGCGACCCGGATGCGAAGGGCGCGTACTTCGAGAGCGCCGCAGGCAAGAACTACCGGCACGCCGTGTACTACACGGCCTCCGAAGGGGTGCCGCACCTATGAGCACGCACGGTGACGTCACCGTCGAGGAGCTGCACCTCGCACAGGAGCTCGCGGGATCCGGCGAGCGCGCGGCATCCGCCGACATCGCCGAGTACGCGCTGCGTCTCGGCGACGATGCGCTGATCCTGTCGCAGCAGCTGGGCGCCTGGATCTCGCGTGCGCCGGAGCTCGAGGAGGACGTGGCGCTCGGCAACATCGCCCTCGACCTGCTCGGCCACGCCCGCTCGCTGCTGCGCTACGCCGGCTCCTTCGACGGACGCAGCGAAGACGATCTGGCGTTCTTCCGCGACGAGCCGGAGTTCCACAGCGCCTGGATCGTGGAGCAGCCCAACGGCGACTTCGCGCAGACCATCGCGCGCCAGCTCGTCGTCTCGGCGTACATGGTCGAGCTCTACGCGGCGCTGCGATCGAGCGGCGACGCGACCATCGCGGCCGTCGCCGAGAAGGCTCTCAAAGAGGTCGACTACCACCGCGACCACGCCGTGCAGTGGACGCTCCGGCTCGCGGGCGGCACCGAGGAGTCGCGCACGCGGATGATCCGCGCCCTGGGCGACGTCTGGCCCTTCGTCGACGAGCTGTTCCGCGACGACCCGCTGATCGACCGGCTCGGCGATGCGGCCGCGCGCCCGTCATCGCTGCGCGCGGGCTTCGATGCCGTGATCGACACGGTCTTCGCCCGGGCCGACCTCGCGGTGCCCGATGTCGCGGCGTCGTCGGCGGGCGGACGACAGGGGTCGCATGCCACGCCGATGGGGCACATCCTCGCCGAGATGCAGGTGCTCGCGCGACGGCATCCGGGGGCGACATGGTGACGGCGATGACGACGACGGATGCCTGGCGGATCGCCGCCGCCGTCGCCGACCCCGAGGTCCCGGTGCTGACCATCGAGGACCTGGGCGTACTGCGCGCTGTCGAGTCCGACGGCGCGCGGGTGCGCGTCGACATCACCCCCACCTACAGCGGATGCCCCGCGATGGACACGATCCGCGACGACGTGATCCTGGCGCTCACCGCGGCGGGCTTCGCCGAGGTCGAGGTGCGGCTCGTGCTCGCCCCGGCCTGGACGACGGACTGGATGTCGGATGCCGGCAGGCGCAAGCTCGAACGCTACGGCATCGCCCCTCCGACCGGTCGCGCGGCGGTGCGCGACGGACCCATCCCTCTCACGCTGAGCGTGTGCTGCCCGCGATGCGGATCGCTCGACACCCGGGAGGTGTCGCGGTTCGGTTCCACCTCGTGCAAGGCGCTGTTCGAGTGCCGCGCCTGCCTCGAGCCCTTCGACCATTTCAAGGTGCACTGATGTCGCTGTTCGCGCCCGCCACGGCATCCGCTCCCCCGGCCCCGCCCCGCGAGGTGCCGAAGGCGCGTCGACGCGCCCGCTTCCACACGCTCGTCGTCGAGGCCGTGCGCCCGCTCACCGACGATGCGGTCGAGGTGACGTTCACGGTGCCGGCCGCGCTCGCCGGCGAGTACGACCACCTGCCCGGCCAGTACGTCGCGCTGCGCACCGTGCTCGACGGGGTCGAGGTGCGGCGGTCGTACTCCCTGTGCCGTGCTCCCGAGCATCGCGCCGACGGCGCCGACACCCGGCTGAGCGTGGCGGTCAAGCGCGACGAGGGCGGGCGGTTCTCGACCTGGGCGCAGATCGGTCTGAAGCCGGGGTTCGAGATCGACGTGATGAGTCCGCAGGGCACCTTCACCTCGGCCCTGCCCGACCTCGATCACCGGCACGTGGTGGGCATCGCCGCCGGCTCCGGCATCACCCCGCTGATGGCCCTGGCGCACACGGTGCTGTCGCGGTCGGACACCGCGCGGTTCACCCTGCTCTACACGAACCGGTCGACGCTCGACGTGATGTTCCTCGAGGATCTCGCCGATCTGAAGGACCGCTACCCCACCCGCCTCACCCTGCACCACGTGCTCTCGCGCGAGCAGCGCACCGCTCCCGTGCTGTCGGGCCGCATCGACGAGCCGAAGCTGCGCACGATCCTCACGACCCTCCTCCCGCCCGACGACGTCGACGAGTGGTTCCTGTGCGGGCCGCTCGCCCTGGTCGACCTCTGCCGCGAGGTGCTGGCCGATGTCGGCGTGGGCGGCGAGCACATCCGCTTCGAGCTGTTCACCACCGGCGACGAGCCCGCCCGTGCCGCACGACCGGTGCAGGTGCGGGCGGGTGAGCGCACGACCACGATCGAGGTGACGCTCGACGGCGTCTCGTCAACGGTCGAGAGCCCCGTGGATGCGCACGAGTCGGTGCTGAATGCGGCGCTGCGCGTGCGCCCCGACGCCCCCTTCGCCTGCGCGGGCGGGGTGTGCGGCACCTGTCGGGCCCGGGTCGTCGAGGGCAGCGTCACGATGACCGAGAACTATGCGCTCGAGCCCGACGAGATCGAGCGCGGGTTCGTGCTCACCTGCCAGTCCCATCCGACCAGCGACCGCGTCGTCGTCGACTACGACGTGTGAGGGAGAACGCACCGATGATCGATCTCCGCATCGCCGACGACGTCGCCCACGTCACCCTGCGCGCTCCCGAGCGACTGAACACGCTCGACGAGCAGGCGCTCCACGGCCTCGATGCCGCCTACGCCGAGGCCGAGACGGCGGGTGTGCGCGCCCTTGTGCTGAGCGGAGAGGGGCGCGCGTTCTGCGCGGGACGGGACATCTCGGGCGTGGATCCGCGCGACGACGACGTGATCGGGTACCTGGGCGGGCTCGTCGCCCCGCTCCTGCAGCGGATGTCGCGCTTTCCCGCGCCCACGTTCGCGGCTGCCCACGGCGCCTGCCTCGGCGTCGGCCTCGGGCTGCTGATCGCCACCGATGTCGTGTACGTCGCGGAGTCGGCGAAGATCGGCTCGCCGTTCGCCGCTCTCGGCGCGACCCTCGACTCCGGCGGGCATGCCCTCTTCCTCGATCGCCTGGGCGCGCACCGCACCCTCGACCTCATCTACACCGGACGCCTGATGACCGGCGTCGAGGCCGTGACCGCGGGGCTCTTCTCGCGGGTGCTGCCCGACGAGGAGGTGCACGAGGCGACGAGGGATGCCGCGGCGACGGCCGCCCTCGGACCGACGGCCGCGTTCGTCGCCAGCAAGCGCCTCGTGGCGCGCATCCGCGACGAGCGGCTGGCGCTGTGGGAGTCGGTCGAGCTCGAGAGCGCGGCCCAGGCGGAGCTCGGCGACACCGATGATTACCGCGAGGGATTCGCGGCGTTCCAGCAGAAGCGGAAGCCGCGGTTCCGCGGTCGTTGAGGCGGCGGACGGTGAGGCGGCGGGCGGTGAGGCGGCGGGACCGCGTGCCGGCACGCCGGTGAACGGGGGCGCCCCCTGAACCGGTGACCCCGGGTTGTCAACGCTCTGGCCGGATGTCGGTGCCCGGTGTCACACTTCGGAGATGATGCTCTCGCAGCTGGTCTCGACGACCGAGGAGGTCGCCGCCACATCCTCGCGCCTGGCGAAGATCGACGCGCTCGCCCGGCTGCTGGTCCAGGCCGACGCCGATGAGATCGCGCCGCTGACCGGGCTCCTCCTCGCGACGCCGCGGCAGGGGCGCCTCGGCGTCGGATGGCGAGGAATGAGCGCCCTCGAGATCTCCCACGCCGACGCCTCAACGCTCGCGATCACCGACGTCGATCAGGCGTTCGAGCGTCTCGCCGCGGCATCCGGAACCGGCTCCGCGAGCGTGCGCAGCAGCACCCTCCAGGCGCTGGCCGCGCGGGCGACCGCGCCGGAGTGGGATTTCCTCACCCGGGCCATGCTCGGCGAGCTGCGCACCGGTGCGCTCGGTGGCGTGCTGCTCGACGCGATCGCCCGCGCCTCCGATCGTCCGGTGCCCGCCGTACGCCGGGCCGCCATGCTGTCGGGCGACCTCGGCGAGACGGCGCTGATCGCACTCACCGGAAGCGCCGAATCGCTCGACGAGGTCGGGCTCCGCGTCGGTCGTCCCGTGCTGCCGATGCTCGCCGCCACCGCCGCGACCCCGACCGATGCCCTCGGCATCACGGGTGAGGCCTCGGTCGAGTACAAGCTCGACGGTGCCCGCATCCAGGTGCACCGCCACGGCGACGAGGTGTCGGTGTATACCCGCAGCCTCGCCGACATCACCCACCGCGTGCCCGAGCTCGTCGAGATCGTGCGTGCCCTGCCCGCGCACGACCTCATCCTCGACGGCGAGACGCTGGCCCTCGACGAGGACGGTGGGCCGCGTCCGTTCCAGGAGACGATGTCGCGGTTCGGGGCCGACGCCGCGCGCGAGCTCGCCCTGCGCCCGTGGTTCTTCGATCTGCTGCACGTCGACGGGCGCGACCTCATCGACGAGCCGCTGGGCGTGCGGCTCGCTGAGCTCGATCGGGTCGCCGGCCCCTGGCGCATCCCGGGAACGGTGACGGCCGATGCCGAGGCCGCCGAACGGGTCTCGCACGACGCCCTCGCCGCCGGCCACGAGGGCATCGTCGCCAAGGCCATCGACTCGCCGTACGCCGCGGGTCGCCGGGGCAAATCCTGGGTCAAGGTCAAGCCCGTGCTCACCTACGACCTCGTGGTGCTCGCGGCCGAATGGGGCTCGGGGCGCCGTCAGGGTCTGCTGTCGAACCTGCATCTCGGGGCACTCGATCCCGCCGGAGAATTCGGCGAACCCGGCGCTCTCGTCATGGTCGGCAAGACCTTCAAAGGGCTCACCGACGAACTGCTGCGCTGGCAGACCGCCACGTTCCCGACGCTCGAGGCCCGACACACGCAGGGCACCGTGTTCCTGCGGCCCGAATTGGTCGTCGAGATCGCGATCGACGGCGTTCAGCGCTCCCCGCGTTATCCCGGGGGCATCGCGCTGCGCTTCGCCCGCGTCAAGGGCTACCGCCCCGACAAGGCGCCGGGCGAGGCCGACACGATCCAGACGCTCCGCTCCCTGCTGCGGGAGTGAGGTGAGAAGAGCGCCGGCTACGGCATCCGCTCAGGCCGAAGGCGTGAGACCGAGGTCCTCTTCGCGCACGGTTCCCTGGAACGACCACGGGAAGTTGATCCAGAGATCGGTGTCCTTCCAGGCGTAGTCGGGCTGGATGATGGTCGACGGCTTCGTGTAGATCGTGACCGAGCGCACGTCGGCGCCCTTATCCTTCAGCAACTGAACCGCGAGGGCGAGGGTGCGGCCCGAGTCGGCGACGTCATCGACGAGCAGCACGCGGCGCCCGTCGAGGTATGCCATGTCGAGCTCGGGCGGGAGCACCTCGGGAGCGTCGAGCACGGTGCCGATGCCGGTGTAGAACTCGACGTTGATCGCGCCGCAGTTCTTCGCGCCGAGACCGTACGCGATGGCGCCGGCGGGCAGGAGCCCTCCGCGGGCGATCGCGACGACGACCTCGGGCTCGAAGCCGCTGGCGAGGATGTCACGGGCAAGGTCGCGGGTGGCGGCGCCGAAGCCGTCCCAGGTGAGCGTCTCGCGCTCGTTCGATGCATCAGTCACCCGATCCATTGTCCTCCATCGCGGCGATAGACTGACCACGTCCGGCCGCCCTGCGACCGGTGCCTGAAAAAGAGGCACGAAGCACTCCTCGCCGACGCGGGTGCGAGACACATACGGAACCTCGTTCTCCGTCCCTGTCTCGAAAGGCTTCGCCATGCCCTCCGTCTCCGCGCACGTCGCGCTCACCCTCGCCCAGCACATCGACGCCGTCTTCGGGGTGATGGGAAACGGCAACGCCTACTTCCTCGACGCGATCGAGACGCAGACGGATGCCGTCTTCACCGCCGTGCGCCACGAACAGGGCGCCGTGGTCGCCGCCGACGCGCACTTCCGCGCCTCGGGCCGGATCGCCGCGGGCACCTCCACCTACGGCGCCGGATTCACGAACACGCTCACGGCGCTGGCGGAGGCGGTGCAGGCGCACGTGCCGCTGGTGCTCGTGGTCGGCGACGAGCCGACGTCCGGGCCGCGTCCGTGGGACGTCGACCAGATCGCCCTCGCGTCGGCGGTCGGTGCGCGCACCTATACCGTGGGCCGCGCCGACGCGGCCGCGACGACCGTCATCGCGATCGAGCACGCGCTCACCTACCGCGTGCCCGTCGTGCTGGCGATCCCCTACGACGTCGCGGCGCGGGAGGCCGGCCCCGTGCCGCCAGCCCCGGAGCCGCGGGTGCCGGCAGCGCTGGCACCGAGCGGCGAGTTCACCGAGGGGATGCTCGACGAGATTGCTGCCGCTCTGTCCACGGCCGAGCGGCCGTTCCTGTTGGCCGGCCGCGGCGCCTGGCTGTCGGGAGCGAGCGCGGCGCTGGGCGAGCTCGCAGCGTCCACCGGCGCGCTCACGGCATCCACCGCCCTCGGCCGCGGAGTCTTCCCCGACGCGCGCTTCGATCTCGGCGTCACGGGCGGTTTCGGGGCCGAGGGGGCGATGGAGCTGATCCGCGAGGCCGATGTCGCCGTCGTGTTCGGCGCGGGACTGAACCAGTTCACGATGCGCTTCGGCGCGCTGTTCGCGCCCGGCACGAAGGTGTTCCAGATCGACATCGCCCCGGCTGCCACGCACGCCCACGTCGGCGGCTTCGTCCGGGCCGACGCACGTCTCGCGGCCGAGGCTCTGGTGGAGAGGGTGCAGCGGGTGACGGGTTCGATCGGTGCGCCGTGGCGTGAGAGCGTCGACATCGCCGCCGCACGGGCGTACGACCACGGCGACGATCTCGCCCCCGACGGGCGTCTCGACCCCCGCTCCGCGGCCCGGCGCATCGCCACGCTGCTGCCCGAGGACCGAGTGGTGGTCTCGGACGGCGGGCATTTCATCGGCTGGGCGAACATGTACTGGCCGGTCGCCGCGCCCGACCGGATGATGATGATCGGCACGGCCTTCCAATCGATCGGACAGGGCTGGCCGAGCGTCGTCGGTGCCGCTCTCGCCCGGCGCGACGCCACCGTCGTGCTCACCTCGGGCGACGGCGGCGGACTCATGGCGATCGCCGATCTCGAGTCCGCGGTGCGCGCAGCCGCCGGCCGCGGGGTGGCGGTGATCTGGAACGACGCCGCCTACGGTGCCGAGGTCAACCTGTACGGATTGAAGGGGCTCGCCGAGGCGCCGATGCGCATTCCCGAGGTCGACTTCGCCGCCTTCGCCGCAGCGGTCGGCGCCGAGGGCGTCGTCGTGCGCACGCTCGCCGATCTCGACCGCCTGGAATCGTGGGCTGCCGAAGACCCCGCGACCCGTCGCTTCCTGCTGCTCGACCTGCGCATCTCGGGTGACGTGATCGCGCCCTACCAGCAGGAGATCATCCGCGTGAACTCATAGGCGCGGCATCCGTCGTTCGTTCCCGTCCGTTCGTTCCTGTCCGTTCGTTCCTGTCCGTTAGGCTCCGTTCCATGCCCGAGAATCCCGAGGTCCTGCGCTACAGCGCGTTCGCCGCGACAGCCGACGGCGGCAACCCCGCGGGCGTCGTGCTCGACGCCGCAGGTCTCGACGACGCGCGGATGCTGCGGATCGCCGCCGACGTCGGATACTCCGAGACCGCCTTCGTGACGGGGCGTTCCGAGGTCGACGGGGTGCCGCATCACCGAGTGCGGTACTTCTCGCCGGGAGCTGAAGTGCCGTTCTGCGGTCACGCCACGGTGGCGACGGCGGTGGCCCTCGCCGAACGTGACGGGACGGGGACGGTCGTGTTCGAGACCGCGGCGGGGCCGGTGACCCTGGAGTCGGTGGCGGATGCCGCGGGCGCGATCACCGTGTCCTTCACGAGCGTCGAGCCGCAGGTGCGCGAGCTCGACCCGGCGGTGCGCGATCGCTTGCTGGACCTGCTGGGTCTCACCGTGGCCGATGTCGATCCGCGGTTCCCCGTGCAGGAGTCGTTCGCCGGCAACTGGCATCCGATCGTCTTCGTCGCCGATCGGGAGCTGTTCCATCAGTTCCGCTTCCGTCCCGCCGACGTCGCCGATCTGATGCGAACGCGGGGCTGGCTCGGAACGGTGACGGTGCTGCATGCACACGATTCGACCGCGTTCGAGGCTCGCAATCTCTTCCCGGTCGGACGCATCACCGAGGATCCGGCGACGGGATCCGCGGCGGCTTCGACCGGCGCGTATCTGCGGGAGCACGGATACGCGGGAGAGACGATCCGCATCCGCCAGGGCGCGCACGTCGGTCGGCCGAGTGAGTTGATCGTGACGATCCCGGAGTCCGGCGGCATCGTCGTCGCGGGCGGCGCCTTCCCGCTTCCCGCCGACGGCTCCTGAGCGGGCGTAGCGAGACGAAGGACCGCGGCATTGCCGCACGAACTGGGTCCCTGAGCCTGTCGAAGGGTCCCGCCCCGTGGGCGGCCGCGGCTCCTGAGCGAGCGCAGCGAGACGAAGGGCGGCGGCGTTGCTGCACGAACTGGGTCCCTGAGCTTGTCGAAGGGTCCCGCCCCGTGGGCGGCCGCGGTTCCTGAGCGAGCGCAGCGAGACGAAGGGCCGCCGCATTGCCGCGCGAACTGGGTCCCTGAGCTTGTCGAAGGGCCCCGCCCCGCGGGCGGCCGCGGTTCCTGAGCGAGCGAGCGCAGCGAGACGAAGGGCTCCGCATTGCTGCACGAACTGGGTCCCTGAGCTTGTCGAAGGGTCCCGCCCGTGTGCACTCGTTCTGCACCACTGCCGTGTTGTTCGGAGTTCTCCACCGATCACGTGGATACTCGCTGTGGCCTGGGTTTTTCGTGTCGGAATGTCGGTGGCTACTGATGGACTGAGACGTATGAACAGCACCGCCGAAGTCCTGGACCGGGTCGCCGCCGACCTGGCCGCGGTGCTGCGCGCAGACGCGCTGGCGGGGTTGTCGGATGCCGAGAAGATGCAGGTGCTCCGCGCCGCGGGTGAGGTCGCCCGCCGGGTGGATGCGGTCATCGTCGAGACGGTCGGATCGGTCGATCAACGCCCGGCCGGATCGGGAGAATTGGCGTTCTGTGGAAGGTTCGGATGCCGGACGATGAACGAACTCGTCCAACGGGTGCTCCGTATGGACGCGGCCGGGGCGGCACGGGTCGTGAAAGCGGGGAAGGTCGTCCGTCGGGAGGTGGACTTCTCCTCCGGGGCGCTGCTTCCCGCCCGGTGGCCGGGCCTGCGGGAAGCGCTGCTGGACGGGGTGGTCGGGGTGGCGGGGCTGTTGGCGGCGACCGGGCCGGTGGAGCAGGCCGGGGCGCGGATCGGTGCGGCGGACCGGCTGCGGGCGGACGTGGAGCTGGCGGAGTACGCGCGTGGACTCGTCGCCGTCGAGGGCGACGGTAGCGGGAGTGCGGAGGGCGACGGTGAGGTAGATGCCGGAGAGGGCGCAGACTCCGGCGGCGACCCGGGAACGGAGCACCGTGGGGACTCCGCGCCGCCGGCGACTCCCGAGGACCTCCGGTTGTTGTCGCGGGTGATCGTGACGTACCTCGACCCGGACGGCGCCGAACCCGCCGAAGAGCGGGCGATGCGCGCCCGCGGGATCGTCCTCGGCCGTGTCAAGGACGGGGTGATCCCGATCCGCGGGTCACTGCTGCCCGAGACAGCGGGGCAACTGCAACGCATCTGGGACGCGTACCTGAACCCGAAAGTGGACGGACCACCTGTCCCGGCGACCCCGATGTCTGATGAAGGGATGGCGGGTGGCGTGAGGTTCGTTCCGACCGTTGACGACGCGCCGCTACGTGAAACGAACGACTTCCTCGATGGTGATGTGCTCCCGGCCGGTGATCCCGGCGGCATGGTCGATGGCCGGTCCCGGGCGCAAAAGCAGCACGACGCCCTCGCCGCCGCCCTCGGCATCGCCGCCCGCCACAGTGATATGCCCTCCCTCGGCGGCGCCGCCCCGACCCTCGTCGTCTCCGTGACCGCGGAGGACTACGCGACCGGGCGAGGATGGGCGCACGTCGACGGCATCGACACCCCCGTCTCCCTCGCGACGGCCCGGCACACCGCGTGCGGCGGCAGCATCCAACGCGTCACCTCCGACCCCACCGGTCGCATCGTCGGGATCGATTCGACCGACCGGGTGTTCACCGCGCACCAACGCCGCGCGATCACCCTCCGCGACAAGGAATGTCTCATCCCCGGATGCCACGTGCCCGCGGCCTGGTGCGAGATCCACCACGTCACAGAACATTCCCGCGGCGGACCCACCAGCACCGACAACGGCGTCACCCTCTGCTGGCACCACCACCGCACCCTCGACACCTCCGGCTGGAGCATCCGCATGCACAACGGCACACCCCACGTCCGCGGACCCGCCTGGTGGGACCCCCACCAAAAATGGCGAACACCACGCCCCAGACCCCACGCCGCCGCGGCCACGGCCACCGCCACCGCCACCGCGATACACCGGACACGAACACCGATCCGCGCATGAACACGGTCGAGCAGAAGGGCGTTCCCGGTGAGGACCGTGTCCGTCGTCCTGCCCCTGCCCCTGCCCCCTGCGCCTGCCCCCCTGCCCCTGCCCCTGCCCCTGCGCCTGCGCCTGCGCCTGCGAGAATCGATGCCATGCCCGGTCTCCACCACGTCGAAGTATGGGTCGCCGACCCCGATTCCGCTCGCCGCGACTGGGGATGGCTCCTCCCGCGGCTGGGTTTCTCGCTGCAGCAGGAATGGCCGGAGGGGCAGACCTGGGCTGCCGCCAGCGGGCCCTACCTCACGATCACGACCCCACCGAGCGTCGACGATCGAGGCCATGACCGCCGTCGCCCGGGCGTCAACCACCTCGCCTTCCAGGGAGGCACCGCAACGGCCGTCGACGCGATCATGTCGCTCGCCTCGGAGAATGGCTGGCGCCCGCTGTACCACGAGCGCTACCCCCACGCGGGCGGCCCCGACCACTACGCCGGATGGCTGGAGAACGCCGCAGGCTTCAAGGTCGAGATCGTCGCGGAAGGAGCCTGACCGCGCCCCTCAGCCCCGCGCCGCCAAAAATCCTCAGCCCTGCGCGCCGTAGTCGGGCAGCTCCTGCAGCGTCCAGGTGTTGCCGTCCGGGTCGTCGAACGACACGAACCGCCCCCAGTCGAGATCCTCGACGCCGCGGGCATCGACCCCGAGGCCCCGCAGGTGGGCGAGAGCCTCGTCGGCATCCGGAACGACGACCTGGATCGAGTTCTGCTGACCCGGCTCGAGATCCAGACCCAGCCCGGTGCCGAACGCGATCGAGCACGCCGAGCCCGGCGGAGTCATCTGCACGAACCGCAGCCCCTCGGTCGGGGTCTGGTCGTGGTCGGCGTTGAAGCCGATCTTCACGTAGAAGTCCTTCGCGCGGTCGACATCCGACACCGGCACGAAGATGAGTTCGATCTTCCAGTCCATCACGCCACTCCTCAGGTCACGGCGGGCGTCATCGCCCGTCCGCACCCACGGTAGGCCGCACCTCCGACATTGGCCAGATCGGACCCCGGAACAGGCGGGAGGCGAACGTCAGCCTCACCGCGCCGGCAGCATCCCCTCAGCCAGGAACTCCGCCAGCTCCCGCACGCCGGCCTCATCCAACGGCAGGATCGCGGCGACGTACTGGTCGGGCCGCACCACCACGACGACGCCGTCGCGCGACAGCCCCCGCTCGGCGAAGATGTCGACACCCGTCCACTTGCTGGGCCCCGCCGCGTAGACCTTCTCCCAGTCGACGAGACCGAGCGGCCCGGTCCGGGGTTGGAACAGCGCGGGCGTCGTCGTCACCTCGACATCCT
The DNA here is from genome assembly GCF_052045715.1 of Microbacterium sp. 22179. Classification (NCBI taxonomy): domain Bacteria; kingdom Bacillati; phylum Actinomycetota; class Actinomycetes; order Micrococcales; family Microbacteriaceae; genus Microbacterium; species Microbacterium sp. 22179. The sequence goes on along the minus strand of NZ_JBQEPJ010000001.1, from coordinate 34,986 downwards.
CGAAGGGCTGCTGATACACGGCCTTCACGTCGAACACGGCGTCCGCATCGGCATCCGCCGGGGTGAATCGCTCGAAGAGCGGTGCCGCAGCCTGCGCCCACGCAGCCAACCGGTCGCCGGACGCGTCGCCGAAGGCGTAGACGCGCCACCGCCCGTCGGCGCGCGCGTGGTGTCCGAGGTGCACCACGTTCCCGTCGCCCACCCGCACGACCTCCGCGGAGCGGAAACGCTTCCCGAGCGGGAAGCCGGTGGCCAGTCCCTGATGCGCATCCGACCCCGTGATCATCGATGCCGAGTACTGCGTCATGAACCCGGACGGGAATTCGGCCGTCGCGAGGTAGTAGGTCGCGAGCTCCTGCGGGTCCGAGATCTCCTCCGGCTTGCGCGCCATGAGGCTCGACCACTCGCGATCGAAGTCGATGAGCTGCTGCGCGACGGGCCGCCGCTCGGTGCCGTACGTCGCGAGCAGCGCCTCGGGCGCGCGGCCGGTGAGCACCGAACCGAGTTTCCACCCGAGGTTGAAGCCGTCCTGCATCGAGACGTTCATGCCCTGCCCGGCCTTGGCACTGTGCGTGTGGCAGGCGTCGCCGGTCAGGAACACCCGCGGCGAGCGCCCGGAATCCTCGGGGGCGTCATCGAATCCGTCGGTCACGCGATGGCCGACCTCGTAGACGCTGTGCCACGCCACCTCGCGGACGTCGAGCGTGTACGGGTGCAGGATCGCGTTCGCCCGACGGATGATCTCCTCGATCGGGGTCTGCCGCACGCGGTGGTCGTCGTCGTCCGCGACCTCGCCGAGGTCGATGTACATGCGGCTGAGGTAGCCGCCCTCACGCGGGATGTGGAGGATGTTCCCGGCGCGCGAGTTGATCGCGCACTTGGTGCGCCAATCGGGGAAGTCGGTGTTCACCAGCACGTCCATGACGCCCCAGGCGTGCGCCGCGACGTCGCCCACATGGATGCGACCGATCGCCTCGCGCACGCGACTACGAGCACCGTCGCATCCGGCGACGTACTTCGCCCGGATGACCCGTTCCTCCCCCGTCCGCGCTCCCGCGACGTACCGCACGCGCACCTCGACCGGGTACTCGCCCTCGTCGTGCACGGTCAGCCCCTCGAACGCGACGCCGTAATCGGGCACGATGCGTGCGGGCCCGTCGGCGGCCGCCTCGGCGAAGTAGTCGAGCACGCGCGCCTGGTTGACGATCAGGTGCGGGAACTCGCAGATGTCGTAGGCGTAGTCGGCGGTGCGCGCCGTGCGCACGATGCCGGCGGCGTCGTCGGGATCGGGCCCCCAGAAGTTCATCCAGCCGATGTTGTAGGCCTCGGCGGTGATGCGCTCGGCGAACCCGAACGCCTGGAAGGTCTCGACGCTGCGCGGCTGGATGCCGTCGGCCTGACCCAGCACGAGCCGTCCGTCGCGCTTCTCGATGATGCGGGTCGTCACGCCCGGGTACTGCGACATCTGCGCCGCGAGGAGCATTCCCGCCGGCCCCGAGCCGACGATGAGCACGTCGACCTCGTCGGGCAGGTCATCGGGTCGCTCGATACCCGTGCCCGCGGCATCCTGCACGCGCGGGTCGCCGGAGACATAGCCGTGGTGGTGGAACTGCATCGTCGTCGATTCCTTCCGAACTTCTCTCATTGTGCGCGGCTTCTGCGCTCCCGTCGCACTTTTCCGTCGGCCCGGGCGCACCGGGCCGACGGAAACTGCGATGGGACGGATCCGCGGGTCAGGCCCGGGCGAGTCCGTGGATCGGGCTCACGGCCTGCTCCTCCTCGTGATCCGGGCCGAGCGGAATGCCGGAACGGTCACGCAACAGCAACGTCGCGATGAGTCCGATCACGGTCATGCCGGCGAGGTACCAGGTGACGGCCTGCGTCGAACCGGTCGCCGCCACGATGGCCGTCGCGATGGTCGGGGCGAACGCGCCGCCGGCGATGGCACCGATCGCGTACGAGATCGAGACGCCCGAGAAGCGGATGCTGGCCGGGAACAGCTCCGTGTACAGCGCCGCCTGCGGGCCGTACGTGAAGCCGAGGCCGATCGTGAGGATCGCGAGGCCCGCGAAGACGAGCCCGATCTCCCCGGTGTTCACGAGCGGGAACAGCGCGAACACGCCGCCGAGCTGCAGCACCCAACCGATGATGTAGGTCGTGCGGCGACCGATGCGGTCGCAGATCCAGCCCGCGACGAGCGTGCTGATCAGCCAGGTGACCGCCGACCCCGCGACGGCCCACAGCACCGGACCGCGCTCGAGTCCGATCGGACCCTCGGGGTTGGTCGTATACCCCTGGATGTAGCCGCCGGTGGTCATGTAGCCGACGGCGTTGTTGCCCGCGAACACGAGCGCGGCGATGATCACGAGCAGCGCGTGCTTGCGGAACAGCTGCACGATCGGCATCTTCGCCTTCTCCTTGCGCTCCGCGAGTTCGGCGAAGACCGGGCTCTCCTCGACGCGGCGACGCACGTAGTAGCCCACGAGGATCAGCACGACGCTGAGCAGGAACGGCACGCGCCAGCCCCACGCGAGGAACTGGTCGCCGGGCGCGATCACCGTCATGAGCGCCATGACGCCCGAGGCCAGCAGCAGACCGAGCGGAACGCCGATCTGCGGAGAGGCGCCGAAGATGCCGCGCTTGGCGCGCGGGGCGTGCTCGACGGCCATGAGCACCGCGCCGCCCCACTCGCCGCCGGCCGAGATGCCCTGCAGGATGCGCAGCAGGACGAGCAGCACCGGGGCGGTGATGCCGATCGTCTCGTAGGTCGGCAGCAGTCCGATCAGCGCGGTCGCGAGACCCATGAGGATGAGCGTCCACATGAGCACCGTCTTGCGTCCGAGCTTGTCGCCGTAGTGGCCGGCGAGGAACGCTCCGAGCGGGCGGAAGAGGAAGCTCACGCCGACTGTGGCGAACGCGATCAGGGCGCTGTCGGCGCCGAGCGGCGCGAAGAACAACTGCCCGAACACGAGCCCGACGGCCGTGGCGTAGATGAAGAAGTCGTACCACTCGACGGTGGTCCCGACCACCGTGGCGAAGACGACGCGGCGACGGTCGGCCGCCGTCGCGATGGTTCCGGTGGGTGTGAAACCCGCCTGTGACTGACCGCTCATGCGGTGTCTCCTTTGTTCGTGACTGCATTGTCACGGCGTGCATCCGAGTCTCGGTCGGAGGTGCTTGCCGGGGGTGGAAGCGATGATATATGATTTCGGATACGACGCACAAGGTGTCGGAGAATGCGCGAGGAGGCGCCCCGTGACGGATACCATCGCCCGCCCCGGCAAGATCATCGCGATCCATCTGAGCTACGCCTCCCGAGCCGACCAGCGCGGCCGCCGCCCCGCCGCCCCCTCGTACTTCTTCAAGCCGTCCAGTTCCGTCGGGGTCTCGGGCGGCACGGTCGAGCGTCCCGCGGGAACCGAGTTGCTCGCGTTCGAGGGCGAGATCGCGCTCGTCATCGGCACCCCCGCCCGGCGGGTAGCACTGGCGGATGCCTGGGCGCACGTCGCGTGGGTCACGGCCTCGAACGACCTCGGCCTCTACGACCTGAGAGCGAACGACAAGGGATCGAACGTGCGATCGAAGGGCGGTGACGGCTACACGCCCCTCGGACCGCACCTCATCGACGCCCGAACGGTCGACCCGACGGCGCTGCGCGTGCGCGCCTGGGTCAACGGCGAACTCCGCCAGGACGACACGACGGCCGGGTTGATCTTCCCGCTCGCGCAGCTCGTCGCCGACCTGTCGCAGCACTTCACGCTCGAGCCCGGCGACGTGATCCTCACCGGCACCCCGGCCGGGTCATCCGTCATCGTCCCCGGCGACGTGGTCGAGATCGAGGTGGATGCTCCCGACGCTTCGGGCTCGCCCACCTCGGGCCGGCTCGTCACGACCGTCACGCAGGGCCACGTCGCCTTCGACGAGACGATCGGGTCGCTCCCCGCGGTCGACGACCTGCAGCGCACCGAGGCCTGGGGCTCCGCCGAGGCCGCCGGTCTCGTGGCGCACCACCCGGTTCCTGAGCGAGCGAAGCGAGACCCGGTTCCTGAGCGAGCGAAGCGAGACGAAGGGCCCACCCTCTCCCCCGCCCTCCGCGCGAAGCTCCTCGAGGCCCCGACCGCCGGGCTCTCGGCCCAGCTGCGCAAACGCGGCCACCACTCGTGCTTCATCGACGGCGTCACCGCGAACATCCCGGGCTCGAAGATCGTCGGCACCGCGAAGACGCTGCGCTTCGTCCCCTTCCGCGAAGACCTCTTCGCGAGCCACGGCGGCGGCTACAACGCCCAGAAGCGCGCGTTCGACGCCGTCGAGGAGGGTGAGGTCATCGTGATCGAGGCGCGCGGCGATGCAACCACCGGCACGCTCGGTGACATCCTCGCCCTGCGCGCCCGCACCCGAGGCGCGGCCGGGGTCGTCACCGACGGCGGCGTGCGCGACTTCGACCAGGTCGCCGACATCGGCCTCCCCGTCTTCTCGCAGGGCGCGCACCCCTCGGTGCTCGGTCGCCGACACGTGCCCTGGGAGGTCGACGTCACGATCGCCTGCGGCGGGGCGACCGTGCAGACCGGTGACATCGTCGTGGGCGATGGCGACGGCGTGATCGTGATCCCGCCGGCTCTCGCCGAGGAGATCGCGGACGCCGCGATCGCCCAGGAGAACGAGGATGCGTGGATCGCGACGCAGGTCGAAGCGGGGCATCCCGTCGACGGCCTGTTCCCCCTGAACGCCGAATGGCGCGCCCGGTACGAGGCGGAGACCGCCCCGCAGAGCGAGACCGCCCCGCAAACCGAGACCGCCCCGCACACCGAGACGGGCACGAACGCATGACGACCACCGCCGCCAGCAAGTCCGAGGTCGCGTACGAGTGGATCCGCTCGCGCATCACCGGGCACATGTTCAGTCCCGGCTACCGCCTGGTGCTCGGCTCGATCGCCGACGACCTGAAGATGAGCGTCGTGCCCGTGCGCGAGGCCATCCGCCGCCTCGAGGCCGAGGGACTCGTCACCTTCGAGCGCAACGTCGGCGCCCGGGTCACACTCGTCGACGAGAGCGAGTACGCCCACACCATGCAGACGCTGGGCATCGTCGAGGGGTCGGCGACCGCTCTCTCCGCCCCGCTGCTCGACGACGACGCCCTCGACGAGGCGGCCCGCATCAACGACCGCATGGCCCGGATGCTCGACCACCTCGACGCCCATGCCTTCACCGAGCTCAACCGGCAGTTCCACTCCGTGCTGTTCGAGCCGTGCCCGAACCCGCACCTGCTCGACCTCGTGCACCGCGGATGGTCACGGCTCTCCGGCATCCGCGATTCGACCTTCGCGTCGATCCCGGGCCGGGCCCAGCACTCCGTCGAGGAGCACAGCGAGATCCTCGACCTCATCCGAGCGGGCGCCGATCCGCTCGAGATCGAACTCGCCGCCCGCAACCACCGCTGGCGCACGATGGACGCGTTCCTCGACGCACTGCACACCCGCACCGCCCCGACGACCGGAGACCAGTCATGACCGATCCGCGCATTCCCGCCGACCTGCCCGACCACATCCAGCACTACATCGACGGCGGATTCGTCGACTCGGTCGACGGCGACACCTTCGACGTGCTCGACCCCGTGACGAACACGACCTACACGACGGCATCCGCGGGCAAGAAGGCCGACATCGACCGGGCCGTCGCCGCCGCCCGCCGCGCGTTCACCGAGGGCCCTTGGCCGCGCATGCTCCCCCGCGAGCGCTCCCGCGTGCTGCACCGCATCGCCGACATCGTCGAGTCGCGCGATGCCCGCCTCGCCGAGCTCGAGTCGTACGATTCCGGCCTCCCGATCACGCAGGCGCTGGGCCAGGCCCGCCGCGCGGCCGAGAACTTCCGCTTCTTCGCCGACCTGATCGTCGCGCAGTCCGACGACGCCTTCAAGGTGCCCGGTCGCCAGATGAACTACGTCAACCGCAAGCCGATCGGCGTCGCGGGTCTCATCACCCCGTGGAACACGCCGTTCATGCTCGAGTCGTGGAAGCTCGGCCCGGCCCTCGCGACCGGCAACACGGTGGTGCTCAAGCCCGCCGAGTTCACGCCCCTGTCGGCGTCGCTGTGGGCCGGGATCTTCGAGGAGGCGGGCCTGCCGCAGGGCGTCTTCAATCTCGTCAACGGGCTCGGTGAGGATGCGGGTGACGCGCTGGTGAAGCACCCGGACGTCCCCCTCATCTCCTTCACCGGCGAGAGCCGCACCGGGCAGATCATCTTCGGCAACGCCGCCCCCTTCCTCAAGGGCCTCTCGATGGAGCTCGGCGGCAAGTCGCCCGCCGTCGTCTTCGCGGATGCCGATCTCGAGGCCGCGGTGGATGCGACGATCTTCGGCGTCTTCTCGCTCAACGGCGAGCGCTGCACGGCCGGCTCGCGGATCCTCGTCGAACGCGCGATCTACGAGGAGTTCGTCGAGCGCTATGCGGCGCAGGCGAAGCGCGTGAAGGTCGGCTACCCGCACGACCCGTCGACCGAGGTGGGCGCACTCGTTCACCCCGAGCACTACGAGAAGGTGATGAGTTACGTACGTGTCGGCAAGACCGAGGGCCGCCTCGTCGCCGGCGGCGGGCGCCCCGAGGGCTTCGACGAGGGCAACTTCGTCGCCCCGACCGTCTTCGCCGATGTCGCCCCCGATGCCCGGCTCTTCCAGGAGGAGATCTTCGGCCCTGTGGTCGCGATCACCCCGTTCGACTCCGACGACGAGGCGCTCGCGCTCGCGAACGACACGAAGTACGGCCTCGCCGCCTACATCTGGACGAACGATCTGAAGCGCGCGCACAACTTCGCGCAGTCGGTGGAGGCGGGCATGGTGTGGCTGAACAGCAACAACGTGCGCGACCTGCGTACCCCCTTCGGCGGCGTGAAGGCCTCGGGCCTCGGCCACGAGGGCGGCTACCGCTCGATCGACTTCTACACCGACCAGCAGAGCGTGCACATCACGCTCGGCGGCGCCCACAACCCCACCTTCGGCAAGAACTGACCCCCTCCTGTCACGCAGGAATCGACAGCAAGGACGCTGACATGACCGACAAGACGCAGAAGACTCTCACCTCCTCCGGCTACTACGTGTCGCAGGAGGCACCGATCCACTCCGACAACCCGGTCGCGACACCGACCAGCACGCCGCCCGACATCCTGCGCTGCGCCTACATGGAGCTCGTGGTCACCGACCTCGCCGCCTCGCGTCAGTTCTACGTCGACGTGCTCGGGCTGTACGTGACCGCCGAAGACGACGACGCGATCTACCTGCGCTCGACCGAGGAGTTCATCCACCACAATCTCGTCCTGCGCCGAGGTCCGATCGCCGCCGTCGCCGCGTTCTCCTACCGGGTGCGCAGCGCGGAAGACCTCGACCGCGCCGTCGCCTTCTACACCGAGCTCGGCTGCGACGTGCGCCGCGAGCCGAACGGCTTCGTGCAGGGCATCGGCGACTCGGTGCGCGTGGTCGACCCGCTCGGCTTCCCCTACGAGTTCTTCTTCGCGACCACCCACGTCGAGCGCCTCTCGTGGCGCTACGACCTGCACACCCCGGGCGAGCTCGTGCGCCTCGACCACTTCAACCAGGTCACCCCCGACGTGCCCCGCGCGGTGCGCCACTACCAGGACCTCGGTTTCCGCGTCACGGAGGATATCCAGGACGACGAGGGCACCGTGTACGCCGCGTGGATGCGCCGCAAGCCCACCGTGCACGACACCGCGGCGACCGGCGGAGACGGACCCCGCATGCACCACGTCGCGTTCGCCACGCACGAGAAGCACAACATCCTCGCGATCTGCGACAAGCTCGGCGCGCTCCGCCGCTCCGACGCGATCGAGCGCGGCCCCGGCCGCCACGGCGTCTCGAACGCCTTCTACCTCTACCTGCGCGACCCCGACGGACACCGCGTCGAGATCTACACGCAGGACTACTACACCGGCGACCCCGACAACCCCGTCATCACGTGGGACGTGCACGACAACCAGCGCCGGGACTGGTGGGGCAACCCCGTCGTGCCCTCCTGGTACACCGAGGCGTCGCTCGTGCTCGACCTCGACGGCAACCCTCAGCCCGTCGTCGCCCGCACCGACTCCAGCGAGATGGCGGTGACGATCGGCGCCGACGGCTTCTCGTACACGCGGCCGGACGAGGGCGAGGCATCGATGCCCGAGTACAAGCAGGGCGAGTACAAGCTCGGCCACCAGCTGTAGGAGATGCGGATGCTGTCAGCAGAGGTGATCGCGCAGATCGCCGCAGAATTGGCCCGGGCCGACCGGGAGCACACGGTGATCCCCCGGATCACGGCGCGTTGGCCCGAGGCGACGATCGAGGACTCCTACGCGATCCAGGGCGTGTGGCGCGACACGCAGGTCGCCGCGGGCCGCACGCTCGTGGGCCGCAAGATCGGACTGACGTCGAAGGCCATGCAGCAGGCGACGGGCATCACCGAGCCCGATTACGGGGTGATGTTCGACGACACGGTGCACGAGTCCGGCGCCGAGATCCCCGTCGACCACTTCTCGAACGTGCGCATCGAGGTCGAACTCGCGTTCGTGCTCAAGCATCCGCTCGAGGGCCCCGACTGCACGCTCGACGACGCGCTCGCGGCGATCGACTACGCGGTCCCCGCGCTCGAGGTGCTCAACTCGCACATCGAGCTCGAGGGCCGCACGATCGTCGACACGATCAGCGACAACGCCGCCTACGGGGCGATGGTGCTCGGCTCGGTGCGCAAACGTCCCGATGAGATCGATCTGCGCTGGGTGCCCGGCGTGCTGTCGCGCAACGGCGAGATCGAGGAGACGGGCGTCGCCGCGGGCGTGCTCGGTCACCCGGCCACCGGCGTCGCGTGGCTCGCGAACAAGTTCCACCAGCACGGCGCGCGCCTGGAGGCCGGCGAGATCATCCTGGCAGGATCGTTCACACGCCCGATGTGGGTGTCGCGCGGCGACGAGGTGCTGTGCGACTACGGACCGATGGGAACGATCGCATGCCGCTTCGTCTAGATCCCCCCTTCCGCGACCGGCTCGCGGCATCCGATCGCACGCTCGTGGGCATGTGGGTGTGCTCGGGCAGCCCGCTGCTCGCCGAGGTCGCCGCGGGCTCCGGCCTCGACTGGCTGCTGATCGACATGGAGCACTCCGCCAACACCCTCGATTCGGTTCTCCTGCAGCTGCAGGCGGTCGCCGCGTATCCGGTGACACCGGTCGTGCGCGCGCCCGCGAACGACGTCGTGGCCCTCAAGCAGATCCTCGACCTCGGCGCGCAGAACGTGATCGTGCCGATGGTGTCGTCCGCCGAGGAGGCGCGAGCCGCGGTCGCCGCCACCCGCTACCCGCCGGAGGGCGTGCGCGGTGTCGGCAGCGCCCTCGCCCGCAGTGCGCGCTGGAACCGCGTCGACGGCTACCTGCGCGATTCGGCGCAGCACACGTCGCTCACGGTGCAGATCGAGACCACGGCGGGCGTCGAGGCGGCGGGCGAGATCGCGGCCGTCGACGGGGTGGATGCCGTGTTCGTCGGCCCGTCCGACCTCTCGGCCTCGATGGGCCTGCTGGGTCAGCAGACGCATCCGGATGTCGTCGCCGCCGTCGAGCGCGTCTTCGCCGCGGCGAAGGCGGCCGGAACCCCGGTCGGGGTGAACGCCTTCGATCCGGTGGCTGCCGAGGCCTACCTCGCCGCCGGCGCCGACTTCGTGGCGGTCGGTGCCGACGTGGCGCTGCTCGCGCGGGCATCCGAGGCTCTCGCCGCGCGGTTCATCGCCTCGGGTGGTTCGGATGCTCCGGACCGGGGTGAGAAACAGAGCTACTGACTGGCGGATTCATAGGCTCAGCCACGAAACTGTTCGCATGACCTTCGCTGCGCTCCAGCCTCTCGCCGATCGTGCCGCCCTCTACTCCGTGATCCGCCAGGATCAGCTCTCGGCCGCTGCCGATGCGCTGGGCGAGCATCGCTGGGACGCCGACATGACGGCGGGCACCCTCACCTTCACCGCGAACGCCGACCCCTCGCGTCAGCTCGTCACGCGTGCGCACCTGATCGCCACCATCGCCCCGGGGCCGCGCTCGATGCTCTGGGCCTGGGCGCACCCGCAGGGCGACCCGCAGGGCGTCGCCGCGCAGCTGCGCGCCTACGGAGAGGAGCACGGCATCGCCGAACTCACCTCGGCCGAGGTGCCGTTCCCCGCGGATGCCTCGGGCGACGAGGACTGGATCGCCGCGGCCGCGCACACCGTCGGCGGCGTCGCGGTGGAGCTCACCGGCCGCTCCCCGTACTACTCCGCTCCCGTCGGCGGCGGCACACGCGCCGTCTTCCTCCTCGACGCGCCGCTGCCGCAGCTCACCGTGGCCGACGCCATGATCGTCATGCCGCGCATGCTCGCGAGCTTGTCCCTGTCCGACGCACGCACCTCGGTGTGGGATCTCGCCCGCCTCGCCGGCTGGACGCTCACCTGGAGCGACGAGTCCTTCTCGGGCGCGACCGTCGTCGATGCGACGGGTTCCGCCACCTTCAGCTTCGACGAGCACGCCCGCATCTCGAACGTGCAGAGCTCGCTCGGCGGCCAGCGCTGACATCGTCCCCGGTCGCTCCGGGGATGCGCACTCCGCGCGGGCTGTGGGATTCTGATCCCATGAAGAAGGCAATCGTGCGCTTCGGCTCGCTCTACGTGTTCAACGTGGTGGTTCTGCTGCTGATCGGACTGCTGCTGCGGGGCGTCTCGGTGGGATGGCACGCGTTCTGGGCGGCGATCATCCTCACCCTCGCCGCGCTGTTCGTGAAGCCGACGCTGGCAGCCGCCTTCCGCCGATCCGCCGCGAAGTCGGCCGCCGACCGTACGAAGGCGGGCGAGAAGGTCGTCCAGTACGTGCTCGTGTACCTGGTCGAACTGATCGTCTGGGCGCTCACGGTGTGGCTGAGCGGCGTCGACGCCCGCGGATTCTGGGGCTACGTGATCCCGCCGCTCCTGCTGCTGGTCGGGTGGATGATCTACGACCAGGTCGACGACAAGCTGCAGGCGAAGGCCTCCGAGGTCTACGACAGCGTGCAGGCGCGCGTGCGCCGACGCTGACGGCATCCGTCGAGCGGGATGCCGTCAGCGTCTTCGTTCAGGCGAGGCGCTCTGCCGCCTCGACCACGTTCGTCATGAGCAGCGCGACGGTCATCGGGCCGACCCCGCCCGGGTTCGGCGAGAGGAAGCCGGCGACCTCGGCCACGTCGGGGTGCACGTCGCCGGAGACGACGCTCTTGCCCGTCTCGGGGTCGGTCGTGCGGGTCACACCCACGTCGAGCACGGCGGCACCGGGCTTGACGTCCTCGGCACGGATGAGGTGCGCGACGCCCGCGGCGGCCACGATCACGTCGGCCTCGCGGAGGTAGCGCGGCATGTCGACCGTGCCGGTGTGGGTGAGCGTCACGGTCGCGTTGATGTCGCGGCGCGTGAGCAGCAGTCCGATCGAGCGGCCGATCGTGACGCCGCGGCCGACGACCACGACGTGCTTGCCCTTCAGGTCGTAGTCGTTGCGCAGCAGCAGCTCGATCACACCGCGCGGCGTGCACGGCAGCGGGGTGTGGATCGGGCTGTTGACGTTGAGCACCAGGCGACCGAGGTTCGTCGGGTGCAGTCCGTCGGCATCCTTCGCCGGGTCGATCCGCTCGAGGATCGCATCCGTGTCGAGGTGCTTCGGCAGCGGCAGCTGCACGATGTAGCCGTGGCAGTCGGGATCGGCGTTGAGCTCGTCGATCAGCGCCTCGACCTGCTGCTGCGTGGCATCGGCTGGCAGCTCGCGCTGGATCGAGTTCATCCCGATCGCCTCGGACTGGCGGTGCTTCATGCCCACGTACAGCTGCGACGCGGGGTCCGCACCGACGAGCACCGTGGCGATGCCCGGGGTGATCCCGCGAGCGCGCAGGGCGGCGACGCGCTCGGTCAGCTCGGCCTTGATCTCGGCCGATGCCGCCTTGCCGTCGAGGACGACCGCGGTCACTGCTGCAGGTCCGGGTAGAGCGGGAAGCCGGCGGCGAGCGCGTCGACGCGGGCGCGGAGAGCCTCGACGTCGGCACCCGGCTGCAGCGCCAGCGCGATGATGTCGGCGACCTCGGTGAACTCCGTGTCGCCGAACCCGCGGGTGGCGAGCGCCGGGGTGCCGATGCGCAGACCCGAGGTGACCATGGGCGGACGCGGGTCGTTCGGCACGGCGTTGCGGTTGACCGTGATGTGGATGTCGTGCAGCAGGTCTTCGGCCTGCTTGCCGTCGATCTCGGCCTCGCGCAGGTCGACCAGCACGAGGTGCACGTCGGTGCCACCCGAGCGCACGGCGATGCCGGCATCCTTGACGTCCTGCTGCGAGAGGCGCTCGGCGATCAGCGCGGCGCCGCGCAGCACGCGCTCCTGTCGCTCGGCGAACTCGGGGGTCGCGGCGAGCTTGAACGCGGTCGCCTTGGCGGCGATCACGTGCATGAGCGGGCCGCCCTGCTGGCCCGGGAACACGGCCGTGTTGATCTTCTTGGCGATGTCGGCGTCGTTCGTCAGGATGAAGCCCGAGCGGGGGCCGCCGATCGTCTTGTGCACGGTCGAGGAGACGACGTGGGCGTGGGGCACCGGGTTCGGGTGCAGGCCCGCGGCGACGAGACCGGCGAAGTGCGCCATGTCGACCCAGAGCAGTGCGCCGACCTCGTCGGCGATCGCGCGGAACGCCGCGAAGTCGAGCGTTCGGGGGTAGGCCGACCAGCCGGCGATGATGACCTTCGGCTTGTGCTCGATCGCGAGGCGACGCACCTCGTCCATGTCGATGACCGAGGTCTCGGGGTTCACGCCGTAGGCGACGATGTCGTAGAGACGGCCCGAGAAGTTGATCTTCATGCCGTGCGTGAGGTGGCCGCCCTGGTCGAGCGAGAGGCCGAGGAGCGTGTCGCCGGGGCGCGCGATCGCGTGCAGCACGGCGGCGTTGGCCGAGGCGCCGGAGTGCGGCTGGACGTTCGCGAACTCGGCGCCGAACAGGCTCTTCGCACGCGAGATCGCGAGTTCCTCGGCGACGTCGACCTCTTCGCAGCCGCCGTAGTAGCGACGGCCGGGGTAGCCCTCGGCGTACTTGTTCGTGAGCACGGAGCCCTGCGACTGCAGCACCGAGACGGGCACGAAGTTCTCGGACGCGATCATCTCGAGGAAGGTCTGCTGACGCTTCAGCTCGCGGTCGAGCACCTCGGCGATCTCGGGATCGACCTCGGCGAGCGGGGCGTTGAAGTAACGGTCGGTCATGATGACGGGCTCCTCTGACGACGGATTCGAAGGGTGTTCTCATCGGCCCAGGCGCGCGGTCGAATTCCGTGGTCGGTCGCTCCCCGGTGGTAACCCACCCAGACGCCAGTCGCGACAGATCGAGCATACCGGATTCCCCCTGGTCGACTCCCCGCCGCGCGGCTAGGGTTTGTTCATGGTCTTTACACATCAGCTTCCGCTCGTCCCGGTGCCTGCCGCAGCCGTCGTGCACGAAGGACGGATGCCGATCACCGCGACGACGCGCGTGCACGGATCCTCCCCCGCGGCCGACGTCCTGACGGCCGCGGCCGCACGGCGCGGCACCCCTCCCCTCACCCCCGTCGACGAGCCGGAGCACACCCCGGCCCCGGGCGACATCGTGCTGCGCATCGACGCCGACGCCGCGGCATCCGAGGGCTACCGCCTGTCGGTCGGCACGCACGTCGAGATCATCGGCGCCGACGAGGCCGGCCTGTTCTACGGCGTGCAGACCCTGCTGCAGCTGCTCCGCGAGGACGACGAGGGCTGGAGCCTGCCGTACGTCGAGATCGACGACGCCCCGCGCTTCACGCATCGCGGAGTGATGCTCGACGTCGCCCGCCACTTCTTCGACGTCGCCGAGGTGAAGCGGTTCATCGACGCCACCAGCGCACTCAAGTTCAACCGCCTGCACCTGCACCTCACCGACGATCAGGGGTGGCGGGTGCACATCGACTCCTGGCCGCTGCTCACCGAGCGGTCATCGGCGACGTCGGCCGGCGGCGACCCCGGCGGTTTCTACACGAAGGACGACTACCGCGAGATCGTCGCCCACGCGGCGTCGCGGCACATGCTGCTGATCCCCGAGATCGATCTGCCGGGTCACACCCACGCGGTCGGCGTCGCCTACCCCGAGCTCGTCGAGGCGCCGGTGCTCAACGACGCCCTCGTCGCGCAGTCCGAGACTCTGGGGCAGCCCTTGCCCGTCGCGGGAGAGACGTACCTCGGTTGGGGCGTCGGCCACTCGAGCGTGCGCATCCGCGAGGAGCGCACCTACGACTTCGTGCGCGACGTCGTGCGCGAGCTCGCCGAGATGACCCCGGGCCCGTACCTCCACATCGGCGGCGACGAGTCGCTGGGTACCTCGCAGGAGGACTTCGACCACTTCGCCGAGCGCGCGACGCAGATCGTCGTGGACGCCGGGAAGATCCCCGTCGCCTGGCACGAGATGGGTGCCGCCGACGGCATCGCCGAGGGCACGATCGGGCAGTACTGGGGCATGAAGGTCCCCACCGGTTCGCACGCCGCCGAGGCCGCGCACTTCGTGGAACGCGGCGGGGCCCTGATCATGTCGGCCGCGGATGCCACGTACCTCGACATGAAGTACGACGAGGAGTTCCCCCTCGGCCTCACCTGGGCCGCCGTGATCGACGTGCGAACCGCGTACGACTGGGAACCGACCGCCGTGCTCGATGTTCCGGATACGGCGATCCTCGGCACCGAGGCACCGCTGTGGTCCGAGACCACGCGCACGATCGACGACGTCGAGCTGCTCGTCTTCCCACGCGCCGCCGCGGAGGCCGAGATCGCCTGGTCGCCGCAGCATGGAGAGGGACGCGAATGGTCGTCGTTCCGCGAGCGGCTCGGCGCCCTCGCTCCGCTGTGGAAGGCTGAGGGGACCCGATTCCACCCCGTCGCAGACATCCCCTGGAGCGATCGATGAGCGTCCACTCTGCAGCGACCGGAAGCCTGGTCGTCCACTCCGCGCGCGTCGTGGATCGCGGCGAGATCGTCGACGACGCCTGGGTGCGATTCGACGACGGCCGGGTCGCCGCACGCGGAACGGGCGCCGACTGGGCGCCCGCCGACGAGGTCGTCGACGCGGCATCCGTTGCCGGCCCCGGTGCGCTTCTCACGCCCGGCTTCGTCGACATCCACGGACACGGCGGCGCCGGTGCGTCGTTCGACGACGGCGTCGACTCCATCCGCACCGCACGCGACCTGCACCGCGCGCACGGCACGACCCGCGCCGTGGTGTCGCTGGTGACGGCTCCGCTCGATGAACTCGCCCGCAGCGCCGCACTGATCGCCGACCTCGTGCAGACGGATGCCGACATCCTCGGCTCGCACCTCGAGGGGCCGTTCCTCGATCCGGGGCACCACGGCGCCCACGACCCGTCGCTCCTGCGCGCACCGCTGCCCGACGACGTCGACCGGCTGCTCGCCGCGGGTCGCGGAACGATCCGTCAGATCACGATCGCCCCGGAGCTTCCCGGCGGACTCGACGCGATCCGCCGGATCGTCGCGGCAGGCTCCGCGGCCGCCGTCGGCCACACCGATGCGGATGCCGCCATGGCGGTCGCCGCGTTCGAGGCGGGGGCGTCGATCCTCACCCATGCGTTCAACGCGATGCCCGGCATCCACCACCGCG
Source organism: Microbacterium sp. 22179 (assembly GCF_052045715.1). Classification (NCBI taxonomy): domain Bacteria; kingdom Bacillati; phylum Actinomycetota; class Actinomycetes; order Micrococcales; family Microbacteriaceae; genus Microbacterium; species Microbacterium sp. 22179. The sequence continues at coordinate 19,326 of NZ_JBQEPJ010000001.1, read as the reverse complement.
CTCCGGGGCCCGTGCTCGCCGCCGCGGCCGATCACCGCGTGGTGCTCGAGGCGATCGCCGACGACGTGCACCTCGATCCGCACGTCGTCAAGCTGGTGTTCGACGCCGCTCCCGGGCGTGTGGCCCTGATCACGGATGCCATGGCCGCAGCGGGGAGCGCGGACGGCCGCTACGACCTGGGCGCGGTGAGCGTGACGGTCGAGAACGGCATCGCCCGCACCGTCGAGACGGGGGCGATCGCCGGCTCGACGCTCACCCAGGACGAGGCTCTGCGGCGCGCGGTCGCCGCGGGCGTCGCGCTCGTCGACGCCGTGCGTGCGCTGACCGAGACCCCGGCCGGGGCCGTGGGCTTCGCCTCGGAGCTGGGCGCGCTGCGCACCGGGATGGTGGGCGATGCCCTGCTGCTCGATGCAGAACTACGCGTGGCGCGCGTGTGGGTCGGGGAGCGGCCCCGCAGGGCCTAGATCCTTCCACCGCGCGCCGACGCACAGCGCAGGCGACTCCGGTCCCTTCGCGCGGAGAGAGTGGAGGGTGCCGATCCCCCCGGATCGGCACCCTCGGGTTCCCCCACGTAGAGAGGGGGGCCGAGAACTCCTCCCCCGAGGCTCCCGACCCGCCCGACCGATGCGTGAACCCCCTGCATCGGAGCCCGAACCCCGCCCCCCGGTGGAGTTCGTCGTGGCTGTCTCTACAGATGAGACGACGTGCGGCCCGATTCATTACGCGAACCTGGGAAAAAATCTGAGAAAAGTTCTGAGACTCACAATTATCCATTTCTGACCAGGTCTTTCCTTCTCGAGCACTTTTTGTCGACGGACTCCGTTGAGGGCTGGCCCTCGGGCGAGTTCCGAGAGAGAATGGAGAACTCGCGTGATGATCCGGCCCATCACGCGTCTCACTCTGTGAAGGCACATACCCGTGCCCCACGACCGAGGGATCACAGTGCACGAAGAGAACACTCCTCACACCGACGACACGATCGCCGACGCAGACCTCATCCTCCGCACCCGTTCGGGTGACACGGGGGCGTTCGGAGAACTCTGGCGTCGTCACTATCCCTCGGGGATCGCGGTCGCACGCTCGGTCACCTCGTCGATCGATCCCGACGACCTCGTGCAGGAGTCGTACACCCGCATCTACCAGGCGATCGTCAAGGGCGGCGGGCCTAACGGCTCGTTCCGCGCCTACCTCTTCACCAGCATCCGCAACACGGCCGCCGCCTGGGGTCGCTCGCGCCGCGAAGACGCGATGGACGAGCTCGACGCGGTCGCCGACCCCGACAGCACCGACCAGGCATCGAACGACGCCCTCGATCGCAGCCTCACCGCGCAGGCGTTCCGCAGTCTCCCCACGCGCTGGCAGGAAGTGCTCTGGTACACCGAGATCGAGCAGATGCGGCCGCAGGAGGTCGCTCCGCTCCTGGGCATGAAGTCTGGCGCGGTCTCACAGCTCGCGTTCCGCGCCCGCGAGGGTCTGCGCGAGGCGTGGATCCAGGCGCACCTGCGCAGCTCGGCCCCGGGTTCGGAGTGCCAGTGGACGATCGAGCATCTCGGCGCCTACTCGCGCGGCAATCTCGGATCGCGTGACCACCGTCGCATCGAGGCTCACCTCGACGAGTGCGCCCGCTGCATGATCGTGGCCGCCGAGGCGAAGGACGTCTCCAAGCGCCTCGCACTCGTCCTGCTCCCCCTCGTGCTCGGCGTGACGGGCGCCGCGGGGTACCTGGCGACGCTGCAGGGCGGCGGCGCACCGATCGTCGCTCTCGCGGCCATGCCCTCCAGCGTCCCCGGCGGCGTGGTCGCCGGGGACGGCGGATCTGGCGCCCTCGCGGCGGACTCGACCGCCGGCGGTGCGGGAGCCGGCGGTGCCGGCGGAGCAGGCGGGTCGGCCGGCGGTGGTGCCGGCGGTTCGGCCGGAGCATCCGGCGGGATGCTGTCGGGCATGGGCGCCCTCGTCGGCGCCGGTTCGGCCGCTCTCGTGGTGGCCGGTGTCGTCGCCGCGGCGACGATCATCCCCGGCCTGGCCGGGGCGAACCCGTCGACGTCACTGCCGAGTGCCGGCGACTCCGATTCGTCGTCGATCTCCTCGGACGTCGGACCGGACGCGTCGATGAGCACCGAACCCGTGGATGACGAGCTCGACGAGCCCGTCGAGAAGCCGAAGGACGAGACCGTTCCTCCGGTGACCGAAGACGAGACGGATGCCGACACCGGCACGGACGTCCCCGCGGCCCCCGTCGTCACGACTCCGGCGAATCCGTCTCCGGACTCGGGCGGCGATTCGGGTCCCGGAACGAACCCGGGAACGGACCCGGGCGAGAATCCCGGAACCGACCCGGGAACGGACCCCGGTACAGATCCGGGAACGGACCCCGGAACCGACCCGGGTACGGACCCAGGAACAGACCCCGGAACCGACCCCGATACAGATCCGGGAACGGACCCCGGAACCGACCCGGGAACGGACCCGGGAACAGACCCCACCGAGCCGGCGGTACTGCCCGATGGGACGCCGAGCGTCCTGTCGACGGATCTGTCGTGCGCGCCGCTGGTCAGCGATCCGGTGGTCGGATTCACGCAGTACGTGATCCACGTCTCGGGGGAACCCGGGGCGACCGTGCAGACGTACCTGGACGGCGACACCCAGCGCGTTGCCCCCATCACCCTCGATGACGCGGGCTTCGGCGCCGTGACCTTCGAAGGCCGGCTCACCATCGCCTTCGAGACCGACGAAGTCGTCTCGTTCGCCTACATCCTCGGTGAAGAGACGGGCGATCGCACCGCAGACGTCTGGCTGACGGAGCTCCCCGGCCGCAACGGCACGCCGTGCGGATTCATCCTGGTGGGTGAGGCCGCGGACGAGCGCGCCGCCGTCGAGCAGCCCGCTCCCGCCGAACAACCCGCCGCTGAGCAGCCCACCCCGGTCGAGCAGCCCACCCCGGTCGAGCAGCCCGCCCCGGTCGAGCAGCCCACCCCGGTCGAGCAGCCCACCCCGGCACCTGTCGAGGACGAGCCCGCAGCGGCGACCGCTCCCGCCGAGACCGATGCCCGGGTCGACGCCGCGGTGACGCCCGAGGTCGTCGTGGTGCCGGACGAGGAGCCGGTTCCCGCCGAATAGACTGGATCCATGCCCCAGGATCCCACCCCCGTACCCGGCGTCGAGCGCCCCGTCATCACGGTCATCGACGTCATCCGTGCCGTCGTGCTGGTGGTGGCCGTCGCCTCTCTCGCCCTCTGGGGCTTCGCCACCTGGGATCTCCCCTGGAGCATCGTGGTGGGCATCGGCGCCCCGGTCGTCGTGATCCTCGTCTGGGCGCTGTTCCTCTCGCCGCGCCCCGTACTACGGGTGCACCCGTTCCTGCGCGCCGCGGTCGAGCTGCTCATCTACGTGGGCGTCACGATCGCCTGGTGGTCGATGGATCAGGCCCTGGTCGGATCGGCCTTCGCCCTCGTCGCGATCGTCACCGGCCTCATCAGCGGACGACGCGCACTCGGATGAGCGTCCTCGCGCAGCTGACCGCGGCCCTCGGCGATCTCGTCGACACACGCGCGGCTGCGCTCGAGGAGGCGAGGGCCGACCGCTCCGGACATGCCGCCGAGGGGCGCCCCCTCGCCATCGTGCACGCCGAGACCGTCGCGCACGTGCAGGAGACGATGCGCATCGCGACCGCGACCCGCACCCCCGTCGTCGTGCGGGGCGCCGGCACCGGTCTCGCCGGAGCCGCGAACGCCGGCGAGGGGGAGATCGTCCTCTCCACCGCCCGCATGACCGCGGTGCTCGAAGTGCGCCCCGACGACCTCCTCGCGGTCGTCGAACCCGGCATCCTGAACGCCGATCTCAACCGTCTCCTCGCCGAGCACGGCGTGTGGTGGGCGCCCGATCCCGCGAGCCGCGAGATCTCGACGGTCGGCGGCAACATCGCCACCGGCGCGGGCGGGCTGCTGTGCGCCAAGTACGGTGTGGTGCGCGATGCCGTGCTGGGCGTCGACCTCGTCCTGGCCGACGGCCGCCTGCTGCATCTCGGCCACCGCAGCGTGAAGGGCGTCACCGGCCTCGACCTGACCTCGCTCGTGATCGGCTCGGAGGGCACCCTCGGCGTCGTCGTCGGCGCCACGCTCAAGCTGCGCCGCCGCGTCGTCGGCACGGTCTGCACGATCGCCGCGACGTTCCCCGACGTCCGCAGCGCCGCGACCGCTTCCGCCGCCGTCACGGCCTCCGGCGTGCAGCCGGCCATCATGGAGCTGATGGACGCCGCGAGTCTCGCCGCCGTGCACACCGTCCTCGACCTCCCCGCCCCCACGCCGGGTGCCGCGCAGCTCACGATCCAGACCGACGGCCCCGCCTCCGAGACGGAGGCCGATGCGATCGCCGAGATCCTGCGCGTCCACCAGGGCACCGTCGCCGTGACGCACGACCCCGTCGAGGGCGAGCGCCTGCTGGCGATCCGCCGGTCGATGCACCAGGCGATGGCATCGCTGGGCACCGCCCTCATCGAAGACGTCTCGGTGCCGCGCAGCGCGATGCCGGCGATGTTCGACGAGATCGCGCGCATCGAGCGGCAGTACGGACTCACGATCCCCACCGTCGCGCACGCGGGAGACGGCAACCTGCATCCGAACTTCCTGTTCGCGGGTGCCGAGACGCCCGCGCACGTGTGGCAGGCGGCCGACGACCTGTTCCGGGCGGCGATCGCCCTCGGAGGCACACTGACCGGCGAGCACGGGATCGGCACCCTCAAGCGCCGCTGGCTCGCCGACGAGCTCGGCGACGACCAGTGGGAGCTGCAGCGGCAGATCGCGCGGGTGTTCGACCCGCTCGGCATCCTCAACCCCGGAAAGGTGTTCGCCCCCGATGCCTGACATCCACGTGAGCGCGGCGATCATCGACGACGGCGCCGGACGTGTGCTCGTCGTGCGCAAGCGCGGCACCACCCGGTTCATGCAGCCCGGCGGCAAACCCGAGCCCGGCGAGACGCCCGCGCAGACGCTGCTGCGCGAACTGCACGAGGAGCTCGGACTCGAGCTCGACGAGAGCGCGATCGAACCCCTCGGGCGGTTCGTCTCGGCGGCGGCGAACGAACCGGGCCACCGGGTGGTCGCCGATGCGTTCCGCACGACGATCGATCCGAGCGAGGTGAGCGTGCAGGCCGAACTCGAGGAGCTGCGCTGGATCACGCCCGACGACGCGTCGGCGCTCCCCCTCGCTCCCCTCAGCGTCGAGCACCTGCTGCCGCTGGCGTGGCGCGCTCCGCGTGGAGTGACGCCTCAGCCCTGACGCGGGCCCGCTGCTCGTCCGAACGCGCTCAGATGCCCTGCCAGGCCGGCTTGTTCGCGAACGTGTAGCGGTAGTAGTCCGCCTGCGCGAGACGCGATGCGGCCGCCTCGTCGACGACGACGGTCGCGTGCGGGTGCAGCTGGATCGCCGAGCCCGGCAGCGATGCCGTGAGCGGGCCCTCGACCGCGGCGGCCACGGCCTCGGCCTTGCCCTCGCCGAACGCGAGCAGCACGAGGTGGCGTGCCTTCAGGATCGTGCCGAGTCCCTGCGTGATGCAGTGCATCGGCACGTCGTCGATCGAGTCGAAGAAGCGCGCGTTGTCCTCGCGGGTCTGTGCCGTGAGCGTCTTCACCCGGGTCTGCGAGGCGAACGACGAGCCGGGCTCGTTGAAGCCGATGTGACCGTCGGTTCCGATCCCGAGGATCTGCAGGTCGACGCCTCCCGCGGCGGCGATCGCGGCCTCGTAGTCGTCGCCGGCGTGCTGGATCGTCTCCATCGCTCCGTTGGGAACGTGGATGCGGCGGGGGTCGAGGCCGAGCGGCTCGACGACCTCGCGCGTGATGACCGAGCGGTAGCTCTCGGGGTGGTGCGGGTCGATGCCCACGTACTCGTCGAGCGCGAAGCCGCGCACCTGCGAGAGGTCGCGACCGGCGAGCTGCACGCGCAGCGCCTCGTACACGGGGAGCGGGGTCGACCCGGTCGCGAGACCCAGCACGGCGTCCGCGCGTGCGTCGAGCAGCTCGACGATCTCGGTGGCGACCAGGGAGCCGGCGGCTTCCTTGCTCTCGACGATGACGACCTCAGCCATGGAAGACGATCTCCTTCTCGGGGACGGCGGCGCCGACGAGCGCGGCACCGAAGGCGGCAGCGGGTGACCCCGCGGGAAGCATCTCGATGCGCTCATCGAGGTGGAGCGATCGCATGAACGGCGAGGTCTCGGCATCCGCCTGCAGGGCCGAGCGGATGCCGTCCTCCAGGCGCGGGCCGAGAGCGGTGAGTCCGCCGCCGATGATGACGGTGTCGACATCCGCGGAGAGCACGAGCACGCGTACGGCGGCCGCTCCCCCGTGGTGCAGATCGGCGCGGAGGCGGATCGCGTCGGCATCACCGGCGTCGGCCGCCTCGATGATGTCCTTGACCGGGAGCGCGCCGGGCCTGCCCCAGGCCTTGGCGAGTGCGCCGCCGCCGCAGAGGGTCTCGATGCAGCCGCGCTGCCCGCACCCGCACACGCGTCCGCGGGGGTCGACGGAGATGTGCCCCACTTCCCCGGCGGTGCCCCGGGAGCCGCGGTGGATGCGGCCGTCGATCACGATGCCGGCGGCGACACCCGTGCCGAGGTTGAGGTAGGCCATGGATCCGGTCGCCCCGCGCAGCACGGCGGCGCCGAGCGCTGCGGCTTTGACGTCGTTCTCGACGCGGAAGGGGGTGCCGAGCTCGGCCTGGGCGCGGGCAGCGAGGTCGAGCGACTCGACGCCGAGGTTGACCGCGTGCAGGACCCGCCCGCTCTCGACGTCGACGAGCCCGGGGATGCCGATGCCGACCGAGCCGATGTCGGCCATCGCGATCGCGTTCTCCGCGGCCAGCGCGCGCACGGCGAGCACGGTGCTCTCGACCACGGCGTCATCGCCCCAACCGGTGGGGCGCCGCAGGCGTCCGATGATCTCGCCCGACGGCGAGACCGCGACGGCATCGATCTTGGTGCCGCCGACGTCGAGTCCGACGCGCACGGCGCCGCCCGCGGACTCGCCGGCGCCTCGACGAGTCGCGAGCTCCGGGATGCCGGGGCTCGGGGTCGTGCGGGTCACGAGACTCCCAGCTGGCCCGAGAGCACCATCACTGCGGCTCCGCGGAGGACGATGTCGTCCTGCACGGTGAGGCGGATGAGAGCGTCCTCGAACACGCCTTCCAGCGTGCGGGCGTGCAGGGTCTCGACGGCCGCGTCGATGAGGATGCCGTCGAGCAGGTCGGCGGGACCCGAGAGCACGACCTCCGAGAGGTCGAGGGCGGCGACGATCGGGGCGATGGCGATCGCCATACGGGTGCCGGCGTCGCGGAGGATCTCGTCGCGGGCGGACGGGTCGGCGGCGACGGCCTCGCTCAGGCGCGTCTCGCTCAGCCATGCCTCCAGGCATCCGTCCTTGCCGCAGGCGCAGCGCGGACCCCCGTCGGTGCCGACCGTGACGTGACCGATCTCACCGGCGGCGAAGCGGCTGCCGAGCAGCGGCTGGCTGCCGGTGATGAGACCGGCGCCGACACCGCGGCCGATCTTGATGAGCATGAAGTCGGCCTTCGCCTCGCCGAAGGTGTACTCGGCCAGCACGGCGGCGTTGGCGTCGTTGCGGGCGAGCACGGGGAGGTCGAGGTCGGCGCCGAGCTTGGCCTCGAGGGGGAAGCTCGTCCAGCCCAGGTTCGGCGAGCTCAGCACGATGCCGTCGGGGCGCACGACACCGGGGGTGCCGATGCCGACGCCGAGCAGCGGGCGCGTCGAGGCGGCGACCAGCGAGCGTGCGAGCTCGAGCGTGGCGGCGTAGGCCGCGTCGCCGTCGGCGGACTCGGGCCGCGGCACCTCGCGGCGCTCGAGCACGTCGCCGTCGAGGCTGAGCACGGCTCCGATGAACGCGTGCGGGCCCGAGAGGTCGAGTCCGAGGATCTGGTGGCCGACGCGGTCGATGTCGATGAGGATCGGCGGCTTGCCGGGACCGGCGGTCTCGCGCACGCCCATCTCGATGACGATCCCGTCGGCGATGAACTCGGCCACGAGGTCGGAGATGGTGACTCGCGTGAGGCCCGTCTCGCGGGAGAGGTCCGCTCGGCTCATCGCGCCGGCGTGGTACAGCGTCTGCAGCACGAGGGCACGATTGTGGCCGCGCGCGTGCTCGGGGAGGACCTTCGACCGCGAGCGCAGGTGGCGGCCGGGTCCGAAGGCGTGCGTATTCGCATCGACGTACTCCGACGACGATGCGGGGCGCTGTTCATCCGACACGGACATGTTTGTTAGTAGACCTTACGAACATAATTTACGCAACCCCGCTCGCCGAGCGAGTCCGCGAGGTTACCGAAACGTTACTTCTGTGTGACGGCCTCGTCAGGAGACGTTTCCGCCCCGGTCACGAGGCGTGCGACGAGGCCCTCGACGATCTGCTCTCGGGCCTCGATCGTCATCGGTTTGCCCGGCACGCCGGGTCGCCGCTGCACGGGCGAGGGACCGTCAGGGGAACGGTACCGCACCCCGGCGGCCGCGAGGCGCCGCAGGTGCGTGGGGAGCCGGCGCGCGAAGTCGTCGAACGGTGCGGGATCCCCACCCTCCCAGAGCCGCTCGGCGATCGCCGCGAGGCGCGGGAACATCGCGAAATCCACACGGTCGCGCGTGGGCAGGTGCTCGGTCCAGACGTTCGCCTGCCCGCCGACCGCTCCCTCCTCGATCCGCAGCGTGTAGCTGCGCTCGATGGTCAGCGGCGGCCCGACGCGGATGGGCTCCTCGGTCGAATCCGCCTGCGCGTAGTCGAGGTACACCTCGAGGTCGGGACAGGCGATGACCGGGATGCCGCGGCGCACCGCTTCGCGCATCGCCACGGGGCCGCGCCAGGCGAGGATGCGCACTCCCTCGGGAACATCGCCCTCGAGCACCTCGTCCCAGGCGAGCGCGGTGCGACCGCGGCTGCGCACGTGAGCGGCGAAGTGCGCGGTGAACCAGGGCTGCACGTCATGCGGGTCGGCGAGACCGAGCTCGGCCATGCGCGCCTGCGCGGCCGGGCTCTCCGCCCATTCGGTGACCGGCACCTCGTCGCCGCCGATGCCGATCCACTCCGCGTCGAACACGTCGCAGAGCGCATCGATGGCCGCCCGCCCGAACGCGAGCGCCGCTTCGGTGGGCGCGAGCGTGCGCGGGTTCACTCCGAAGCGCTCCCAGGGGCCGGTGATCGGCTCACCCACGTCGACGTTGCCGAGCTCGGGGTAGGCCGCGAGAGCCGCCTGGATGTGACCGGGCAGCTCGACCTCCGGCACCAGCGTGACGAAGCGCTCCGCCGCATAGGCGACGAGTTCGCGCAGCTCGGCCTGCGTGTAGAACCCCTCGTGCACGCCCGGCTCCACGGTCGCGAGCGGGCCGTGGCCGCGCTGCGTGGCCTCGCGCCGTGCGCCGATCCCGGTCAGACGGGGATACCCCGGCACCTCGAAGCGCCAGCCCTGGTCATCGGTGAGGTGCAGGTGGAGCACGGTGAGGTGGTGATCGGCGAGGAGATCGATGAGGCGTCGCACGTCGTCGGCCGGACGGAAGTGCCGGGCGACGTCGAGCATCGCCCCGCGCCAGCCGTACGCCGGCGAGCCCTGCCAGACGCCGGCCGGGATCAGGGCGTCCGCCTCCGCCTCCGCATCGGGATCGCGCAGCTGACGCAGCACGGTCGCGCCGCGGAAGACGCCGGCCGGTGTCGCGCCGACGATCTCGATCCCCCCGGCATCGACCGACAGGCGGAAGGCCTCGGCGCCGATGCGCCCCTCGGAATCGGGAGCCTCGGCCAGCGCGGCATCGACGCGGAGTCGGATGGCGGGAACCGCCTCACCCCGGTCCTCCGCCCGTTCGCCGCCGCCGAGCCGGCGGATCGCGGCGACCAGCTCGTCCGCTCCGACGACCGGCGTGCGCGTGGACCACCGGAACCCCGGCGCGTTCTCGTCGATGCGCGCGGCGATCCGGGGCACGGTCGCGCGGTGCGGCGCCGGCGGCATGCGCAGCGCCCGACCGGGGGTGGCGCCCGTGACCGCGCCGTCCGCCACGACCGGAACTCCCCCGACCAGTACCTCGACCACGCCCACGGGCGGCTCGAGAGGAGACTCGAACGTGGCACCCGCGGCGATCGTCCGTGCGTCGAAGAGGACGAGGTCGGCGGTCGCCCGCTCGCGGATCACGCCTCGAGGCGCATCGCCGCGGTCGAGGCCGAGGCGCTGCGCGGGAGTACCCGACAGATGCCGCACGCCCTCCTCGAGCGTGAGGATGCCGAGCTCGCGCACGTAGTGACCCAGATAGCGGGCGAAGGTGCCGCGTCCCCGCGGGTGAGGTCGCGCACCGATCAGGATGCCGTCGCTCCCCGCCGTGTGCCGCGGATGGCGCATGATCGCCTGCACGTTGGCCTCGTCGCCGATGTGCATGAGGATGCCCGTGGCTCCGGCATCCGCGATGATCGTGTCGAGCACCACGTCGACCGCGCGACGCCCCTCGGTCGCGGCGATCTCGGCGATGGTGCGTCCCACGAGGTCGGCCAGCTCCGGGTTGGCGGTGCCGGAGATCTGGATCTGCGTCCAGTCCGCGCGCTCTCCGTGGAACCCGTCGCAGCCGATCTCCTCGAGCTCGACCCGCACGCGCTCGCGTCCGGCGTCGTCGAGGTCTGCGAGCGTCCGCAGCAGCGAGCCGGTCTCGGAGAGCCGACTCGGGAGGAGCGCAGCGAGCGTCGTCGCCCCCGGCAGGTAGGGATAGGTGTCGAGCGTCGCATCCACGCCGTCGGCGATCGCCTGATCGATGAGTTCGAGGAGGTCGCCTGCGCGCCCGCGGTTCGGGGCGAAGTTCATGGTCGCGTGCGTGAGGTGGATCGGGCACCCGGTGCGCCGGCCGATGTCGAGCGCCTCACGATAGGCGTCGAGCGCGGATCCGCCGTAGCTGCGCGTGTGCGGCGCCCAGTACCCGCCGCGTTCGGCCACGACCCGGCACAGCGCCTCGAGCTCGTCGGTGTCGGCGTACATCCCCGGCGTGTAGGTGAGACCGCTCGACATGCCGAAGGCGCCCGCGTCGAGGCAGTCGGCGAGCAGCGCGCACATCCGAGCGATCTCGTCCGTCGTCGCCAGACGGTTCTCGTGGCCCACCACGATCATCCGCAGGTTGCCCTGCGGCACCAGCATCGCGGCATTCGCGACGGATGCCCGATCGATCGCGTCGAGCAGATCGGCGACGGTTCGCCACGGCGCGGTGGTCGGCCCGTTCCAGCCGGCGATCTGCGCGGCGATCACGGGTGCGGTCGCGTCGTCGAGCGGCGCGTAGCCGAGTCCGTCCTGGCCGATGACCTCGGTGGTGACCCCCTGCAGGATCTTCGCGTCGTGCGCGGCGCCGGCGAGCACCGCGAGGTCGCTGTGGGCGTGCATGTCGATGAACCCCGGTGCGAGCACGAGTCCGCGGGCGTCGACCTCGATCGCCCCCTCGGGCAGCACGAGGGTCGGCGACTCCGCGCCCTCCCGCACCACCGCGACCACGCGCGCGCCCTCGACCGCGACGTCGGCGACGAAGCGATCCGCACCCGTGCCGTCGACCACGGTCGCCCCGCGGTACACGCGCACCCGGCCCTGGGCGGCCTTCTCGGCGCTGAGCACCAGGGCCTCTCCGGGGGCTCCGTCCACGGCATCCGCAATTTGTTGAGGCATCTAACAAGGCTACTAGGCTGGCCTCATGACTGCGAAGACCCGTATCTCCACCGACGCCGCCCCCGCTCCCGCCCACACCTTCTCGCAGGGCGTGCGCAAGGGCCCCTTCGTCCAGGTCTCCGGCCAGGGCCCGGTCGACGCCGTGACCAACGAATACCTCTACCCCGGTGACGTCGCGGCGCAGACGACCCGCACGCTCGAGAACGTCAAGGCGATCGTCGAGGCCTCCGGCGCGACGTTCGACGACGTCGTCATGCTGCGCGTGTACCTCACCAAGCGCGAGGACTTCCCGATCATGAACGACGCCTACGGGGCGTTCGTAGAGGCGCACACCACGAGCGGCGTGCTGCCCTCGCGCACCACGGTCTTCACGGGCCTGCCGCGCGAAGAGATGCTCGTCGAGATCGACGGCATCGCGATCGTCGAGTGATTCTCACGGGGAGGCCACGGGCGACCGTTGCCTCCCCGTTATATGCTCTCCGGTACTCTTGTCAAAGACGGCACGTTAGATAACCGGGGGGTGAAGTTCGTGACGGATGTGATCTCGACTCACGAGGCTGCGACAGAAGCGCTCGACGGAGCGCCGACCGCGGCGGAGTCCGAGCCGCCCACGGGCGAGCAGCCCCTCGCGTGGGCGCCCAACGAGCCTGCACCCAAGAAGCGCCGCCTGGGCCTCTGGATCGGCCTCGGCCTCGGCGTCGTGGCCATCGGCGCCGGTGCGGCCTCGATGATCCTGATCGCCCCCGGCACCACGGTCGCCGGCATCAACGTCGGGTGGATGACGCCCGGCGCCGCGAACGACGCGATCGAGTCGCACCTCGCCGACACGCAGATCACTCTCACCGGAGCCGGCGACGGCACGGTCATCAGCGGCAGCGATCTGGGCATCGCCCTCGACGGTGAAGCGCTCAGCAACCAGGCCTTCGCCGAGCGTCCGATGTGGAACCTCGGCGCCTGGATGGGCGAGCCGATCGCGGGAGACATCACGCTCGATACCGCCACGGCCACCAGCGCCCTGCGCGCCGCGGTGCCCTCCAGCTTCGTCGACCCCACCGATGCGGGCGTCACCTTCGACGCCGCCAGCCAGACGTACGTCACGACCCCCGCCGAGGCCGGCACCGCGATCGACGTCGATGCCCTCACGGCCGCGATCATCGACACGGTCGCCGCCGGCGGCTCGAACGTCGAATTCTCGGGCGACCCGACCGAGGCCGCAGCTGCGGTCTCCGACGACGACGCCGCGACCACCGCCGCCTCGCTGAACACCCTGCTCGGCACCGCCGGGTTCTACGTGGGCGAGGAGCGCACGGTCCCTCTGACGCCCGACGTCGTCGCCTCGTGGCTCACCGTCACCGATGAGGGCGGCCAGCTGGCCGTCTCGGCCGACGCCGCGGAGATCCAGAAGACCGTCGACCTGCTGCCCGGGATCGTCGACCGCGCACCCGTGAACGCGAGCAACATCGTGAACTCGACCGGAAAGGTGCTCCGCGCCGAGACCGAGGGCGTCACCGGACGCACGATCGGCGATACGACCGGCATCGCCGACGACGTCGCCGCCAAGATCGAGGCGGGCGACGGGATGTTCCCGCTCGCCGTCTCCGAGGTGCCGTTCGAGTCGGTGAACCTCTACCGCCACATCGACATCAACCTCAGCTCGCAGACCGCGACGCTCTACGAGAACGACCAGGTCGTCAAGAGCTGGCTGGTGTCGACGGGCCTGCCCGGCACGCCCACGCCGACGGGCAACTTCGAGGTGTTCGCGCACACCCGCATGCAGGACATGGGCTGCTACGAGGGCGCCCCGTACTGCACCGAGGATGTCCCGTGGATCACCTGGTTCACGACCAACATCGGGTTCCACGGCACCTACTGGCACAACAACTACGGCAACCGGATGAGCCACGGCTGCGTCAACCTGCCGATCGACCTCGCGAAGTTCGTCTACGACTGGTCGCCGAAGGGCCTCGAGGTCTCGGTCCACAACTGACCGACGCGGTCCACGTCTGATCCAAGATCACGCCCGACACGAGCGGATACGACGAAGGGGCGGATGCCGAAGCATCCGCCCCTTCGTCGTGTCTGCGATCAGTTCAGCGCGTCGATGATCCCGTTCAGGGTGGCCGACGGACGCATGACGGCCGCCACGAGCGCGTCGTCGGGGCGGTAGTACCCCGCGATCTCGACGGGCGAGCCCTGCACCGCGTTGAGCTCGGCGACGATGGTCTGCTCGTTCTCGGTCAGTGCCGCGGCGATGGGCGCGAAGGCCGCCGCGAGGTCGGCATCCTTCGTCTGCTTCGCCAGCTCCTGCGCCCAGTACAGGCCGAGGTAGAAGTGGCTGCCGCGGTTGTCGATCGTGCCGAGCGCGCGACCCGGGGAACGGTCCTCCTCGAGGAAGGTTCCGGTCGCGGCGTCGAGGGTCTCGGCGAGCACGCGGGCCTTCTCGTTGCCCGTGCGGTCGGCGAAGTGCTCGAGCGAGGCCGCCAGCGCGAAGAACTCGCCGAGCGAGTCCCAGCGCAGGTAGTTCTGCTCGACGAGCTGCTGCACGTGCTTGGGCGCGGAGCCACCGGCACCCGTCTCGAACAGCCCACCACCGGCGAGCAGCGGAACGATCGAGAGCATCTTGGCGCTCGTGCCCACTTCGAGGATCGGGAACAGGTCGGTGAGGTAGTCGCGCAGCACGTTGCCCGTCACCGAGATGGTGTCGAGTCCGTGACGCATGCGCGCGAGCGTGTAGCGCGTGGCCTCCTCGGGGGCGAGGATCGTCAGCGTCAGGCCGTGCGTGTCGAGCAGCGCGAGGCCCTGGTGCACCTTGGCGATGATCTGGGCATCGTGCGAACGGTTCGCGTCGAGCCAGAAGACCGCCGGGTCGCCGGTCGCGCGAGCGCGGGTGACCGCGAGCTTGACCCAGTCCATGACCGCGATGTGCTTGGTCTGCGTGGCGCGCCAGATGTCTCCGGCCTCGACCTCGTGCTCGATGAGCGCGTTGCCCTCGCCGTCGAGGATCTGCACGACACCGGCCGCGGGGATCTCGAAGGTCTTGTCGTGGCTGCCGTACTCCTCGGCCGCCTGCGCCATGAGACCGACGTTCGGCACGGTGCCGATCGTGGCGGGGTCGAGCGGGCCGTTCGCGATCACGTCGTCGATGACGGCCTGGTACACGCCGGCGTACGACGAGTCGGGGATGACCGCGAGGGTGTCGTCCTCGCCGCCGTCCTGGCCCCACAGCTTGCCGCCGTTGCGCACGAGGGCGGGCATCGAGGCGTCGACGATCACGTCGCTCGGCACGTGCAGGTTGGTGATCCCCTTGTCGGAGTTCACGTACGACAGACGCGGGCCCTCGGCGATGGCCTTGTCGAAGGCCGCGGCGATCGCGGTTCCGTCCGCGACATCGGCGAGACCGGCCAGGATCGAGCCGAGACCGTCGTTCGGACGCAGACCCGCCTCGGCGAGCTGCGTGCCGTAGGTCGCGAACACGTCGGCGAAGAAGGCCTTCACGACGTGGCCGAAGATGATCGGGTCGCTGACCTTCATCATCGTGGCCTTGAGGTGCACCGAGTAGAGCACGTCATCGGCCTTGGCCTGGGCGAGGGTCTCGGCGAGGAACGCGTCGAGAGCCGCGGCCGAGAGGAAGGTCGCGTCGATGATCTCGCGCGGCAGGACCTTGAGGCCCTCCTTGAGAACGGTGACGGTGCCGTCGGCGGCCGTGTGGCGGATGCTCAGCACATCGTCGGATGCCGCGACCCACGACTTCTCGTTGGACTTGAAGTCGTCGTGGCCCATCGTCGCGACGCGGGTCTTCGACCCCTCGGCGAAGGGCTTGTTGCGGTGCGGGTGCTTCTTCGCGTAGTTCTTCACCGCCAGGGGCGCGCGGCGGTCGCTGTTGCCCTCGCGCAGCACCGGGTTCACGGCGGAGCCCTTGATGCGGTCGTAGCGCGCGCGCACGTCCTTCTCGTCGAGCGAGGTCGGGTCGTCGGGGAAGTCCGGGATGTCGTATCCGGCCTTCTGCAGCTCGGCGATCGCCGCCTTCAGCTGCGGGATGGATGCCGAGATGTTCGGCAGCTTGATGATGTTCGCCTCGGGCAGCGTGGCGAGGCCGCCGAGCTCGGCGAGCGCGTCGCCCACCTGCTGCTCGGGCGTGAGCTTCTGCGGGAAGGCCGCGAGGATGCGGCCGGCGAGCGAGATGTCCCTGGTCTCGACCTCGATGCCCGCCTGACCGGTGTAGGCCGTGATGATCGGCAGGAGCGAGGCGGTGGCGAGCGCCGGTGCCTCGTCGGTGTAGGTGTAGATGATGGCGTCGTCAGTCACCGGATGATCTCCGTTCACAAGGGCGATTTGTCTCGATACCAAGATACCCGCAACGCTGTGGGAGAAATCTCGACCCGATCGAGTGTGCGCGTGCGCGTGAGGGGTTAGCCTGGGGTCATGTCCGAACTGCGCATGGTCGAACTCTCCGCTGCGACGATCGTCGCCGTGAACAACATGTCGCTCAAGCCCGGGCAGGAGCAGTTCCTCGCTCCGGTCTCGTACGGGATCGCGGCGACCGTCATCAACCCGGCCACGTCGTGGCAGCGGGTCGTCCTCGACGGCGATGCCGTCGTGGGCTTCGTGAGCGCCAACTTCGACCCCGAGGCCCCGGAGGATCACTTCCGCTCGGTGCTGTGGCGCATCAACGTCGACGCCGACGACCAGGGTCGCGGCGTCGGCCGGTTCGCCGTCGAGAAGCTGCTCGAGGAAGCCCGCTCCCGCGGCCTCGACCATGTCGATGTGATCTACGAGGCCGGAGACGACGGCCCCGAGGCGTTCTTCCTGCGCGTGGGCTTCACGCCCGTCGGCGAGACGGAGTACGGCGAGGTCATCGCCTCGATCCGCATCACATCCTGAAGCCGGCGGCGGGGTCTCGAATCCCCTCCCCCATCGAGACCCCGTCGCCTTCGGCCGGGGCGTCGGGCGACCGTGCCCGCGCGCGTCTCCCTCGGCGTGACAGAAATATGTTGCGCTCGACCACAAACCGTGTCTATCATCGCTGAAGAAGCCTGAGCGAAGCGCTTCGACAATCTCACCCAGAGCGACGATGGAGTCACGATGACGACGATCCACGAGGTGGCCGCTGCCGCCGGTGTCTCGATCAGCACCGTGTCGTACGCGCTCAGCGGCAAGCGCCCCGTGTCGGAGAAGACCCGCCGCCGCATCGAGGACGCGGCGCAGACGCTCGGGTACCAGCCCGATGCCGGCGCCCGGATGCTCGCGGGTCGCCGCACCCACATCTTCGCGCTCACCGAGCCGCTGCGCGCCGACACGCACGCCCCCACGCACATGGCGTTCGTGCTGGCCACCGCCGTCGCCGCGCGCCGCCGCGGCTACGACATCCTCCTCCTCACCGACGAGCAGACCTCCGATGGGATGAACCGCGTCGCCGCGTCGAACCTCGTCGATGCGATCCTCGTGCTCGATGTGGCGCCCGACGACGAGCGCGTCGACATCGCCCGCTCGGTGCGCACGCCGACGATCTTCATCGGGCTCCCCGACGATCAGCGCGACCTCACCTGCGTCGACCTCGACTTCGAGGCCGCCGGCCACCTCGCGATCGATCGGCTCGCCGACGCCGGACACGCCGCGGTGCACCTCCTCGGCCAGACAGAGGTGTCGTACCGCAAGTCGAACTTCCCCCGCCGACTCCTCCGCGGGGTCGAGGAGCGCGCCGCCGACCGCGGCGTCGCCCTGACCTGGACCGCGACCGGGGCTGCCGCCACCGACCCCGCTCTCGTGCGCCGATCGGCCGAGGCTGCTCTCGATGACGGCATCCGCGCGTTCGTCGTGCACGCCGTCGGCGACGTGCATGACGTGCTCCTCGAGGTGCTGGACGAACGCGGCCTCGCGCTCGGCGTCGACGCCTCGGTCATCTCGGCCGCGGCATCCTTCGACACCTCCGTACTCGCATCGCCGATCGACACGATCCCGCTCGTCCCGCAGCAGTCGTGCGAGCTCGCGGTCGACATCGCCGTGCGCCACCTCGACGAGACGAACGTGCCACCCGAGATCCACCTCATCGCGCCCGAGTACCACGGCGCGGGTTCCGTCCGACCGCCCCGGGACTGACCTCCCCCTCACGCCTCCCTCCCGTATCGCCGAGATCGAAACGCTTCGACGATCACGCGATCGCCACAACTGAACACCCCACCGATGCAGTGTTCGGCCCTCCGGGGCCACCGAGAAAGGAGTGCCGACGATGGCACGCACGACACGCAGGACGAAGACGCTCACCGCCCTGGCCGCTCTCACCGCGACCGGTATCGCGCTGAGCGGCTGCACCGCCGGATCGTCCGACGACGGCGGAGACGGCCAGACCCTCAAGCTCTGGCACTACGAGGGCGCCGACAGCGCCATGGGCAAGGCCTGGGACGAAGCGATCAAGATCTTCGAAGAGGAGACCGGCGCGACGGTCGAGTTCGAGGAGAAGTCGTTCGAGCAGATCCAGAAGACCGCGAGCCAGGTGCTCGACACCGACGCCGCCCCCGACCTGATGGAGTTCAACAAGGGCAACGCGACGGCGGGCTTCCTGGCCTCGACCGGCCTCATCACCGACATCTCCGACGCCGTCGAGGAGTACGGCTGGGACGAGAAGCTCGCCCCGTCGCTGCAGACCACGGCCAAGTACTCCGAAGACGGCGTGATGGGCGGCGACACCTGGTTCGGCGTCCCGAACTACGGCGAGTTCGTCGGCGTCTACTACAACCAGGATGCCTTCGCCGCAGCGGGACTCGAGATCCCCACCACCTACGAGGAGTTCGTCGACGTGCTCGACGCCTTCGTCGCACAGGGCATCACCCCGCTGGCCGAGGCCGGCGCCGAGTACCCGCTCGGCCAGCTCTGGTACCAGCTCGCCCTGCTCGAGGGCGACCGCAGCTTCGTCGACGCCTACCAGCTCTACGACGGAGAGGTCGACTGGCAGGGTCCGGAGATCACCTCCGCGACCGAGACCCTGAAGGAGTACGTCGACAAGGGCTACATCGCCTCCGATGTCTCCTCCGTCAAGGCCGAGGACGCCGGTGTCTCGTTCATCAACGGCACCTCGCCGATCTTCGTGTCGGGCTCGTGGTGGTTCGGCCGCTTCGTCGCCGAGGCCACCGGCTTCGAGTGGACGATGAACGCCTTCCCGGGCGCCGATCTCTCGCTCGGCTCCTCGGGCAACCTCTGGGTCGTTCCCGAGAACGCCGCCAACAAGGAGCTCGCGTACGAGTTCATCGACATCACGATGCGCCCGGAGATCCAGGCGATCATCGGCAACAACGGCGGCCTCCCCGTCGCCGCCGACACCGCCGACATCACCGACGAGAAGAGCGCCGCGCTCATCGAGACGTTCAACGGCGTGCTCGACGCCGACGGCCTGTCGTTCTACCCGGACTGGCCCGCACCCGGCTTCTACGACGTGATCGTGCAGGAGCTGCAGGGTCTGGTCACCGGCGTGCAGGATGCCGAGACCACGAACGCGAACCTCGGCGAGCAGTACGACGAGGGCACCGCCGAATTCCGTTGATCCGCCCGCGGGGGGGGGGGGGGAGAGGCAGTCCCCCCCCCCCCCCCGGTGCTCCGCACCCCCGGGGTCCGCGTTACGCCGTGCGGCGGCGCAGCAGGCCCGCTCCCGTCAGGAGC